>JBMDXK010000035.1:0-43155 GCA_048594375.1 Methylopilaceae bacterium
CTTAAAGGTATAGTGCATTTTTCTGCCGGATTGTTGGTATAAAAGTGCTTGAAAGAGCAGGGCGGTATGGCGGATTCCTCGATGAGATGGATATGCTATTTCGCTAACAAGTGTTGTTTTTTCGCAGAATTCCATTCTGAAAGTCTCTCAGCTTTCAGGCATTTTGCTGTAATAGGATATTGTATGTCTTACGCTTCTGGATTTGGACGACTCGTTACGCGTGCGGCAATTCTTTCTATGGTGCTGGCATTGGGTGCTTGCTCCTCGTTTCCCTTTTTTGATAAAGAAGAAAAAGCCGTCATTCTTAAAGACGAACCCGCTGACAAGCTCTATAATGAAGGCGTGGTTGCGTTAAATTCCAAAAAATTCACCGAAGCCGCTGAGAAGTTCGAGGAATTAAACAAACAGCACCCTTACACGGATTTTGCACGCCGCTCCACAATCATGCTGGCCTATTCCAAATATGCTTCCGGCCAATATGATGATGCCGTACAGGCCGCGCGGCGCTACCTTGTCATGCACCCCGCAAGCAAAGACGCACCTTATGCGCAATATCTGATCGGGATGTCTTACTACAACCAGATCCCTGACATCACACGTGACCAGCAAGGCACCGAAAAAGCACTGAGTGCATTGCAAGAAATCGTCAACAAATGGCCGGATTCCGAATATGCCGAAGAAGCACGCAAACGCATTGTTATTGCGCGCGACCAGCTTGCCGGTAAAGAAATGGAAATTGGCCGCTATTACCTCAGCCAGCGTAATTATATTGGTGGAGTGAACCGCTTCCGGGTTGTGATTACCAATTACCAGACAACACGCCACGTTGAAGAAGCCCTTGCGCGTACAGCAGAAGCTTATCTGGCGCTGGGCGTTATTGATGAAGCACAAACAGCCGCATCCATTCTTGGGCATAATTACCCCGACAGCAAATGGTATGGCGATACCCATAAATTGTTGACATCCCGTGGTCTGGAAGCACGCGAAAACAAGGGCTCCTGGATTTCAAAAGCTTTTGCCAAAGTGGGCGTGCGGCAGTAATTTTCTGCTCATTGCATCATAAATTTTTACAAGCGGCTCGAAACTTCGGTTGACAGCCGCTTTTTTGTTCTTATATTGTTCCTTGAAAGAGTGGAAAAAGCTCGGAAAAGAATCATATGCTTGTGCAGCTCTCAATTCGGAATATCGTGCTTATTGATGCGCTTGATCTCGCGTTTGCAGAAGGCTTGACTGTTCTGACAGGCGAAACGGGTGCAGGAAAATCCATCCTGCTCGACTCGCTTAATCTGGCGCTAGGAGGCAGGGGAGATGCCGCGCTGGTGCGGCAAGGAGAAACACAAGGGCAAATTACCGCGGTGTTTGATCTGCCGCTGGCACACCCCGCGCGGGAGTTGTTGCAAGCTCAAGAATTGCCGCATGATGGCGATCTGATTTTACGGCGTGTGCAATATCAGGATGGCCGTACCCGCGCCTTCGTGAACGATCAGCCCGTGAATGTACAAACTCTCAAAAATCTGGGGCGCGTGCTGGTAGAAATCCATGGGCAGCATGATGACCGCGCTCTGGTGGATCCCAGCGCACACCGGCAATTGCTGGATGCTTACGGGCAGCTTGTGCCACAAACCGAAACTGTTACGCAGCTATGGCACGCATGGCGGCAAGCCGTTAAAGCGCGGGATGTGCATCAGGCGCATTTGGAACGTATTCAGGCAGAAGCGGATTATTTACGCCACGCTTCTGAAGAACTGGACAAGCTTGCTCCTGAACCGGAGGAAGAAGAGCAGCTTTCCACCGCGCGGCAAAAAATGATTCAGGCTGAAAGTGTGATGTCTGACTTGACGGAAGCCTATGAAACGCTTTCGGGGGGGCAATCGGTGGTGCCTGCATTGGCAAATGTGATGCGCAGGCTTGATCGCAGGGTGCAGTCCGCTCCCCAATTTATCGAGCCTGCCGTAAAAGCCATTGACGGTGCGCTGATCGCGCTGGATGAAGCTGTAAGCTTGCTTGATAATGCCATCCGCGATGCCGAGTTTGATCCGCGTGAACAAGAACGGGTTGAAGAACGCCTGTTTGCACTGCGCGGCGCTGCCCGAAAATACGATACTGCGGTGGCGGATTTGCCCGCCATGGCCGCAAAAATGCGCGTGCAGCTTGATGCTCTGGATGCGGGTGAAGAACAAATGGGTGTTCTGGCAAAAGCTGCTGATGCGGCAGAGGCGCTTTATTATGCGGCGGCCGAACAGCTTTCTGTTGCGCGCAAACAGACAGCACGCGCGCTTGAAGAAGCTGTATTGGCGGAATTGCCGGATTTAAAGCTGGAGCGTGCGCGGTTTCTTGTCAATCAGGCAACGGAAAAACACTACGCTGCTGCCGATGGTATTGATCGCATCGAATTCTGGGTGCAAACAAACCCGGGTACGCAACCCGGCGCCATGTTGAAAGTTGCATCGGGGGGGGAATTGGCGCGCTTCTTACTCGCGCTCAAGGTAGCGCTGGCAGATCGCATTGCAATCTCAACACTGGTGTTTGATGAAATTGACACAGGTGTGGGCGGTGCTGTGGCCGATGCCATTGGCGCCCGGCTGGCGCGGCTTGGGAAAAAAGCACAGGTTCTGGCGGTCACCCATGCGCCACAAGTGGCCGCAAAAGCAGATCATCATATGCTGATCGCCAAAGCCATGGTGCATGAAGAAGAGCGTATGGCCACTTCTGTAAAAAAACTGGAAGCAAAACCGCGGCATGAGGAAATTGCTCGTATGCTGGCGGGTGCTGCGGTGACCGATGAAGCGCGCGCTGCGGCAAAGCGTTTGCTGCAAGGGGCGGCATGATGGTGAAAAAAGTAAAGCAGGGGGATGCGGTTGCGCCAGATCTGTTTGCGCTGCAAAAGACTGAAAATATTCAGGCACACAAAGCCGACAAAGCCTTTGAAAACGGACAAAAATCTGTATCTCCTGCTTTGACTTTGAATGAAGCTGGCCGAAAACATAAAAAACTTTCACAAGCCATTGCAGAACATGATAAACACTACTATCAGGATGACACGCCTGCTGTTTCTGACGCGGAATATGATGCGTTGCGGCAAGAATTGAACGCCTTAGAGAATGCGTTTCCAGAACTGAAAACAGCCGAAAGTGTGAGCCAGAAGGTGGGTGCTGCACCCTCTGAAAAGTTTGCCAAAAGTTCCCATGCTGTGCCGATGTTGTCGCTGGACAATGCTTTTTCAGAAGGCGATGTCTGCGATTTTGCCCAGCGGGTAGCGCGGTTTTTGAATATTCCTGTTGATGGGATTGCTTTTACGGCTGAACCTAAAATTGACGGGCTTTCCGCAAACTTACGCTATGAAAACGGGATATTGGTGCGCGGCGCTACGCGGGGAGATGGACAGATTGGCGAGGACATTACCCGTAACCTGCGCACGCTTAAAGATATTCCTGAAAAGCTTATGGGGGAAAATATTCCCGATCTGATTGAAATTCGCGGTGAGGTCTATATGAGCCACGCGGATTTTGCAGCGCTGAACGAGCGGCAGTCTGCTGCTGGAAAGCCCCTGTTTGCCAATCCACGCAATGCGGCTGCCGGTTCCTTGCGGCAGCTTGATGCCTCTATTACCGCATCGCGTCCGCTGCATTTTTTCGCCTATACATGGGGCAAAGCCACTACGCTTCCCGCAACAACACAATCTGATATGGTGAAGGTGTTTGACGCATGGGGGTTTAAAACCAATCCGCTGATGGCGCTTTGTGCATCTGTTGCAGAACTATTGCACTATTACAAAGAGCTGGAGCTAAAACGTGCCGCTCTCGGCTATGATATTGATGGTGTGGTTTACAAAGTAAACCGGTTGGATTTGCAGGAGCGGTTAGGGCAGGTTGCACGCGCACCACGCTGGGCGATTGCGCATAAATTTGCGGCTGAACAGGCCGTTACGGTGCTTGAAGCGATTGATATTCAGGTCGGACGCACAGGTGTTCTCACGCCGGTTGCCAAGCTTAAGCCGATAAATGTAGGCGGGGTGATTGTTTCCAACGCGACCTTGCACAATGCCGATGAAATTATGCGTAAAGATGTGCGCGTGGGTGATACTGTGGTTGTGCAACGGGCAGGGGATGTTATTCCGCAAGTGATGCGGGTTGTGCCGGATCAGCCGCGCGGTGAGGTCTTTGAATTTCCTAAGAACTGTCCCGTTTGTGGCAGCCATGTTGTACGCGAGGTGAATGAACGCACTGGCGGACATGACGCTGCCAGCCGGTGTACGGGAGGGCTTATCTGTTCTGCGCAAGCCGTTGAACGTCTCCGGCATTTTGTTTCGCGCAATGCGTTTGATATTGAGGGGCTGGGAAAAAAGCAGGTTGCATTTTTCTTCACTGACCCAGATTTGCCAGTGCGAAATCCCGTGGATATTTTTACACTGGCGCGGCGTGATGAACAGAATTTTAAAAAACTTAAACATAAAGAAGGCTTTGGCGAGCTTTCCAGCCGCAAGCTGTTTCAGGCCATTGAAGAGCGGCGCACAATTGCACTGAACCGCTTTATTTTTGCGCTTGGTATTCCGCATATCGGGGATGTGACGGCCAAAATACTTGCGCGGCATTACGGCAGTTTTTCTGCCCTGCACGCAGCCGCCGCGGAGGCTCAGGATGTTTTTTCTTCCGCTTGGGGGGAGCTTATCAGCATCAACGGCATTGGTAACATTGTTGGCCAAGCCATTGTAGAATTTTTTGCCGAAGAACATAACCGCGACATTTTACGCGGATTGCTCGCAGAGGTAACGCCGGTGTTTGCGGATGACCGCCAGTCTGATAGCCCTGTGACGGGGAAAACCGTGGTGTTCACCGGTACGCTGGTGCGCATGACGCGCGATGAAGCGAAAGCCGGAGCCGAGCGGTTAGGCGCAAAAGTTTCAAGCTCTGTTTCAGCCAAAACATCTTATGTTATTGCCGGTGAAAGCGCGGGATCGAAGCTCGTAAAGGCACAAGAATTAAATGTGGCTGTGCTGACCGAGGATGAGTGGTTACAGTTGATTGGTGTGGAGCTGTAAAGATGCATATTACCCCCGCGCATCTCGAAAATCTAGTTGAAGAGCGTTACCGCAAGCGTGGTGAACAATACTACGCTGATGGCATAGTTGAACTTACCAGCGTGACAGATAAAAAAGCTGTTGCGAAATGTGCCGGTACGCGGCTTTACACAACAACGATTAACCTCAATGGGAACAGTTTATCGGGAAAATGTTCTTGCCCTGCATTTGACGATTTTGGGCCATGCAAACATATGGCCGCGACAGCCTATGCTGTTATGAATAAGAAAAATTATGCTCCCAGTGAAGCATTCCACGATATTAAAGAAATGGATGAACAGCTTCAGCGTGTTTTGCAGCGCAAGACCAAAGCGGAATTGATTGATATTATTTATCAATATGTTGCAGATGATCCCGATCTTTATGATTATCTGGTTGAAAACTAATCACGTTTAAGCGCGCTCCCGTTTTGAGAGATGTTTTATGCATTCAATTTCTGTATAAAACCATGTGTGTTGTTTGATCTCAGAGTTTCATCCCATAAAACGATCATTTTATTGGAACTCGGCTATACAGGGGTTATTTGAAATAATGAAACGGTCTTTTTTAATTGCTACAATTGGTGCTGCTCTTTTTTCAAGTGCTCCTATGGTGGCAAATGCTGAAAGTGCGCATGGTCTGGCCGAACGCCGCGCTGCTGCAAGTTATACCCAAACAATCTGGCCCGACCAAAACAAGGCCATTCAGGTTGCTGCCGGTTTTCCTGTTGCTGTAAAACTGGATATGGATACGCTGGCGCTGCCTGGTTTAAGTGAATCCTATGCTGCGGATGATTATCTTGGCAAAACAGTTATCCAGCCGCTCATTGCGGCGCTGCAAAACATTACAATGGATGATATGGGCAAGCAGGCTTTGCAAGCAAAGCTTGAAACCATTCACATTTTCTACGATGTAGCTACCGCTCCCGCTTCCAACTACAGCGACGGAATAAAATTTGAAAACGGTACGCTCAGTATAAATTGGCAGCCGTATAGCAATGTGGATGATGTGGAACCACGTATTGAAGCCTTGACGAAGCTGCTTGAAGCCAATCTTTAATAAACGCTCTTTCCTGCTGAAAAGAGATGCCTGATGGCGTGCATCTCTTTTTACTTCTCACATCACAGCGGGGCGCAGGCCTGAGCAAGCCATTGATTGGTTTTCTCATCCACATAAGGCGCAATGGCCGTCTGCACACGCTTATGATAATGATCCAGCCAGCGGCGTTCGCGAATAGTCAGGCTTTCCACCATAATGCCGCGCCGGTCAAAGGGAGCAAGCGTCAGGTTTTCAAAGCCCAGCATTGTGCGCTCGGCTTGAGGGATCGCCAGTTCTTGCACCAGAACAAGATTTTCCAGCCGGATACCGTAATGGCCTTCACGGTAATAAGCGGGTTCATTTGATAACACCATACCGGCTTGAAGGCGCGTGTTTCCCAGCCGTGAAATCCGTTGCGGCCCTTCATGCACTGAAAGATAACTGCCTACACCGTGGCCGGTACCGTGATCGAAATCCGTTCCGATATCCCAAAGGGGGCGACGGGCAAAAGAGTCAAGCTGTGCGCCTGTGGTTCCTTTTGGAAAAACCGCGTTGGCCACCGCAATGTGGCCTTGCAGTACACGGGTGAAGCGGTCGCGCATTTCCGCTGTTGCTTCGCCAATCACCACTGTGCGGGTAACATCTGTAGTGCCATCCTCATATTGCGCACCGGAGTCCACAAGGTAAAAGCCTTTTTCCAGCAAACGATTTGTGGTGCGGGTAACACGGTAGTGGGGCAGGGCGGCATGTTCATTGGCTGCTGAAATGGTGGGAAAAGAAACATCTTTCAACAAGCCCGTGGAACGGCGAAACGTTTCCAATGCTTCTGCAACTTCAATTTCATTTACCGGCTTTTTTGTAACAGCCTCATCCAGCCACGCCAGAAACTGGCATAGCGCCACGCCATCGCGTAAATGTGCGGTACGCGCACCCTTCATTTCAACGGTATTTTTAACAGCCTTCATCAGCACTGTTGGATCTTCGGCTTTGTGCAGTGTAGCTCCGGATTTTTCCAATATATCCTGCACTTTGAATGTATTGCTCGCCGGATCCAGCCAGACTGTTTTTTCCCCAAGCTCTGCCAGCGCGGTGGTAAAAGCTTCTTGCGTTTCAATCAGTATATCGGCGCTCAGGGCTTCGCGAACCACATCATCCAGTTTGGCAGGATCAATAAATAAAGCGGGTTTTTCATCCGCATGAATGAGTGCAAAGGCCAAAGGCAGAGGGGTGTGCGCCACATCCTTGCCGCGGATATTAAACAGCCACGCAATGGCGTGGGCATCACTCAGGACAAGGGTATCGGCATGGGCTTTTGTTACCGCTTTTTGTACGCGGGTAATTTTTGCGCGAGCTTCTTCGCCGGTAAATTGCACAGGATGCAACAGGACAGGTGTTATCGGCTTGGCGGGGCGGCCTTGCCAGAGAGTATCAATCGGATTGCGGTCAACAGCTATTAGCTCGGCTTGTGCTGCTGCGCACGTTTTTTTAAGCTTTTCAATTTCATTGGGGGTATGCAGCCACGGATCAAATCCCAATTTCTGCCCTGCCTGCAAGGTGCTGGCCAGCCACGCTGTCGGGCTTAGAGCAGTGATATCCTTGGAAGCAAAAACCGTGTGATCGATCTGCTGCTGGGCTTGCACCGTATAGCGGCCATCCACAAATAAAGCCGCCTCCCTTTCCAGAATAATGGCTGTGCCAGCCGAACCATTAAAGCCCGTAAGCCACAACAAGCGTTCTTCGCTGGCCGGAACATATTCATTCAGATGCGCATCCGAGCGCGGAACAATAAACCCATGCAATCCTTGCGCTGCCAATACATCCCTCAGCTTTGCCACACGGTCTGCACTGTGGGCGCTGCTGGCTTCGGTTTCAAACGTTTGAAAATGGCATGAAAACTGCGGCATGATTTCACTCCTGCTTTTCAGTGCATCCAGAAAAGCATTGTTGTATTTCCAAGGATCAGGTTACCCCCAAATGGGGCAGAAGGCAGCAAAGAAAAATTCAAAGAAACGCTGCCTGTGGAAAGCTCAGTCGATTTTTTGCAATGTCAATGCTGCCCAACCCTCAATCACGCCCGTGTGCAGCAGGGTGCAGCCACGGCTTGTATAAGCCTGTGAAACCTCCTCAATCTGCTTTTCCAACAGGCCAGAAAGAATAATATAACCTTCAGGTGCGGTTTCGCCGGTAATCGCAGGTGCCAGATCAACCAGCGGTGCAGCCAGAATATTGGCAAAAATCACATCATAAGGAGCGTTCTCACGAATTTCATCGTGATCCATGCCTGTGGCTTCAATCACGCGGAACCATGGTGCCGCACCATTTTGTTGGGCATTTACTTCTGCGGTTTGCACTGAAACAGGATCAATGTCAGTGGCCAGAACAGGGATTTTCAAAGTAAGAGCGGCAGCAATTGCCAGCACGCCTGTGCCGGTACCAACATCCAGAATACGCTCTGGCTTACAGGTCTTTATTATCTCGTTAAACGCCAACAGGCATCCCAGCGTTGTGCCGTGGTGACCCGTACCGAAGGCAAGGGCGGCTTCAATTTCAATACTGATACTGCCAGCTGGAATACGGTGCCGGTCATGGCTGCCGTAAACAAAAATATTGCCAGCCTGTACGGGCGGCAATCCTTCCAGGCTTTTCTTGACCCAATCTGTTTCATCAAGATTATCGCAAGCAAAAGCAGGCGCATCATAGCCCTCCACCGCTTTGCTTACCTCTGCGTGCAGCTGCTCTGCCGTGACCGTTGTCGTGCTATACACTTCTACGACCCAGCGATCTTCCTCAATCTCAAAACTGGTGATGGTGGCAAGCTCCCAATCCATCCGCTCTTCCAGATGGCTGCTGAGTGCTTCCGCATCCTGAAAAGACAATGGCGCAAAACGAATAAGCTGGGTGGTCATGGGTGTAAATACTTTTCCTGAATGCGTTTCATGCGGGTTTTAAATAACTATCAAGCACTTTCCTTGCTCCCGTCTCAAAGTCAACCGTCAGCTTGTTGCCATCAATCTCTTGTACGGTGCCGTAACCAAATTTCTGGTGGAAAACCCTGCCTCCCAATGAAAAAGCCGACGATGCCGACACAGACCGCGCCAGTATTTTTCCTTCGATAACACCACTGTGCGCAGAAGATACGCCGGATTTATGGGTTTGGGCGTATTGTTGCGCCCGCTGCCAGCCCGGCGTGTCACGGGTGGAGGCAAAATCATTCTGACGAAAACGGCTGGAACCAAAACCTGCAGCAGAAAAAGCAGCAGGTGCTTCCTTCACGTCCACATGCGCTGGTGGAAGCTCATCCAGAAACCGCGAGGGAAGGGAACTTTGCCACAGACCATGCACCCGCCGGTTGGATGCAAAATAAATATGGGCGCGGCGGCGCGCGCGCGTAATGCCCACATACGCAAGGCGGCGCTCTTCCTCCAGCCCCGCTTTGCCGCTCTCATCCAGCGAACGCTGGTGCGGAAAAAGCCCTTCTTCCCAGCCGGGTAAAAATACCGTATCAAATTCCAGCCCTTTGGCTGCATGGAGCGTCATGATGGTGACGGCATCGCTGTTGGCATTGCCTTCCACTTCCATCACTAAGGAAACATGTTCAAGAAAACCGGCAAGATTCTCGAACGTCTCCATCGAGCGCACCAGTTCTTTCAAATTCTCCAGCCGACCGGCAGCATCAGGCGAACGTTCGTTCTTCCACATTTCCGTGTAGCCGGATTCATCCAGTACACGCTCTGCCAGCGCGTTGTGAGGGAGGGTTCGTGCGGCCTCTGACCAACGCTCAAAACCATCCACCAGTTCTTTCAGGCTGGAACGCGCCCGCCCTTTGAGACCATCGCCTTGCAAAACAATCCGCGCGGCTTGCAACAACGAGAGATGATTTTCACGGGCGGTCATTGTAATGGTCTTGAGAGCCGCATCCCCCAAGCCACGCTTTGGCACATTGACTATCCGCTCAAAGGCCAGATCATCCCGCGGGCTGACCACACACCGTAAATAAGCCAACGCATCGCGGATTTCGGCGCGCTCATAAAAGCGGGGGCCACCAATTACCCGGTAATTCAGCCCCATCGTGACAAAACGTTCTTCAAATTCGCGCATCTGAAACGATGCCCGCACCAAAATCGCAATGCTGTTCAAAGCGTGCTGCTTGTAGTGCAACGCTTCGATTTCTTCACCAATCGCGCGGGCTTCTTCACCGGAATCCCACGCGCCGGTAACGGTAACCTTCTCGCCATCATCCCCTTGAGGATAGAGAGTTTTCCCCAAACGCCCCGCATTGTGTGTAATGAGATGCGACGCGGAAGCCAGAATATGCCCGTCCGAACGGTAATTGCGCTCCAGACGGATCACTTTCGCACCGGGAAAATCACGCTCGAAACGCAGAATATTTTCTACTTCCGCGCCGCGCCAGCCGTAAATGGACTGGTCATCATCGCCCACACAGCACAGATTGTGCGAACCCTGCGCCAGCAACCGCAGCCACAAATATTGCGCGACATTGGTATCTTGATACTCGTCCACCAGAATATATTTAAAACGCCGGTGATAGATTCCCAGCACATCGGGATGGGCGCGGAACAGATGAATAGGAATAAGCAACAAATCACCAAAATCAACCGCGTTCAATTCCTTGAGCCGCTTTTGATAGAGCGCATAAAGAGCCGGACCCCGGCCATCCGCATACAGCCCTGTCTGGGATGCGGTTACCCGTTCCGGTGTAATGGCGCGATTCTTCCAGCCATCAATCAGATTGGCCAGCTGGCGCACCGGCCAACGTTTATCATCAATGTTTTCCGCAGCCAGTATCTGCTTCAGCAACCGCAATTGGTCATCTGTATCCAGAACCGTAAAATTGGGATCAAGATCCGCCAACTCCGCATGACGGCGCAGCATTTTCATCCCAATGGAATGGAACGTACCAAGCCACGGCATTCCGGCAGCGCTATCGCCCACAGTGGTATGCAGCCGTTCTTTCATTTCTTTAGCGGCTTTATTGGTAAACGTTACACTCAGAATTTCATGCGGACGTGCCGCATTCTGCGCCAGAATATGTGCAATACGCATGGTAAGTACACGGGTTTTTCCCGTACCCGCTCCTGCCAGCACCAGTAAAGGACCATCCAGACTCTGTACAGCCTCACGCTGTTCCGGATTCAAACCTTCAAGATAGGAAGACGATTGCTGTGACTGCACCATGGCGCGCGCACGCGCGGCAATCCCGCCTGGCTGCGGCGTATGGGAAAGGGGATAAGATGAAGAAAGTGCGTCTTTCACAGGGAAACCTCGATTCCGAATCTTGCTTTCGGGCGCGTTTTGTTCTTTATTGTTTAAACGTTAATCACGGCAATGGCTAGGCTTAACGCCAAGTTTTTTTGCTCTTCAACGAAAAGCGCGTGTTTTGCGCAAGCGCCTTTCACACACGGATGCACATGTGAACACCACCCTGACCACCTTTGCTGTGATGCTTGTTCTGGCACTGTTTTCAGCGCTCGTTGCGCCGTTAATGGTGGATTGGAACGCGCACAGAGATATATTAGCACACCATATCGGTGCAGCGGTGGGTGAAGATGTTACGCTTAAAGGTGCTGTTTCGGTCACGCTGCTGCCAACGCCCTCTATCCATGCGCGGCAAGTTATTGTCGGTGATGCGGAAACAGAAGGGGTTCCTACCCTTAAAATTCCCGATTTCACCATGAAAATTGCACTGCTGCCGCTGTTGCGCGGGGTTGTTTCCATTCAGCAAGTGCAGCTTGAACGCCCCACATTGCAACTGTGGATGACCGATGAAGGCAATATTCTCTGGCCTTTTGGTGGATCCCCCACAAGCGCAGTGAATGTTGCCCGCGCGCAAATCCAGCGGCTTGAAGTGCGGAACGGAACAATAGAGCTTTTTCAGCCTGATATGCTTCCCCGCCGCATGAACAATATTCGGCTCAATGTGGAAGCGGAAACACTGCTCGGCCCTTATAAAGCCACAGGCCGTGGCACAATTGGCGATGTTGTCTATCCCTTTTTGCTCACCACAGGTGAAACGCAGCACGATGTATTACGCTGGCCGGTTTCACTCCAGATCGGGTTGCAGGAACGGCTGCTGTTTGAAGGCACTCTCGCTTTGGAAAACGCGCTTCCTCAATTTGAAGGCAGTGCTGTATGGCGGTCTGAATGGGGAGGTATCCCCCTGGAAATGCGCGGCAATGTGAATGCGGATTCCGAAAGTGTGCGCGCTGAGGCCATACAATTACGGTATGGAAAAACCGGCAACGCTCTGGCCTTTGAAGGAGCCGGACAGTTTGCGTTTGATGGCCAAGGTGCAACATTCACCCTGCGCTCGGAATATCTGGATGGGGATCGCTTCGCACAGCATTTCAATGATACGCATACCCTGCACACTCTGCACAAGGTATTGCTCAACGCCTTGCCCGAACGTGTGCCGTTTCCGGTGTCGCTCTCGGTGGAAGCCGAACGCTTGATGCTGAAAAACAGCTTTGTTGAAACCTTGAAACTTGCAGCGCAAGGAGACCAGACAGGGTGGAAGTTGGAACAGGTGCGCGCTACGCTGCCCGGAAAAGGCATGGTCAATGCCTCTGGAAACATTGTACGCCGTGAATTTCGTGGCAATGCTGCCTTTGCGGTGGAGCAGCCCCATGCTTTCTTCCGGTGGATAGGTTCAAATAGCTTTTTATCCAACGCGCAACAAGTTACAAAGCTTGGCTTCACGGGAAAGCTTGATGTCAGTACGCAAAGCATACGGGTACAAGATGCAGCCTTGCAGCTCAACGAGCAGCAACTGCAAGGACAATTAACCTGGCTGCAATCAACCGCTGCCGGTATTCCCCATCTTGCTTTGAATGTCAGCACCCAACAGATTGATTTTAAAACGATAGAGCCGTTCGTGGATGGTTTCAAATCTTTCTGGTGCAAAGAATGCTCGGCTTCGCCTTTAACCCCTCCTGACGCCGTCCGCGCTGTTGCCGAATCGGAACACACTGTTCCTGCCGTACTGCTGACTTTTTCAGCCGGAAAACTTCTTTACGAAAACGCAGAACTTTCACGCATCCGGTTTGATGCTTCGCTTTCCAATGGCATTTTGGCGCTGAATCGTTTTGAAGTCGGGGAAGCTTTTGGGGGACGCAATCTTTCTGCTTCCGGACAAGTGCCGGTTGACGGGACTTATGGGCAGCTTGGTCTTACTGTAAAAGGGACATTTGTAACGCAGGAATTTTCGCAAAACACAGTGCCTCTCGCCTGGCGGCGTTTCTTGCCGCCTTTGCCTTCCGGTGCGCCACTTGACTTTACGTTCGAGACCAAAGGAATAGATTCACGCCGTTTCGCAAGTATGCTGAATGCGACACGGGAAGGACTGAAAATCACAGGGCAGGGGCGTTATGAAAACAAACGCTGGATTGCGCTTGAAGCAGATATTCAAGAAGAAAAAGAAGGCTATATTGCACAGATTGTAAAACTGCCTTTCCGCTTTTCCCGCGACAATCCCGGACGGCTGCACATTGCATTGCCTGACGGGTTTGTGCAAAACAAACCTCTGATAGCCCGTTATACAACACAAAAAGCAGATATTACGCTGAACGGAAAAATCAATACCACCACCACTGCTTTCGGATTTCAGGGTGATTTTGCTCTGGACGTGCCGGAAGCAAAGGCCTTGCGGCTGCGGGGCGGTATTGTTGTTGATGATACTGGCTCGAAAGCAAACGATATTCTCGGTTCTTATGCCAATAAAACAGTGTATGGCAATCTTGTCTGTACACAAAACGCAGCCTGTACGGGAGCGTTGGCGTTTGAGGAATTGGATATAGAGCATTTGCGGGATGCCGTGTCTTTGGTGCAGCCCCAAGAGGGTGCCTCCATGCAGGGTGCGTTTTCCCTTGCCGCCCAAAAACTTGTTCTGGGTGAGCGGGATGCAGCCTCTGAATTTAAAGCTCAATTGCTCTCTTCCGGCCGACAAATTACGGTAAAATCGTTTGAGGGAAAACTGGCAAATGGCATTGTGCGTGGGCAGGCTACCGTGACACATGGCGCGGATTATCCACAATTTCAGGCGCTTTACGATCTGAAAGATGCCGATATAGGCGCCTTGTGGCAGGTGCTTCCTGAAGCGCAGATGGCAGGAAAAATATCCGTTTCCGGATCATTGACCGGAAAGATTGACGGCGTGCCGTTTGCCGCTGGACTCGCGGGTTACGGTACTGTTGTCCTTGACCAGCTTTCGCTTGCCGGTGCAAATCCGGAAGCTGGATTTGCTACTCTTCAGGCTTTGAAAGAGATACCCGCACCCTTTACAACGGAAACAGTCTCGCGGTTGCTTATACACCATCTGGAGCAAAGCCGCTTCAACGGTGAAAAAACAGAAGCAGCCTTCACGGTTCAGGATGGCACCGTATCGCTCCCCATGCTGGTGCTGCGTGGCGATACGGGAACAATACGCCTTTCTGCTTTGGGTAATTTGTCTCTTGGCGATGTGAAGTCTGAAGCGCGGTTTTTACCCGCATCCTTGCCGGAGGCGCAGTTCTCCGTACGCTGGGCAGGGGATTGGCGCAAACCAGAACGAACAGTTGTTGTGAATGATCTTGTGCAGCTTGCCATGCTGCGCGTTCTGGAAGAGGGTTCTAATGTTTTACAAGAACGCGCCACAGAACAACACGAACATGGCCGGTTGCAGCGGGAATTGAAGCATCTGGAACGGATGCGTGAACATGCTGCGCCGGCACCTTGAAGCAAAAGCATGTTAAAATGGTCATGCTTTCCCTTCAAGTCTTGATTTTATTGCAGAGTTTTTAGCTGTGCTTGCCGTCGGTTCCCATCAAATGAGCATTTTATGTGAACTCGGCTGTAAAGGACGAGATTATTGTTCAACGGGTACACGCAAGAAACGCACTTCCCCTTTTGGTGATGATACAAGCATTAATGCACTGGTTTCGCCGTTTTCCTTTGCCTCATCCAGATGATTGCGCAATGTTTCCGCAGAAGTAACGGTCTTTTGTGCCAGTTCTAAAATAACAAAGCCTTTTTCCAGCTTGGCATCTTTGAGCGGTGAAGTGTCTTCAATAGCGGTGATGACAAGGCCTTTTTCAATACTGCGGTCAATAGCAAAAGCTTTGCGCGCATTATCATCCAATGCGGTGAGTTTAAGCCCCAATACGGTTTGCGCTTTTGCTGTGCGCATCAAAGCTTCTGCATCCGGCAATGCGGCGCGTTTTTCAGCTTCTTCCAGCCAGCCAGCCCGTACTGTCAGCGTGACCTGACGGCCATCACGCCATACAATTGCTGCCACATCATTTTCTGTGCCTGCATCGGCCACAATCCGCTGCAAGGCGCGGGTTGATGCGACTTTTGTGCCATTAAACTCTAAAAGAACATCACCGACTTTCATTCCCGCTTTATCCGCAGGGCCATCTTTTACAATACCGGCAAGCAATGCGCCGGTGGCTTTTTCAAGTCCAATTTGAGACGCAATATCATCGGTAACATCCTGAATACGCACACCAATATAGCCCCTACGAGTTTCACCATAGGTTATCAACTGGGAAATAATAATGCGTGCTGCGTTGGAGGGTACTGCAAAGCCAATACCCACGGAGCCACCTGTGGGTGACAAAATGGCTGTGTTAATGCCAATAACCTCGCCCTGCAAATTGAACAGCGGCCCACCGGAATTGCCTTTGTTGATTGCGGCATCTGTCTGAATAAAATTATCATACCGGCCAGAGCGGATATCACGGTTGCGGCCTGAAACAATACCGGACGTTGCCGATAACCCAATACCGAACGGATTGCCCAATGCCACAACCCACTCGCCCAGCCGCAGATCATCCGAGTTGCCAAAACGGGTGGCCAGCAAAGGTTTGCGCGGTTTTACCCGAATAACAGCAAGATCCATTTCCTTATCTTTGCCAATAATTTCAGCAGGCAAGCGGGTGCCATCATTGAAATTGACTTCAACCTTGTCTGCGCCGTCGATGACATGGAAATTGGTGACGATTGTGCCTTGTGCATCAATGACAAAACCAGAGCCTTCTCCTGTTGGCTTTGAACGGGTTTCCCCTTGCTTTTGTTTATCAAAATAATCTTTGAAAAAATCATCCAAAGACGAATCAGGATCCGTGGAGGTGACCGGAGGAGATGCTTCTTCATCCACATTCTGCGAGGTTGAAATTAACACAACCGTATCGAGAACCTGCTCAATCACATTTGTAATTGTATCATGATTGAAGGGTGGCAAATTGCCGTTCATGGGTGAGGGCGGTACACTGCTGCGCAAGGATGGCTCAATGGCAGGCGCTGCCGCAGAAGGACTTGCAGACAGATTTGGCGCCGTATGTTGCGCAGAGGCGGGTACACCCACTATCAACGCAAACAGCACACTGCTACAGGTAACCAAAAGCTTGAAGCGCATTGTTTATATTCCATTGCTAACAGCAGAGTGATGCGTGTGTCTTGTTTGTTCCTATCTCTTGCATAGTGACAAACAAAATAAAAGGACACAACAGTTTCCCGCATTTAGCGGGGCTATTATGCCCTTTTTATGTTTTGTCTGTGTACGGCTTTCAGTTATTGGCCGTTTGTGGGTTGTGATGCCGTTCCTTGCGCCCTGACGTTGTTTTCGTTGCCGAAAAACTTGAAGAAATCAGAGTTTGGAGACAGCACAAACCGGGTTGTTTGCGCGGAGAGACCTTGCTCATACGCTTGCAAAGAACGGAAGAATGCAAAGAATTCTGGATCAGCATTAAACGCTTCTGCCAAAATTGCACCGCGTTCCGCATCACCCTGACCGCGCATCTGTTCCGATGTTTTATTTGCTTCCGCTTTCAGAATAACAACATCACGGTCTGCACGCGAGCGAATACGCTGAGCAGCTTCCGCACCCTGGGCGCGGATTTCAGACGCTTCTCTCTGACGCTCGGTCTGCATCCGTTGGAAAATTGCCTGACTGTTTTGCTCTGGCAAATCTGCGCGGCGAATTTTAATATCCACAACGCTAATGCCCAAGCCCTTGGCTTGCTCATTCACCTGATCGCGAATTCGCGCCATCAGGCTTGCACGCTGATCGCGTACAACATTCTGGAACGTATTTTCACCCAGCACGCGGCGCAAAGATGAATTGAGCGCCGTTGCCAAAAGATTGTTAGCGCGCTCCACAGATGTTACAGATTGAAAGAACAGCAATGGATCAGTGATTTTATACCGGGCAAATGCATCCACAACCAGACGCTTCTGGTCCGATGCAATCACTTCCTGCGCCGGCAAATCAAGATCAAGGATGCGTTTGTCGATAACAATAACGTTATCTACAAATGGCATTTTTACTTTAATACCGGGCGTGGTGGTTGGTGCGCCAATCGGTTCACCGAAACGCAATACCAAGGCTTGATCGCGTTCGCTGACAATGAACAAACTGTTCATTGCTATAAATGCTACTACGGCCAGAATAACTAAAAATGTGGCTGAAAAAATATTCTTTTTCATTGAGTGCCTCCAGCGTTACGCGGTGCTGTAGCGCGTCCCGATTCGGTTAGCGGAAGATAGGGAATTGCACCGCTTCCTTGCTGATCCATAATGATTTTGTCGGTGCCAGAAAACACACGTTCCATGGTTTCAAGGAACATACGCTCACGGGTCACATCCGGCGCTTTACGGTATTCCGTAAAGATAGACGTAAAGCGATCAGCCTGACCGCGCGCCTCGTTTACGACACGCTGTTTATAAGCATCCGCCGCTTGCAAGATACGATCTGACTCACCGCGCGCTTCCGGAACAACCCGATTGGCATAAGCCGAAGCCTCGTTGCGCGCACGCTCCTGATCTGCACGAGCGGCCTGAACATCGCGGAACGCATCAATAACCTGTTGTGGCGGATCTACCTTTTGCAGCTGAATCTGGTTAATTTGTACGCCTGCCTCAAATTCATCCAGTGCTTTTTGCATCAGATCCTGTACGGCTGTTTCCGTTGTCTGGCGCGCCTGGGTGAGAATGGGTTGCAGTTCGGAACGGCCAATCACTTCACGCATGGCGCTTTCAGCCAGTGCGCGAATGGTGGCTTCCGGATTTCGGACATTAAACAAATAATCCGGTGCATCGGAAATCATCCAGAACACAGAAAACGTAATTTCAACGATGTTTTCATCGCCGGTAAGCATCAGGCTTTCCTGCTGCACATCACGCTGGACAACCGGAGCAGAACCAAAACGCGCTGTCTGCCGTGGCTCTTCCGCAAGGCGCATCCCGATATCAATACGGCGACGCTCGGCCACTGCTGGCGTTTCAACCGTTTCAATCGGGTAGGGCAAGTGATAGTTCAACCCCGGTGCAGTGGTACGCTTGTAGGCACCAAAACGCATCTCGACGCCTTGCTCATTCGTCTGTACCTGATAAAAACCGGACAAGCCCCATAAAACCAAACCCACCAGAAACAGGAATAAAATACCTTTTACTCCAAAACCCCCTTGAGGTGGAATTGCACGCTTCAGGCGATCCTGACTGCGGCGCAACAAATCTTCAATGTTATCGGACGGGTTGTTTCCAGAACCAGACGAACCGCTCCCCCAAGGGCCTTTACCCTTGCCGGAACCCCAAGGGCTACCGCCCTGACCGCCACCTTGATTATTCCATGGCATTGTGTGGTTTTCCTCCGTTAGCCATCGGGACACTATAACAATACCCCGCACATTCGCATCTACGTTTAGGGGAGAATGGCTTGTGTTTCAAGGCGTTTTCAAGTGCAAAACCGCAATTATGCCTTAAAATTTACAGTTTTCGGTAGGTGATGCAGATAAAATCATGGTCATCACTTGCGCTTGCCTTGTGAGCCGCGCGTTCTGTTTCTTGCCATTCATTTGCAGAAAGGATCGGGAAAACAGTATCTCCAGCGGGTGATGCTGCAACCTGCGTTGCAAAAATCTGATCCACAAACGGCAGCGCCTGATGATAAATTTCGCCTCCACCCGCAATCACGATTCGGGGGGAATCCATCCGGTGCGCGGCTTGTCTCGCCACGCTCAATGCTTCCTCCAACGTGGACACGCATGTCGTTCCTTCAGGGCGATATTCTTTATTGCGCGTTAGAATGATTGTTTCACGGTTCGGCAAAGGCTTGCCAATGGATTCAAAAGTCTTGCGCCCCATAATCAACGGGCAGCCTACCGTTAAAGCTTTGAAATGCTTCAAATCACTGCGCAAGTGCCAAGGCAAACCGCCCTCAACACCAATGACACGGTTTTCGCCATAGGCGACGACAATGGCTACAGGCTGTTTCATACTGCCACCTTGGCTTTAATTGCCGGATAAGGATTATAATTTTCAATGCGTATGTCGTTGTAAGTAAAATCAAATACCGACTTTATCTCTGGATTGAGAAGCAGTTTCGGCAAAGGCCGCGGAATACGCGAGAGCTGCTCCCGAGCCTGTTCCACATGGTTGGAATACAAATGCACATCGCCAAAACTATGAACAAAATCACCCACTTCAAGATTGCTCGCTTGCGCGATCATGTGGGTAAGAAGAGCGTAAGAGGCAATGTTAAACGGCACGCCCAGAAAAATATCGGCAGAACGCTGATACAGCTGACACGATAACTGCCCATTCGCCACATAAAACTGAAACAGACAATGACACGGTGCTAAGGCCATATCGGCTAATTCAGCAGGATTCCAAGCCGAAACAACCATACGACGGGAATCGGGATTTTTGCGTATTTCCTCAATAACCCATGCAATCTGGTCAATGACTGTACCATCGGGCGCCGCCCATGAACGCCATTGCTTGCCATAAACAGGGCCAAGATTACCCTCTTCGTCCGCCCACTCATCCCAGATGCGAACACCGTTTTCTTTAAGATAACCAATGTTGGTATCGCCGCGCAAAAACCACAACAGCTCATGAACAACCGATTTTAAATGCACTGTTTTGGTGGTCACCAGAGGAAACCCATCCTTCAACGCAAAACGCATTTGCGCACCAAACACAGAATAAGTGCCTGTGCCTGTGCGGTCATTGCGAAAAGTGCCTTCCCGCAGAATATGGCTTAAAAGATCATGATACGCTTGCATGGTTTCTCTTGGGATCTAGGAACAGTGACGCAAAAGATATAGCCGAAAGCTGTGCCGAGGCAATTGAAAATATAAGGAAAGCCTTCTGCAATAATCCTGCTTTTGCATTGGAAGTGTTTGTTTATAGAAGTTTTTTTGACGTCTTTTCTTGTCAGCAATAAAATTATCATTGTCTCGGAATTCCGGCATATATTCTGACCCTTTTCGAGGATGAATGCCGCAACACACATAAAAATAAAATCAACCCCTTTTAAATTTCCTGCGAACCCCTTATATTCAACACTGACAGCTTTTGCTGACTATGACGATAAACGTGGACTGAAATAAACCTATTGGACCCGGGGGCAGTGCCCGGCGCCTCCACCAAAGCTTTCGGGATGAAAGTTTTGGCGGGGGCGACACAGGATCGACAAGGGCGTAAAGAGTTGACTTTCGTTCGGGATGGTACCGGCGTTATCGGGCCAAAATCACAACTGCAAACGATAACTTTGCTCGTGAGGAATTTGCAGTAGCTGCTTAAGGCAGTGAAAGCAATTTCCAAAACTCCTGATTGGTTAAGCTCTTTCAGGCGGGGTTCGGAGGTACCTGGCAACAGAAACCTCCACTTTATTCATTGTAAAACAACAACCTGGTGGCTATGACTACAGACCTTATCCGTTATGATCTGCTGACCCAAGAAGCACTCCGCGGTGTTGTGCGCAAGGTTCTGGAGGATGCATCAAAATCCGGTTTACCCGGAGATCACCACTTTTACGTTTCCTTTGACACGGTAGCGCCGGGTGTGCGTATTTCGCAGCGCATCCGTGAAAAATATCCTGAAGAAATGACCATTGTTCTTCAGCATCAGTTTTGGGATTTAATCGTAACCGAACAAACCTTTGAAGTAGGGCTTTCTTTCGGCGGCATTCCAGAACGTCTGCTCGTACCCTTTGATGCGCTTACGGGCTTTTTTGATCCTTCGGTAAAATTCGGTGTCAAATTCGAGCCTGCCCACACGCTGGAAGACGATGATGATGCTGATGAGGAAACGCTGGTAGAAGTGACTGCAACGCCACGTCTGGCGGCAGTGCATTCTGCAGAGCAGGATGAGGTAAAGCCTGCAAAATCCCGTAGCAGTAAAGCAAAAAAAGCTGAGGCTGCTGTTGAAAACAGCACAACAGATGCCGAACCTAAAGCTCAAGAAGACAAAGCTCCCGTGGATAATGCAGGTGGCGCTCAAGTTGTGAGCTTGGATAAATTCCGTAAAAAATAGTTTTTTAGGTTCTTGATAGCACGATTGCGGTGCATAGTTTCGTGCATTTAATGTATATTTCTATATTATTATTGCAAAGCTAAAAAATAATTTCCCCACTATTCGATTATTTTAAGGTCTTTTCTTATCATTATACTATAATGATATATTTAAAGATGGAAGACTTAACCTGACAATGGAATTATCTGCTTCTGTTAAATTAAGCGTACAAAATGATATTTATTATCTGACCTCATCACCCGATTGCATCATTAAAAGATCAATCTAAATCCTTATAAATTGATTGGATTTTACTTGTGAAATTTATGGCAAATATTCCGTCAATCTTTGAAAATGAATAAAGTGCAATCGTTTGATAGTATTATCATCGGGGCGGGTGCTGCCGGATTGATGTGTGCGCTCACTGCTGGACAGCGTGGACGGAAGGTTCTGCTGCTGGATCATGCGGATAAAGTCGGTGCAAAAATTCTGATTGCAGGCGGTGGGCGCTGTAATTTCACTAATCTGGATGCGCAGCCATCGCGTTTTCTCTCACAAAATATACATTATGCCACCTCGGCTTTATCCCGCTACACCCAACATGATTTTATCGCGTTGGTGAACAAACATCGTATTCCTTTTCATGAAAAAACGCTGGGGCAATTGTTCTGTGACCGTTCAGCTAAAGATATTGTGCGGATGCTGCTGGATGAGTGTGCTGCGGGGCATGTGGATATTCGCTTGGGCCATCACATAACGGCGGTGAGCAAAGCAGATCTTTACCGCGTGGAAACATCCGGCGGCGTGTTTACTGCGCCTGCTTTGGTGCTGGCCACAGGCGGGCTTTCAATCCCGAAAATGGGCGCAACCGGCTTTGCCCACGCTGTGGCGCGGCAATTCGGACTGGCGATGACGCCGCTGTTTCCGGCGCTGGTGCCGTTCACCATTGCAGCACAGGAGGTTGAATTCTTCAAAAGCCTTGCCGGTGTCAGCGTGGAGGCCGTAGTTTCATGCGGAAAGGGTCATTTTCGCGAAAATCTGCTGTTTACACATCGGGGGCTTTCGGGTCCCGCTATCTTGCAGATCTCGTCTTATTGGCGGCAAGGGCAAGATATTGCGATCAAAATGGTGCCGGATGTGGATGTTTTCGGTTATTTGCGGGAGCGCAAAACCAGCCGCGGCCGTTCTGAACCAAAGACCGTTCTGGCGGAAATTCTGCCTGGCCGGCTGGCTGAGGCGCTGATTGCAAAAACCGGCGTGAGCGGCATGATGGCAGAAATGCCCAACGCCACCTTGCAGCTTCTGGCCGATGCCGTGCAGAACTGGATACTAAAACCCGCTGGCACAGAAGGCTATGCCAAGGCTGAGGTTACACTGGGCGGGGTGGATACAAAAGGGCTGTCTTCTAAAACCATGGAGGCGCGGAATGTTCCCGGCCTGTATGTCATCGGCGAGGCGGTTGATGTCACGGGATGGCTGGGCGGGTACAATTTTCAGTGGGCGTGGTCGAGCGGCTATGCAGCAGGCATGAATGTGTGAGCAAAATAGCGTGTGATGCTCGACTCTCCTTCATAAGAACGCTATAACGCCACACACCCCTATTCGTTTTGCGAGTCTTTTGTTCTTCGCGCGTTGTGTTGGAAGGCTCGTTTCAATTTCAAGGACTGATTATGTCATCATCATCTTCCGCTGTGCGCAATGACTCTGCTGCAAATACCCGCATCGAAACTGATTCCTTCGGGCCTTTGAATGTGGCTAACGATAAGTATTGGGGTGCGCAGACCGAACGCTCGCTGATGAACTTCAAAATCGGCTCTGAAACCATGCCCATACCCTTGGTGCGCGCACTGGGTATTATTAAAAAAGCGGCCGCGCAAAGCAATAAAGAGCTTGGCGCTCTGGATGCAAACCTTGCGGATGCCATTTCAACCGCAGCTCAGGAAGTGCTGGAAGGCAAATGGAACGCGCATTTTCCGCTGGTTGTCTGGCAGACAGGTTCTGGTACTCAAAGCAACATGAATGCCAATGAAGTGATTTCCAACCGCGCCATCGAACTGCTTGGCGGCGAAATTGGCTCTAAAAAACCTGTTCATCCCAACGATCACGTTAATTATGGCCAGTCTTCCAATGATACGTTTCCCACAGCGATGCACATTGCTGCCGCCGAAGAAATCCAAAATCGCCTTCTGCCAGCGCTGGAGCATTTAAAAACAGCGCTCAAAGCCAAGCAAGACGCTTTCAAAGATATTATCAAAATTGGCCGTACCCACACCCAGGATGCTACCCCACTGACGCTCGGTCAGGAGTTTTCCGGATATGTTGCACAAATTGAGCTGGGTATCGCCCGTGTGAAAGAAGTGTATCAGCACCTGTTGCCACTGGCACAGGGCGGCACCGCCGTTGGCACCGGCATCAATGCTAAAATCGGCTTTGCGGAAAAATTTGCGGAAAAAGTGGCCGCCATCACAGGTCTGCCTTTTGTGACCGCACCAAACAAATTTGAAGCACTGGCTTCTAATGACGCTTATGTCTATGCACACGGCGCTTTGAACAGCCTTGCAACGGGCTTGTTCAAAATTGCGAATGATATTCGCTTCTTGGGTTCAGGCCCCCGCTCTGGTCTTGGAGAGCTGCTGCTGCCTGAGAACGAACCCGGCTCTTCCATCATGCCTGGCAAAGTAAACCCCACGCAATGCGAAGCTCTCACCATGGTGTGCGCACAGGTGTTCGGCAATCACACAACCATTACCGTTGCGGGCAGCCAAGGCCACTTTGAATTGAATGTGTTCAAGCCTGTTCTGGCTTACAACATGCTGCAATCCATCCGCTTGCTGGCCGATGCTTCTGTCAGCTTTGCAGATAATTGTGTGGTTGGAATTGAGGCGAATACCCAGCAGATTAAAGCACTTATGGAGCGCTCTTTGATGCTGGTAACGGCTCTTGCACCAACGATCGGTTATGATAATGCAACAAAAGTCGCCAAAACCGCCCATAAAAACGGCACTACTCTGAAAGAAGAAGCTGTCAAGCTTGGCTTTGTTTCGGCTGAAGATTTTGATCGTTTGGTCGTACCTGCCGACATGATTAAACCTTCTTGAAAGACTGCTGCGGTGGGCGTTCAACTGTGATTGCTCTGTGCTTTGGTACGCACTGCTGTACCAAAGCCTTATCTTTCAACGCTTCAAGCCATAACGCAGCGTGTTTTAGAGAGTAGGGGTTGTTTGGTTGCGTTAAAGTCCGCTGGCATTCTCGTCGCAATGTGTTTTAAAAAACAGGGCATTTGCCCTGTTTTTTTGTCAACAGGTTAAAATCATGATGCTTTTTGTCATCATCCGCTAAACCCATCTTTCAAGGATTTGTTTTATTGTTCTGATTGTTAGTATAGGCAGAATGCGCTTTGTGCTATAATGAAAGCAATGGGGATGTGTAAGGAGTGGTGCCATGGGTGAAGTCATTAATCTGCGTCAGAAACGAAAAGAAAGAGAACGCGAAGCCAAAGCCGCGGTTGCTGCTGAAAACCGCGTTGCATTCGGACAAACAAAAACTGAAAAACGGGTTGGCAAAGCAAAAAAAGAGATTGAAGAACGCAATCTTGATGGACACAAACTCAGCTCGGACGATGGTGCGTGAAGCGTTTGTAATATGATACAAAAACGTTCTGTTGTGATTGCAGGGCATTCCACCAGTATTACCCTTGAGGATGCCTTCTGGAAAGCCTTGCATTCTATTGCCGAAGAGCGCGATACAACACTGCGCGCTCTTATTGCAGAAATCGATGCCCAGCGCGATGACAAAAATAATCTCTCATCGGCCATACGGTTGTTTGTTCTGGGGTATTATCAGAGGCGCTGCGCGCATCAGTCTCTTTAATATTTATCCCTATTATCTGCATTTTCGCTTTCGCATATTTTATACAGCGTATCTCCTTGATGTCCTTTCACAAAAACATATAAATACAGGTTAAGTGATAGCGAACCACAACACTAGGATTACGCTTTTATCTGAGCTTTTTTATAGCAAGCACTCACCTTGTAAAATGATCTCTTTTCGGCGGAGAGAGTGGGCTCTTTAGCGAATTCTTTTGCTCAAGGGACGCCCCGAAAAAAATAGGTTCCATCCGAAAATTTACATTACTTTTTCTCCCAAAAAATGAAAGTTATATTTTTTTTAGCAACAAAGAATGGAACCCAGCATCCTCTTAATATGTTGATACTGCATAATACATAACAAGAAGAGGACTGATTTATGAAACGCATTTTATATCCCCTAGCAGTATTGGCTTTTGGTGCAACATTAACCGCGGCTCATGCAGATAATAAAGCTCAAGATTCTGCTCCTAATTCTGCAGTCAAGATGGATAACAGCAACAATCCCGGAGCGCCGGTTGATGGAGCAAACAGCTTTACAGAGGCACAGGCAAGAGAGCGTATTGCTGAAAAAGGCTTTTCTGATGTCTCTGCGCTTGTAAAAGATGAAAATGGTATTTGGCGCGGTAAAGCTGCTCAAGGTGGCGTAACCCATGATGTTGCTGTCGATTACCAAGGCAATGTGACCCACAAATAATTTCATTCCATTACCTTTCGATTTTTCCCATTACCTTTCGATTTTTTCAGGAGATACAAATGACACAAGTAATTACAGGTTTGTTTGACCATTACAGTGATGCAAAAGAAGCTGTTAGCCGTCTGGAAGCTCAAGGCATCTCTTCTAGCGATATCAGTATTGTAGCCAGCAAGAATGCATCTGAAACTTCCTCTGATGTGGGTGAAGATGCCGCAAAAGGTGCCGGTCTTGGTGCTGTTGTTGGCGGTGTCGGTGGCCTCTTGACAGGTCTGGGCGTTATGGCAATTCCTGGCATTGGTCCTGTTGTCGCCGCGGGTTGGTTGGTTGCTACAGGTGCAGGTGCAGTTGCCGGCGCTGCTATTGGTGGCGCTACGGGCGGAATCATCGGCGCCCTGACTTCTGAAGGGGTTTCAGAAAAAGATGCGCATGTGTATGCGGAAGGTGTGCGTCGTGGTGGTACATTGGTCACTGCACGGGTGGATGACAGCAAAGCACCCATTGCGCGGACAATTCTGAAAGAACAGCGTTCTGTGGATCTTGCCGCACGGCAAGAAGAATATAAAAAGGATGGCTGGAGCTATTTTGATGAGACAGCCCCTGAATATACTGCCGAAGAAGTTCGTCAGGAGCGTTCGCGCTTTGCAGGAATGCGTTAAACCTTTCTCAACAAAAAAAATAAAAAAGCTGTCCTTCCGGGGACAGTTTTTTATGCTTTTTCAAAAACTTGCAACAAAAACTATTAAAGAGGGTACATCTTGCGCGCTCAATCAAAAGCCCAACAAAAAGCCGCCGGCGCTGCTCTTTCAGCAAAGCGTGGAGATAGTAAGAAAAGCGATCTCGAAGGAGCCGCGCTTTCCATGTATGAGTCAATGACCGAAAACGAGTTGCGAGAAATGGCCTCTAGCACTCATAAAGGCAAACCGGAACACGTTAAAAAAAAATGATTGATACAGCATTTTGAATACAGTTGTTTTATGCGGATGACATGAAAATTTTTCAAAAAGCTGCTTTCAATAAACTATTTTTTCTTTGACCGTTTTATTGGAACTTAACGCCCGTACTTGCCGTTATTAAGATGTTACAATAAAAAATGGGAGAAAATCCATGATAAAATCAATTGATGATCTGTTTTTGCATACTCTAAAAGATATTTATTATGCTGAAAAACAAATATCCAAAACTTTGCCAAAGCTTATCAAGAAGGCAGCATCCGATAAACTGCAAAAAGCTTTAGAAAAACATTATCAAGAAACACAAACTCAAGTAGAACGACTTGAAGAAGTCTTTAAGATTATGGGCAAAAAACCTGAAGGTATTAAGTGCGAAGCCATAGAAGGTATTCTTAAAGAAGGTGATGAATTGATGTCCGAAATCAAGGACGAGAATGTCCGGGATGCGGGGATGTTGGCTGCTGCGCAGGCTGTAGAACATTATGAAATTACCCGTTATGGCACACTGATTGCTTGGGCAGAACAGTTAAAGCTTAAAGATGTCTGCAAGCTTCTTCAGCAAAATCTGGACGAAGAAAAAAATACAGATGCTGCATTAAGCAAGCTTGCTGAAAACAATATCAATAAACAAGCAGCTGCGGCTTAAATCGACTTATATAAAATTTTAAACTCTGCCTGTGGTATCTGCGGGCAGAGTTTTTTTATGAAGAACCTTGGTGGGCGCAGCAGGGTTCGAAGCTGCGACCCGCTGATTAAGAGTCAGCTGCTCTACCAACTGAGCTATGCGCCCGGATAAGAATTTATCCGCAAGATGCGATTAACACCGATATCCAAGGCTATCCAGCGTATCAATCATATTTCGTAATAAAATGCTAGCTTGTAAACCGAAATCATAATGAGAGTGGTGTCCATGTAAACGTTTAATTGGAACCACTCTCATAACTTTCCGGATTTTAAATCTTACATTACTCTCTTTGCAAAATAAGTGAGTCTGTTCTGATTATATAATTTCGTTTAAGCTTTTCCATCACGCTTTTTAAACTGCTGCGCGTTGCCTTAGGGGTACTTTGCGCACCGTTGGCTGAAATTTAGCAAAAAATCAATGTGTCCAGGGTGCGCTGCGGTCTGCTTTAAAGTTATCGGAATATGCGATTTGCGGTTGTTTCGCTAACTTATGTTCTAGAATACGATAGGCAAGGCCGTGACGCTGGGCATAAGCAATGGCTTCTTCGCATGTATCAAATTTCATGCGTACTTGCCGCCGCGTATCAGTGCCAGAAGTCCAGCCCATTAAAGGCTCGATGGTTGGCGCTGTATTGGTTTCAAATGCCAGAATCCATTTAGCATGGAGGGCAGGGCCTGATTGCATGGCATTTTTTGTGGGTTTATAGATGCGGGCTATCATGAAGTACTCTGTGATATAGTATGCCAGTATTTTTTTAAAGATACCGATTTTTAAAAACCCCTTCAAGAAGGTTTTTAACGAAATGCCCAAAAATGCGGAAGTTTTTTTGGTAAAATGACCAACAAACCAAAAGCTTACAGCACAGCACATTTTTTGAAATGAAGCTGGATTGCTATAAATCCGTGGTCGGGGCGGCAGGATTTGAACCCGCGACCCTCTGGTCCCAAACCAGATGCGCTACCAGGCTGCGCTACACCCCGTGACCAACGGTGTGTGGGTTTTGCCACGAGAATCGTCTTGAAGCAAGAGGGAAAGAGTGGTTATGCAAAATATTTTTTCATATCTTCCACTGAGGACATTGTTTCAATCTGTTTCAGAGAACTCGGCGGAATGCTCTTTTAGTTCTTTATAGGCTGATAAAGCAGCTTCTCTTGCTTTTTCATGTACAACAATAGGGGAAGGGTAGTCTTGTCCAATAATAACGCCATAGCGTTGTTGTTCGCTTTTCGAAAGCTTCCATGGTTCGTGTATCTTCGCTGCTGGAAGATCCGCTAATTCTGGTAAAAATGTCCGGATGTATTTTCCTTCCGGATCAAATTTCTCGCTTTGTATTATAGGATTAAAAACGCGGAAGAAAGGTGCCGCATCTGCGCCGCACCCTGCTACCCATTGCCAGTTTGCAGGGTTGCTTGCAGGGTCGGCATCCACCAGTGTGTCCCAAAACCATTGTTCACCTGTGCGCCAGTCCTGCCCAAGATGCTTTATGAGAAAAGAAGCCACCACCATGCGCACACGGTTGTGCATCCATCCTGTTTGCCATAATTGGCGCATTCCTGCATCCACCAAAGGATAGCCGGTTTTTCCTTTTGACCATTGCGCAAAAGCGCCGGTATCTTTTTTCCATTGGAAATGTTTGAACAGCGGCTGCACAGGGTGCTTTGAAATATCCGGCAGATGGTAAAGCTGATGGTAGCTAAATTCCCGCCAGACCAATTCGCTGAGGAATTTTTCATTGGCGTGCGTCAGGCAACCATGCTGTGCCATTGAAGCGGAAAACGTGGTGTGCCAGATCATGCGCGGACTGATGGTACCAATATGCAGGTAAGGCGAAAGGGTTGATGTGGCCGCTTTATAAGGTTTGTCCCGATCTTCGGGATAGCCATCGTTGTTTTCGAGAAAGGCATCCAGCCGCGCAAGAGCTTCTTCCTCGCCAGCCTTCCAGTGCGGCACAAAGGATGCTGCCCAGTCAGGGGAATGGGGTTCAAGTTCCAGTTCTTCACGTTTTAAAGAAAGCGATTCGGAAAGGGCAGGGCGCTTTTGTGTGATTCTAGGAATGGGGAGAGGCTGGGCGATGGCGGTCTCGCGCAGGTTTTTCCAGAACGGCGTGAATACTTTATAATGGGGAGCTGTTTTCGGTTTGATTTCCCAAGGTTCAACAAGCAGCGCGCCGTTAAAACTCTTTGCTTCTATTTTTAAGTCCTGAAGGGTTGATTTAATCGTGCTATCCAGATCGCGCAGAGCTTTTTCATAGCGTCTGTTCCAAAATACATGCTTGGCTTTGAGCTTCTCGACAAGTTCCACAAGGCAGCTATCGGCATTGCCTCGTTGGAGAATCAAGGGAATATTGTGTTCAGCCAGAGATTTTTCCAAAGACCGCAGCGATTGTGCCAGCCACCAGCGCATTGCTCCGCCCATGGCACGCCCGTGGGTATCGTCCAGGATGTAACAGGCAATAACGGGAAGGCCGGATTCTGCGGCAGCACATAAAGCAGGATTATCTGCTAGGCGCAAATCGTTGCGGAACCACACAAGGCTACATTCTTGAGAGGGTGCCATAAATCACAATATTCAGGGGAAAAAGAAAGTGGCTCCCCGGGCCGGATTCGAACCAGCGACCAAGCGGTTAACAGCCGCTTGCTCTACCACTGAGCTACCGGGGAAAATAAGGTGCAACAGCAACGTGAGAACCATATATCAGATTTTTTTGCTTTTTGCCAAGGCGATAAACAAAAGTTCTGCAAAAAACTTGTTAAAAGTTCAAAAATGAAGCGATATTCATGGGATATCAGAAGGCTGAAAGCGTAAAAAGCGTTTTGCAGAAAAAAAGATATTCTTATTTTCTCCCAATTATGGGCTTAAGCATAGAGCGTGCATTCCAGAAGGAATGCAACATTCAATTTTTTTCAAGGTCATTATGGCATTGCGTATCAAGTTTGGAAACCGTTCAATTCCTTTGCCTGCAAGCCGCATCAAGCGCATTGCAATCGGTGTGGCGTTGGTTGTGGGTGGCGTGTTGGGTTTTCTGCCCATATTGGGTTTTTGGATGCTGCCTTTGGGAATCATTGTGCTTTCAATGGATATTCCTTCCGTTCGGAAATACCGCCGCCGCGTTGTGATCTGGTGGTTACGCCGGAAAAAGCAGCGTTCCCGCCCTATGCGGAAGATTTCACTGCTCGCACCGCCTGAACGTGTGAAAATGTCGGATTAAACAACGCCAACCGTGTTTCTGTGCTTGCAATTGACATTCGAGACGTATTTACCTTTAAGCAATTGCACGAATTGCACCCAATGCCACGTTTACGGAGCCTGTTATGACAAGCACAACTGCGAATGCCACCGGTCAATTGCGTGGCACATTTTATCCTGGAAGAAAGAGCGCTCTTATTTTATGCGGTCTTGGATTGGGTGCCTTTGCGGTTGCGGCGTATCTGCGTTACGGTCTGGTAGAGCCTTCCAGCATTGGTCTGGAGTGCGATGCAGGCATCAACACCACACTGTGTATTGTACGGCGCGTGTTTATTAACCTGTTTACGCTTTCTGTTTTTGGGTGGGGTGCATTGGCGGCTGCACTGCTTGCTTTTATTCGCCCTGCAACCTTGAGCATTGCGGTGGCGCTGGTGCTGGGAGTGATGGGCTGCGTGCTGTATAATACGGGACTTTCGGCTGTAGCGCTCAGTGTGCTGCCGTTGGTTTTCGCCCGCCGCGCACCATTTAAAGAATTCCAGCCGGATTAAAATCTGCAAGCATTACGCATAAAAAAACTCCCGAAATCCGAAAGTGGATCGGGAGTTTTTATTTTGAAAGTTACTACCGCGCAATGCCCTGTTTGCGCACCTTGTAAAGTGCAAGTGCCAGTCCAAACAGTGTCAGCACAAATATACCCGCTTCCCAATTGGCGAACAGGTTCGGCAGATGCGAGGCGCTTGGCACAACCGATGCGGGGGCATTGAGAGGGCTTTCAATAAACATAATGGCCAGTCCACCCAAACCGAGAATGAATGCTGTGAGGTGTTCGCTGAAACGCTGACGCGGCATGAATGATGCTGCTGTTTCCTCCTTGCGATGACACGCGCCAAAGCGCACCATGATGAAAGCAACCACGGCACCAATGAAACAGGATGTGGGGAAATTCCGGTAGCGGCTGTCGAATACAAGGCCAAACACGGCTTGCAGCGCGAGAATTGTTGTTAAAGCGCACAACGCTCCAAACCACCATGAGAGTTTGGACGAGGCTTTTTCTGCGCGCATAATGGCCGCAAAAGGCGCTGCGTCTTGGCTGCGAATCAACAGTGCAGCGCCAAGCAGGGGCGTGAGTGTTGCGCACAGCAGATAAAGACCTGCAAGCACGCATTCTGCCGGTGTGCGGCTGGCAAGGAAAGCCAGATCAAGCGCAAAACCCAAAGCAATCCCCGATACGGCCGCAATCATGCCCACACCCGCCCAACGCAGCGCATTGCTGGAGGTTTGCGTGCGCGCAGCCAGCAGGGCGGAACCAAACACTGCCACCGCAAGCCCGATGCCCAGAATGGCATTTAAAAACCATTGTGGATGATTGGAAACAGCTTCTCCCCAGTGGAATTTCGCTTCACGGGTATCGGCATCAAAAATTCCCCAGAATCCACCGGCAACGCCTTCAAGGCTGCGCTTCCAGGGCTGGTCAAAGGCTTCGATATAATTGACATCGAAATTGTATTGTTTGGAAATGCGTACCAGATCATGAAACACCAGTGCTTGTGCTGCGGGGGAAGGACGCGCTTCCCAGCGCATACGTCCTTGGCTTGGAAAACCTGTTTCACCAATCAGAATAGGCTTGTTGCTGACTTTCAGCGCCATTTCATTGCGAATGTTGGCAATGTGGGCAGCGGCGTTTTCGGCAGGTATTGGCTGATCTTCCCAATAGGGCAGAATGTGAATGGTAATCACATCGGCCACGTCTTTCAGGTCAGGATGTTTCAGCCAGTATTCCCAGACATCTGCATAGGTTACAGGGATAGAAATCTGGGTTTTGACATCGCGCATGATGGCGCCGAGATCTTCACCGGAAAGTTCCCCGCGCAGCAGGACTTCATTGCCCACCACAACCAGACGGATTGTCTGTGGATATTGCCGCGCAAGCTTGATGCCTTCGCTGATTTGCAGGGCATTGGCTTGGGCATCGCGTCCCAGCCATAGCCCCATAATGACCTGCATATCCATTTCCTGCGCAATTTTGGGAACATGCTCAAGACCTTGATTCACAGCATAGGTGCGCACGCAATCGGTAAATTCTTTCAAATGTTTGAAATCTTCACGGATCTGTGATTCGGGAACAGAAAATGTTTCATTAAACGGTGTTTGTCCGCGCCGGAACGGAGCGTAGGAGACACAGGAAAGTTTTTCACCGCTGGCCAGTGGCGAGGGTGGCATGGCCACAGGCTGACCAAGGTAATACCATGCGCCTGCAACAGCAGCGGTGGCGGCGAGGCAGGAAGAAATCACTGCAAAAAGACGGCGCATCGGTATTCTCCGGAGCATCCCGAAACAGGGAAAGACATGCAGAATCGCAAAGACAGAAAGTCTCTTAACAAAGAGTGAGTGCCAAAGATTGAGCCTTAAAACAAGGCATATTTATGTAAAAAGCACGAAGGCAGCAGGAGGCCGCGATTCAAGAAGCTTGATTGCCTGCCATGAAAATGTCATTTCCTTGATGTGTAACGTTCCCTTGAGCTTTTCTGATCAAGCTAACAAACGGTGTTTTCATGCTGCGCTTTTTTTCTGCCACGCTTCTTTTTGCGGTGATTGCCGCGCCTGTATTTTCCAGCCAAGTTCTTGCTGTTGAAGATAAAAACAAACCCGTTGCACAGCAGCAGGTACAACCTGCCAAGAAGGCGCCTGATGCAAAATCCGGCGAGAAAAAGGATGAGGCGGCTCAAAAAGAAGTCGTAGAAACCGATTCTCAAAAAACAGAAACAAAGCCTGCGGAACAGCCGGAAGGCGCAAAATACGATCAGGATTCGGCCAACGCGCCAGAACGTCAGGCAGAATGTCTGTGGACAGGCCAGCGCATTGTCAGCCTTTTGCTGCGGGATGATGTGAATACAGCGCGGGAACATACCAATTTTTATGATCGTTTTGGCTGCCCGAAAGAGTACATCACCGTGGCTTTCCGCTGCGCGATTGTACAGGCCGAGCGTCAACCCCAGCAAACAGATATTGCTGCGCGGGTTTATGGTTGCTGGATGTCTCCTGAATTGGCCGAACGCCCGTAATTTTCATGCGTACCGCTCCGGCGTGAGGGCGGCTTAAGGGAGCTTTTGTGCGATGCGTCTTACAATTCTGGCGATCATTGCGGCTGCAACAATCCATTCGGCACTGTGGTGGGTGGGGCGTGAAAGCGTATCCCCTCCGCAAGCACCGCAGAAGTTCAGTTCTCTTTCTTTCGCCCCTCATGGTAAAAATGAAAAGCCGGATAAAGGTGATCCGGTCAGGCCAGAACAAATCCGCTCCGATCTTGCAGTGGTTGCACCTTATGCCAATACCTTGCGCACCTATGCCGCAACAGGGGGGCTTGAACAAATTCCTGCCATTGCGGCTGAATTTAATGTGGGGATTGTTCAGGGCATCTGGATTGACAAGGACGAAGAGCGCAATGCGCTGGAAATTAAAAACGGCCTTGAGGTTGCGCGGAAAAATCCGAATGTGAAAAGCCTTGTTGTGGGCAACGAGGTGATTTTGCGCAATGAAAAAACCCCCGAGGAAATGATTGCCATTCTGCGGCAGGTGAAAGAGCAGACCAACCTGCCGGTCACGATGGGCGAGGTGTGGGATATCTGGCTGAAATATCCTGAGCTTGCATCGGCTGTTGATTATATTGCGGTGCATATTCTGCCCTATTGGGAAGGGCAGTCAGGCACGCAATCGCTGGAACATGCGTTTTTGACCTATGAGCGTCTGCGCCGTGCTTTTCCGGGCAAACACATTGTTATTGCCGAGTTTGGCTGGCCGTCCGGTGGGTATAATCTCAAGGGTGCTGATCCCGGTCCTCTGGAGCAAGCGCGTGTTATCCGTGAATTTATGAGCCGCGCCGCAGCACGCGGGATTGATTACAATATTGTGGAAGCAATCGATCAGCCGTGGAAAGTGTTCGAGGGCAGCGTCGGGCCGTATTGGGGTATTTTCGATGCGGATCGCAAGCTAAAATTCCCGCTTTCCGGGCCCATTGTTAAGCGTACCTTCAAAGAACGGGCAATGTTTGCGCTAATTGGCGGTTTTGTATTCTCGTTGCCGATTTTGCTGGTGCGGCGACCGCGCTTTTTGCAAGCCTTTGTATTGGCGGGAGCAGCCAATGCTGCGGGAGCATGGGTGGGTGTATTGGCCGATTATTGGCTCACCCATTATTTTGTATTGGGCGCGCAGATTGCCATGGTTGTGGGAACCTTGTTCCTGTTGCCGTTGATTGTGGTGATTCTCAGCCGGATTGATGAAATGGCCGCAGTGCTGTTCGGGCGCAAGCCGGAGCGCCTGTTGAACGTGCCGGAGCCAGAAGCAGGGCGGCATTTTCCCAAAGTATCCATCCACGTTCCGGCATACCGTGAACCGCCAGAGATGCTGAAAAAGACGCTTGATAGCGTGGCTGCGCTGGATTATCCGAATTTTGAATGTGTGGTGGCGCTCAACAATACCCCCGACCCTGCCGATTGGCAGCCGATCGAAGATTATTGCAAAATTTTGGGCGAACGGTTTGTTTTTCTTAATTTGCAAAATATTCAGGGGTTTAAAGCGGGTGCCTTGCGCATTGCAATGGAACACACTGCAAAAGATGCAGAAATTATCGGCGTTATTGATGCCGATTACATGGTTGATCCGCAATGGCTGAAAGAAGTGGTTCCTGCATTTGACAATCCGAAAGTGGGGCTGGTGCAGGCGCCGCAGGATCACCGCGATGCGGGGCGCACACCGTTGCACAATGCCATGAATACGGAATATGCGGGCTTTTTTGACATCGGTATGGTGCAGCGCAATGAAGATAACGCGATTATTGTGCATGGCACCATGTGTCTTATCCGGCGCGCGGCAATGGATCAGGCGGGCGGTTGGTCATCCGATACCATTTGCGAAGACAGTGATCTTGGCTTGAGCATCATGGAAGATGGCTGGCAGACCGAATATACCCGCAAACGCTATGGCTGGGGATTGCTGCCCGATAGCTATGAGGCATTTCGCAAGCAGCGGCATCGGTGGGCGTTTGGCGGTATTCAGATTGCCATGAAGCATATTGCCCGTTTCTTCGATAAAAAGAATGCGTTCACAAAGCCGCAGCGGAACGTGTATCTGGTGGGCTGGCTGAACTGGATGGCCGCAGAAACCGTTGGTGTTGCTATTGCTATTATGAACCTGCTGTGGGTGCCGGTGGTGGCGTTTGGTGGCATTGCTATCCCTGAAATGGTGCTCACTCTGCCGGTGCTGGTCGGCTTTGCTGTGTATCTGCTGCATTTCTTTATGCTTTATACTGCGCGGGTAAAACATGCGGTGCGCCCAACACTGGGTGCGGCATTGCTTTCCATGGCGTTGCAGCTCACTGTGGCGCGTGCGGTGATGGAGGCTTTCATCAAGCAACATATGCCGTTTATCCGTACAGCAAAGGGCGGTTCTACCGCCGCACTTAACTTCCCAGCCTTCTGGGAAGCGGTGCTTGGAGGGCTATTGGTGCTTGGCGCGGTCACTTTAATGTGGACAAATACCGATCAAGTGCGTGAAATCCAGCTTTTTGTGGTTGTGCTGCTTGTGCAATCATTGCCGTTTCTGGCAGCAGTAGTGGTGACAGTGTTTGAAATTTCACCGCTGAACCATCGTGTTTCAGAAGGTGGAATAAGAAAACGCCTGTTGGGTTCTGTTTTCCGTGGATCATCTGCAGAAAAAAACGTAAATGAACCTGAAAAAACCGCTTCACCATAATTTTGCCTTGAAATATTTTTTTGAAAGCAATCTTAGCGTGAAAGCAATTTTCAAGCTTTTATAGGGAGTTAAAAATGCGGAATGGATTTTATGCGGGTATTGCCGCGCTTGTGATTGCACTGGGTATTGGTGCTTACATGGTTTACAACAAGCCCGTTGATAACACAGCAGTGCCAGCTTCTGCGCCTGCGCAAAGCACAACAGCACCGGAAACACCGGCCACAGAACAGCCACAGGCTGAAACGCCGGCTGCTCCTGAAACAACCCAGCCAGAAACACCTGCGCCACAAGGGGCAATTGTACCTGATACCCCTTCTGTGCAAGAAACACCGGCTCAGCCAATTCCAGAAGTAACGCCTGAAAACGTTCCTGAAACAGAAGTTGTTCCTGAGACAGAAACTGAAACTGAATCAGAAACACAAGAACCTGCTGCGCCACAACAGCAGTAAGGCAATCTATGGCTGATAAACGGCTCATAGAATCGGCAAAAAAGCTTGGTATCCACCTTTATGGGGATACCAAGCTTTCCAATGACGCCCACATTGAATGTGAAACGCCTGTTCGCTTGGGCGGCAGTGTGAGCATGAAAGGCAAAATCGGTGCCTTCACCTATATCCGTTCTGGCGGCAGGATTGCAGGTGTTGAAAGCATTGGCCGTTTTTGCTCAATTGCACTGGATGTTGTGATTGGTGATGGCCATCACGCGATGGATTGGCTTTCCACCCATCCTTTTCAATGGGGGGACTCACATTTTGACGCCGCTTATTTTGCAACCCCGCAAAAACCTTCTTTATTCAGCAAAATAAAAACGCTTATTTCCAATACCAAAAAGCATGTCATCATCGGTAACGATGTGTGGATGGGCAGTGGTTGTCGGGTTTTGCGCGGTGTGCGCATTGGCGATGGAGCGGTCATTGGCGCGGGTGCCGTGGTCACCAAAGACGTTCCGCCCTATGCCGTTGTTGGGGGTGTTCCTGCAAAAATCATCCGCTACCGTTTTGAAGAAAAAACCATTGCAGAGTTATTGAAATTGCAGTGGTGGCAGTACGATCCGCGTGGCTTTGAAGGCGTAAATTTCCAAAAGCCTGAAACGGCAATCCTGCAGATAAAAGCTTTGCGTGATGCCGGAAAGCTGGCTTATCTGACGCCTTCCATCGCCTATTTAACAAAAAAAACAGGCATCGAAACGTAAATCGGGAGCAACCCTTTGCAAGCTTGTGCGTTATTTCTTTATCCTCACATACAACGGGCTCTTTTCTAACAGCAGAGAGCTTGAGACATAAGGAGAATTCAGCAAATGGGTTATGATCTTAGCGGTAAAAACGTTGCTATTCTTGCGACCGATGGCTTTGAACAGTCGGAGCTTATGGAGCCATTGAAAGCGCTCAAAGATGCAAAAGCAACGGTTAAAATTGTATCCTTGAAGTCTGGTGAAATCAAAGGCTGGAAAGATAAAAACTGGGGTGATAGCGTTCCGGTTGACGCAACGTTGGATACAGCAAAAGAAGCTGATTTTGATGCGTTGGTTATCCCCGGTGGGCAGATCAATCCTGACGTATTGCGCGCTGATGAAAAGGCTGTGCAGTTTGTGAAAGATTTTTATCAGGCTAAAAAGCCGATTGCTGCGATTTGCCATGGACCGTGGTTGTTGATTGAGGCCGGTATTGCAAAAGGTATGGATGCTACATCTTATAAATCCATCAAAACCGACATGATTAACGCCGGTGTCAACTGGTCAGATGAGGCGGTAGTGGTGCATGATGGTATTATTACCAGCCGTTTCCCGGATGATTTGCCCGCATTTTGCGCAAAGCTGATTGAAGAAGTGGCCGAAGGCCGCCATGCCCAGCGCAAGATTGCTTGATGGAGTGATTTAGCACAAAACTTCTCATTGAAATCATGAGCGCCGAGTACCAAATCAAATATTCAATTGGTTGGGTACTCGGTTTTATAACAACAATAACTTCTTGCCATACAGAGCCAACAATTTCACGTCAAGGCAAGCCACAAGGAAAGAAACAATGATAATTTCCAAGCAACATTCTTTCCTTATGCTGGCAGCTAGCCTTGCCGTATGTCTGGGGGCAGGGCGTCTTGGTTCTGTATTTACCACGCCACAACTTGCGGGGTGGTACACCCAGCTGGAAAAACCTGTATTCACCCCTCCTGATCTTGCTTTTCCAATTGTGTGGACAACGCTTTTTGTTGTGATGGCAATCGCGTTCTGGCGCGCGTGGCGTGTTGCTGCACCGCGAGGAAAAACGGCAGCGGTGCTTGTGCCTTTTACGGTGCAGCTTGTTATCAATGTGATGTGGTCAGCGGCATTTTTCGGTTTGCAAAGCCCTGTGCTGGGTTTGGTCGTTATTGTGGCATTGATAGCCGCAATCATTATGGCGATCTATGCCTTCAAACCGTTTGACAAAGCCGCAGCATGGCTGCTGGCACCCTATCTGGCATGGGTAAGTTACGCCGCAGTTTTGAACGCCACTATTGTCTGCCTCAACAGTCTCTAAAGCCTACGCATCATGGCGTAACGTGTTTGTGTAGTCCAATTCATGAGATATAGCCTGAGACATATAAAATAATTATATGTTTCAGGCTATCAGTCTGGAGCGGCTCAAGCCAACACGTCATTCAGATACGAGCCGGTTTGTTGTGAACGGCCACTGAACTTGACCATAATTCCCTTTGCACGCATGCGCTCTGCCCATGCAGCAACCATTTCTGCGCAGGTATGATCCAGATAATTCAGCCGCTTGGCTTTAATGTGGACGCTGTATCCATAAGGCAGGGTTTCCAACTCATGGGACAAATAGGGAAGGCGTACAAAGGTGGCGTTGCCTGCCAGATTAATTTCCACTTTGTTTTCTTGCTCGTTCTGCGTGGTGCGTACAATAAGACGGCGGCGCGCGTATGGAATAATCTGAAAGGCCGTAAGGGCAAGACCTGCCAAGACTCCAACCAGCAAATCAACCGCAACAACTGTTGCCAGTGTTGTACCCCATGCAAGCGCGGGCAACCACCCATAGCGCACAAACAGCTCCTTGCCTTGAGCCAGATTAACCAGCCGCCACCCTGTGACAACCAATACACCGGCTAAAGCTGCCGTGGGCACCAGCTGCAATAAACTCGGAATGAGGCAGATAAAGCCCAGCAGCCAAGCACCATGCAGCACTGCTGACCAACGGGTTTTTGCGCCAGCATGGACATTGGCAGATGAGCGCACAATTACGCCTGTCATAGGCAGGGCGCCCAGAGCACCGCAGATTGTGTTGCCAACACCCTGCGCCGCCAGTTCCTGATTAAAACGGGTGCGTTCACCATCGTGCATGCGATCAACTGCTGCGGCAGAAATAAGCGTTTCCGCACTGGCAATAATCGCTACCATCAGCGCACTGCCCCATATGACAGGTTGATACAGCAAAGCAGTGTTAAGCTCTGTGAACGTTGTAAACTCTCCCATTATAGTTTCAGGCAACGTAATCATCTTGATATTGAAACCCGCCATGGCAGCAAACATTGTGCCGCCTACAATGCCGATCAACGCTCCTGGAAGCATTTTTAAAGTTTGTGGTTTGAACGCATCCCACAACATCATCAGCACAATGGTAATAAAACCCACCATGAAAGCTGCTGCATTACGAAACGGGTTAAGATCAAACACATCACCAAAAGCCGCCGGAATAGCCGCCATGTTGGATACGCCATCTGGCAGAGGAATACGATCTGTCATCACATGAAGCTGTGCCAAAATAATCAACACACCAATTCCCGTCAGCATACCATGCACAACCGCCGGTGAAATGGCTCGAAACCATTGGCCCATACGTAAAAATCCAGCCAAAATCTGGAAGATACCCGCCAGCAACACAATCGGGCCGAGAGCCGCAAGGCCATGTTTTTGAACAATATCAAATATAATAACTGCAAGACCTGCCGCAGGGCCGGACACCTGTAGCGGGGAGCCTGCAAGAAGCCCAACCACAATTCCACCGACTATGCCGGTTATCAGACCTTTCTCAACGGGTACACCCGATGCAATTGCAATACCCATACACAAGGGTAAAGCCACCAGAAATACCACGACAGATGCGGGTAATTCTGTTTTCAAACGTGATAAGAAAGACATTATGCGCTCCTCCGGTGGCGGGTTGAAGCCATATTTTCTGCTACCGTTCTGCGGTGGGGAGGAAGGGCAACCGGTGTATCAAACATGCCTTCTTCCAGAGGAATAAAGCTGCCGGTTTTGTGATCGAAAGCCAGAATACGGCCGATTTCAATTTCAAAAAACCAGCCATGCAGGGCAATATCGCCCATAGCCACCCGCGCGGCAACGGAAGGATGGGTGCGCAAGTGGTTGAGCTGGGCGACGACATTTTCAAGGCCAAGCGCATGGAGTTTAGCCACTTCATCCAAATCGGCAGGGTAGGCCTCGCACACAATGGCGTGTGCGGCGTCGGCATGACGCAGCCATGCTTTCACATTCGGCATTGTATCCAGCGAAGAGGGATTCAAACAAGCTTTCATTGCGCCGCAACCGGAATGGCCGCACACCACAATATCCCGCACACCCAGTGCCATAACCGCATATTCGATAGCGGAAGACACCCCGCCATTGGCTTGCGCAAAAGGCGGTACAATGTTTCCCGCGTTGCGGCATACAAATAATTCCCCCGGTTCGGATTGGGTGATAAGTTCCGGCACTACACGGGAGTCTGCGCACGATATCATCAAAGCTTTCGGAGCTTGTCCGTGTGTTGCCAGTTTTTCATAAAGAGTTTTATGTCGTGGAAAAACATCTTTGCAAAATCGCGCCATACCATTGATAAGATTATCCATTTTGTCCTCCATACAGGTGATGGCCTATGAAGTATTACCAAAATGGTTATTTCTGGACTGTAAAAAGATGATTTTATGTTTAAAAACAGGCGCTTAAGAATAATTCTGATCTGGAAATGAAAACTCCCCGCCTGAAGGCAGGGAGTTACGAATGCTGATTAAGAGACTTTGATGCCCCTAAGGACACTGCGCTTTCATGCAGACACGCATGTTTTTGATCGCTGCGAAAAGGCGGTCTTCGCCCACCGCACCAGCAAGGACGGTCTGCCCCACCACATAACTCGGCGTGCCATCAATGCCAAGACGCTGGCCAATGGCAAGGCTTTCATTGATACCTTCTTCAAGGGAAGGGTCAGCAAGATCCGTCGTCAGTTTATCCATATCCGCACCGGCATCGGCTGCGGCTTTCAGGGCGAATGTGCCATCCGCGTGCTCCTGCGAGTTCATGATGGTGTGATGGAAGGTCGAGAAAATATCCAGCCCTTGCTTGCGAATGGCGGCAGAGACCTTTGCCACTTCATGGGATTCATTACCCAACACAGGGTATTCCTTGAGGATCACCCGCAGATTTTTATCTTTTGCCAGCAGATTTTCCATATCTTTCAGCGCCGAGCGGCAATAACCGCAATTGTAGTCAAAGAACTCGACAATGGTAACGTCGCCTTCGGGATTACCCAACACGGTCTGATGCTGCGAATTATACAATGTGTCATTGTATTCAACAAAAGCCCGCTGGCGTAATGCGGCTTGTTTTTCGCCTTCGCGCGCTTGCAGAAGGGTGGCCATTTCTTGCAGAATTTCAGGATTTTCCAGCATGTAATCCCGCGCAATCGCACCAATGGCCTGCTTTTCAGTGGAGGTAAACCCCATGCGTGATGCGGATGCAGGGGAGTGGGGCGCAGTTGGCTCGATGGCGCCCATAGAATACGGCGTAACATTTTTAAAAGCCATTACAGGCAAAGCAACCGCTGCCACCAGAGCGCCGCCTGCGAGGGCGCCTACCATAAAACGGGAAAAACCAGACACGATGCAACACTCCTTGGAAAAATTATTTCTTGCGCTCAGGGTTGATGGAAACAATGTCATCGGCCTTCAACCAACCCGGTGAGCCTTGCTTGAAGCGGGTTTTAGCACGCGCTGCCAGTTCGCGCGCCGTGACATTATCGCCTTCATAAAGGGAGGCTTGCGCCGATGCAAGATCGGCCTCTGCGATTTTTCCTGTATACCCATAAGCCATGGCAATATAGCGGTAGGCGGAGGGATCTTCCGGCTCTTGTGCAAGTGCTCTGCGCAATTCGGTGATGGCTTGATTGTAATTGCCCTGCGCCACCAGAGCCTGCCCCAGCATGGCGCGGATCAGGCCGGAATTGGGCGCGAGAGAAACCGCGCGGTTCAGGGCATCGAGCGATTCCCGCGCGCGGCCTGCTTCCAGCAGCGCCTGACCCTTCAGCTCCCAGAAATAAGGATTGTTCCGGTTGGTGGCAATCAACGCATCACAGAGGATATCGCGGGCCTGGGTTGCCCGGTCGATATTGCTCTGCACGAATGCATCCCCATCGTTCAGCGCCGCCACCGCGCCGCGCTGCAGGAAGTGCGCAACACCCGAGTTGGAGTACTGCACGAGGTTTTCGATCACCTGGCCCATTTCCGGCGGAGCAACGAGCCAGCCGACACGCCAGCCGGTCATCGACCAGTTCTTGGAGAAGGAGTTGGCAAAGATGATCCGGTCGCCCTCTTCCATCACGTCGAGGAAGGATGGCGCGCGCGCCGCACCGGCGTAATAGTAGCGGGCGTAGATT
>JBMDXK010000036.1:0-10388 GCA_048594375.1 Methylopilaceae bacterium
AACATATTCTGGGTATCAAGGGAGGATGAAATCTGCACTTACTCTACTCATGTCACACATTCTAGAGAATATGCGAGAGCGCTAGCGGATGCTGGATATAATGTCAATTTTATTTCTGCCGGCGTGCGATAAGAAGAAGCACGCTGGCAGACCCGCCGCGCAGCATACATAAAGTATGTGAGTACCGAAGCGCAGACAGACCCGCCGCGCGTCACCCACCACCCAGACCCCGCACTTTAATGCGCTGTGGTGAGGGGAATAGTGCAGGTATGGCGAGCATCGGAACGGAGCATACATAAAGTATGTGAGTACCGAAGCGCAGACAGACCTGTGCTAGTCACCCACCACAGTAGCATTAAAGCTAGTAATTGCTGTAACGGTCATCCTGACGGACATAATAATGGGGGCGACGGTGCTCGCGGTAATAACCGTAGCTGGGTTCAACCTCATATACGCGGCGCTCGACAACTACGCGGCGCGGCGGCGGTGGCGGGGCATCGTAGTAATAAGCTCTGCGGCGCTCGCGGTAGTAACGGCGCGGTGGTGGATAATCATCATAATAGCCGTTGCTGTTGGCAATGGCACTGCCAATAATCATTCCACCCACAAGACCGGCCGCACCGGCAATGGCCGCATCGCGTCCTCTGTGGCGATCACGCCGCCAGCGCACATCCTGCACTAGGGGCTGAGCTGAAGCTTCCACTGTAACCCGCACCGGAGAAGAAGCTCCAGGCATAGCCACAGCGGGGAGACTGCCTGCAGTCACAAGCAAAGCGGCAATCCCCGAATAAGTGATCCATTCACGCGATTTTTTGCCAAACATGGGCGTAAATCCTTTAAGGTGCATCACAGCCAAACAGTTGAACAACTTTTTGAACAAAAATACACACAAAACCAAATACTTACAGCAAAACAACTTCCAACGGATGAATCGTTTTGCTATAAAACGCAACAGGGGACTTGCCCCTGTGTAGAGTTTCTGCAATGACTGCGACAATACTAAGGCAGAAGTTTAGGCATTTTGATGATTGATTACGGTTATAAACATCGGCATTTACTTGGCATTGAAAAGCTTACCCGTTTTGAAATCATAGGGCTGCTGGATCGGGCAGAAAAGAACGTCAGCGTCAATCGCCAACCTGAAAAAGCCCATCCCGTATTGCGGGGCAGAACACAAATCAATCTGTTTTTTGAAAACTCCACCCGTACGCAGTCCTCTTTTGAGCTGGCCGGAAAGCGACTCGGCGCCGATGTCATGAATATGCAGGTATCGTCTTCCTCCATTAAAAAGGGCGAAACGCTGCTGGATACGGCTGCAACACTCAATGCCATGCGTCCTGATATTATTGTGGTGCGCCATGCCATGGCCGGTGCGGTGGAATTGCTTGCGCAAAAGGTGGATTGCGCTGTGGTGAATGCCGGTGATGGCGCCCACGAACATCCCACACAGGCGCTGCTCGATGCCCTCACCATCCGCCGCCACAAGGGCGAGATTGAAGGTAAAATCATTGCTATTTGCGGCGATGTGCTGCACAGCCGCGTGGCGCGTTCCAACATTCTGTGTTTGCAAAAACTGGGCGCGCGGGTGCGGGTGGTTGCCCCCTCTACGCTGTTGCCCGCGGGAATTGATCGCTTTGGGGTGGAATATTACACAGATATGAAACAAGGCATTCAGGATGCAGACATCATTATGATGCTGCGCTTGCAGCTTGAGCGGATGAACGGCTCGTTTGTGCCTTCGGTGAAAGAATATTTCCACCGTTTCGGTCTGGATGAGGCAAAGCTCGCGCTGGCAAAATCCGATGCCATTGTCATGCACCCCGGCCCCATGAATCGCGGCGTTGAAATTGATTCTGCCGTGGCCGATGGCATCCAGTCGGTGATACAGGAACAGGTGGAAATGGGGGTTGCGGTGCGCATGGCAGTGCTGGAAGCGGTTGCGGAAAATCTTGAAGGAAAAGGCACCTGTCATGGCTAGGAATGTGCAACCCCTCTTATTCAAAAATGCCACGCTGGTTGATCCTGAAAACCGGACGGAATCCAGCGGTGATCTGCTGGTAGAAGGCGGCGTTATTCGCGCCGTGGCTCCCCAGCTTGATACCCCGCCGGATGCTGAAATCATCCCATGCCGCGGCAAGATTCTCGCTCCCGGTATCATTGATATGCGTGCCTTTCTGGGTGAGCCAGGTTCGGAACACCGCGAAACGCTTTCCAGCGCCTCCCAAGCCGCAGCAGCGGGGGGCATTACTACAATCATCTGCTCCCCTGACACCAATCCCGCCATTGATGACCCTGCGATTGTATCCTTTATCAACCAGCGAGCAGAGGCCACGTCTTTGGTGAACATTCTTCCCGCAGCGGCGCTCACCAAAGGTCTGCATGGCAAGGAAATGACAGAAATCGGCTTGCTGCAAGATGCGGGAGCCATTGCCTTTACCGATGGCACCCATTCTATTGCCAGTGCGCGGGTGATGAAAAAGATCATGACCTATGCCCGTGATTTGAATGCGCTCATCATGCACCATACCGAAGACAGTGATCTGAAAGGTACGGCCGTGATGACTTCTGGCGAATATGCCAGCCGTCTGGGTTTGCCAGCGTGCGGAACCGATACGGAAGCCTTGATGCTGGAGCGGGATTTGCGTCTGGTGCGTTCCACCCGCTGCCGGTACCATGCCGCACTCGTCACCTGCCGCGATTCCATTGAACTCATCCGCCGCGCCAAAAGCGATGGGCTGGATGTCACCGCGGCAACCTCCATCAATCACCTGACGTTCAATGAAACCGATGTGGCGTCCTACCGCACGTTCTTTAAAGTCAGCCCACCGCTACGCTGTGAAGAGGATCGGCTGGCGCTGGCGCAAGCCATCAGCGACGGCACCATTGATTGCATTGTATCGGATCATAACCCGCAGGATGTGGAGCAAAAACGCCGTCCGTTTGCCGAAGCCAGTGATGGTGCAATCGGCTTTGAAACCCTTCTAGCGGCCGCTTTGCGGCATGTCTTTTCAGGCGCATTGACTTTGCCAGATGTGTTCCGCGCACTCAGTTACAATCCGGCGCAACGGCTGGGGCTTGCAGCGGGGCGGCTTACAGCAGGCGCACCGGCGGATCTTATCGTGGTGGAAAGAGACGCCCCGTGGGTTGTGGAGCTGGGCAATCTGCATTCGCGTTCGCGCAACAGCCCGTTTGAAGGCGCCCGCATGACGGGTCAGGTCATGCAGACCTTTGTGAAAGGGCAATGCGTGTTCACCGCGCCAGCTTAAAAGGAAGATTGCCATGGATGGAAGCAGCACCCTGCCCTTTTTCGGTGTTTTTGTGTATTTCGCTTTTGCGGGAGGCTATCTGCTCGGCTCTGTGCCGTTCGGGCTGCTGCTGACCCGTATGGCAGGTCTGGGGGATATTCGCGCCATCGGTTCGGGCAACATTGGCACCACCAACGTATTGCGCACTGGCCGGAAAGATATTGCCGCACTCACCCTGTTGCTGGATGCACTCAAAGCAACCGCTGCAATCTGGGCGGCATGGTATTGGGGACTGCGCGTTAGTCCTGAATTTGCGGATAGCGCAGCCATAAGCGCGGCATTGGGTGCATTTGTGGGGCATTTGTATCCCGTATGGCTGAAATTCAAGGGCGGTAAAGGCGTTGCGACTTATCTGGGCGTGTTGATTGGCCTGTTCTGGCCAGCGGCGGTCTGTTTTGCGGTGTTGTGGGTGGGTACTGCGCGGCTTACCCGCTTTTCATCGCTGGCAGGAATGATGGCAAGCACGCTTTCGCCCTTTTTTATGTTTGTGATGCACCAAAGCGCCTATGCGGCTGCGGCGTTTATCATGACGGTACTGGTAATTTTCCAGCACCGGCAGAATATTGTCCGTCTCCTTACGGGCAAAGAAACCCGCATCGGTGAGAAAAAATCACCCTCGGCAGCAGAGGAATAGCCCTGTGTCTGCTTCCTTGCCAGCCTTATCCCACGAGCAAAAACGCACTTGGCTTCAGCTTATTCGTTCGGAAAACATCGGGGCGCATACGTTTCGCAAGCTGGTCAATCATTTTGGCGGTGCGGCTGCGGCTTTGAACGCCCTCCCCGTTGTGATGCAGCGCAAAGGCAAAGCGCCCTTGCGAATTTGCTCCGCGCAGGAAGCGGAACGGGAGATGCAGCGCATTGCGGCGCTGGGTGGAAAACTGATTGCACTGGGAGAGGTCGAATACCCTCAAACCTTGCGTGCCATTGAAAATCCCCCACCGCTGATTACGGTTCTGGGCAACAGCGCTGCGCTGCATAAACCCGCGGTGGCGCTGGTGGGCGCACGCAACGCATCGGCAGCAAGCCGTAAATTTACTCAGCAACTGGCGCGTGATCTGGGGGAAGCCGGGTTTACTGTCGTCTCCGGTCTTGCACGCGGCATTGATACGGCGGCGCATCAAGGCTCCCTGAATACGGGAACGCTGGCGGTTCTGGCAGGTGGTCTGGATAAACTTTACCCGCCGGAAAATCTTGAACTGGCAGCAAATCTCCAGCTTCACGGCGCCCTTGTCACAGAAATGCCGTTGGGGTGGGAACCCCGCGCCCATGATTTTCCCCGCCGCAACCGCATTATTGCAGGGCTGTCTTACGGTATTGTTGTTGTGGAGGCCGCTCCCCGTTCCGGCTCGCTGATTACCGCTCGTCTGGCGCTGGAATTGGGACGCGAAGTGATGGCTGTGCCGGGCTTTCCTCTGGATTCCCGCAGCGAAGGCACCAACAAGCTGCTGCGCGATGGCGCAACATTGATTACCTGCGCCGACCATGTGATTGAAGCGCTGCAATCGAGCATTTCCAATCCGCAACCTGCACTGAAACCACAAGCGCCGGTGCAGCTTGGCCTGTGCGAAAAAGACGTGCCATTCTATCACACCCCCCATGAGCAGCAAGCCCATGTTCCGCTTGATTACTTGATTGCAAGCTGGAGCGATGAAGGCGAGAAAGAGGACACTGAGGCTTTCGCGCAGGAAATTCCGCACGTGCGATCTTGCGCAGAACCCGCCACTCCGCGCACGCAACTGCTTGCCGCATTAAGCTCTACCCCGACCATGCTGGACGACATCATCCGTGAAAGCGGCCTTGATGCGCGCACCGTACAATTTTTAGCCCTCGAACTGGAAATGGAAGGCACGCTGGAACGCGCTTCCGGCGGACGCCTTGCCCTTAAAAAGGGGTGATGTGCTGAAAATTCATATTGGCCACCCTGTTTTCTCCGTATTTTGCGTTTAACCAGAAAAGGGTAAATATGTAAGGAGTACCATTATGCAGCCTGTCACCACCAAATCCGATTATTCTGTTCACACCACTACAGATAATTTTGACAGGTTTCTTGCAACGCAAAACAGCCGACTCAGACCTCTTGGCTCTGACGCACAGGCGGGCTTGGTTTCAAACCGCGAAACGGCACAGCGCCATATTCAATCAGCCGAACACAACGTGAGAAACGCCCACTTGCTGGCAAATCTTGGCAGTCCTCAATACCAAGAGCGCGCCATAACCGCATTTGCAGCGGCAGAAGAAAAATACAATCAAGCCGCCCAATTTTCAAAAAATGCCTATATTGTTTCAGGCGCAACAGATGAATTGCAAAATACAACACAAACCATTGCAAAAGCTGGAGTGCTGCAAGCTCAAAAAAACACAGCACGCCTAAATCTTTATACGCTTGAGTCAGCACACAATAATGTGGTGGGCAATCCGGTACCCCCACCTGTTCGGCAGGAAACATTACAAATAAAAAATGAAGCCACAGTTGCTGCTGCCTTGGCAAATCGCTCAAAACCACACCCTGCAGCTGATGGACCAGCAGTACAAAATTATATTGCCCTTTTGAAACAGGCCGTAGAAAAATACGAACAGGCGGGGCAAGCATTCGGGGAATTATACGCGCTCTATGGCCACGCTATAGATAAGGTGTATTCCAGAACCATGTTTGAAACCGCAACCCTATACAGCAATGAAATTCAAAGTAATTATGGTATTCTTGCAGAATTACAGCGCCAAAAGCCTATGGGCTAACAGCGCCCTTGAAGCGTCCTTATCCTAATCCGCAGTATTTTCCCGCAAGGCATTATCCACTTCCGTACGGGTCATATCCAGAAGATAGGCAACCACTTCCATGTGGGAATTGCGCGCAATCTGTGCCATTTCTGTAACCAGATCCTTAAGATAAAGAGCCGCTTCCCTTTGCCGCTCTTCGGGGCTCACTACGGTGCAGGTGGTGTGAGCATCCTGTGTATCTTCATTTGCAATATCATAGGAAACGTCCACAGAGGGTTTGTTTAAACCAGCACTCATCTCAATTTTCCTTCACTCAATACTTTGTAAGGCGCAAAAAAAGTATCCCAGTATGCGCAGTTCTTTCAAAGTGAACAACCCCTTACCATTGGTTGTATTAACCTAATTACAATTATTTATAATTGCAACAATGTTCTTTTTACGGCACAGAAAAATTTGACAACAGCATAAAGGTTGCGCATGTTCACAATGTTTTTGTAAGGGCATCATCGTTTTTTTGCCCTTTATTGATAAAAACCTTGTGTATTCCACCCAAAGAAGCCTAAAGGGGATGCAGAAGTTTTTGTTCAGCATCCTGCAGCAATGGACATAGTATGGACGTCGTTATTGTCGAATCGCCAGCCAAAGCCAAGACCATCAATAAATATCTGGGCTCGAACTACGAGGTTTTCGCCTCTTACGGCCATGTGCGCGATTTGCCAGCCAAAGATGGCTCTGTTGATCCGGATGCAGATTTTAATATGCTGTGGGCAGTGGATCCCAAGGCACAAAAGCGTCTTTCCGATATTGCAGCCGCTGTAAAAAATGCTGACAGACTGATTCTCGCAACCGATCCGGATCGTGAGGGTGAGGCCATCTCATGGCATGTTCTGGAAGTGCTGCGGCAAAAAAAAGCGCTGAAATCACAAGCCATTCAGCGTGTTGTATTCAACGCCATCACCAAGCAATCCATTCTGGATGCCATGAAAAACCCGCGCGAAATTGATTCGGCGCTGGTGGAAGCCTATCTTGCCCGCCGCGCGCTGGATTATCTGGTCGGCTTTACATTATCGCCGGTGCTGTGGCGCAAGCTTCCCGGCTCCCGTTCCGCAGGACGTGTGCAATCGGTAGCACTGCGCCTTATCTGCGAGCGCGACCGCGAAATCGAAGCTTTCGTATCGCAGGAATACTGGTCTTTGGAAGCCACGCTGAAAACCGTTAAAGGCGAATCGTTTGAGTCGCGCCTGACGGTTGCAGACGGGGAAAAGATTGGCCGTCTGGATATTAAGGATGAAGCATCGGCTCTGGCACTGAAAGCATCCTTGGAAAAAGCACGCTTCAGCGTTGCCAACACCGAATCCAAACCCACAAAACGCAACCCCTACCCGCCGTTCACCACCTCCACCTTGCAGCAGGAAGCCTCCCGCAAGCTGGGTTTTTCCGCATCCCGCACCATGCAGACCGCGCAAAAACTCTATGAAGGCGTATCCATTGGCGGCGACACCGTGGGTCTCATCACCTATATGCGTACCGATGGCGTGCAGATAACCCCTGAAGCCGTGAACGCTGTGCGCAAGCATATTCAGGGGGAATACGGCGAGCGTTATTTGCCCAATGCACCCCGGCTTTACAAAACCAAAGCCAAAAATGCGCAAGAAGCCCACGAAGCTATTCGCCCCACCGACCCCGGCCGGACACCGCAAGAAATGCGCCGCTATGTGGATGGCGATTTGTGGGCGCTGTATGAACTCATATGGAAACGCACCATTGCCAGCCAGATGGAATCGGCGGAATTGCAGCGCACAACCATTGATATTGACGCCCACACCGACCGCCAGATCCAGCTGCGCGCCACCGGCTCGGTTGTAACCTTTGACGGTTTTCTCACGCTGTATCAGGAAAGCAAGGATGATGATGACGGCGATGATGAAAACCGCCGTCTGCCCATGCTGAGAGAAGGCGATGCGCTGGAGCGTGAAGCCATCAAGGCAAACCAGCATTTCACAGAGCCGCCTCCGCATTTTTCCGAAGCGTCATTGGTCAAGCGCATGGAAGAATTGGGTATTGGCCGTCCTTCCACCTATGCGGCAACCCTTTCGGTGCTGGGTGACCGCGGCTATGTGCGCACAGAAAAAAAACGCCTGATTGCCGAAGACAAAGGCCGTCTGGTTATTGCGTTTTTGGAAAACTTCTTCCACCGCTATGTGGAATATGATTTTACTGCAAGCCTTGAAGAAAAGCTGGATCTCATCTCCAACAATGAAGTGGATTGGCGTAAAGTATTGCGCGATTTCTGGGATGAATTTATCGCAGCGGTCAACGCCACCAAGGAACTGCGTGTTGCCCAGGTCATTGATGCGCTGAATGACACATTGGCGCCGCACATTTTTCCTCCGCGGGAAGACGGTACGGATCCACGCAGTTGCCCCAGTTGCAGCAACGGGCAATTGTCATTGAAGCTGGGGCGCTACGGCTCGTTTATTGGCTGCTCGAACTACCCGGAATGCAATTTCACCCGTCAGCTGGATGCGAATGGTGAAAGCGGCGATAGCCCGATGCTGGAAGGCCCCACCCCGCTGGGCAAAGACCCTCAAACGGGCGAAGAAGTCTCCTTGCGCGATGGTCGTTTTGGCCCTTATGTGCAGCTTGGTGAAGGCGCCAAACCCAAACGCGCTTCTATTCCGCGCACATGGCCGGTTGATTCCATTGATATTGAAAAGGCACTCCAATTGTTGTCTTTGCCGCGTGAAGTGGGTAAACACCCTGAAACCGGCGAAATGATTATGGCCAATATTGGCCGCTATGGGCCTTATATCCAGCTCGATAAGACCTATGCCAACCTTGAATCCGTGGATGAAGTTTTCGAGATTGGCATAAATCGCGCCGTAACCGTGCTCGCGGAGAAAAAAGAAAAAGGGGGGCGCGGTGGACGTGCTGCACCTGCGGGGAGAGTCTTGGGTGCGCATCCAGATGGCGGCGATGTCACCGTAAGGCCAGGCCGGTTTGGCCCTTATGTCAATTATGCCAAGATCAACGCGACTTTGCCCAAAGGCACCGATCCGGAAGCCATTACGTTGGAAGAGGCATTGGTGCTAATTGCGGCCAAAGCAGACGCAGCACCAAGCGCCAAGAAAACCACCCGCAAAGCACCCGCTAAAAAAGCTGCAAGCAGTAAAGAAAAGGCTGAAAAAGCGCCCAAGAAAGCCAAAGCCGCACCAAAAACCACCAAGGCAAAAAAGGCCAAACCGGACGCATAAAGCGGAAATTTTGCTAAAAAATCATGCAATTGTGGTGGCGCTATAAAAAACGGAGGCAAGAGCCTCCGTTTCTAAATATTTATAGTGTATGCGAAGGGTTACTTCGCTGCGTGCCACCAGGCAATATCAATGAGATCGCCTTCAACACCGGTAAATGCACCGACTTCGGTTGCTTTACCGTTTGTCAGGTTAACTTCATAGAGTTTAGCATCATTTACCAGCCATGCCTGATCATTGCCTTCGTGGTTTACGATGTTGAATGCTGCTGCGCTTTCAAGCGTAATGCCAAGCGAACCGATGGTGTTGAGCTTGCCTTCATTGGGTGGGTCTTGCAGAACCAGTGAACCTGTTTCGTAATCAATGTTGAAAAGCTTGGTTGCTTTGGCATCTTTCACAGAGTTTGTATAAGCGCCAGCAATGATGTTTGGTGTTTTGTCAGCATTCGCATCGCCTTCTTTAAAGGCCAGCTTGCCATCAATCATTGTTTGACCATCGGTCACGTTGATGCGGTAGCTGTTGCCGTTGCTGTCAAGAACGCGCAAGCGATCTGCCATTGGGTTGAAGTCAACAACAGTGACGTCGCCTTCATCAATATCTTCGGAAAGTTTGCCAGCCGCAGTGGTTTTGCCGCTTTTCACGTCAATGGTAACCAGTTGACCTTCATCGGTCAGACCGTAGAGCATGTTATCGGAAGGACGAATATCAATACCTACCAGATCATCGCTATCCACTTTCACGGTGGATTTTACCGCGCGGGTAGAAGGATCAATTGTTACAATCGTATCACCATCAACCAGACCGATCAACGCATCGGCAGCTTTTGCAGCGCCTGCGAATGAAACGGATACAGCAACAAGCGCTGTTGCAGCAAGCAAGGTATTTTTAATTTTCATAAATTTCTTCCCTGAAATGAAGGATGGATATGCGAACATAGAGTGCATTGCAGGAGCGTTAGGCAAAACACATAAGCGCAATGTGCCAATATAACCGCTAACAGAGCGATAAGTTCCGCTGTTAGCGCAAAAAATTTGGCGAAGAATACAGTATTGAGTGATAAACCTGCGAAAGAATGCCCCCGCTGTGAAATTATTTCGCACTAAGAACATCATGT
>JBMDXK010000037.1:0-29965 GCA_048594375.1 Methylopilaceae bacterium
GACTTGCATTTCCAACGCTGGGCGCCTCTAACAACCCCATTGCGAACACGATCCATACACCCGCACCGAATACAAGCCATTCAACACCTCATATCAACATATAATATCTATATACAATATCATTCCTCAGTTAGCAAAGCCATATTGATAATGTATAGAAATGTTTTGTCCGCTTGGTGTTTTATGTTTTGTCTCCATTTTTTGCCACCCGTTTGAAGTTGGAAAGCGCGGATCATTATTAAGTTCTAATTTGCGTCCACTTGCTGGATCACGCAATGTTTGGTTCCAGAGAACTTGTTCTTGGAGATTGCGCGGGGCGGTCGCCTGTCCGGGTTTGGCTGTTGACACTTTATCGTAATCAACATTCATTCCCGGTACTTGCGGAGGCGTTTTTGTTCCTGTTAAAGGCGCATCCGGAACCTTACTTGCATTTTTGAGGTGGCTGAGTGCTTTGACGGAACCGGCGGGGAGAAGAACAGAAACGACTGTGCCTGCACCGATAATCTGGTCACGGATGTGTGGGTCGATCTGGTTCCAGCGGGTGGAGACCACATTACCCGTCCGATCATCCACATAGGTGATCCCCCCGTTTTTAGAGGGGGATTACCCTTCTATATTTCTGTTATTTTTGACAGATTATTTTTTAGAAGAAAAATTTGCTTTTTTAATGATAGTTGATCTTCATGTGTAAGGTACTCATCTCCCACACCAATAGCTACCCCTGAAATCGTTTCAATTTCCACAGCAATTGTATCAAGAATAAAAAAATCTTGCCCAAGAAGATTAAGTAATGCTCTAATGTCAACTATACGGTTATGGACAGCAATACTTTTCGCCTCCCACTCGCTGCAAATTAAGTCTTTTAGTTTTTGGATTTGAAAATTACGATTCATATCATTTTCTCGGTGCAGATATAACTGTTACAACATTTCCATTATTATTTGTAATGACACGAAGGCCATTTGTGGAGTTATAATACATGTACGTGTTTGGCCTATTACCAGGCCCTATATAACTTGAAGAGGAAATTGTATTCTCAACAACACTTGGGGGATACCACGGTTTTGCATTTGGTCCAGCGCATGCCCAGAATAAGTCCTATTGCCAATTACAGTAGATACATTTCTTGCTGATTGATAAGATGGTTGAGTTAAAGGATTACCTCGATTACCTGAAAATCCTGTTTGCCCACTCGAAATCTCCGGCACCTTACTTGCATTTTTGAGGTGCCTGAGTGTTTTGACGGAACCGGCGGGGAGAAAAACAGAAACGACTTTGCCTGCACCGATAATCTGGTCACGGGTGTGTGGGTCCATCTGGCTTTAGCGGGTGGAGACCACATTACCCGTCCGATCATCCAGATAGGTGACCGTGGCATCAAGGGCATTGTTTGCAGCGCCCAGCACATCCAGCACAGCTTGGGTTTGTGTGGGGAAGTGTTCTGCAGAAAGCGTTACAGCCGCCTCTGTGCCAGCGATAATTAGCCAACTATTACAATATTTTTAAATATTGGTCAATCGACCCTACCCTATAAATTAAGTCATAGCAGTAATAGTTTTTTTGAATGGAAGAAAATCACCGATGAAGTAACTTTTTAGGGAAGAGCGGATTATAAGATTTTTACTGTGGTGTGGTTTATATAAAAAATGATTTTTTACAAAGAATACTTAACTTTTATTTCATTTATAAACCCTAATGAAATTTTATCAATTTTATCATAAATAAAAATACAATTAATATTTAATTTATCAGGTATAGATCCTTGAGTTAAAAACCATAAAACTTCAGATATACTTTCGTTATTATGATATGTGGTGATTGCGTTAAGATAATCGTCCCCTTTAATTTCTAAAATTTCATCTATTTGATCATGAACCAATTCTGACAAACTTCCCCAAGTCATAAAAAAATGACATCCTTTAGAGAAAAGTCCATGTACAATTTTAGATATATATTTCTTAAATTCATAATCATTTACATAAATTAAACACACATCTACAGCAGGAAATTTAATACAATCAATATCTTGTGTGTTATAGAAATAGAAATTAACTTTATTCATTTTTTCCAATATCATTATTTTCCTCTTATTTTTGATATATTGTTTCTAAATGTATTTATTTCGATTTCCAGATGTCTAATCCTAGCTGCTTGCTGTTGCTAAATGATCTCAGGAGTCTGCCCTTCCATGCCGAGACGAACTGTCGGGTTGTTTTTAAACTCTAGTAATTTCGCTTCATGTTCGGCTATCCGTTTCTCATAAGAGCGTATCGCTCTTTTTTGTTCGGCCGTTAATTCCTGTGGTTCCTGATTATTATTTTCTTCTGGATCCGGAGAACCAGAAATTGCGCCAGATGCACCCGTCTTAGCAGATGGGCTATCGACATTCCTATTCTCCCCACTCTGGTTCATGGCAATATCAGCAGCTGCAAGAATACCGGCCGCGATGAGTAATGCAATTGCGGCATCTATAGCTAGACCTGCTACTGCACCGGCTGCACCTGCGGGGATACATCCTACACCGCCCGCAGAAGCCCCTACAGCGCATCCAGCGACAGCGCCGCCTGTGGAAAAGGAGTTGTTTTCAGCCGCATTGGCACCAGCGTTGGCGCCGATATTGACATCACCACCCATAAAGGCTGCGGCGAAGCCACCTGCGAGAGCTGCGATATCAATACCCTTTTCGCGTAAGCCAATAAATTCTTCGCTTAATCGGCATCGTTAATATATCAAAAGTCAGGTGTCAGCCCCAAATTTTTATATAAATATATCTTCAAAATTATAACTAGAATATATTTCCACCCATAACTTTGGATCGTCAAACTCTCCCCAGATGCGGACTGGATTAGCTTTATGTTTAATTAAATTTTGAATTACGTGAGATTGGTCAATTCTCTCTAAAGAACCATGAACTCGGGACTTAATAATATTCGAAAAATAATCGTCTAAAATTACTTCTTTATCTGCTATAAATAAAAAGCTACCCCTGTCTATTCTAAGGTAATCAATTATTTTTGGCATAGATATATTGTTTGCATTTAATAGAGACCAAAAATACAACCCGTATTTATCCTCATAAATTTTTTCTTCAATTACAATACAACCATCGACAATTAAATCCGTAACAAACGGTCTTTTTGAAAATTTTCTGTATCTATTAATTTTACTATCAGCTTGATGGGTAGAATCTGATAGAAATACAAACATTGTTTGTCCACTGAACTCTTTTTCAAAGATTTTATCCAACCAAATACTGGCTTCATGCGCTGCAGAGAGCCAATCTTTATCTCGCTTAAAAGATTGATGAAAAGAGGCCTTCGAACTATCAACCCATAAATCCTTAATAGTCATAGTGATCTCCCTTAGGAGTATTAAAATGTGGTCCTCTATTTTGTAAAGGATTATCTACATACAAATGGCCTCCAGCATCATCCCGAATTCTGACAGTCTGCATTCCTCCCCCGGGAGCGGGAACATCATACTCATATATTTTGCCTGGCTGTATATTTCCTCGTCGATCAATATTTGGAACAACACGATCTGGCTGTTGACTCGTTGGAATCCCCGCATCTCGCTTTGCCTGATGGAATGCTCCACTCCGGCCTGCTCCTGGAGGACTCAAATTAGGAGGACGATTACCATTTTGCGTATTCTCAACAACTTTCTCAATCTGTTTGACAGTATCGGCATCGGCGTTTTTGCGCACCCATTGAGCCAGGTCTGTGGCGGCTTTAGAGCCGGGAATGACGGCTCCAACGGTTAGTTCAATGCCAGCGCCGATTGCGGCATCTTTGGCCATTTCAGCTGCTTGGTCGCATGATGCCTGATTACCCCCATTGCATTGATGCAGGGCGATGGAGATGTCGTAAGCATCTTTGGCAAGCAGTGCTCTATCAAGCGCTTCCAATGCTGCAGCTACAATAATGATTACAGCAGGTATTGCATTATTGTTTGCAGCATTTTCTCCAGCCACTGCGCCAACATCAACATCACCGCCTACAAGCGCAGCGCTGAGACCTGATGCAAGGCGAGCCATACTCACGCCATCGGCACGCCATTGCGTCACCAACTCTTCAGCTTCAGCTTTTGTAAGATTATCCTTTTGGAGTGCTTCTTTAATATCGCGCTCAATTTTAGCGACAGTATGCCAGCCGACGACTTCGCCGACAGCTGCACCAATTGCGCCACTGCCGCATTCACCGGCCGCCACCGCACCCACCACGCAACCCAAAGCTGCGTGAGCAATAAGTTGGGTAACTTTATCAATCTTGCCTTCCCGAGCCGCCCGTCCGATTTGTTCGGCGGCATATTTGCCTAACGTACCGCTCGCTTCCCAGCGCATGGCATCCAGCAGGTTTTTCTCCAGCTGGCCGCCTTGTATGGCTGTACCCACACCCGCACGCACCGTGGCGCGCAACAGGCCATGCTGCAAATCCTGCACGATCCTGTCTTGCAGCGGCGCAGTGGCGGGAGGCTGTATTTATTCTTTTTTCAAAGAGCGAGGCTGATGTGGCGGTATATCACCCATAAGTAATTCAATAAATTCAGGTTTTTGATTTTAAGTAAGGCGGTGTTTCTTCGCGCAGACGGCGCTCAAGCTCTTTCATCGCATCTTCGTCGTGGTCGATGAGTTTATCAAGGAGATCGTCTTTGTCGGTTGCCCAATGGATAAGAATATCTCGCCCACTCCCTGACTTTCTGAGAATAAACCCATCAATGGAAGGGTCAACAATTTCGCTTTTTTTTTCCGTAATAACGAACAAGCCCTCATAGGTAGGATAAGGGATGACTAAATGATGCCTTATGCCATCCACCCAATAAATAGCAAAAACCTCTACTATTGTTTTGTGATCTAAAGATTTAATCAGCATTTTCAAGTTTCCTTTTCAATATCTTTGTGGATTTGTAAGCTTCATATCATAAGCTTTGCCGGAAATAGAATTATATTGATAATGAATTGAGATGGATCGTCCTTGTGGATCAGTGTGTGACGTTTGCATCTTCTGCCAGCCATTTGAAGTCGGGAAACGCGGATCATTATTCATATTATCAAGCTTTTCCCCACTTGCTGGATCACGCAATGTTTGGTTCCAGAGAACTTGTTCTTGGAGATTGCGCGGGGCGGTCGCCTGTCCGGTTTTGGCTGTTGACACTTTATCGTAATCAACATTCATTCCCGGTACTTGCGGAGGCGTTTTTGTTCCTCTTAAAGGCGCATTCGGCACCTTACTTGCATTTTTGAGGTGGCTGAGTGTTTTGACGGAACCGGCGGGGAGAAGAACAGAAACGACTTTGCTTGCACCGATAATCTGGTCACGGATGTGTGGGTCGATCTGGTTCCAGCGGGTGGAGACCACATTACCCGTCCGATCATCCACATAGGTGACCGTGGCATCAATGGCATTGTTTGCAGCGCCCAGCACATCCAGCACAGCTTGGGTTTGTGTGGGGAAGTGTTCCGCAGAAAGCGTGACAGCCGCCTCTGTGCCAGCGGCCATCGCTTTGCTGAGTGGATCATTGCCTTGCCCGATTTGCGCAAGGCCTTCCAGTGGATTGCCTTTGCCTGCACTGGCCGTATAAGCCGCCGCTATGATGATGACTGGTATCCAGAAGGCATTGTTGGCCGCTGCATTTTCACCAGCCATGGCGCCGACATCGACATTACCGCCCACCAGTGCAGCACTTATGCCGGATGCAAGGCGCACAAGATCCAGGCCTCGGTCACGCCACCCCGTCACAACTTGCTCAACCTGATCGGGGTGGATATCCTTGTTGTTCAGCATTTCATAGAGCTGCTTTTCAACATATTCGGCGGTCAATTCACCAAACACGCCACCGGCGGCACCTGCCGCGCATTCACCGGCCGCCACCGCACCCACCGCGCAGCCCAAAGCGGCATGGGCAATCAGCTGCGTAGCTTTATTGATCTGGCCACTGTGCCACGCCTGTCCGATTTGTTCTGCGGCATATTTGCCTAATGTTCCGCTTGCTTCCCAGCGCATGGCATCAAACAGGTTTTTCTCCAGCTGGCCGCCTTGTATGGCTGTGCCGACACCGGCTCGCACCGTTGCGCGCAACAGGCCATGCTGAATATCCTGCGCCACTCTCTCTTGCAGCGGTGCAGTGGCGGGCAACGTTGCTCCAAGCCCTGTTATTGTGCTTAAATGCGTTGTCAGCCCTGCGGTGACGATGGCGGTGGCCAGTGCGCGCAGAGTATCGGAAGAGCCGAGGTCTTTCAGCACCTTGCCCAGATCGCCCTGATTGTTCACCAGCGAAATGGCGGTGCGGTTGATGAGTGACTGGACACCGGCGTGGATAGCGGCTTGCATGGCGGCATTGCCGCTCATTCCAAGAGCGCCGGATAACGCCGCCGAAAGATGGGATGCCATCCCTGCGGTTACAAACGAGGTGACCAGCGCCACAAGCGCAGCGCCTACTTCTGTAAGCCCTTGTGCTTCGTAATCCCACTCTTCAAACCGGGCTTCAACCGCTTTCCAGTCCACACGCGGATCGTTGCGCAATTGTTCAACCCACGCCATACCGGGCGCTTTGGCAATCTGGTCAAGTGACTCATGCAGATCACCCGTCTTGTGGTATTCGGCAATTATCCCTTCACCTGCACGGATTTTGAGGCCGCCACCGGCTTCCATCTCCACATGGACAATGGTTTCTTTAAAATGGCCTTTATCCTGTTCATTCCACCACAGCAAATCTTCTTCACGCAGATAGACTTGCGCAAAATCCTGATCGGTGGTGGTTTTGAGAGCGACTTTGCCCTGTTCCGCTTCCAGACGGATTTCACCACCGCTTTGCAGACGCGGCGCAACCAGCGCGATATCACCGCCCACGGCGCGGATATCCAGTGTCTCGCCAGACACAAGAGTGGTGCGGCGGGTTTCAACACTGGCGGATTGACGGCGGATGTTGGTTTCAACACCCATAAAGCCAGAGGTTTTAATATCCAGCTTCATATCAGCACTGCGCACATCTTGCACCGAAGCGATGGTAACAGAACCATCCGCTTCCAATGTAATGCTGCCCACAGCGCGGATATCAGCACCTCTGACGGCAATATTTCTCCCCGCATCAACGCTAAGATTGCCGCTGGTTTCAATCCCTGCCAGAACATTGTTCAAGGAATAGGCGCGGTCATAACCATCCTGTATCTGCTGATCGCGGTTGCGCTCCAGCTGAAGCGCGGTGATTTCAACATCGCCGCCTGCTTTCAACAGGGTGCTGCCACCCGATGCCAACTGGCTGCCTTGCATGGCGATAATGCCGGATGATTGCAGCAACAGATTGCCCTGCGCTTCAATGCGTGCCATCTGCTGTCTGCGATCAACAAAGCCGGTCGGGTTTTCATCGCGGATTTTAGCCGTATCGTTTACAATTCCACCCGCACCAATCGCTACATTCTGGCCACTGACAATGCCGGAACGGTTCACAAACAGCGCACCGGCATCAATGGTGATGTCTCTGCGGGAGAACAGACGGCCGCCTTCGTTCAGCGTGGCGGTGGTGGTGGCAATGGTCAGTGCATCGTTGCTGGTGATTGCGCCAGAGTTCACCAACGCTGCCGACTGGAGGTTGGCCGCCTGTCCTGCTGCAATACGGCCGCTTTCCAGGCGTGTGCTTTCCATGGTGGAAGCAGCCAGATAAACCCGCGGCACCAGCACTTCCTGCCCTTGTACCATCTGTTTTTCCATCCAGACAATATCGCGGGTGAGGCTGGCAATCTGCGAAGGGGTGAGCGCCACACCCAGAGTCAGTTGCAGATCGCGCTGGGCGGCAAGGGCGTTGTCATAAAGCGCCTTGACCTGCTCTTCGGGGGTGAGATTTTCGTCCAGCATCCGCGTGCCGGTAAGATTGAAAATCTGCTCGCGGATCAAGCGGTATTCCACATAAGCATCGCCCAGACGTTTTAAAGGCTGGTTGGGGTCATAACCGTTCACGCTTGTGAGAAAATAATCCGAACCCAGAAACTTGCCCGGCTCAATAAAGGCCGAACGGGTTTCAATCAGATAAGGCATGTTGGGCGCAGCCACCGGCTGGAAGGTAGCTGAACGCCCCAGCATTGCTTCCACGCTTACCGCAAGGCTTTGTGCGCTGACCAGATGGCGCGCCTGTGGGTCACCGTTTACCTGCACACCGCCTAGAGCGCGTTCACCGGATACAAGGCCAATCTGCCCTGTTTGCCCACGCACTGCATTGTTTGTGATATAGCCTGTTACATCCGCATTCAGAGTGCCACCGGCTTCAATGGTGCCATACACCGCGCTGATGGTGCTTGAGGCTGTATCGTATTCTGTGGTTGTCCAGCGGCGGGTTTTGTGGTTGGTGCAGACGCCAAAAATGCGGGTCGAACAATAGCGTTGCCGGTGCTGCGTTACTGCCGTTGTATGCACAGCCTCAATCAGATCACGCCCTTCATTCAGCACCTCATCGGCATGGATAGTAATATCGCCATTTGCCGCAATCTGGCTATAGCTGTTGACCAGCCGGCCAGTATCAAGGGTGATATTGCCACCAGCCAGAAGTTGCGCCGCAGGCCCTTCCAGCGCCACGTCCTCGCGGGTGGTTACTACGGTTGTTGTTGTGGTGCCTTCTACGGTTTCCTCGCGGGAAACCTCCTTCGGCGTCACCGTTATCACACGCTTGTTGGTCACAGATTCTGCTGCAATGGCCAGATTACCGTCAACCGCTTCAACCGCGCCGGAAATATTGGTAATGCTGCCAGCGTGGGTGCCGCTCAGACCCGTAATCGTCAGATCGGTTTTTGCAAGCATATCGCCATAATCATTGGTGATCGTGCCATCAATCCGATAGTCTGAAGCCGCGCCGGAATATAAAAGTCCTGCATTGGTGAGCGCGCCGGTCAATTCAACCAGCAGCATCCCCTCAACAGAGCCGACCTCTCCTGCATTGCTCAAGGTAGCTGCGCGAACAGTCAAACCCTGCGCTCCGTTCACCAGACCCGTGACCTGAATATCCGCGGCATTCACCATTGCGGTGTTTTCTGCAACCACATCGCCGGAAATGCTGGCATTGCCTGCCGTGGTGAGATGAACATTTTGCTTTGCGGATACTGTGCCGCCCAGCGTGGTATCACCCGCACTTGTCATGCTTACATGACCCGCATAGGCCGCACTATCGCCCGAATGATTGACAGAGCCCGCCTGAACCGTAATGTCACGGGCGTTGAGAGTACCGGCATTGATAAACCCATTGCCCGCAGTGACCGCAAGACTCTCGTTCGCTGCAACAAGGCCGATAGCCGTATTGGCAAGAGAACCACCTGCATCCAGAACAATATCACTCAGCGAAACAACGGTGCCACTGTTGGCAAGATTGCCGGTAGCGGCAAACCGGAGTCTCCCCGCACTGGACACATCACCCAATTGCACCAGATCGCCCGCTGTGGCGCGGAAAGTGGCGGTTGATTGGGCTGCAAAATCCGCACTGTTTTGAAGATTGCCCGCTTCCACAAGCAGGGCGCTGCCGGTGGCAAACAGTCCACCGCCGATAGACAAGGCATCCGCAGAGCGCAAGGTAAGATTGCCCGCTGAACTCACCCGCCCATGTGCCGCATGGATGGTGCTTGCGGTAATGTCAGTCGCGCCCAAGGAACGCAATGTGTCAGTGCCGGTATCTTCCGCGCGGGAAAGGTCAAGGGTGTTCGCGGCAATGGAAAGCAGACCACCTCCCGCCAATTGCCCAGAACCTGCATCGAGCGTTTCGGCTTCCACGCGCAAGATACCTGTTGCAGTCTGGTTGCCGTTGCTGCTGGTGCCAGAGGCTGCCAGCGCATTCTGGCCAAGCGTAACGGTTTCGCCTTTCAGCGTTACATCATTGCGGGCAGCAACCAGCGCACCATCGGCCAGTTCCACACCTTTCAGGCCATGCAGAACAACCGCGTCATCGGAAAACAGGCTGTTCTCCACCCGCACCGTTTTGCGCACCGAACGGGCTACAACCTGCTGTTTGGCCTGAACCTTCCCCATCACCAGCTTGCCATCGGCTGTCAGCGTCATGCCGCCCGTATGCGCTGCCATCTGGCCGCGCATGTTCACGCCAGCGCCTTTTTCCGTGGAGATTACTTTAATGGCACCCGCATACATGCCACCCAGCAGCGAAGAATCAATGGCAACCGCCGGTTCTTCTCCGTCACTATCCAGCGGGGTGATGAGGCCGGTCTGATAGGCATAGGCATTGCGCCCCGCAATCAGGTTGAGATCACCTTTGACGCGCACACCGCCCTCAATGCTGATCTGGCGCGATACAATATCAAACAGAGTGACCGTACCCAGTTCCGCGCCATTTTCGCCAATGCGCACATCGCCGCCTTCAACACGCAGCCCCTGTAAAGCGCCATTGGAATCCAGCTCCGGCGTGCCGGTCGATAAGGTTACGCGCGGCGTGTTGATGAAACCGCAGCCGTTGCAGGTTACACCATTGGGGTTGGCAATAACCACATCCGCCGCAGTGCCATGCACTTCCACTGCTCCTTCCAGCACCGAGCGGCTGGAGCCTTGCACCTCATTGAGAATAACGCTCGCAGGGCCGGATGTTCTGAGATTGCTATTGCCCTGCACCAGTCCGCCCAGTTGCGAACGCATCAGTGGCTGGTTGGAATTGTTGAGAATAACCCCCGGCGCGCCCACATTGAATGCGCTGTATTTGTTGTGCGAAAGCCCCGCGGCATTGGGGGTGGCAATATTAACCTGCGGAACACCGTTGGCGCTGACGCCAATCTGCGGCTGATTGATGGCGTTCGCTGCATTGTTGGCTCTGATTTCAGAGGCGCTGATTGCAATCGGCTGCGCTGCAAGGGTGAAACTTAACGTATAAACAAGAGCCGTATGCGCAAGGCTTTTCAAACGCGATACCTTGCGGTTGAAATCAGAGCGTGTATCCGAATTTACAGAAAAATGCTTCATGGCGTTTCGCCTTACACAACAAAAGAATGACTATTAAAAGGAAACGGATACCCGCGCTTGCGCCAGACCGCCGGGTGGTTTTGTGCCTCCGGGCAGTTTTGGCAGAGCCAGTGCATCGGCATAAAACAGATCGAACCCGACCATGCCGCCACGGCTGCGCACACCGGCAGCAGCACCCACCATGGTACCGCCAAGACTATTGCCCGCTCTGTCATCCAGAGTACGCCCTACATCCAGCGCCACATAAGGCTCCCAGTACTGCATGATTTTCGTGCCAGCACCCGCCGCAACAGGCACCAGCAGCGATACTTCATTGCGCATAACCACGCCGCGGTCAGCATACAATACGGCCTCACGCACACCGCGAATGCTGGCATGTCCGCCCAGAGAAAGCTGTTCCGAGCCAAACAGAGGATCATCCGACCATTGGCCATTGAGCGATGTGCTGAACAAGGCGGTCAATGTGCCGACCGGCTGGGGGCGGAAATAACCCACTGCAAAAGAAGTTTTGGTGAACTGGCCTTTGGGCGAAGCTGCCGGAGCGGAGCCGTCGTTGAACGCGCCCAGAATATCCATGCCCTGATGCACTGCAATATTGCCGCTAAGCTGCCCACCCAGAAATTGCCGTGAATGACCAAGCTCTATCCGGGCAACCGAAAGCTTGCGGCTGGATACATCAATACGGCTGCCAAGAATGAAATTTTCAGTGTCTTTCCATGTCAGACGCCCTGTCATCCAGGTTTTGGAGGTTTGGTCACGGTGCAGCACCCGCGATATATAAGGCGAAACCATCAGCGAGCCACCCGACGTATCAATGGTGGAAACCGCCCCTTGAAGAGAGGAATTGTAATGGCTCCATGCGCCATCCACGCCTGCGGTCCAGTAGCCATATGGCAGTGAGAACGCTGCCGTGATCGTGTCACCGTTCGGAACACGTTTTGAGAACAGCCAAGGATGCCGGTCCATGGAGCGCTGATAGCCCACCTGCCACTGGTCATTCAGACCCAACACATTATCAAATCCCGCATCAATGCGTGACTGGTAGATCCCCGTGGATGCACTTCCCAGATTATCCGCTCCCAGCGTGACATGCCACGGCTTGGTTTTTTCAACCGTCACATCCAGCGCCGAGCCACCCTGATCCTTGCCTGCTTTGAGCGCAATAGTGGCTTTTTGTGATTGCAGGCGGTTGATCTGGTCAAGCCCTTGTTCAATGTCGCGCAGATTAACAGGCTTGCCTTTCATGTTCGGGAACGCCGTGGCAATCTGGCCTTTTCCGGCAGCACTTGCAGGATGAACTGCCTCTAGACTGCCTTCGATAACGGTAACATCAACCGTACCATCCGACAGATCCTGCTCAGGCAAATATGCGCGGGATGTGATGTAACCGCGCTCCACATACACAAACGTCAGTGCTTCAAGAATACTGTTCAGCTCCGCAAGCCCCACGCAGCGCCCCTCCCAACGGGCAGTGGTGCGGGTAATTTTTTCAGGCGGCAGCAATGTTACGCCCTTCACCTGCACACGGTTGACCTGAATACAGGTCGCATTGCGGCCAGAAACGGTTGGCACAGGCGGGGTCTGCGGTTTTCCTTGGGGCGCACGTTGCAAAGCCCGCAGATTTTCAATCTCGCGCAGACGCTCCTGTTCCGATTGCTGTCGGTTGATCTGTTCTGCCTGTTGCGCAGCCTGATCCACGATGCTTTGCGCATGAGATGGGGCAGGTGCAAGCAGCAATCCCGTACAGACCAAGCTTGCGGTTGTCATTTTCCAGATAGGCAAACCGCTCATTCTTTGCCCTTTTTATCGGATTGTTGAGGCTTATGAACGGTTTCTACAACAGGCATCTTGCCTGCCTCCAGATCAGCAAACGCCTTGGAAAAGCCCTTCAGCGAAAATACGACCTTCACCGCTCGCTGGTTTAGCAGCCGAAAAAATACCGCACCTTCCTTGGCGCGCTTCAAACGGTTGAGCTGTGCGTCATCCAGCGGTACCAGCGCGAAACAACCCATCCCATTGCAGTTGCGGTAGCGCGTAAGCACCGGCTTTGCAATGCCAATTCCAAGGCCAAGATCGGAGGGTAAATGCACGTCCAAAGGCGCCAGCACCACCAAAGCCCATCTGGCCTTGCCGGCTTTATCATCCGCGCGGGCGATTGCCAGATTGAGGATCTCCACCCGCTTGCCATCTTGTTCAACCTGCACCGATTGCGCCAGTTCACAGGCGGCCTTGGGGGTTTTTGCTGCGGCATCCGCCTCAGGCTGCACACACCGCAGTGTCCAGTCCTCAAATCGCTGCCCCACAACCGGATTTTGTGGCGCCTGCATAGCTGTCTGATCTTGTGCATAAGCACCACCGGAAACCATCAAGCCGCCAAACACAAGAGCACGACAAACAACAGACCGAAGCGGTAAAGAAAATACAACGAGTATACGCGCTGCATAGGGATTACTTTTAATGGGCGCAGAAGTCCTACAGGCCTCGGCAGACCCCATAACAATGCTCATAACAACAATGCACTCGTAAATATCAAATCAATTTTGCATAAAAAGAAATTTATTTACTCAGATGTCAACCTATTGGGCATAGATTATGCGTTTAATCGCCTGCGAATACGAACCCTTGATGCCGCTAATCCGTTCATATTACTGCCATATTCATGCTTAACAAAAAACAGGGAAAACGATACCATTATGGATTAGAGTGGCATTTTTGCACCATTGCAACCGCAGCGTTCGACATGAATGGCTTGACCAATACATCATTAAAGCCATCCAGAAGGCACAGGAATTCACCACGCAATGGCTATGGACATACAATAACAAATGACCCAGCATAGGCACCGGCGGCATAACACGCACACAGAAACTGAAAATGACCGCTTAAATTCTACAAAACACTCCCGCTAAAAACGCGGGGATTACCGTGCCGGATATAGCTCCTTGGCCGAAAAGGCCGCCCAACGCTTCCGTATTCCGTTTAACGCCGGTGTATATCGTGGGTGTGGACGACATAAAACCGCCTTGCAAGCGCGGATGCGGTTGGAAATACCCGCCGCAGGCTATTTGCACATGCCTGCTGACCGTGATCTTGATTGGTATCAAGGGGTAACATCGAAACGCCCCATAAGGCGCTCTGTGAAGGGCGTGCCGCATATTGAATGGGCGAAGGATAGCGGTGTGCGCGATGAACCGCTGGATTGCCATGTCTATGCCACGGCCGCCCTGAACGGGCTTTATGCAGCGGGGTTCAAGTTTGCAGCGTTAGCGGAATGAACGGCAGCGCCAGTTCCCAAGGTGATAAAGTCGAAATAGATGGGGTAATTTTTATATATCAACAATATGCGTGAACCATTGCTTATCTAGCTCTAAAATTGGAATATCTCTGGCAATGTTAGTAGAAGGATCAATATAATGAACGCACCCTCTAATTATATCGCGCACACCAGTAATAAACGATGCGTCAACATAAGGTTCAATACTTGAGCAGTTGACGCCTATAACATTATCGTTTTCATTAAATACAGGCCCACCACTTGAGCCTGCATAAATATGAATATTTGTTTCATAGCATGGCCAATTCATAGTTTTGTCTCTGCCATCTGGATATAACTGTAGTATTTCTCCTTTAAAAAAGTCAGGATTGAATTTTATTATGCTAGCATCATAACTATTTTCTGCTTCAGATTTAGGAAACGAATAAGTATAAACACTATCATTTATGACTGGTTTTTTTGTAGACAATCTGCATCGCGTATTTAATAAATGATTACCGCTATCGTCCTGCATCGGAGCAGCCAGTCCTATACATATATCCGACTTCAAGCTCATCCATTTTGTTATAATTGGTCTTTCAATGATCTCTTTGGCGCCTACTAATTGGATTAAATAAATAATTTCATCTTCCGGCATATTTTCAAATACATGCCGCGCTGTCACGAATATACCAGTTCTTGATATAAAAAAACCTGTTCCAAGTACAGTAACTTCTCCATTATTATTTTTACTAATTATTGGAAATACTGCATCTGTTTTATTTTGAGAAAAACTATTCAATATGCTAAATTCACCATCAGGTGCAGACCCGGGTAGTTTAACTTTTTCTACTTGAATTAAATGTTTATCGCTTTCCATATCAGACATTTTTCTTAAACCTCACACCTGCGCCTTCGCCGTTTTCGGGGACGAATATAACGCCTGCATTTTCCAATGCAGTTTGAACTTTACGCAGCGTGTCAGCTAGTCCACCAGAATGACCATTCTCAAGGCGCGATATTGTCATCGGCGCTACCTCAGCAAGCTGCGCGAGATCACGAACCCCCAGCTTTAAGGCTGCACGAGCCATACGAATCTGGTCGCCTGTTATCAATGTATTTAATCCTGTGGGCAGTGTATCTATATCATGCAATGAATACACTGTATTCGACACTAGAGACAAAATCAACGCGGGAATAAAGCATTTCCGCAAATAAAAGGGGAAATACGATGAATAACGCCATTTCGGTGAACGGCACCGCAGAGGGATTTGATGGCGTGCAGACTGGCTCCACCCTTTCAACCGATGTGGAACCCGGTGCGGTGAGCGTGATGGCAAGCGGTGTGCGGATGGAATGTAGCTCTGATGATGTTTACCGGAATTGACCCACAGGATGCAGTGGCACTACCTAAGAGCGCCTATAAGAACGGTGCAATTGATAGCAGACGCGGAAAGACAAGCGTACCTCAATAGTGGCCTGTTCCGGCGCAACAAAAGGAAATTTTGGATAAAGCACCGCAACATAAGCAGAGACGCTTTGCGCCGCTTCCCATGGTAAGGCATGGACGCTGAGCGGCTATCGCGCCTCATGGCGCAAAGTGCGTATGAAATTGGAAGCTGAGGGCAAGGTTATGCCCGGACTTACTCTCAAAGGCTTACGGCATACCGTTGCAACAATTCTGGCCGAGATGGGCTATGACGACCGCACCATTGCCGATGCTTTAGGTCATAGAACTTTGAACATGGCACAACACTATTTACGCCGTGCAGACCGCACCCGCAAGATGACCGATGTGGTCAAAAACTTTGATAAAGAAATGTCAAACCGAAGTCGTAAAAGCGTCAAACTTGAAGGAGTTTGAAAAATGAAAAATAAAAAATACTTAATTTGCAATAAGTTAAATGGCGCGCCCGAAAGGATTCGAACCTCTGACCCCCAGATTCGTAGTCTGGTGCTCTATCCAGCTGAGCTACGGGCGCTTGCTTTGTGCTATGCATTGCTCATAGCGGGTTGATGGTTTGAATACAAGCCTTTTTTTAAAAAAGAATCCGTTACACACAGCAATTATTGTTTAAAAAAGGGAAGGGGGTTTAGTTTCTGAATGGCCAGCCGGGTTATAAAATGTGACGATCTGATTTTGATATACGGATTGTGCCATTGAAACGGAGCGTCAGATAAAATTATCTTATGATAACAGATTCTTATATATAGTTGAGTTCCAATAAAATAATCATTTTATTGGTTAAAACTGTAGGATAAAACAAAGACTATATGTTTTGAAATAAATTTTCATTTTACAATGCTTCTGCATGAACAGCATCGCCCAATGACTTGGCAGAGCAACAAGGGCTGTGATGGAATATCAATCACAGCCCTTTTTATGCTATTCCGCTGCAGCTTTTGGCTCCCATGCTTCCGGCGCTGTCCATTTCAGACGCGGTGCGCGGGCGGCGCGGGTTTCATCCAGACGGCGGCGCGGTGCGAAGATTGGCGCTTGCTTGAACATCTCTGCTTCACCGTTCAAAGCTTTCATGGCCAGATCGCGCATGGCCATGATGAACTGGTCGAGATTGGCTTTGGATTCGCTCTCGGTCGGTTCAATCAGGATTGCACCATGCACCACCAGCGGGAAGTACACTGTCATCGGGTGGAAGCCTTCGTCAATCATGGCTTTGGCGAGATCAAGCGTGGTGACATTGGTGCCTTTGAGGAAGCTGTCATCAAACAATACTTCGTGCATACACGGCTTGTCTTTGTAGGGGGCAGAATAAACATCCTGCAAGCACGCTTTGATATAGTTGGCGCTCAGCACCGCATCTTCGGAGGCTTGACGGATACCGTCTGTGCCGTGGCTCAGCATATAGCTGAGAGCGCGCACATACATGCCCATCTGGCCGTGGAAGGCGGTCATGCGGCCAAAGGCTTCAGCCGCTTCGCCTTCATGTTCTTCCACCAGATCCAGCTTGCCGTCGTGCAGCACAGTGAACGGAACAGGTGCAAAGGGTGCCAGTGCATCGGAAAGCACCACAGGGCCGGAACCGGGGCCACCACCGCCGTGCGGTGTGGAGAACGTTTTGTGCAGGTTGATGTGCATGGCATCCACACCCAGATCACCCGGACGCACCTTGCCCACAATGGCGTTGAAGTTTGCGCCATCACAATAGAAGAACGCGCCTGCTTCATGCACCGCATCGGCAATGGCTTTCACATCCGGCTCGAACAAGCCGCAGGTGTTGGGGTTGGTGAGCATGATCGCCGCCACATCGCTGTCGAGATGCTTTTTGATCTCTTCCACGCTCACGGTGCCATCCGCGCGTGCGGGAACGTTTTTCACTTTGAAGCCGATGAGGGCAGCAGTCGCCGGATTGGTGCCGTGGGCGGATTCCGGTACCAGTACGGTTTTGCGGTTTTCGCCGCGTGCCAGCAAGGCGGCTTTAATAGCCATCATGCCGCACAGTTCACCGTGCGCACCGGCTTTGGGGCTGAGCGCCACCGCTTTCATGCCGGTGAGGGTCAGCAGCCAGTGGGAAAGATCGTGCATGACTTCCAGTGCGCCCTGCACAGTGGAAACGGGCTGCAACGGATGCACATCCGCGAAACCGGCCAGACGCGCCATCTTTTCGTTGAGGCGTGCGTTGTGTTTCATGGTGCAGGAACCCAGCGGGAAAATGCCGGTGTCGATGCCGAAATTTTTCTGGCTGAGACGCACAAAGTGGCGCATGGTTTCCGGTTCGGAAAGGCCGGGCAAACCGATATTGGCATCGCGGGTGAGACCACCCAGACGCGACTTCACCGTTTTTACTTCCGGCACATCCACGCCGGTGGTGTCCAGACGGCCGGTTTCAAACAGCAACGCTTCTTCAATCTGCAAAGCGCGGTTGCCGGTAAAGGTTTTTTTGGCCGCAATCGGGCTGGTGTCTTCTGCGGAAGTGGCTCCGCGTCCTTCACGGTTCATGCTCATGCCAGCACCTCTTTCAGCGCAGCAACATAGGCCGCACGGTCTTCATCTGTGTTGATTTCAGTGTTTGCCACCAGAATGAGGTCATCAAGACCTGCTTCGGGCGCCAAACGGGAATACGGCACACCGCCCAGCACGCCTTTGGCGGCCAGTGCGTCCACCACGGTTTTTGCATCGCCTTTTACGCGGATGGTAAATTCGTTGAAAAACGTTTCGTTGAGAACGTCAACGCCGGTTATACCAGCCAGCGCATCGGCAAGCTGTACCGCATTTGCGTGGCAGGTTTCAGCCACAGCGCGCAGACCTTTTTGCCCCAGCAGCGACATGTGGATGGTGAACGCCAGACAGCACAGACCGGAATTTGTGCAGATGTTGGAGGTGGCTTTATCGCGGCGGATGTGCTGCTCGCGGGTGGAAAGCGTCAGCACGAAACCGCGCTTGCCTTCCGCATCCACGGTTTCACCGCACAGCCGACCCGGCATCTGGCGCAGGAATTTTTCGCGCGCGGCAAACAGCCCCACATAAGGGCCACCAAAGTTGAGCGCGTTGCCGATGGACTGGCCTTCGGCGGTGACAATATCCGCGCCCATTTCACCGGGCGGCTTCACCAGACCAAGGCTCATTACCTCGGTGACAACCGCAATCAGCAGTGCGCCGTGGGCATGGGCTTTTTCCGCAATCGGTGTCAGATCGCGCACATTGCCGAATACGTCAGGATTTTGCACCACAACACAGGACGTTTCATCATCAATAGCCGCCAGAAGCGCGTCATCGCTTTGCGGATTGGCGGGCAGTGCCACGATGGTGTCTTCCGCCATGCGGGAAAGCGTTTCCACCACTTGGGTATAGTGCGGGTGCAGACCGCCGGACAGCACAGCTTTGCGGCGTTTGGTGATGCGGTGCGCCATCAGGACAGCTTCGCCGGTGCCGGTGGAACCGTCATACATAGACGCATTCGCTACATCCATTCCGGTGAGCAAGGCTACCTGTGTCTGGAATTCAAACAGATATTGCAAGGTGCCTTGGGCAATTTCCGGTTGGTATGGCGTGTAGGAGGTGAGAAATTCCGAGCGCTGGATCAAATGATCCACGGTTGCCGGAACGTGGTGTTTGTAAGCGCCGGCGCCCACAAAAAACGGCACACTGCCTGCGCTGGTGGATTTGGCTGCCATGCGCGCCAAAATACGCTCGACTTCCAGTTCGCCGCGGGCGCGGGGCAGATCGGGAGCCTGTTGCAGAAGCTGTGCGGAAGGAACATCGCAGAACAAAGCATCCACATTGGGCGCACCAATGCGCTCCAGCATGTCAGCGCGGTTTTCAGAACTAAGAGGCAAATAGCGCATAGTGGCACCGTTGTTACGTTACATTGGGAAAAACTGGCCTGCGCGGAAGTTAAGACCGCGCATTTCATAAAATTAAACGCCAGCAAATTCTTTGTAGGCGGCTTCATCCAGCAGTTCGCTGAGTTCGGCAGGGTTGGAAAGTTTGATTTTTACAAACCAGCCAGCACCCGCTGAATCGTCATTGACGGTATTGGGTGAGGCTTCAAGAACGCTATTCACTTCCACGATTTCGCCAGAAACAGGCGCATAGACTTCGGATGCGGCTTTCACGCTTTCCACCACTGCCGCTTCATCGCCTTTGGCAACGGTTTTGCCGACGCTTGGCAACTCCACATAGACCACATCGCCAAGCTGGCTCTGGGCGAAATCAGTGATGCCAACGGTGCCAATATCGCCTTCAACGCGAATGTATTCGTGGTCTTTGCTGTAATAGGTTGTCATGGTGTTTCTCTTCAACGATCAGTGAATTAAAAATAGAGTTCTCAGTTTTGGAACGCGCTGTAATGAGGCGGAAAGTGTTGGATTATTGAGCATCGAAACGGAGCATACATAAGGTATGTGAGTATCGAAGCGCAGAGAAGCCAAAGCTTAACGCCCATTACAGTAGCATTCCTAGCGCTTATATCTGTTCGGCACGAACGGCATCGCCACCACACGCGCCGGACGCGCTTCGCCCCGCACAATAATGTTGAGCCGTGTGTCAGGAGCCGCAAATGCAGTTTCCACATATCCCATAGCCAGAGGCGCGCCAAGCGTGGGGCCAAAGCCGCCGGAGGTGACGCGGCCAATTTCCAGACCTGCGGCATTGGTGATGATGGAGCCTTCACGGGCGGGGGCGCGGCCTTCCGGCAGCAGACCAACACGCTTGCGGGTTACACCTTCGCGGAAGGCTTTTTGCACCACATCCGCACCGGCAAATCCACCTTCTTCGCGGCGGCGTTTCTGGATTGCCCAGCCGATGGAAGCTTCAACGGGATTGGTGGTGGTGTCAATATCGTGGCCATAAAGGCAAAGACCGGCCTCAAGGCGCAAGCTATCGCGCGCACCCAGCCCCACCGGCTCCACCGCAGGATCGGCCAGCAGCGCTTGCCATACGGTGAGGGTATGTTCTTTGGCCACTGAAATTTCAAAGCCGTCTTCGCCGGTATAACCGGAACGGGAAATGTGAACATCCACGCCAGCAATGTTAAATACGGCGGCGGTCATAAACGCCAGCTTTGCGGCTTCGGGGGCTAGCTTTGCCATGGTTTCTTCGGCTTTGGGGCCTTGCAGCGCAATCAGACCTTGCTCCGGCAGACGTTTTAGCGCCATTTCTGGCGGGAGGCTTGCTTCAATCAGCGCGAAATCATCGTCTTTGCAGCCAGCATTCACCACAAGATAAAGCGAACCTTCCATGGCCGGATCCAGCGGACGGGTGACCATCAGGTCATCGAGAATGCCGCCTTTGTCATTTAGCAGCATGGAATAGCGCTGTTGGCCGGGTTTGAGGCCAATAATATCGGAGGGAAGCAGTTTTTCCAGCGCGCGGGCGGTGGTGGTGTGATCCACGCCGACAATGAACGCCTGTCCCATGTGGGATACATCGAACAGACCGGCTTGCGTGCGTGTCCAGTTGTGTTCGTTCATGATACCGGCAGGATATTGCACCGGCATGGCATAACCCGCGAAGGGGACAATCCGCGCGCCCAGACGCACATGTTCATCGTGTAGGGGTGTCTGCCGCGTTGCGTGCGAGGTTTCAGCCATAAAATCACCGTGATCCGGTTTGTGGGTTATGCCCTTTTTCCACATGTGCGGAATCGTGGCTTACGCAGTCAGGGCTTTCGCCCGCTGCGCCCCACCCTGTCACGGAACCTGAGAGATTCTGCATGTGGCGGTTGATCGGCCAATGCTTGCTCCTTCGGTGAGCGATACCTCGCTGCTTTCCAGAGTGTTCTCTTTATGCGGTCCTTTTGCCTGAGCGTTTCCGGGGCGGTTGCGCCTTCGGCGATAGCGGAGTGCTATTCTCTCCCGCATAGATCACTGAACACTTCACTTCTTGCTGTAATTCATCTTTTTGTCAATGGCAATTTTAGAGTTTCCGGCGTTATGCGTCTGTATAAAACAAGAAATACAAAAATATTTTCAGTTTACTTTTGCTGGACTTATTTCTGCCTTGATTCAAGAGATTGAGGGGAAAAATTCTTAATATATTGGCTTGGAGAATCCTGCTAACCCTTTATTAACCCCTTATTTTAATTCGGTTTTAACGATAGTGGGCGAATCTGTGTGTGTTGCAGCGCAGCGGGGACAGGTGGGGAAACCAATCGGCCAAAACGCAGGTAACAAAAAGGTCTTGGCGGTGCCGGTGTTTGTTTCGGCCGCTTTAAAGGTTGCGTGGCGTAGAGGGTAGTTTATGAAAAATGTATTGCGTTCCGGAGCGCCCTCCACGGCGCTCCGGCTGGAGAACCAGCTGTCGCATGAAGTCATTATGGGCGATTGTGTGGCAGAAATGGCTAAATTGCCAGCCGGGTGTGCGGACGCCATCTTTGCCGATCCCCCCTATAACCTTCAGTTACAGGGTACACTGCACCGCCCCGACCAATCCACTGTTGATGCTGTTGATGATGCTTGGGATCAATTTGCCAGCTTTGAAGCCTATGATGCGTTTACCCGCGCATGGTTGCTGGCAGCGCGCCGCGCTTTGAAGCCCAATGGTTCGCTTTGGGTGATTGGTTCGTATCACAATATTTTTCGTGTTGGTGCCATTATGCAGGATCTGGGTTTCTGGATTCTCAATGATGTGGTCTGGCGCAAGAACAATCCGATGCCGAATTTCCGTGGGCGCCGGTTTACCAATGCCCATGAAACCATGATCTGGGCGTCCCGTTCGGCGGAAGCGAAGAATTATACATTTAATTATGAAGCGCTCAAATCCGGCAATGATGATCTGCAATTGCGTTCGGATTGGCTGTTGCCGATCTGCACCGGCGCGGAGCGCATTAAAGATGAGGATGGCCGCAAAGCGCATCCTACCCAGAAGCCGGAATCGTTGTTGGCGCGGGTGATTTTATCCACCACCAAGCCGGGTGATCTGGTGATTGATCCGTTCAGTGGTTCAGGTACCACCGGCGCGGTTGCCAAACGCCTTGGCCGTAATTTCCTTGGGTTCGAGCGTGAGCGTGACTATGTGGATGTGGCACGCGCCCGTATTGCCAGCGTTGAGACGTTGCCGGAAGAGATGATTGCCCTGCCGCAGCCCAAGCGGGAGGCGCCACGTGTGGCATTCAGCACCGTGGTGGAAGCGGGTCTGATTGACGTGGGTGCCACGCTGACCGATGCCAAGGGCAAGATTGAAGCGCAGGTGCGTGCAGACGGCACCATTGCATTGCAGGGCAATATTATCGGCTCCATTCATAAAATGGGCGCACTATCCCAAGGCGCGGTTTCCTGCAACGGCTGGAGCTTCTGGTATCTGAAAACCTCTAAAGGTCTGGTGTCTATTGACGATTTCCGCACAAAAATTCGTGAGGGAATGGCGCAAGCGGGGGCGTGAAGCTCATAATTAAACCATTTTCTCCCTTATTGGTTAGGCGTGTTTCACTCCTCAAAGAAAGAGCATTCCATGACCTATTATTCCGGTTTTCTGCTTGCAGTCCCCACCGCCAACAAAGAAAAGTACACCGCCCACGCCCAAGAAGCATGGCCTTATTTCAAGAAGCTGGGCGCGGTGCGTATGGTGGAAGCCTGGGGTGTGGATGTGCCACATGGCAAGGTCACGGATTTTTACCGCTCTACCCAAGCCAAAGACGACGAGACAATCGTGTTTTCATGGATTGAATGGCCGGATAAAGCAACGGCTGATCGTGCTTACCAAAAAATGGAATCCGGCGAAGCCATGCCCTTTATGGGCAACATGCCTTTTGATGGTATGCGCATGATGTGGGGCGGCTTTGAACCCATAGTGGATGTCAGCTGAGAGGGCTTGTATCAAAATACAAGTGTTAGGCTTAGCCCTCATTTAATGTGAAGGGAATGGCACCAGAAATGACAAGAGTTGCAAGAAGAGACGCGAAAAACGGAGTATCCCTCCGATTGAGCGGCTCGCCGCCGCAAATCGCCCGTCATTTTGGTGTCCGGAGGATGTAATCCCATTGTCCGGCTACTGTGTCAAAAAGTCTTGCAAATGCAACACATTGCCTGCGCTTTTTTCCTTGTAGCCAAACAAAGGGCTTCACACCATTCCTCTCCAGATTAATGAGGACTGAGCCTAGGGAGTCTTTGTTTTAAAAGGCTCCATACCTTGACGGGCGAGGGCGTCGGCGCGTTCGTTTTCCGCGTGTCCGGCGTGGCCTTTTACCCAATGCCATTCGATCTGGTGTTGTTGCATGGCATCATCCAGTGCCTGCCAGAGATCCTGATTTTTCACGGGTTTTTTATCAGAAGTTTTCCAGCCGTTGCGCTTCCAGCCGTGCATCCACGTGAGAATGCCGTTGCGCACATATTGCGAGTCGGTGTGCAAATCAACCGCACATGCGCGGGTGAGGGCATTGAGCGCCGAAATAGCGGCCATCAATTCCATACGGTTGTTGGTAGTAAGAGCTTCACCACCGCAGGCTTCTTTTTCTTTGCCATTGTAACGAAACAAAGCGCCCCATCCCCCCGGTCCAGGATTGCCGGAACACGCCCCGTCCGTCCAGATTTGCACACGGCTGCTCATGGTTGCCATCCGTAATCGTTCAATGCAGAAGCGGTGTTGTGGAACTGAAGCCGTTTTACATAATCAACAGGATCATGCGGGCGCACCAGTGCGTTGGGCGGCACATTCAGCCAATCCACCAGACGGGTGAGCAAAAACCGCAACGCTGCGCCTTTGGCAAGCACAGGAAAAGCGGCTTGTTCATCAAGGTTGAGAGGACGCTGCGCATGATACGCGCCCAGCAAGGCTGCGCCTTTGGCCGGATTATAGCGGCGATCCGGCTCAAAGCACCACGCATTGAGGCAGATTGCCAGATCATAGGCCAGCGCATCGCTGCACGCGAAATAAAAGTCGATGATGCCCGAAAGCTGGTTGTTCTGGAAAAATACGTTATCGGGGAACATATCCGCATGGATGATGCCGGTGGGCAGATGCTGCGGCCAGTTTTGCACAAGTCCTTCAAGAGCATCCGCGATAAGAATACCCAGCCCCGCATAAACGTCCTCTTCACGGCCTTTGGCCTGTGCTGCCAGTTTTGCCCAGCCTTCAACCGACAATGCGTTGGCGCGATAACCCGTGAAATCCTGACCCGCCGCGTGGAATTGTGCCAGCGCTGTACCCAGTTGCGCACAATGGGCAACATCCGGCAAGGCAACCGATGCGCCATGCAGAAAACTGACCATTGCGGCAGGGCGTCCGCAGAGCGTATTCAGCGCATTGCCGTGTTTATCATGCACCGGCAACGGGCAGGCAATGCCCCGCGCTGCCAGATGATCCATCAGGCCAATAAAAAACGGCAGATCCGCAGGATTTACCCGCTTTTCATATAAAGTGAGGATGAAGCGCTCTTGTGTGGTTTCCAGCAGAAAATTGGAATTTTCCACGCCTTCGGCAATCTCTTTGAGCGCGACAACAGCCCCAATGGCGTATTGCTTCACAAAGGCATCAAGGTCTTGTGGATGAACGGGAGTATAGACGGCCATAATTATTCTGCGGGGGTTTCAGCATCGCGCAGACTGCGCGGCAAGGGGAAAAAAACATTTTCATCAGCGGTGGAAACGGTTTCCACGGTCACAGTAAACCGTTCTGCAAAGGCATCAATAATTTCTTCCACCAGAATCTCCGGCGCAGAAGCTCCCGCCGTTACGCCCAATGTGCGGATAGTGCCAAAGCGCGACCAGTCAATTTCGCCCGAACGCAGCACCAGTTGGGCGGTGGGGCAACCCGCGCGCTCGGCCACTTCCCGCAAGCGCTGGGAATTGGAAGAGTTGGGCGACCCCACCACAATCAGCGCATCGCATTTGGGAGCCACAAATTTCACGGCTTCCTGCCGGTTTGTGGTGGCGTAGCAGATATCTTCCTTATGGGGGGCAACAATTTCAGGAAAGCGGGTTTTAAGCGCGGTGATAATATCGGCGGTGTCATCAATGGAAAGGGTGGTCTGGGTCACATAGGCCAGCGGTTTTTCCGCAGGGAAAATACCGTTTTCCACATCGTCAACGGTTTCCACCAAGGTTACGGCACCTTCCGGCAACTGCCCCATGGTGCCGATCACCTCGGGATGGCCTTCATGGCCAATCAGCAAAATATGCCGTCCACGTTTATAATGAATTTCTGCCTCACGATGCACTTTTGTCACCAATGGGCAGGTGGCGTCAATAAAATGCAGATTGCGCTGGCTGGCCGCTAGCGGCACCGCTTTGGCAACCCCGTGTGCGGAAAAAATAACCGGCGCATCGGTGGGGGGAATTTCATCCAGCTCTTCCACAAAAACCGCGCCTTTGTTGCGCAGACTTTCCACCACATATTTATTGTGGACAATTTCGTGCCGGACATACACCGGAGGGCCAAATTTCTTCAAAGCGCGCTCCACCGCATCAATGGCACGCACAACACCGGCGCAAAACCCGCGCGGCGCACACAAATACACATGAAGGGGAGGCTTGATTTCTGTCATAACAGCCTTTTCTCATTATCTACGCATTTTCGCAAGAGGCAGAAAGGCGCTTCCTCTTGCCATTTTGCCTCAGGATGCTTAATCAGAAGAACGGAACATTATGGAGATTCGGGCTATGCGCGCATTGAAAATTCTTATTCTCGCCTTGCCAGCACTTTTGGCCGCAGGCTGTTCTTCATCCTCAAACGCCCCTTCCGCGGAACCTTCCAGCGGAAACCGTTTCAAGAATATGCTGTTTCTTGGCTCTGCAAATCCGGCGCCAGCAGCCGCAAACACGGCACCACAAATCGCGTATGATTGCCCCTCGGTGGATATTTTGCCTGGCACAGCAGCCTATGTGGTGGGGGATCAGAACGATCCTTTCAATGTGCGGTATCAGGCCTCGATGGGGCAGCTTGCGCGGGAATGCACCCTGCAAGGCGATACGCATATTGCCATGCGCGTGGGCGTATCAGGGCGCTTGATGGTAGGGCCAAAAGGGCAGACTGGCACCAGCCATGCCGTCCCTGTGCGGATTGCCGTGCTGAACCCTGAAGGCAAGCCCGTTGCTTCAAAACTCGTGCGCGTGAACGTGGCGCTGCCAGCCGGTACAGCGGGTGCCGATTTTGTTCATGTGGAAGATATGGGCGCCATCCCGCTGGATGGCAATAAAATGCGCCATTGGAAAGTGGTGGTGGGCTTTGATGGCGGCACACGGGCGCGATAAAAGGGCAACCTGTGCTGCCATAATTCCTGCATGGTATAGCGAAAGCAAAATGGAAAAAATTATGCACTTTCGCTATAAAATGCCGTAATAGCGAAATCCCCATGAGAGTTGATACGCAATAGCTGCCCCGACAAAAGCGGTGTGATAGATGCGGCTTTCGGTCTTGATGGCTATTGCACTTAAAGAAATAAAACCGGCAGCTCTGGCCCAGTATTCCCATCCTAAAGCTTCAAGGTGGGTAATACCTTTAATCCATGTATCCACCACGTCCAGACAGATGAACGCAATCAGCAGCCCGAAAAACCAATGCCGCCGCGACATGAAAAAATCGGAAAAACCTTGATATTCATAGAGGGTATCGGGAAAAAGCAGCGCGCATAAAAAATACATGCAGCTGACATAGAGGATAATGCTAATGAATTTGAGCAATGTCCAATCCACATAACTTAGATAAAATTCCCACCACCAGAATTGGATGATTGCCAAAAAGGTGAACCCCACCCACAGGAGGTGCAATGCGTCAATTTTTCGCTGGGTAGGGTGCTGCACAAACGATGCGAGGCCGCTCATTAGCTTTCCCACACTCAGAGCCACAATCATGCTAATTACCATCCGCACATGAATAAATATGGCTGTATCAATATTTTTGGAGCCATCCAGCATGTAAAACCTCAGTTGTCCGCTAAAAAGCCAACTTACGATTACGGTATTAAAAAAAACGCTAATAAGCCTATGCAACAGAACTGTTATTCGCTACCAGAGAAGACAGAACCCTTTTTCCTAGTTTGCCACACTGCAAAAGAAGCTTTGTGGAGTGTTTCCGGCATCCGCTGTCTGGTTATGGGATGGAGGGCTTTCGAGCCGATGGAACGGAGTAAAACGGTAATCATGGCACATAATGACGTTTCTGCCGCGCAGACAGCGCCCGTTCATGTAAAGATGGTGTTGTTCACATTGGCTTTGGGTGGTTTTGCAATCGGCACAACCGAATTTGCCACGATGAGCCTTCTGCCTTATTTTGCAAAAGATCTGGGTATTGATGAACCTACGGCGGGGCATGTCATCAGTATTTACGCGCTGGGGGTTGTGGTGGGAGCCCCCTTGTTGGTATTTTTTTCATCATGGCTTTCCCGTCGTGTTTTGCGTCAGGCGCTGATGGTGGTGTTTGCACTGGCGCATATTCTGTGTGCCTTTGCTCCTTCTTATGGCTGGATGATGCTGTTCCGGTTTATGAGCGGTCTGCCGCATGGCGCGTATTTTGGTATTGCAGCACTGGTTGCGGTGTCGATTGTGCCGCGTAACCGCCGGACGCAGGCGGTTGCGCGCGCCATGCTGGGGCTGACGGTTGCCACCATCATTGGTGTGCCGCTTGCCAATTGGCTGGGGCAGACGCTGAATTGGCGCTGGGGATTTATTCTGGTGAGTGTTCTGGCCTTTGCAACGGCGTTTATGGCGTGGCTGTTTGCGCCGGATGATAAGCTCGTTGCAGGAAACAGTGCGCTGCGGGAGTTTGCTGTTTTAAAAAGAGGGCAGGTATGGCTTACATTGGCCATGGTTGCGATTGGGGCAGGGGGGCTGTTTGCTGTCTATACTTATCTTGCCTCCACGCTGATGGAGGTCACGCAAGCCGCACCCTCCATGGTGCCTGTGGTGTTTTCGGTGTTTGGTGTGGGGATGACACTTGGCACTTTGTGTGCGGGCTGGGCGGCAGATAAAGCTTTAATGCCGACAATTGGCTTTATTTTTCTGTGGCAGGTTATTGCGCTGGCGTTGTTTCCGGCGGCTACGCAAAGCATCTGGTTTCTTGTGCCGGTGGTTTTTCTTATCGGGTGCGGCAGCAGTGTGGGAACAGCCATGCAGGCGCGGCTTATGGATGTTTCCGGTGATACGCAAACCCTTACCGCTGCTCTCAACCACAGCGCTTTTAATATGGCGAATGCCTTGGGGCCCTGGTTTGCAGGTATGGCAATTGCTGCGGGTTATGGGTTTGCATCGACCGGCTGGGTGGGCAGCGCCCTTGCAGCGGGTGGCCTTCTGCTCTGGATTGTGGCTCTGCTCACGTCTCAAGGAACATCCGGTAAAAGGGGGGATTTAAGGAGGCAAAGCAAAGCTTCGCAGGGTGCGCTCTTGGAATAACGGTGGAACCAATAGCGGTTAGCACACGTTTTTTAGGGGAGAAATCACCCGCCAAGGAGAAATAAAATGGTAAAAAGTGCAACAGAAAGCCGGCAGGAACTTTATAATCATGCGGAGGATATGCGCTTTGCAATGCTCACCACAATTCAGGGGGATGGAACCCTTTACAGTTGCCCTATGACATTTCAGGAAAGAGATGAGCAAGGCAATATGTGGTTCTTTTTGGAAAAAGATTCAGAAACAGCTTCCAATCTGCAATCCAATGTAAACCTTTCTTTGGCGTTTTCCTGCCCTGAAAAGAATACTTTTGTGGCGATCACCGGAGTAGGCCAGCTCATTGAGGATCCGGTCATGGTTGCAAAGCTTTGGAAAGAAGAGTTGAAGGCATGGTTTCCACAGGGGAAGAATGACCCTAAGCTTGCTCTGCTGCGTGTTGATCCGCAAAAAGGACAATATTGGGATTCGCCTTCCTCTACGCTCGAAACGGTGGTGGGTTACGTTAAAAACATCTTTGGAAGCGAGGAGCGCGGCACCCATCTTGGCGAAAACCGCAAAGTAAGCATGTGAGCCTCAAGCGGGATGTGCGCAAGCGGGATAGTCAAAAATCAGCCCCGCATGGATGCCAAAAGTCAAGTGCCAGCCAACAAACAGCACAGCTAAGATTGCGTGAAAACAAAAAATTTATAGCGGTTTCAATGAAGAAATTTACATGAAGCCGCCGTAGTATTCGTTTTCGCTGTGTTTAAAATATATTCAAGATTTATTTATTTACGAAGGAATGGTCTTTCTGCTATTCAAACCGCTTGTAGCAGACAAGAGTATAAAGTTTGAAAATTGACATTCATTTTTCGTGAAATTGTTCTTTGCTCCATATTAATTATTCAAAAAAATCAGTAAAGAATACAATAGCGTAATGATAGTGTCCCGTTCGTTTACCAACTTCGATTCATTCTCTTTCTCTGAAAATAGTAAAACCGATTTTTGTAGCAAAACG
>JBMDXK010000038.1:0-21055 GCA_048594375.1 Methylopilaceae bacterium
ATAAAGTGTTATAACAACCTAGAACACATTTATGAAAATAATTTTTAAAACACACAAATAACAACAATACTTTATATTATTAAAATTCAAGCCATTTTAATAACGTGTTATTCCAAGATTATCATTACAATTGCTATATAAGACTATTGAAAGCCTGAAAGGGTAGTAATAATGACAAGGAGCTAGCCATGGATGTAGGTCTTTCAAACAGGGCGGTAATGCCTTTGCCTTATTACACTGCACGCATTGATGTGGTGCCTGTCAAGGATTCTGTGAATACCTTGATGCCCCAGACAGATTATGCGGTTGCTTCCATGGCTGCTTCTGAACGTTCTGCGGCGTGGAGTGCGGAATACAAGCGTATGATGTCTGAACAAGATGCGCGCGCTGTTGACGAGCTGCGTGAGAGGCTCGAGCGGGAAATCGAATACGATGCCGCCGACAAGGCATTGATTTTCCGCGTAATTGATACTCGCAATGGCGAAGTTATTGTCCAAACCCCCAACGAAGCCATGCTGAAATTACGCGCCTTCTTCAAGGAAATGGGCATCGATCCCTTTATCCGCTCGCAAAGCGAAACGCAGGATTATCCTTTTGGCATTACCGGCTATCCCGACCAGAAAACAGAGCCAGTAGATTTTCCTCCATGGCCTATGCCTTCAGCTGCATCTGCCAGTGAAGGCACTGTGTTACCATAAACACGTCTAAATAAAGAGGCTGCAATCAATACCCAAAACTGCAAAGAGTTATTTTTAGTGATTTTTCATGTATAGAAATTAAAAAACAAACATTTATGCACTATTAACGTGTATAAAATTTATATTTTTATTTAAAAAATAGAATATTTATGAAGATAAATATTATTTAATATGTTATAGGATCATTTATATTTAATTACATTACAATATATTTATTTTAATGGAGATAATTGTGTTTAAATTGTTATCAATGCCATCATTTTGCCGTTCTGAAACAAAAGCCACCTCTGGTCAGAATTTCGATGCAGCCCTTGCAGGAGCTTTACCGTCGCAGCCGGAAATCACGCAGTTCCCAAGGCACCACAGACCAGAAACGGGTGCGCCTTCTCTATTAAATCCATTACAGGAAACCGAAACCAAATATGCGTTGAAGAAACAAGAGGCCGATAAACTGGAAACAGTGGCAGATACGCTTTACTTTGGCATACATGGCTCCCGGTCGAATATTTCTCCGGCAGAGGTCAAAAAGGCGTCTCTAGATGCTGTGAAAATACATCAGGAAGCGCTAGCGCTTGCAAAGGTTCTGCGCTCTTCACCCCGGTATAATACCCCGGATGTCGAGCAGTATCACTTAAATCTCATCCAAGATTACCGTGAAAAAGCCATTGAAATGAACAACCTCATGAAATGAAGAATGGGCTGAAGTCATTTACCCAAGGCGGCTGAAGGCTGGAAACAGTTCAATCAGCCAGAAGGAAAAACGGCTCATCCAGCCCATGAGGAAGGCCGTTCCTGCCAGCACCAGCAGCACGCCGACAATTTTTTCCATGCGGCCAAGCCATGGGCGAAAACGCTGCGAAAAGCTGCGCATGGAACCCATGGCTAATGCTGACAGAATAAACGGAACGCCAAGCCCCGCCGCATAGAGCGCCAGAAGCATTGCGCCGCGCACAGCCGTTTCTTCCTGTGCCGCCACAGTCAACACCGCGGCCAGCACAGGGCCGATGCACGGTGTCCAGCCAAAACCAAAGGCCAGCCCCATCACATAGGAGCCCCAGAGCCCAAGCGGTTTTTGTGGATTGAACCGCGCTTCGCGGTAAAGCAGGGAAAGGCGGAATATCCCCAGAAAATGCAAGCCCATGATGATAATGGCAATACCGGAAAGGGTAATGAGAACATCAAGATAGGCACGCACCAGCGACCCGAACACCGATGCGGTTGCGCCCAGCAGCACAAACACAGTGCCAAAACCAAGTACAAACAAACACGCCGCCCCAACAACACGCACGCGCGCTTTGCCTTCTGCTCTTACGGCACTTTCAACGCCCATACCGGCCATATAGCTCAAGTAAGCCGGCACTAACGGCAAGACACACGGCGTCAGAAAGCTGATAAGGCCAGCCAGAAAAATTGTGGCAAGACTGAGTTCGGTCATGATGTGTGATTATTTCCCGGTGATTTTGCCAGCGTAATACCGCAGTTGTTCGCCTGTGCGCAGAACGGCAAAAGTGATTTTTTCAAAAAGCGTGTAATCCCATGTTTTAAAGGCCGCGCGGCGTTTACGGGCAACGCGGATGGGATAGAGCTTCGGGAAGTAAGGCTTCAAGCGTTCTGCCCACCATGCGGCATCGTGTTGTGTGCAGTGGGCGTTCTCGCCGTTTGCCAGAATCTGTGCGGCGGGGCCGGTGTCGATGATGATGATTGCATCCTTGCACAGGGAAGCCATATCGCTGAGAATGGCGTCCAGTTCGCTTTCCGGCACATGTTCAAGCACATCCACATTCAGCAGAAGCTCGCAGGGTTCGGAAGGGCGTTGCGCGTGAGCGGGAATGGCCGGATCATACCGTACGCGGCGCGTGGAGGCTGGCAAATCCAGGGCTTCGAGCAGGGTACTCTGGCCGCAGCCGTAATCCAGTACGGAGGCAGGCTTGCGCAAGCGCAGGTGTGGCCGCAGATGGCGCAGATTTTTCACAGATGTATTGCCATAGGCGGCCGAGGCGTGCAGTTCCTGATACAGGCTGATTTTCGATGACGGTAAAGACATAGCGCAGGGTTCCGGTGTCACATGATTTTCATTCTTCTTAACCGGAAACGTGGGCAATGTGAAGCACGCCCTTGCGGGTTTGGCTCAACATGGCTACAAAGGTTCTAAAATTCTGTCACGCAAGGAGCTTTCCCACTATGGCGCGTCAATTTATCTACCACATGCAGGGGCTTTCCAAATCCTACACAGGCGGCAAAAAGGTGCTGGACAACATTCACCTGCAATTTTACCCCGATGCCAAAATCGGTATTCTGGGTGTGAACGGTGCGGGTAAATCGACCTTGCTGAAGATCATGGCCGGTTTTGATAAAGACTACACCGGCGATGCGTGGGTCGCACAGGGGGCGCGGGTGGGCTATCTCAGCCAGGAGCCGCAGCTTGACCCCGCCAAAACCGTGCGGGAAAATGTGATGGAAGGCGTTGCGGATAAAACCGCTATCCTGACACGCTACAACGATCTGGCGATGAACTATTCCGAAGAAACCGCCGATGAAATGACCGCGCTTCAAGATGAGATTGAAGCCAAAAATCTCTGGGATCTCGATGCACAGATTGATCAGGCTATGGAAGCCCTGCGCTGTCCGCCCGATGATGCCGATGTGACCAAGCTTTCCGGCGGTGAACGCCGCCGCGTGGCGCTGTGCCGGTTGCTTCTGGAACAGCCAGAACTCCTGCTGCTTGATGAGCCGACCAACCATCTGGATGCCGAAACCGTGGCATGGCTGGAAAACCATCTGCGCAATTATCCTGGCGCTATTTTGATTGTGACCCATGACCGCTACTTCCTTGACAATGTCACGGGCTGGATCCTGGAACTGGATCGCGGCCGCGGTATTCCTTATGAAGGAAATTATTCCTCATGGCTGGGTCAGAAGCAGAAACGTCTGGCACAGGAAGGCCGTGAAGACGAAGCCCGTCAGCGCACCCTTGCCCGCGAACAGGAATGGATGGGCTCTTCCCCGAAAGCCCGTCAGGCTAAAAACAAGGCGCGTATCAGCCGCTATGAAGAGCTGGTGCAAAAAGCCTCCGAAAAAACGGCGGGTTCTGCACAGATTGTCATCCCGATTGCGGAACGGCTGGGCAACAATGTTATTGACTTTGAAAACCTCACCAAAGGTTTCGGTGACCGGCTGTTGATTGATGATCTGTCATTCCGTTTGCCGCCCGGCGGTATTGTTGGAATCATCGGGCCAAACGGTGCCGGTAAAACAACCCTGTTTCGTATGATTACCGGCGCTGAAAAACCCGATGGTGGCACCATTAAAATCGGTGAAAGTGTTCAGCTGGGCTATGTGGATCAATCGCGCGACAGTCTGGATGACAACAAAACCGTATGGGAAGAAATTTCCGGCGGCGTTGAAGTGATTTATCTGGGCAAACGCGAAATCAACTCCCGCGCCTATTGCTCGAACTTCAACTTCAAAGGCGCTGACCAACAGAAAAAAGTGGGGAGTCTTTCCGGCGGTGAGCGCAACCGTGTGCATTTGGCAAAAATGCTCAAATCCGGTGCCAACGTTCTCCTGCTCGATGAACCAACCAATGATCTTGATGTGGAAACCTTGCGCGCTTTGGAAGAAGCACTGGAAGATTACGCTGGCTGCGCGGTTATCATCAGCCATGATCGCATGTTCCTTGACCGCATTGCCACACACATGCTGGCGTTTGAAGGCGAGAGCCATGTGGAATGGTTCGAGGGTAACTTTGAAGACTATGAAGAAGACAAGAAACGCCGTCTGGGTGCCGATGCCGTTGAACCTAAGCGTTTGAAATATAAGAAGTTTGCACGTTAAAATCTGCTTTATTTCTTGGTTTTGTCGCATTTCACCAAACAGAGCGCAGAAAATTACTTTCTGCGCTCTTTTTTTTCTGGTTGATGTCTTGCTTATTGGAAGGTAAAAGAAGTTAATTCTTGTTTAAAGACGAGTGCCAGATAAGGTGACCATTTTATCTGGTAAAACGTTGCAACAATGCAAAAATGTATAGCGCATACGCCCCATCCTTTTATTGTGCGCATGCGCTGTAAATAACGATAGGGAACAGGGTAAATGGGTATAATAAAGAGTGATAGTATCCTTTATGACAGTCTTTTTCCTGCCTCGGGGATCCCTGCAAGCCCGCTGAATTTTGAAAATGCTCTCCTGTCGCAAAATGGGCTTTTTCGCAGCAAAAGCAGAACAAGAACTTCTGCACAAGAAGCGCATGTCCGCTCAGCATCGGAGCGGGCAGAGGCACAGGAAGCAAGGAGACGTGAAGCAGCTGAATTGCAGCGTGAAGCCGCTGAATTGCAGCGGGTTCTCGCTTTAAGCCTTGAGAGTGCGCATCGAGCCGCACCTTATCCGCCCTCGTACTATGAAACACTGAGACAAGACTCATCCAGCAGTCAGGGTGGGAGATTGTCTCTGGAGACACCTTCTCAATTGAGCCGATCATCGCTACAACCGGAAGATTCTGTAAGCCAACGTGCCGCGCGCCCTGAAACTCCTGATGAGGAGCGCGCGCAACTCCAACGTGTTTTGCAGGCAAGCATGGAAACAGCCCGTCCAGAAACTCCTGTTGAGGAGCGCGAGCAACTCCAGCATGCCTTGCAGGAAAGTGTGGAAACAGCGCGCCCTGTAACTCCCGATGAGGAGCATAAACAACTCCACCGCGCTTTGCAGGAAAGCATGGAAACAGAGCGCCCTATAACTTCTTATACCGAGGATGAGCAACTTGCGATCGCTACACGGGAAAGTGAGCGAACCGCACACCTTGAAAGCTTTAGAGCTTCACCCCCGCCAGCAGAGGCTCCAGCCAAAAAAGCGCCGCCGATGTTAATCCCCCGTAAACCTGTTCCGCCGCCCGTAAAGCCTGCGTCTGCACAGGGTTCCGTGGATGAAAACCGTGGTGCAATGGTGGAGCCAACCAAACAAGGCTCTTCAACGCAACATGAGCCAGATACCGGCGCTATACAAAAAGATAACGTATCGGCATTGCCCTCTGAGGCGGGAGATACCCTACCTGAAAACGTAACCCTGCGCCGCTCGGAAGGCAGTGAGATCACCTTAAGGCGATATCTTGAAAATTTATTACAACAATCCTCCCGATGGGAGGATTTTGACTAGAACAGCTCGGATACGCTGATTGGGTTTGGAGATTGTTTCTTTCCATAAGTATTGCCGCGATCATTGTAACCCTGAGGCCGTGTCGAAGCGGTCACATCGTTTGCCACGGTGCGGATAATATCTTCTGAAACGGCTTTGGCTGTTCCCAATACGGCCAGATTGATCGCCAATGTGTTCTGCAACCGGCTGTGTTGATCGCGCAGACCTTGCAGTTGGGCGGGAGAAAGCACGCTTAAGGCTTCGCGTTCGGTGCGCATTTTTTCAAGTGCGCGCACATATTCCACATAGAGGCGGCTTTTATCACCGACCATTTGCCCGGCTTCGAGCAGTTTGGAAGCGCGGATCAGGCTGGTTTCCTGATCCAGCAGCAGTTCGAGGCTTTCGATAAGCTGGCTGATGCTGCTTAGGAAGTATTCGGCATCATCCCTGTTGGTGATGGTGGAAAGCGGCATGTTGGGCGTGATGGGAGAGGCTGCCATTGTTTTTATCCTTCCTGAAGGGTCAATATTTCTTTTAATACACTGTCGGCAATGCCCACTCCGCCTGCGCTTGAGATGAGATTGGCGTATTCTTCGGTGAGTATGGAGCGCCATGTTGCGCTGCCGGAACCGTTTCCGGCTCCCATGGGGCCTTCGCCCTCAAGGCCGGAGAACATCTGGGAAAGCATGGTGTTGAGAAACACGCTTTCAAATTCCTGAGCCTGTGTTTTGGCTTTTTCCAGTTGTGCGGTATGTTTTGGTGAAAGCGCTGCGGCATTCAGCGGCATGGTGGCTGTGTGGGGTTGTAAGATTGCGCTGGTCATCAGATCACCTCGATTTCGGCTTGCAGAGCGCCTGCGGCTTTAATGGCTTGCAGGATTCCAATCAGATCACGGGGGCCAATGCCCAGTGCATTAAGACCATCCACCAATTCTTGCAGGGTGATGCCTTCTTCTACCACGGTGAGTTTGTTGTCTTTTTCATCGTCCACATTCACCTGTGTACGCGGCACCACAACGGTTTCGCCTTCAGCAAAGGGGTTGGGCTGCACCACTACCGGACTTTCGGAAATGGTGACGGTGAGGTTTCCTTGCGCAACGGCAACGGTGGAAACCCGCACATCTTTGCCCATCACAATAATGCCGGAGCGCTCGTCGATGACAATTTTCGCAGGCAGATCGGGCGTGACGCGTAGCTGTTCTATTTCGGTGAGCAAGCGCACCAGATTGCCTTGGAAGCTGGCGGGTAAAGTCAGGGCAATGGTAGAAGGATCAAGGGGTTCGGCGGCGGAAGATCCCACATAGGTATTGATAGTTGAAGCCATCCGGCGGGCGGTTGTCAGGTCAGGGTTGCGCAGAGCCAGACGAATGGTGTTTTTAGAGCCCAGTGCGAAATCAATTTCGCGTTCAATCAATCCACCGTTGGAAATCCGGCCTGTGGTGGGAACGCCGCGTACAATTTTTGCGGCATCGCCTTCTGCCTGAAAACCAATAACGGCAACCGGCCCCTGCCCTACGGCATAGACCTGTCCGTCGGCACCCATCAGCGGGGTAACGAGCAATGTTCCGCCTTGGAGGCTGGTGGCATCACCCATGGCGGAAACGGTCACATCAATGCGGGTGCCTTGTGTTGTAAACGCAGGCAGATTGGCGGTCACCATAACGGCTGCCACGTTTTTGGTGCGCAGATTGGCGCCGCGGGTGTTTACTCCCAAACGTTCGAGCATTCCTGTCAGGCTTTGGCGGGTGAAGGGCGAAGCGTTGAGCGTATCGCCTGTGCCATTCAAGCCTACCACCAGACCATAGCCGATGAGCTGATTTTCGCGGATGCCTTCAATTTCGATCAGATCCTTGATGCGGGACGTATTGCCGCTATCGGCATCATTGACGGCGGTGCCGTTTTTACCAAATTCACCGCTGCGCCAATAGCCTCGGCGTTGGTTGGCGTCAATGGCAGCCAGTCGTGGGGGTGCGGTCACGGTGACACGGGCTTGGGGTCGTGTATGCGGATTTGCCAATGGCATGGGTGGATCGGCGGCATATACGGGCGCTGCGATTATTGCCGGTTGCACCGTCAATAGTCCTGCAAGGCATACACTCCAGAAACGCTTCAAGCGCATTGTTCACATCCTTATGTGGTCGTCTCGTGAAGTGTTATGCGAAACCCGTGCCGTTTTTGGAGGCAAGTGTGAAAATTATCTGTAATGCCATGAATATGAAGGATAATATTTTTTAAAGAGTATTTTTCTCCGGGTTAGCCGCAAGAAATGATAGGCAAAATTTGCCATAGGAATCTGAAAGGGTTAGGGCTATTTTTCCGCGCCTGTTTCCCAATGCCATATTTTAGGCTATAATCGTGGGCTACGGGAAAAAAGTGTCATCTTCCTATGCAGGAAAAAGGGCATTTATAACGCGTGGTTATGCTCTGGAAGGGTTACTTTCAATGCGGGTTGATTCACAGGGGCGGATTATTGCGACACCGCAATCGGGTGGTTCTGTGCGCCGTACAGGCTCTGGCTCCACATTCCAGTTGCCGCAGGAGACACCGCAAACTTCGGCATCGGGTGGCACCCAGGCTGTCCATTCCACGGCGGGGCTTGATGCGCTGATTGCCCTTCAGGCACTGGATTTGAATGACGAGACGGAAGCAAAGCGCCGCCGCAAAGCGATGGCGCGGGGGCAGAACCTGTTGGATGTTCTTGACGAACTGCGCATTGCTGTGTTGCAAGGTACGGTTCCAGCCGCGTTGCTGACCCGTCTTTCCCGCACACTTTCGGAAGACATGGAAACCCTTGGGGATGCGCAGCTCAACACCCTGCTGCAAGAGATTGACCTGAGAGCGCAAGTAGAGCTGGCCAAGCTGTCCCGCTGAAATGTTTGGGAACCTGATCTGTAGCTGATCTGTTTTAAAAAGACTTTTGCACAAGGAAAACTGCTTTGTTGCGGAATGGATTGTGCGTTATCATCTGAACGTTTATAATTACCGGTATTTCGAGTGTAGCGTTGAATACGCATGAATGAACACATGCCGGTTAAGGCAGGGGGGAAAAATGGTTACACCAGTTGTGGAAGATCTGATTGTCGATGAAGGGTATACACCCACCGAAGAAGAAGAGTTTATGAACCCGCGCCAGCAGGATTATTTCCGGCGCAAGCTGTTGGCCTGGAAAAACGAGCTGCTGAAAGAAAGCCGCGAAACGCTGGAGCATTTGCAAGATGAAAGCACCAACCATCCTGATGTGGTGGATCGGGCATCATCCGAATCAGACCGCGCCATTGAACTGCGCGCCCGTGATCGCCAGCGCAAACTGATTTCCAAAATTGATGCGGCACTCGCGCGGATTGACGAGGGAAATTACGGTTATTGCGAAGAAACCGGCGAACCCATCGGCGTTAAACGGCTGGATGCAAGGCCGGTTGCAACGCTCTCCATTGAGGCGCAGGAACGCCACGAACGCCGCGAAAAAGTGTACCGCGACGAATAAACTGCGGTTAGCTGCACCTTACCTTACAATCAAGGCAGAACTGCAAGCAGTTCTGCCTTTTCCATTTAAAACTAATTACCAAATGAAATGATCGTTTTATTGGGAGCCACGGCAAGCGCAGCTAAAAAACTCTGCAATAAAACAAAGACTTATAGCATGAAGCAGATAGTCATTTTTTATTTGTCTGGTCATAAGTATTTGAAATTACAGATTTTGTTCCATCAATAAGATTTAATTTATAAGATTTTCCAGATGAGGTGACAGGATTGCTCCAATCAACATCCTCATGCTTTATATTTTTTCCCGTATGAGGATGCACAAAACGATCTTTTCCCGTTCTTTGCAGTAATATTTCTGCAATTTCCTTAGGATCATTTGATCGAGAAAGTATTTCATTATCACTAAAAATGACTGAGATTGTATTATTTTTAAGGCGGATTCTATCTCCCAGCTGTGTTTTAACAACCGGAGTTGTAGGATGAATATCAGCAAGTGTAATAGCTGAACCATCCGGTTTTCGATGGTTTTCTGCGTACAACGCCCTGAAGATAAATTGGCGCTGCATTGCATGCCACTGCGTATCATGAAAGTGCAGAGATAACCCCTCCGCATCTCCCGCAGCCGAGGCATTTTGTATGACGGTATCATCAGCTTCAATGGATTGCCGTACAGTGTAAGATGCGGGAAGAAAGGAAGCTTGCTGCGGATTAAACGCTGTCGAAGACTCCCCAGATCTGCCCACGTTTTCGGCGGCATTCCTGATTGACCGATCAAAATTACCACTATTGGCAGAAGACGGAGGTGTATCAGACAGCAGGTTTTGAATGGGAATCATTTATTCTACTCACTTCAATACGTTGCCAACGAGGGCGCTATGCGTAAACGGCACCTCTGCTCGCAGCAAGAAAAAATGGTTAACATTTCACTCTTGTATTATGCAAAAATATAACGTGAGTCAAAAAAAACGTAAAAACAAAGCCGCAAGGACAATATTTTAGAGTGCCAATAAAATGACCATTTTATGGAAAAAAAACCGGCCAACGCAGCGAGAGAGTCTGGGATAAAACAAAGACTTATTCCCTAAACCACACAATCATTTTATAGGCCTCGGACTATAACATATTTTTTCTCAGGGGAAGGGAGCTTTGTTGCCGTTTGGCGCGTTAGCAAGAGGCTTACTTAAAAAGGTGTTGGTATGGCCTCTGGGGAAGAAAGTGCAGCTGATGCGCGGCTGCGTTATGTCAGTGATACAAAGCCCGGCATTTCGCGCCGGAAGTTTGGCAAGGGCTTTGCCTATTTTAATGCAAAAGGCGAGCGGATTACAGATCAGAAGATTATTGCGCGGATTAAAAGTCTGGTAATCCCCCCGGCCTATCAGAAAGTGTGGATTTGCCCGCTTCCGAATGGCCATATTCAGGCAACAGGTTTTGATGAGCGTGGCCGCAAGCAATACCGATATCATCCCCGCTGGCGCAGCACGCGCGATGAAGTCAAGTTTGGCAATCTGTTGCAATTTGGCGAAACATTGCCGCGTATTCGTGAGCATATTGAAAGAGATTTACGCAAACGCACGCTCTGCCGTGAAAAAGTACTGGCAACGGTTATCACGCTGTTGGAGCGGACTCATATCCGGATTGGCAATGCCTATTATGCCAAGGCGAACAAATCGTTTGGCCTTACCACTTTGCGCAAAAAACATGTGGTGGTGGAGAATACCAAACTGGTTTTCCAGTTTACGGGAAAATCCGGTAAGGAATGGAATCTGACTGTGGATGACCGGCGGATTATCCGGACCATTCGTGAATGTTCGGATTTACCGGGTTATGATCTGTTCAAATATCAGGATGAGCATGGCGCGCGGCATGTGGTATCCTCGCAAGATGTCAATCTTTATCTGAAAGAGATAACCGAAAGCGATTTTACCGCGAAAGATTTTCGCACATGGGCAGGAAGTGTGTTGGCACTGGATTTTCTATGCCGGCTGGAGGCGGCTGAAAATGCGCATGACCGTAAGAAAAATATTGTGCAGGCGATCAAGGCAGTGTCTGAAAAATTAAAGAACACTCCTGCCGTATGCCGCAGCAGCTATGTGCATCCGGTTATTCTGGAGCACTACTCACAAACCGGCAGCTTTGCAGCGCACGGTACGGAAGAGGATGCGGAAGCGCTGTTGCTGGCGGTGTTGCGTAAGGGTGCAGCTTCCGCTGCAGCCTAAATTTTCTTCGCCGCGCAAATGTAGCACACCGGCGTATTATAACCTGAGAAACAAGATAATCATTTTATAGGGAACTCGGCTCTATCAGGAGGAAGGTGTCTGCACACTGATGACATCTTTCAGCGGAATGCGGCTGGAGCCAATGATGAGCACCGGCTCGTTGCCAGCCAGATCCACGCCGTTCACGGTTCCGCTGACTTTGGTATTGGCCTGCACCACATTGCCTGCGCCGTTGCGGGCGTCAATGGTGATGGAGTAAAAACCATCGGCAGCGGGCTGGCCGTTATTTTTGGTGCCATCCCATGAAAAGGTACTGGTACCTTGAGAAATTTCCACCTCGCGGGAATAGACTTCATTGCCATTTTCATCCCGAATGGTGATGTAACTTTTGGGTGCGGCTTCTGTGGTGCTCATATACCAGGTGGCTTTGCCGCCGCTGAGTTGGCTGGTTTTGCCTTCAGAGACGATGTCCTTGCCGATAAAGCCAATGGCAGAGCTGTTTTTGTTGGTATCCATCATGGAAAGGATGGTGGCGAGAGTATCGTTCCCTTTGATTTGCTGTTCCACACCGGCAAACTGCACCAGTTGCTGGGTGAACTGGTTGGCGTCCATGGGGTCAAGCGGGTTCTGGTTCTTGAGCTGAGTTGTCAGCAGCAACAGGAACGCATCAAAATTATCGGCGATGCTGCTGCGTTGGGTGTTTGCGCCCGGGGTTGAGGTGTTTGCGGCTGAAATTGCTCCGGCGGCCATGGTAGTACTCCCTTAAAAAATTTTAATCCTAAACGCGGATATCCACGCCGGAAGCGTCATTGCTGGTGGATTGGTAGTTTAATTGCACCATTACAGTTTCGGCTTCGGAGGTTTCTTCTTGTGTATGGTGGAAGAACGGTTGTCCGTCTGCGTCTTTAAACGGGTTATTGCCTTGGGAAGGGTCACGCAGATTGAGCGAGAGCGAACCGTTATCGGTGCGCAAGCCTGCTTGTTCCAGTGTGCGCTCAAGGCCGCGCAGATCCGCTTTCAGCAATTCCAGCGTTTCTGCTTTTTCAACAAACAGATGAGATTTAATCCGTCCATGACGATCAATTTCAATGCGCACATCCACTCTGCCCAGCTCGGCAGGATCAAGCCGGATGTCGAATTGTGAGGTACCTTTGCGGTGCCGCGCGGCAATCTCCACGCCAAGCTGTACCATTGCAGCCGGTACTTGCGCCATGATCTGCGGCGGGTAGGTGCGGTGTGTTGGAGTGGTATTCTGGTTGGTGGCCAGTTGTTGCTGCGGCATATCGGGCGCATCGGCTTTGTGAAGGGCTTCACCTGCTTTTCCGGGAAAAGCGTCGCTGACAGTCTGGGCGAAGGTTGGTTTTTCACGGGAGGCGTTTTGCTGTTCAGTGGATGGTGTTTTATTGCTCAGCATGTCCACGAATTTGGATTGCTGCGGGCTGGCATCACTGTTAGCACCGCCATTGGAGGTGCCTGCATCGCTTTGAGCGGCGTTTTGGGTATTGCCCGCGCCGAGAGTTGCGGGATTTACTCCGGTGCGGTTCTGAGGTGTGGCAGTGGTTTCTTTTGCTCCTGCACCGCTTGCTGTGGCATCAGGCACCAGAATGGGTGTAGTTTTATTCTGTTTTGTGGCCGTGGCTTCCTGTTTTAACGCTGTTACCGGAACGTCATCGGCAATTTCTGTTCCTTCGGGGAGCGCATGACTATCACCCGCGGCATCATCGGTGACATTGGTTGAGGCGGCTTGCGTCTGTGGTGCTGCTGGTTGAGAGGCCAGAGTGTTTTCTGGCACGGCCAGTTTAGCAATGACCTGTTCAACCGTTGCGGCGGAAGCGGTCTTTGGAGCCTGAGCTTGGGTTGTGACTGAGGTTGGGAGTGGGGCTGGCTCTGGCGCTGCCGTGGTCATGACGGCTTCTGCGGGGATCGCTCCTTCAGCAGGAATACCACCTACCGGAAGCGCGGCAAGTATTGCCTGGGCGCTGGTATCTGTGGGCTGTGCCGCATCGGTGGTCGGCGCACTCTGTGGATTTTCAGCGGGGAGAGGTGAGGCTGGCAAAGGGTTGCCGGTTTCAGGCGTCACCGGCTGAGCGGTTGGCATCGCGGCTAAATCCGGCTCTGCCGTTGAAAAGTCAATGCTGACAGCGGGCGCTTCGGTTATAAGGTCAACTGGCGCTGAGGCAGACACTTGTTCCGGCGCAATGATTGCCACCGCAAGCAGTCCTTCATCACTGTTCTCTTTATAGTCTGTCTGCTGTCCGTTTTGGGCATCCGGATGAAGGGGTGTTGTGATGCTTTTGTCAAGACGGGTGTTTTGCAGGGAAGGTTTTGAAGGCGTGTGCGTCACGGCCACAGGTTTTGTTTGCGGCGGGGATGTGCGCGATTCTATTGTTTCATTTTCTGTATAATGATCGACATGCGAGGCAAACGTTTTGTCCTTGCGCGTGGCATCTGTGGGGTTTTTTGCGGTGCCGGTTGTTTTTTCAGACCCCTGCAATGCAAAAGATTCATTTTTTTTTCGCGCCGGTGCGGAAGAAATCAAACTGTCCAGAACTGTCGTGCTCATGGCAACTCCTCGTGTTGGCATGAGAGAAGCAAAAGCCGTTCCAGTTTTTAATGACGTAAATTATCTTTATATTTCAGCATGTTACAAATTCATCGCAGTCTGGTGTTGTGGAGGCGCTGGGCAAGAATTGCCGTCTGAGGTGCCGTTCTTTTCCTGAAAAAGGTTGAGCAAATCTTTATAATGCCTTGAAAAATGTGCGGAAATTCTGTCTTGCGTTTAGCTAAATGTTAAAACCCTTGTGGTTACTATGTCTCATGATTTGGTCAAGTTGTGTGTGAGAGTATCTGATGACCGAAGCGATGCGTCCGAAAGTAAAGTATGTGATCGGCCCGGATGGAAGTCCGTTGACGATTGCGGATTTGCCCCCAACGGACACGAAACGGTGGGTTATCCGCCGGAAAGCCGAAGTAGTGGCCGCCGTTCGCGGTGGGCTCCTCAGTCTTGAGGAAGCGTGTAAACGTTACACGCTTACAGTAGAAGAGTTCCTGTCGTGGCAGGCCTCCATTGACCAGCACGGGCTGGCCGGATTGCGCACCACGCGCATCCAGCACTACCGCGCTGACTAAACGGAAGCCGTACTGCGGCACATGGACACCCAAACGCCAGCCCCTTGTGGAGCTGGCGTTTTTTTTGCCTGCGCGAAAGCAAGGGGTTATCCCCAAATTCATCCTTGTTAAAAACTGTTTAATTATACAGTGCATTAAGGTGAGAATATATCACACTTGCTCTTTAGCTCTATAACCTGATTGCATTGGAAGAAAAATAAAGTTAACACCATGCGTAAATGGTTAGTATTTTTTTCTAAACGCAAGAGTAAAGATGTTTATTTCAGCGCAACCCGATGCACTCAGCCTACCCTCTTCTTCTGGTTTTGAAAACGTGCTGGCAAGCACCCTCACCACCCAGAACATGCCCCGCCGATCCCGCACATCCCAGAACCCGTCCAACAGCGGCGCTTCAGGTAGCGCGCACAATAACGCCATTGCCACCTGGACTGATTATGCTACCGATGAATCCATAATACACAATAACCGTAATTTATATTCAGAAGAAGCACCTATTCTCGCCTCTTGGCTTCCGGATAATGCGCGCGTACTTGATCTTGGTGCAGGCAATGGTATTAGTTCCCTGTCACTAGCAAACGAAGCAGTAAGCCAGAGAAAAACTTTCAGAATTAAAGCTGTTGATATGATCCCAAAAGAGCCATTTCTGGAGCAAAAACGCAATTATCCGCAGCAAGCTCAAGATATGGTGACATATAAAAGGTCTAAAATAGAAAATTTTAATTTTGAAACTGGGTTTGGCACTTACAGCTTTGTATCTGCTAACCGGATATTGCCTTATCTTGAACAGGGAGAACAACTTAAAGCTGTTACCAATATCGTGGGAAGCCTTACCCCCACGCATAGCGGTACAACCTTTGAAGTCAAAGAAGGTACTTCAGGAGCATACGAAGGCCAAATACATTATCCGCTGGATAACAGTCACATGACATATATCCGCGATTTGTTTGAATGGGGCAAATTTACAGTTGATGAAATTCCCGCCCCCGATCAAGATTCCTATAAAACCATACGAGCATGGCGCTAAGATTTTAGAGAATTAGAAAAAAAGTAAAGAAATGCTCATTTCATCCCAATCCGACACACTCAGCCTACTCTCTTCTTCTGGCTTTGAAAACGTGCTGGCAAGCACCCTCACCACCCAGAACCTGCCCCGCGGATCCCGCACATCCCAGAACCCGTCCAACAGCGGCGCTTCAGGCAGCACCCACAATTCCGCCATTGCCACTTGGACTGAATATGCCACTAATCCTTCCATTATACAGGATTTTCAGGCATCATCCGGTCAGGGAGCGGCCAATCTCGCCGCACAGCTGCCCGATCATGCGCGCGTACTTGATCTTGGCGCAGGCAATGCAATTGCTTCTCTTGAAATAGCCGATGCAGGCCGGGAGCTGGGAAAAATCTTTGAAATTGATGCTGTTGATATGATCCCACCAGAGCCATTCCTGGATCAAAAACGCCGTTATTCAAAGCAAGCTCAAGAAATGGTGACTTACCACCAATCATCACTCAAAGATTTTGATTTTAAACCAGGATTTGGCACATATGATTATGTTATTGCAGCGCGTGTATTGCCCTATCTTGAGTCGAGCGACCAACTCTCTGTAATTCATAATATAGTAGGCAGTCTTAAATCCTCTCAGAGCGGCGCAGATTTCCAGCTTAAAGAAGGCGGTCAGAGAAATGTTCTTGGCCAGATGCAGTACCCGCTTCATGATAATGAAATGCGCTACATAAAAGAGTTGTTAGAGCGAAAAAAAGTTGAAGTAGAAATAATTCATTCTCCGGACAAAAACAAATTTCAGACAATACATATCCGGAAAGGTCTCTCTGAGGAAACAGAACTTCAAAAACAGCAACAGGAAACGGAAGAAGCAGAAGGAAAAAAAGAGGGGTGGCTGGAATGGATAGGCAAACAGATATCTTTATAGTATCTGGAGCAAATTAAGCAAAACAACCTTTTTACCTCTTGTTTACAATTAGCACTGGTCATTGCGTCTGAAAAACGGTACATTCCCTGCGACAAAAGGGGGCAAGCACCCCGTTCCTAACCGTGAGAGTGATGGCCAGTATGGAACTTGATCTTACCAGCAACCCAGCCCAGACCCGCGTTGTTGTTGCCATGTCGGGCGGCGTTGACTCCTCTGTGGTGGCAGCGTTGCTCAAGCGGGCGGGGTATGATGTTATTGGTATTACGCTGCAACTTTACGATCACGGCGAGGCGGTTCATCGCCGTGGCGCCTGTTGTGCGGGGCAGGATATCCACGATGCCCGCAATGTTGCGGAAAAAATTGGCATACCGCATTATGTTTTGGATTATGAAACCCGTTTTCGTGCAGCGGTAATGGATAGCTTTGCGGAGAGTTATCTGGCGGGTGAAACCCCCATTCCGTGCGTTGAATGCAATCAGAAGGTTAAATTTGCGGATTTGCTCCAGATGGCGCAAAAGCTTGGGGCGCAAGCAATGGCAACCGGCCATTATGTTTCCAGCCAGCCGCTGCCCAATGGTAACCGTGGTTTGTTCCGCGCGGTTGATCCCGATAAGGATCAAAGTTATTTCCTTTATGCAACCACGCAGGAACAGCTTAATTATCTGCGCTTTCCTTTGGGTGATATGACCAAGCAGGAAACCCGCGCGTTGGCGCAGGAATTTGGCTTGCAAGTAGCCAATAAGGCCGACAGTCAGGATATTTGTTTTGTGCCGAATGGCGGCTATGCGGAAATTGTCAAAAAGCTGCGTCCGGAGGCGGTGGAGCCGGGGGAAATCGTGCATATGGATGGCCGTATTCTCGGCACCCATGAAGGCATTATCCATTATACAATAGGCCAGCGGCGCGGTATTGGCCTGTCTTTTGGCGAGCCTTTGTATGTAGTGCGGCTGGATGCAAAAAGCCGCCGCGTCATTGTTGGTCCGCGGGAAGCCTTGGCAACCCGCTCTGTGCATTTGCGTGACATTAACTGGATTGGCAACACGCGCAAGGAAGATATTCCTGCGGCTGGCATTGAAGTGTATGTGAAGGTGCGTTCTGCACGCGCCGCCTGCCCTGCCCTGCTCATGCCGGCGGATGACGGGGAACTGTATATTGAATTGTTGGCGCCGGAAACAGGTGTTGCGCCGGGACAGGCTTGTGTATTTTATGAAAGTGCAGACCCACGCGCACGGGTGCTTGGCGGGGGCATTATCAAGCGTTCCACACGGGCAGAAAATTCTGTGGCCTTTGATACCATTGCGGGGCAACAGGCGCTGCGCGCCTGATAAAAAAGCCTTCCCCATAAAAGAATCATTGTATGGGGTAAAGCGTTGCGTTTTGGGGTGCGTGTCGCCGGTTTTCCAATAAAATGATCTTTTTTGGAACTCTGCGAGAAAACAACGATTTATAGCCTGAACAGATAATCATTTTCTATGTCTCAGGCTATAAGAAATATGATATGCCTTTTACCGCACTGCTGAACACGTTAGCATAAGAGAATAGAGATTGCGCTTTTTTGCAAAAGCGAATGCCACCGGAAAGTATGGAGGAGTACAGCCTTGACCGATGCGGACATCCAACGCCCTAAACAGGATCTCGATACAAACAACATTATCAAAGCCTATGCCCGCTGGGCGCCGGTGTATGATATGATCTTCGGGAAAATCACAACGGAAGGCCGCCGCCGCACCATTGCTGCGGTAAACCGTATCGGCGGACGCGCACTGGAAGTCGGGGTTGGCACAGGCATTGCGCTGCCGGATTATAACCGGCAGATGAAAATAACCGGCATTGACGTGTCCGATCACATGCTGGAGCGCGCACGCCAGCGCGTTCAGGAAAACAACCTGACCAATGTGGAACAGCTTGCCGTCATGGATGCAACGCGCATGGACTTTGAAGACAACAGCTTTGATGTTGCCGTGGCCATGTTCCTGATTACGGTTGTGCCTGACCCTCAGGCTGTCATGGCAGAAATGGCGCGTGTTGTGCGTCCGGGTGGCGAGATTATTCTGGTCAACCATTTCGGAGCAGAAAAAGGGCCACGCGCCAAGGTGGAAAAAATGCTGGCCGAACGCGCCCATATTTTAGGCTGGCGTGCGGATTTCCCGATGGAGCGGATTACCGGCCATCCTGAGCTGGAAATGGTTGAACAAACTCCTGTCCCTCCCTTTGGCATGTTTACGGTGGTGCGGTTTGTAAAAAAATCCGAGGCAGCGTCAAATAACCTTGGCACAGCCCTGTCAGCCTGACCGACAACGGTTTACTTGATGCTGCCTTACGAATACTTTCCATCATAAATTTATACTTGAGCAAGATTTTTTCAGAAGAACTTGCTCAATTCCGCTTTATTCCGCCCTATTCCGCTTTATTCCGCATGTTTCATTCCGCTTTGTTCCGCTGGTTTTTATCCGTGCATTTGCGTCAATAAAATGTAGAGCGCCTTGGGATTTGTCACGCAATAGCGCCAGAATAACCGGCGCGGTTCCAGCATAAGGCGCCATAACCATTCCAGTGAACGTTTTTGCATCCATTCCGGCGCGCGGGAGCGGCTTTTTGAAAGAAAATTGAAAAGTCCTCCAGCAGTCTTAATAACACCTACATTATCAAGGAGTTTTCCGTATTTTTGCACAAAAAACTGCTCTTTCGGCACGCCCAGCGCCACCCATAAAATATCTGGAGCTAAATTATTGATTTCATTAACTTTTTCACTCATTTCTGCATCGTCCATAAACCCATGATGCGCCCCCACAATTTTCAACCGCGGATATTTTTTTATCACCTCTTTCACCGCTTTGGCATTTTCAGAACAATCAGCTCCTAACATATAGAAACTCAAGCCTTTTTCCTCTGCCATTGCTGCCACCACATTAAAAAGATCCGTGGTTGCTACCCGCTCAGGCAGCGGCAAAGTTGTAAGCCATTTTGAAGCGGTTACCATAGGTTGACCATCAGCACTAATCACGTCAAACCCAAGAAAAACAGGAGCTAAGGAAGGGGTATCATGGCACCTTGCCATCACTTCCCCATTTGCAGAGGTCATAAAAAGCGTTTTTTTGCGGTGAGATTCACCTGCAAAATCAACCATAAGTTGCGCTGTCTCTTGCATATTTAGAACAGCAATCGGTAATTTGCCAATATGAAGGTGCTGGATCGAGGATAAAATCTTTTTCATGCGCGAAATACCCTCTTTTTTTAACCGGCATTGGCATAAGCTTTGGAAGAAAAAACAGTCAGGAATAAAATCCACACATCAAACATCAATGACCAGTTTTCTATGTAATAAATATCATGCTCCACGCGCTGTATCATTGCTGTATCTGTTGAGGTTTCTCCTCTTAAACCGTTCACTTGCGCCCATCCTGTAATGCCTGGAAGCACATTATGACGATGGGCATAATCACTGATACGCTTCATATAGTGCTGGTCATGTGCCAGAGCGTGCGGCCGTGGGCCCACAAGCGACATATCCCCTTTCAGCACGTTGATAAGTTGCGGCAGCTCATCAATATTCCACTTGCGTATGAAACGCCCTATTCTTGTAATACGCGGATCATTCCGCGTTGCCTGTTTAAATTTTTCTTGAGGTGAATACTGCATTGAGCGAAATTTAAGCATGGAAAAAGGTTCTTGATTAAAGCCATACCGGCGTTGTCTATAGAATACAGGTCCATTACTATCTAATTTTATTGCAAGAGCAGTGAATGCCATTACAGGGATTAACATAATTATTGCTAAAGATGAAAGGAAAATATCTATATATCTCTTTATAAATACTTTACTTGAATTAAAATGATCATCACTAACCTTTATTGCAGGGAGATCACCAATCGATGCAATTGAAGCAAAATTCATTTTCGCTAAAATATGCGCAGGCCAAAGATAAATACAGGAAGGCACACAGCGAAGATATTTAACAGTATCCTCAATAAGAGATTTACGATTCCAAGGTAATAAAATAATAATGTCTTGAGGCTTCAAAAATCTTATAATCGAAACCGCTAGAGACATATCTTCATGCTGCCATACATTGGATTCCGTTTTTCTTAAAACAGTTGAACCAACTACTTTAATACGATTATTTTTACGCAGTGAATTCAATTGAAAAAAATCAATATCTTCTTGAAATCCAATCAAAAAGATTTTTCGCTTTTCAGAAACTGTATAATTCGGATATTGACGCACCCACAAAAAAGAAATGCTGCGCCAACAAAAAACTGCCAACGAACCACAAGCAATGAAAACAATAAATTTTGTATCAGGAACTGAAAAGAAAGGATGAAATGAGATACTGATAAAAATTACGGAAACATAGCTTAGCATCAGAGAGAAAGTAATACTGTAAAAAATATTATAATAATCTTTTTTTATACTTATTTCATAATCTTTTCGCACTAAACTAATCATTATAAATATTGCAATTGATAGGGATAAAG
>JBMDXK010000039.1:0-51122 GCA_048594375.1 Methylopilaceae bacterium
CAATAAAAAGGAAGATAATAAGGAACTTGAAACAAAAACCTACCCTGGCATTCTATTTTTCAAGGACAGCCAATTCAAAGGGGATATTTCAATGATTGGCTTTGGCAGTGAAGATCAACATTTCAGCCACAAAAAATGGAATGATACAACCACAAGTATCAAAATGTCGGAAGGGTCAGAAATCACCCTTTACCAACACGCTGACCTTTCAGGCAAGGAATTCACTTATTCTGAAGACATAGCTAATGTTGGTAATGATGCAAATGATATGGCTTCTGGATATCGCTGGAAATACGAAAAGTAGGCATCAAACTCCAGAATATTAACCGATAACATCACTCGGTTCTGGCGGCTGAGCCATGGCTTCCGCATTAGGAACTGCAAGAATTTTAATTTTATCGCCATCTTGCGTAATCGTAATATCTAGCCGCGCGGCTTTGGCCACAAGATGTGTATAAAACGGCTGAATTGTATGGGCATCCACACGCCCTTCAACGGTATCACCGGCTAATAAATCAACCAACCCTGCTGGGATACGCGCAGAAACACCTTCCGTCTCCAGTGTAAAACGCGCCAGTGAATTATTGCCTTCCACATTCACATGCAACTTTCCCCCACGGGGGATAGTTGTCAGCGCAATAACCACAAGATTAAGCAACACTTTCACATTATTTTTTGGCAGCAGTGCGCGGGGTGCAGTCCAAGTCAGTTCAGCCTTTGAATCGGCAACAGCACCCCGTGCCATCTGCTCTGCATCGGCTAGATCAATTGCAGCACCGGCAGAACCCGCCGCCCCAAACGCAAGACGCGCAAATTGCAGTCGATTCGATGCCTGACGAGCACTTTTGCGCACCAGATCCAACGCAAATTCACGCATTTGCGGATCATTATCTTCTTCTAGAATTTCCAGACCATTCACAATTGCGCCCACCGGGCTAATAACATCATGGCATAAACGGCTTGAAATCAAAGCCGCAAGATCGAGCGCTTCAAGATGTGTCGGGGTAGCCATGAGAGCCTCCAGAAATTCAAAAAAGATAAGGCATTAAGACCGCAGGATTGAATAACCGGCGTAGATTTTAAAGCATTACCATGATACATGCGGCTTTTACCGTTTATAAACAGTTAACAAATGACAATCTCACGCATTTTTTCAGCTTCTTTATACGCCCTCTCCCGTCTTGCAGCACAAGCAGGCTTGCTAATTCTGGACACCGCAGGGCAGAAAAATCCTATCCTTAAAAAAGCCGATGGAACTCCTGTTTCAAAGGCAGATATGCACGCACATCACTCAATACTGAAGCACTTAAAAATGCTTTTCCCAGATTGGATTGTTATTAGTGAAGAAATGGATTCCTCTGAATGGCCATGTAGCTTTACGGCGCCCTTCTTTAGTATAGACCCTCTTGACGGGACACGCGAATTTTTGGCGGGACGAACAGATTATACCGTAAATATTGCTCTTATTGCAGAACAAAAGCCGGTTCTGGGAATAATTCATGCACCTGCACTCGGCCTAACATATGCAGGCGCCAAGGATCTTGGAGCCTGGCGAGCCAAGAGCCCTGTTGGCCTGATACCCTCACCAGAAGATTTCACTCCCATTCAAGCACGATCCTTGGCAACAGTTACGAACCGCGTGGCCTATGCCAGCCGCAGCCACCGCGACCCACATACCGAAGCATTTCTCAAGGAAGCACTGCAAGGCAAAACCTCAGCCATGCCTCAAATTCATAAAATAGAAATACTGGGTTCATCCCTGAAATTTGCATGTCTTGCCGAAGGCAAAGGCGATTTTTATCCACGATTCAGCCCTACACGAGAATGGGATATAGCAGCGGGACACGCATTGCTTGATGCGGCAGGAGGAACACTGTTCAGCCCCGACGGCACGCCTCTGCGCTATGGAAAAACAGCCGAAAAATTCATCAATGGTAATTTTATTGCTCGCGGATCGCACTGAGCAGCACACCAGCATTCTCTTTTGTCAGACTGACATGTTGGCCATTCGCATGAACATAAAGCCCTACCGTTTCATCCGGCGCATGATGCTTTTCAGAACTGGCATGTTCTCTCTTTGCTAAAAACTCATTGCGGTTCTGTCGGGAAACAAACAAATAAACATGCTGCCCTTCTACCGCAAAGATAAAAGGATTTCCCGGTATTTTACGCCCCCGACCCATCCCTACAGGATCATACCCACCATTAATTGGCGCATAAATGTGGGGCGCACCTTCAAAAGCAGCTTTATTTGCAGCATTTGCAAACCGCCAAATCACACCATTCCACTCAACCTCAAACCGCGCAGAGCCAAGCACAGCCGCGTTTTCTGTAAAGTAAGCAACAGGATCATAGCCCATAATGGCTGTTCCTGAAATGCGATCCGTGACAATATCTGTATTCTTTTCCACCAAAAAAGAATGCGCCATAGCCGGTGCACCAAAAAAAGAACACTTTATAAAAAATAATATCAACATAAACGTTTTGAAACGTAAAAATGTGAAACGGATATGCACCATGATAGTCTTTCAAAAAGAATGCCAAAGTAATTTTAGACACGAAGCGAAGCATAGCTAAAATAGCTTTTTGCCTCTGACCCCTTTACGATCCCATTTAAAAAATGCCAGAGCGTTAAGGTTTGTTACTAATTTTACATTAATAGAATTGCATCAATTGGGAAATAACGTTACATTCCAATGCATTTTGAGGAATTACACCATGGCTAGGACTTTTTTCCGTCGCATGTTTTTTGTGCATGTAGCTACTGCTTTATTACTTTTGCCATGTCTTATTTTATCAAAAAATGCACATGCGCAATATTCCAATCGCTATGGGCAGAATAATGCGCCCGCTCAAAACACATATACCGCTGCTGAAATCCTGGATGAAGGGCATCGCTTTTTTGGTACAGCATCCAAAGGTCTTGCACAAATTGTTGAGCGCGCTACAGCACAATGGGGACAACCAAACGGATACATTCTCGGACAAGAAGGCTCTGCTGCAATTGTTATCGGGGCGCGCTATGGTGAAGGCACACTGCATACCCGTTTTGCAGGATCCCGCCGCGTTTTCTGGCAAGGGCCATCTTTAGGCTGGGATTTTGGAGGCGAAGGCTCCCGTACAATGATCCTTGTTTATGACCTTCAAGCAGCAGATGCTATTTTTCAGCGCTTTGCAGGCATTAACGGTTCAGCCTATTTGATTGGAGGTGTCAGCATGACGGCTCTTACGGCAAATGGGGTGGTGCTGGTACCCATAAAAACAGGCGTTGGCATCAGACTCGGCGTAAATGTGGGTTATCTTAATTTTACCCCAAAAGCGACTTGGGTACCCTTTTAGCATTTTTGAAATACACACCCATATAAGAAAGAAATATTAAGGTTAATAAAAGATGGTACAAGAGAGATCGTGCATCACTTCTATCATTTATTTTTTAAGCCTTAATATTGCTGTGAAAAACAGATGATTTAATTGCATTATCAATTCTTGGTCTTGTGTATTGTGAAATGCAAAACTATTAAATTATTTTAAAAAAAGCTAAATTGAAAACATAAAATACTAGCAACATTTTCAAAAATATGGCATGAATAACATTGCTCATCACTCAGAGGGTTGCGTTAATGGTTGAGCCTATTCTCTTCATTCTTGCTGGTGTATTTTCAAGTGCCATTGTTGCGCTTTTTATAACGCACGCAGTATGGCAGCGAGCCGTCAGGCTTACAACACAACGTGTTATGCGATATGCTCCCGTATCCCGCAGCGATATGGTTGCGTCAGGCGATATGATCCGAGCAGAAAACGCCGTACAACTTGTAAAAATTGAGCGTAAACTTCACACGTCATCCTCAAAAGCGGCAGAATATCTTGCTGAAATCGGCCGCAAAATTGTCGCTCAAACAGAACTGACAACCAAGTTCGCTCAAAGCAGCGCAGAAAATGTGAAAAAACAAGCGCGCATTGATGCATTGATTTCAAACCTGGATCATATGCAAGCAGCGCTCTCCAAAACACATGCAAAACTTACAGAAAATAATGACCAGCTGCGTGTCAGTACTGCCAAACTAAACATGCTTGAACAGCGCTATACAGCGGTTGCAACAGAAACGAGCCGCCAGAAAGAACATATAACGGCGCTGGAAAATATTCTCTCCGAAGCAAGACAGCAAATGGCAATTGCTCATAAAGAAGCGCAACAAGCATCAGCCCACTTGAAACAAGAAATAGCAGCACGTCTTACAGCAGAAAATACGCTTGCTCATGCCAAGGCACACATTCGTGATGAAATGGCAAACCACATGGGTGAATTAGAAGCTCAGCTTGAACGCTTAAAAGTTGAAAAAGCTATGCTTGAAGGCGTTGTTTCCAGCGTGCGCGCAAGAAAACGTAAAGCTGTAGCCGCAGCACGCGCCGAAACTGCAGCTCTTTTTGAGGACTTGCCATCAAATACCGATTCTGAACAAGAACGCCCTGAACTACCAAATATGAGCGATGTACATATCCTGACAAACCGTCTGGCAGCGCGTCAATCCAAGAAAATGGTTGCTACAGCAGCCAATGATGCGAGCATTGCAGATATGGTAGTGAAAAAATAAAATTGATAACAAATATAATTATTTTAGTGACTAAATGTTGTAATTTCAATTTATTTGCATATTAGAAACTGATATAAACTCCAATGAATGCACCATCAGTACAGCACACTCACTTTATACGACTTAAGTCTTATATAAGTATAAAAAATGGATTTAACCAACTTTGAGCCTATACGCCTCATTACTCGTGCCATCAAAAGAAATAACGGAATGGGTTCACGAAACATATTCTTTTTATTCATCATTCCACAAACAGACTCACTTTTGTCTGGAAAAATCATACCCGATTTTTAAATGCAGTTTGACATGCAAGAATCGAGGGATCCACATTCAAATGTTTTTTGCAAAGATAAACAAGAAATAAGCCAAGGGGTATGACGGTTCCTGACCATGCAATGGCACACCCCGAAACCCCAATCATTGGGACAAGCAGCAGCAATACAATAATACGCACAATGAAAGTAACAAAACAGGCATTGAAGTAAAGGGCCTCATGACCTGTTGTAAGCAAAAGCATAGAATGAGGACCAGTCAATGCATATATAGATGTGCCAAATACTAAAATTAGCAAAGAACTATACATATTTTTATATTCATTACCGAATAGCCCAAGAATAAATGACCCAAAAAATATCAGGATAAAAATTATTGCAAGAATGAAAATCGCTGCCACAATCATTACTTGTTTGAGAGATTCTTGCAAACGCCTCGTTTCCCCATCATAAAAATGCGCAGCCATGCGTGATGCTAAAAATGTGTGCAAGCCTGATGAAATCATTGGAAAAACATTTGCAATACGCACGGCTAAAAAATAACCTCCGGCTGCAACGGGATGAACAAGTATGCCTACCAGTACTACATCAATATACTGGCTACCAGCTTCTAAAGTTGCCGAAGACCATAAGCCAAAAGAGCGCTTTCCCCACGCTAAAGGATCAAAATCCGGCTTGATTATACCCCATAATTTTTGTGTTACGCGTCGAATAAAAAATACTTCTATCAGAATGGCAATCGCCATACCTAATGATGCAGATAGAAAAAACACCGCAGAACTATATATTGCGTCATGACTTACGCAAAACCACAACACAACAAGTACAACTAAACGCCATATAATTTCGCGGCAAAATTCCGCAAGGCGAAAATGCACAAGAGTGCGACACGCATGAGAGGCATAATGCAGTAATGCCTGCATAAAAATAAAGCCCAGTACAGCTGGTTCAAACACATCATGCCTATAACTATTATCTGCATATATCAGAATGCCAATAAGACATACACAGAGAGTTGCAGCAGCACAAACAACCATCCAACCGTAAAGATAGGCTCCTAGTGCACGCGCGCGGTTGCGGCCGCTTCCAAATTCCCCAAGATGTCTTATGATGAGTGTATCTTGCCCAAATACAGCACATACAGCAATAAAAGAGGCAAGATTAAACCCAATTGCCAACTGCCCGAAGCTTAGTTCTCCCAGCGTAAGCGCAACCTGATTGAACATTAGTAGGGCAAGACCTGCTCCAGAAATTTTAAAAGCCAATGTTTGAATGGCTCCCGAGACAAGACTGCGGTTTCTTAAAATCGAAAGCAAAAATACCATGATCTTTCTGTTCCACAGTTTCATACTAGGTGGACAGGCGGGGAGAGAAAGTCTTTTTGTACCGAGGCATTAGTATTTCAGCAGCATCGGGATCATAAAGAGCCAACTTACGATGATCTGTCCTATCCACAACCAGCGTCACAAAGCCTTCCTCGTTGCGGTTTATTATCCGCGCACTTTCTCTTACCGCATTAAGTTTACTTTCTCCCCAAACAGGTATAAGAAGTACCCGATCAGCGCTTTCTAGGACATGGCTTGCCCCCGCCAAAGTCAGCGGTTCAGGCGCTTCTATAAAAACGCGGTCATACTTATCTTGCAACCGCTCAATGATCAAACGTAAGCGGTCATCCATTAGCAAGCGTTCATAATGAGAATTATTAGGCAAAAAGCCTAGAGAAAGATAATAAGCACCACTTTCAAGTGTTCTTGTCATAGCTTCAATGGCGGCACCTTTGTAAAGGATATCGCCAAGACCACGATCAGTTTCCTGACATTCATTCTCCTTACGCAAAGAGAAAAGAATGACCTTTTGTCCAGAAATTGCCATGAGACTAGCCAGTGAACGGGCAAGCAGATCGGTTTGCGCATAGGGATTTTCTGGAGTTATAATGATGCTTTGAAATCCTCTTAAATGAGGGAGAATACGTCGGATTGCATGTTCATAAGCTGCATTAGGCTTATAGTCTTGTACTACCGGAAGAAAAGCAAGCACGTTCAATCCATCTGGATTTAGCTGACAGGAAGACTGTAAATAAACGTCTTTACGTCCTTCTCGTACAAGACTGATTATTAAACCGCACATCAGAGACAGAAAACCGATTGCGCTCAATGCCAAAGGTAATGTAGGCTTAGCAGAACGGGAAGGGGGGAATGCGCGCGATAGAATAAATACCTCATGTGCTGTTAGATTTTCTCGTTGATCAAGGTCTTTTTTCCGCCCAAGATACTGCTCATACAATTTCCGATCAGCGCGAGCAGTTTCTTCCAACTCTATAAGGCGAGCAAAATCAGTATTATCTGTTTTTAAGTCTGCAAGGCGTTGTTCCAGAAGAGCTACCTTATTCTGCGTATGCTTATAATCATTCTGCTGTTTGCTTTTCAATCGAGCAATTTCATTTTCAATCTGATGACTAAGACTGCGAATTTGCAATTGCGCTGCCGTATAAAGTGGATGAAGCTCACCATACACTGTTGCCACTTCAGCATGCTGTTTAACGAGACTAGCATATTGGCTACGCAAATCTGTGAGTGTGGCAGACTGGAAGTCATCATTTTCCATAACAAGTTGCAGATTTTGTAATTTGCTCAGCGTTTTTACCCGCGCTTGAGCTGCGGCCGCATCCGCCTGCGCTTGAGAAAGCTGGTGCGTTAAATCAGTCAATAGACGCTCACGCAAATTATTGCCGCTTCCGGCTTCAATGATGCCCTGTTCTTGTTTGAAAGCAGCGAGAGCCGTTTCTGCTGCCTGCACTTTGCGCTTGATGATGAAAAGCCGCTCATTGATCCAATTACGTGCTTCTGCAGTAATTTTTTGTCGCGTCTGTTTTTGCACAGCCACATAAGTTTGGGCTGTCGCATTAGCAAAAAATGCAGCGCGTTCTGATGATTTATCTTTTGCCGTAACCTCGATAATATAGGTGAGCCCTTTGCGACCAACAGTTATTTTCTTATTGAGAGCAGCAATAACAGCATCTTTCCAACCCTCTTCATCTGCCTTCAGACGAATTTTGTGCGTAAGATCGGGATCTTGTTCCAGTTTATGGCGCACAATCACTTCCCAAAGAAACTCCGATGACATCATATACTGTGCTTGACTTTCCACAATGGCAGGATCAGTACCGAAGCCAACAATTACATTTTCGCCCGGCGCAAAATTGTGTGAACGGGGATCAAGCATCACCGATGCGGTTGCTTTATAGGAAAATGGAAATAAAAAATAGGCAAAAAGCAACCCAGTTGCGGTTGCCATAGCGATAAACATTATCTGCCGCCATTGCCGCCGAAGAGCAAGCCAAAGGTTTTTCAATTCCACAAAACCCTGAGCGTTCTGTGGGCATAAAGAAGCATGGAGCGAAACGGAGCTACTCACTGTATTCTCCAATATTTTGTAAAAAAATTTGCCATAAAAATTCAATTAAATAGCTATCTCACAAAATAGAATATGATATACGAATTATTAAAACAAAGTTATAAATATAATTTTTTATTAGATAAATGAGTTTTTATTTATACAATAAAAGGTAAAGAAAAATGAATATCGATAACACAGCAACTAAATTAGAAAAAAATACTTTATTCATTGATATTTTTTATATTATTTTTGTATTTATTATAATATTTTTTCCAATTTACATGCATTTATTATCACCCTTTATCAGCATTCCTTTTGCCATTATTGTTTCAGCGATATTCATTCAGCGTTTTCCCGGTATTGCTGCGCTGGCTTTGCTGGCAGCATGGATTTTGCAAAATCTTTTTGTATCGCTGCTCTCGCCCCTCATCGCGAACTATCACGAATTCAATATTATCCGCAGCTATAATTTTCTCATTACTGCCGTGATGTGGTGCATGAGTATGCTGTTTTACGCCCAGAACTGGCGTACATTTTCTCCGCCCGTCTGTAAGCTTATGACAGGCATTTTACTGTGCTTGATATTGGCCACACCCTATTTTGCCTTTGGGCTCATAAGCAACCCTACGGCTGCTGTTGTGTATCTGCGCAACATCCTTGCACCGCTGATGCTTTTCCAGATATTTTTGCTAACGGCGCGCTATAGTGGACGCGCTTTTCATGGGCAGATCCGCACGCTTGCATGGCTGGTCTTGTTGCTTGCATGCCTTGAAGCAGTTGATCGGGATGCATGGCTATTCCTTACCAACGGCTATTCCTATTGGGAAATCAACAGCCAGCCTTTGCGGGAAAGCGGTTTCTTCATCAAGAAAATGCAGCACAGTGGCGAAGTCCTCACTGATCTGAAGGAAGGCTTCAGAATTAACCTGTTTAATGCAGAAGCGCTTTCTGATCTCGGTGTTACGCTTTACCGTTTAATGGGACCCAATATGCATGCCATCAGCTTTGGTTATGCACTTGCCTTTTTCCTTTGCGTTATGGCACTGCAAAAACGCTGGCTTTATGTGGTGCTGTGTATTCCGCTGTTAGTGCTGGTTAGCGCCAAGGGAGCGCTGATTACGCTTTTCTTGCTGTGTATAGGAATTGTGATTGTGGGATTCTTTAATCCAGTTTCCCCGCAGGACATCCGTGCATCTGTAAGCTGGATGCTGGTCACCTGCATCATCGCAGCCTATGCTGTTCTTGCGGTTTCATTCGGACTTTACACAGGTGATTACCATGCTATTGGGCTGATGAGTGGCATTAAAGGGTTTATTGCCAATCCTCTGGGGCATGGTCTAGGTTCCGGCGGCAATCTTTCCGGAAATTTTGCCAGTGTGGATTGGACAGAAGCACAGAAGACTGGACAAATTGCAGGAGCGGCCGAAAGCGGCATTGGCGTATTACTCTACCAGATGGGTATTGGCGGTTGCTGCTTCATTGCCTTTTACGCCTATATCGGACGCATATGTTGGAATTATTACTTAATGCGGTTGGGAAAAGAATTTCTTTACCCCGCCTTTGCCATCCCTATTATTCTTGTCAATGCTCTTTTACAAGAAGAAGCACTTTTTGCTCCGCTAGGGCTAGGCTTCGTTCTCGCCTATGCAGGCCAGTTAATTGGCTATGCGCGCAGCAAGGGGTAATGGATTAAAAAGCTCTCCAAGTTGAAGAAAGATGTAAACGCTGGTCTGTGGCATGCTTGATGGTCGCCTGTTGAATACGCTCTTCCTCAAGCTGTTTTCCACGAGGAATATGTGCGTTATTGCTGTTTAGAACAGATGCAGGATTATAACTGGAAAACAACCGTCCAATAACCGAGCGCACAATATTTGCAATATTATAGGCAAGTTTAAAGGGCTTACCACCTGTTATGTCTTTAACTCTTGCTACTTGCTCTTCATGTGCTTCACGCCTCAATGCGCCACCGCCAGAATGTACGGCCTTAGTAATTACATCACCATCTTGGTTAACAGGAACATTATTTGGAGAATCTTGAACGTGAACAGGGAGGCCGTCTTGATCCACTTCCAGATAACGAGCTAAGGGAGCGGCAGCATTACGCCGACCATCACCCAGATTACGTTCTACTGGGTCGTCGGAACTCTTTGCATCACGTAGTAACGGACGAGAGAGAATAGGATCGGTTTCTATTGCATTAACAAGAGTGCCGGTTTCTTCGTCACTAAAAAACCTCTGCCCATCTGCATCGACCTCTCGTAGAGAAGAATTGCCATGAGAGAGCAATAATCCTGTTTCCTGATTACCGGAAGAAAGATGGGTACTTGAAGGAACCCCACCAGAAGGTAATTTTCCTACATCTGCAAAGCCGCTTATGGCAGGTTGCTGTACAGGAGGGGTTAATTTTGCAGTATTAAAATCTGGTGTTGGCGGCAAATGTACAGGAGGAGTTACACCATCTGCGCCAATGGAACGAATAGCAACCATACTGCCTCCTAAAAAATAAACGCTCAACATACAGTGCATGAGATATACCGCTACCAACTGATCCTATCACTTCTTTCGGGATTTGCAAAGTATCTTTTAAAAGATCGTTAATGATAATGGCAAATTTCCATGCCCAAAACAGATATATTACTAATCCAGACTCAGGCGGAACATGCAGGAGCACAAGAAATTGCGCGCATTCTGGCTGATTATCTTACAACGCAAGGCTTTAGTGTCCGGCAGATTTTCCTTTACCGCAAAACAAAAACTTTCGAGAAGCAGGAGGGCATTTATTTTTGCGCCGACGCACGCCCACAAACATTTAAAGCATTACTTGCACTTTTGCATAATCTAAAATGCTATATTCAAAAATATTCGCCGGATCACGTAATCACTTTTCAGCATTATGGAAATATTATTGGTGGTTTGGCTGCACATTATTGCGGTGTAAAAACCATTATAGCGAATCAGCTCTCTTCTCCACAGATCATTTCATGGCCCGTACGTTGGATAGATGGTATTCTTGGTAGTATAGGCATTTACAGCGCCATTGTTGTAAACTCACACAATACTTTTAAGGAATATGCCCGCTGGCCGAAATGGTATACGCGCCATCTTGCACGCATTGACCATGGCTTTGCCAATAAAACTGCTTCTCTTGATCGGGCAACTGCCCGTCAACAGCTGGGGCTGCCACAAAATCTTACAATATTAGGCAGTGTTGCCCGGCTTCATGCCTTGAAACGTCTGGATACTGCTATCCGGCTCTTGCCGTATCATGAAAGCTGGCATTTCGCTTTGGCAGGGCAAGGGCCTGAAGAAACAGCATTAAAATGTCTAGCCCACACTCTGGGCGTTGCAAACAGAGTTCATTTTCTTGGTGAGAAAAATCCTGAAGACATCGGAATTGTATTGGCTGCACTGGATATTTTTGTCTTCCCATCACAGGCAGAAACGTTTGGTCTTGCGGCTGTTGAAGCGGCGCAGGCAGGTATTCCTGTTGTTGCTTATGATCTGCCCGTTTTGCGGGAGGTTTTAAGAGGAACTGGGGGTGAGGCGTGTGCGGAATTTATACCAGACCATAGTTGTGAAAGTTGGGGGAGTTGTATTACCCACTTGCTGTCTTCGCCTCAAGAGCGTGAGCGTTTACGTCAATCTGGTAAAACTCTTCAGCAGAAATATTCCCTTGAAACAATGGCCAAGGCTTACCTTCACTTGCTGCACAATCATACCCGCGCTTCCGTCTCGGGATTGTAAGGATTGACAGCTATGGCCATTCTTATTCATATCTCTTTCCACAACGCTCGAAAATTGCTGCTTTCAATGCAGCGACGGCTTGAAAAAGCCTTTTCCATGCCAGTTTTTTTTCACGTTCATGAAAACCTTCCGCCTTCTCCTGCTGTTATCGAGAGCCTTTTGACGCTTGAGCGCCTTTTGTTGCGTGACCGGAAGGGCGATATAACACTCCTTGATCCTGCTACACTTAAAAGCATGCCGCTCCCTGAAGGCAGTGTAACCCATCACATTGATCTCACTGGCCAGCCCCAAGCTTTGGGATGGCGTCCCTTGTTTGAGGGCGTTCCTTTTGAAAATGCACTCTATACCCTTCTGCTGCATGGCAATGCTCCACGTGTTGCTATCAGTAATCCAGAAGGCCAGATCGTTGCGTGTGGCATTCCTGCTTTAGAAAATGCCACAAGCTTTGGTCAGGCGCTTGAAGTGGTTTATACCCTGATTACCGGCCTGCTTATCAAGGCTATAAATGGACATTGTGTAACGGGGTATGACATTGAAACTTATTCATGGCCTTCTAGTTCTTTAAAATACGCTTTGCTGCGCTATACGGTAAGCCAGCTGAGCTACAGCGCCGCGCGGCGCATATATAAACTATGCTGCTATACACCCCATTGGCATGTGGGATGGCGCTGGCATGACGGAGCAGGGGTTTGGGAAAACCGCTCTCTTGAAGGACTGCCATGGCAGATTCTTCCCGATGATGGGTTACGCTTTTACGCTGATCCTTTTGCAATCACATGGCAAGGAAAAACAGCGCTTTTTGTGGAAGAGCTTGCGCATCAGGAAGATAAAGGCATTATTGCAGCCACGCTTTTTGAAGCGGGGAAGCCTGTTTCAAAGCCACACTGCGCCCTTGAGGAGCCATGGCACCTTTCTTATCCGTGTGTGTTCGCAGACGATGGCACGCTCTATATGATACCGGAAAGCTGTAATCATGGTGCTGTTGTACTTTATAAATGCGTGGATTTTCCGTACCGGTGGGAGCAATGTGCAGTTCTTATTCCAAATTTGAGCGCTAGTGATGCTACTCTGGTTCGGCATAGAGGGCTTTATTGGTTATTTTGTACAACACCTGCTGGTATCACTTCAGACATCAATGCAGATGCCATACCAGCATTCGCTTCTTATTCCGATAGCCTTTGCCTGTTTTATGCCGAAAGTCTCATGGGAACATGGCATTCACATCCTCTGAATCCTGTTCTGATAGATGCTGCACAAGCACGACACGCCGGTCATTTTTATACCATAAAGAATAAACTTTATCGGCCTGTACAAGATTGCAGCCGCGGCTATGGAAAAGGTATTACATTGTGTTCTATTGATGTTCTCAACAAAGAAAAATATAAGCAGACACCAATCAAAACTCTCGCTCCTGATGCCCACTGGCAAGGACGACGCCTGCATACACTTAATCGCTCCGGCAGCTTGGAAGTGATTGACGGTAATCACCACAATATAAAGCTCTTTACACTATTTAGGAGCGCGTAAAAAATACAGCAATTTCAGCAAGATTATGTATGGCTTTGCATCCGAGAACTGCTAAAAAAATAAAAAAAATGCAGTGATTTTATGTAGATTTTTTTAATCGAAACCACTATTCTGAAATAAAGCGCGAACCATATCATCATCCAGCGCTCCGGAAGGCTCAATAATTCCAAACCCCTGATGATAATCCCATAACGTCCAACCTGCGCATATTCTTCGCGCTTGTTCCACAACAGTTTTGTGCCATCGGATACGATCCGCGGGCAGCGCATGATACCGCAACACACCAAACTCATTCACAATGACAGGCTTGCCATGCCGCTGCTGCCATTGAGAAAGCAGATCAAACTCTGCGCGAATGTTATCTTCGCTCCATGACTGCACCAAACCTGCCCGCAATTCATTCGCATAATGTGCGTGGCCAGCACGTTCCAGATTTTCTAAAACAGCCTCCATACGCGGATTTTGCACATCCACCGGAAACGGTACTCCTTGCAACAGCCGCAACGGATCAGAAGGATCCCAAGAAAGCCCCTGATGAGTGAAAACCATAGGATCATAGAAATGCACCGCATAAATGGTTTTCGGATCATCCAGCGGTTCCCATGGATAAAGCGCATCAATGCGTTGCGCATCGCCTGAACCCACAACAAACCAGCGTTTCGGTGCATGAGGACGCAAGACATATACCAATTCTTGTGCCTGAGTGCGCCACGTTGCCGATGCAATCACAGGCTCATTCAACAGTTCAAACACTAAACCCGCTTCCGGATAATGCGCATAACGCACTGCTATTTCCAGCCAGAGATTTTTAAGGAGCGTAAATGCTTGCGGTGGATGCTGCTGGTGCAGCAGGGCAAACTGACGATCAGGATGCATATCCAGCATGACAACAAAACCAGCTTCGTTCAGCTGTTCTAATGCACTATCCAGTTTTTGCCATACCGCCGCAACAGTAACCGCATCTGTAAAGTGTGGCATTAAAAGCGTGCCATTAACTGGCAAACGCACAGTGCTTATGCCGCGGTCTTTCAACGCTTTAAGAGGCTGCATCGGCGGTGAAGCAGCGTTTATATCTTCCAGCCAAGACGATACATTGATACCCTGTTTCAAAAGAGGCGGTAACCCGTAACTTTCGCATTCCTGCGAAACAGATGGAGATGCCAGCGCTGCAAAATACACCACCAGACAAACCATGCGCAAAGTGCTTAATAAGGAAAACCGCATGGGATAACCATTCTTCTGTAGCGGCACGTTTAAAGGATTATCAGAAAGGATCAGAGACCAGCCTTGTCCAGCCCTCACCTGTAAGACCTCCAAAGAAAGCCTTGCCTTCCCGTATGGCGGCTGCCACGCTCTCATGCGGTGTACGCACCACCATAGCGCCATTATGCCGGTAAAAAACGCCCGGAGCCCTGTAAAGCGCTTCATTATACAACGGATGCGCCTGCCCCCGTACGGCCACACACTGCAATGCTTCTACATCATGCAACAGGCTGCGTACAACAACATCCTGCATCATAGGTTGAGGCAAAAGATTAAGCACCTGCGCAATCCCGCCCTGTTGCCCATAAAAAGCATAAATACCGGCCAGATCACCCGTTTTCTGAAAAACGGCCTTAAGATGCAAAGAGCCATTTTTCTGCTTGAGACGTGCCTGCGCCAGCAACCATGCAAGCTCTTGTGCATTCCAGTGCGGCTTAAGAGAATAACGCTCCAGAAGCGTTACAGCAAAAGCACCAAATTCAGCGTCCAAAAGGACACGGGTTTCAGTGCCTTCCAACGATACACGATCAATGGTGCAATTCCGAAAACGCCGTCCTGCAGTTGCATCAACACCACGTCCTAGAACAGTGAGCGGACGCAAAGGCATTTTTGGCCAACGGCGAGACAGCATGTGTACAGCAAACTCTGAAGGACGCAGCACCTTCACCCACTCCAGAGAATGCGCCTGCAAAATTTGAAACCGCAACTTCTGGGCAATAGAAAGCGAAATAAGATTGGCAGTATCAGAGAAAAAAACATCAAGCGGAGAGGATAAAAAATCCCGTAGCAAAGCCAGACCCACGCCACGATTTTCAAGCCGGTTTTCCACCATAAAACCACCCATCACACCCGCGCGCAAGATACGGTTTTCCCAAGCCAGATTGAGTTCGACAACTCCTAGGAAACCATCAACCACGCCGTTTTTATCCACATGAACCCGCGAGCCACATTCAGGATCATGCCACGGGCATCCCAAATAAAGCTGATCGAGATAATCCATCAAAGCCGTTGAAGGCGCTTCAGATCTGTTACGAAAAATTTTGAGAAACAACGCAGCAACCCTTGGAATATCATGGCGCTCCAAAGGGCGTACTGCGGTTTCGGTTTTTAAGGACGCTTCAAAAGCAATGCTCTGCTTCAAGGCCGGCGCTGCATTCATGACATGGTTCCTGAGAGCTCAGGATAAAGACCATCAGCGCGCGCAACCATGGCCTGACCACGGCGGTGCTTCTCACGCCCCCACAGATCCATAATCACATCCAACGCCGCATTCACATCCCCATCAGGGATATGCTGGCGCAACATAAATTCCCATGTGCCAGCCTCAGACCATCGTGAAAACTGCCGATAGATAGAATTCCATACCCCATACCGCGTAGGAATATCGCGCCAGTTGCGGCGGGTTGTCGCCACCCACAAAATAGCTTCCAGTGTGGCACGCTTGCTGAAAGCGGGTCTGCCTCTGCCATCACGCTTTTCTGTGAGATGAGGCTCAAAAATGCACCAGAATGCATCGGATAATCCATTGCCAATACCAACCCTATCCGCTAACCGACGCTTGGAAGATTCGGGCGGAACCAGATCAATGGCTTCATGGAAAGGGGATGGGGATAAAAACATGCCACATACTCCGCAAGTGTTTGTCTTGCGTTCATGTTCGGCAAAAATTATGGGAATCCCTTTAGAATAAGCTGTTCACGCAATCAGCCGCGAGTGTGCAGATATTTCCATACTGCCGGCAAAAAGGCTATTGCCAGCAAGGATTGGAGAAAATTACCAATCAAAAATGGCTCAACACCATGCGACCATGCGGTTACGGGATGGATACCCATAAGAATGCTCAACCATAAAAAACCACAGCCAAAAATAACAATATTTCCCAAGAACATCGCCAAAGCCGTGCGCAAGATGGTGCGATCATAACCCCGTTCCGCCAAAAAACCCATGAGGAACGTAGCTGCCAGAAAACCAAGCAAAAACCCGCCGGTTGACCCCACCATATACAAAACACCGATACCCCGCTCCGGTGTGCCAGCAAAAACGGGCAAACCCAACGCACCGGCAAACAGATAAGCAAGTAAAGTGATCAAGGCAAGCACGCGCCCGTAAGTCAACCCGATAGTTAACACAACCAGCGTCTGCATAGTCATGGGTATAGGCCAGAGCGGCACCTGAATTTTTGCCGACAGCGTAAGAAGAAGAACTCCCACAACCACCAGAACTGACGCACGCATATTTGCAGGATGCACCGGACGCGGCCAGACGTATTCAGCAAGGGGTAGTGCCCTGCCAGAGTATGCGTTCACAGACATCGGTTTCCAATCAAACAATTCCAGGAAATAAATGGAGAAAATTAGTTTTAAGGTAAAAATGCGCAGAAACAAACTATTCCTTCGTAGCCCCCTGTGAATAATATTTGGTTAAAGCATTGCCCTTGAAGCCACGGTGTGCTTTCAAGGGAAGTATAATTTTTCTAGGATACAGCTTATGGCCGCCCCCCTACTCTCGTTGCGCAACATTGCACTTTCCACCGGCGGAAAAACCTTGTTTGAAAACGCCAACCTCACGGTAGGCGAAGGTGAGCGCCTGTGTCTTGTGGGGCGTAATGGAACAGGAAAATCCACCTTCCTAAAAATTGCTGCTGGCCTTATCGAGCCAGACAAAGGCGAGCGGGTCATGCAGTCAGGCACCACTATCCGCTATCTACCACAAGAGCCCGATCTTTCGGGTTTTGCCAACACCTTAGCTTATGTTGAAGCCGGTCTTGGCCCTATGGACGACCATTACCGCGCCCAGATGCTGCTGGAATCTCTTGGCCTCACAGGACAGGAAGACCCGCACACCCTTTCGGGCGGAGAAGCCCGCCGCTGCGCATTGGCGCGCACTCTTGCGCCGGAACCGGATATTCTGCTGCTGGACGAACCTACCAACCACCTTGATTTACCAATTATCGAATGGCTGGAAAGCGAACTGCAAGGCAGCCGCTCGGCTTATGTGCTGATTAGCCATGACCGCCGCTTTTTAGAAAAACTCGCACGCTCTACTCTCTGGCTGGATCGTGGGCATATCCGCCGTATGGAACAAGGTTTCGGCGCGTTTGAAGGCTGGCGTGACACCGTGCTGGAACAGGAAGAAATAGAACAGCACAAGCTGGAACGCAAAATTGCCATGGAAGAAGACTGGCTGCGTTACGGTGTAACCGCACGGCGCAAACGCAACGTACGCCGTCTGGGTCAGCTGCATAGCTTGCGGCAGGAAAAGCGTGAACATCAGGGCCCTCAAGGCGGCGTAAAACTGGCAGCCAATGAAAGCGAAACATCCGGCAAAATGGTGTTTGAAGCCAAGAATATCTTCTTTGGCTATGAAGGCCGTCCGATTGTGCAGGGCTTTTCCACCCGCATCACCCGCGGCGACCGCGTGGCACTGGTTGGCCCCAACGGCGCAGGAAAAACAACCTTGCTGAAACTGCTCACCGGCGTTCTTGCGCCCGATAGCGGTTTTGTACGACAAGGCAAAAATGTGGATATGGCCACACTGGATCAAGGCCGCGTCAAACTTGACCCGAACTCCACCCTCATTGAATCCATCTCGGCAGGCAATGGCGAAACCATCACCATCAATGGCCAGAACCGCCATATTATGGGTTACATGAAAGACTTTTTGTTTTCGCCCGATCAGGCCAACGCCTCTGTGAGCATTTTATCCGGTGGCGAACGTGGCCGTCTGCTGCTGGCACGGGCGCTGTCTTTGCCATCCAACGTGATGGTGCTAGACGAACCTACCAACGACCTTGATCTTGAAACGCTCGACCTCTTGCAAGAGCTGATTACCGATTATCCTGGCACTGTGCTTCTGGTCAGCCATGACCGTGATTTCATCGACCGCGTGGCCACATCCACGATTGTGTTTGAAGGCAATGCTGTCTGGCGGGAATATCCGGGTGGCTATACTGACAGCGTTAACCAGCGCGGCAAGGGTGTGGAAACCCGTGCAAAACCGGCTCAGGAGAAATCAGCACCCAAATCGACCCACATAACCTCAGAAAAGAAAGCACAACCCAAAAGCAAACTTTCCCAGAAAGAAAGCTATGCACTGCAAAGTCTGCCCAAGCAAATGGAAAAGCTGCAAGCCGACATCACCGCATTGCAAGCAAAACTCGATGCGCCGGATCTTTACACCAAAGACCCTGCCCTGTTTGCTAAAACCGCAGAGGCCATCACCAGAGCACAAGCCGAACTGGCCGCGTGTGAAGAACAATGGCTGGAGCTGGAAATGCTACGCGAAGAGTTGGAGGGTTAAACATGAATTCACCAACGCATGGTCTTTATGGCCTTCCTCCCCGCGCTCTCCATGACACTCCCACAGATGCGGTGCAGTTCTCGCCTTTGGAACCGCCTCATGCGCATGTTTTGGAAGAATGCCCGCCCGGAAGCATGGAAGCCATGACTGTGCAGGCACCACAAGGCACTCTAGAACGTCGGTACACGCTGGCACTGGCACTCAGAGCATTGCAGCCCGATGGGGTTTTGTATGGAATAGCCCCCAAAGACAAAGGCGGCCTCCGCCTGCGCAAAGAGCTGGAAAGCTTTGGCTGCACCGTGGTGGAAGAAGCCCGAATGCATCACCGAATCTGCACGGCCAAGCGGCCTGAGATGCTCTTGAGTTGTGAAGAAGCGATCGCAGCCGGTGCCATGCAGCAAACATCTGCCCATGGTCTCTGGGCGCAACCCGGCATATTTGCATGGAACCAGCTTGATGCAGGCAGCGCACTGCTTTTATCCTATTTGCCGCCTCTTGCCGGTGAAGGCGCTGATCTGGGCTGCGGCATCGGCCATCTGGCGCTCAAAGTGCTGTCATCACCCCGTGTTACCGGCCTCCACCTTGTGGATCTGGATCGCCGCGCCATTGAAGCCGCCAAGCGCAATATTCACGATCCGCGCGCGCGTTTTCTGTGGGAAGATGCCCGCAAAGCAACGCTTTCAAACCTCGATTTTATTGTCATGAATCCGCCCTTTCATGACAAAGGCATCGAAGACCGCACCTTGGGGCAAGCCTTTGTCACCAAGGCCGCCCAAAGCCTGAAAAGAGGAGGTGTCCTCTGGCTCACGGCCAATCGGCATCTGCCCTATGAAGACATTCTCAAAGAACAGTTCACCCGCTTTGCATTGAAAAATCAAGCAAACGGCTATAAAATATACGAGGCTATCCGATGAAATACCCCGTCTCCCGTCTCGATAAGTTATTGTCAAATATGGGTTATGGCTCCCGCCGAGAGGTGCAGGGGCTGATCTATTCAGGCGCTGTGGTACTGGATGACGAGGTTATCGAATTTCCGGAACAACGCATTTATGTAAAGCCGGATTTACAAGACCGCATGACGGTGAAAGGTGAACAACTTGATCCGATCAACGGCATGATTGTGATGCTGCATAAACCTTCCGGTGTAACCTGCTCTACCCGCAAGGAAGAAGCCCCACTGGTATCCGGCCTGTTGCCGCCTCGCTGGCGCGAGCGCCAACCTGCCTTATCAACTGTAGGACGTCTCGATAAAGAAACTTCCGGTCTGCTGCTTTTCACGGATGACGGTCAATTGCTGCACCGCATCATTTCCCCTAAAAGCCATGTACCGAAACGCTACCGCGTCACACTGGATCGTCCACTCAACGGCACCGAAGCGGAAAAACTGGCCGCCGGCACGCTCATGTTGGACAGCGAAGAAAAACCGCTGCTGCCAGTAGAGATGGAAATACTGGGAGATAAAGAAGTCTTTGTCACGCTGCATGAAGGCCGCTACCATCAGGTGCGCCGCATGTTTGCGGCTCTAGGCAACCATGTTGTGGCTCTGCACCGCGACCGGGTGGGAGCACTCGACCTGCCGAAAGATTTATCAGCCGGAGAACTGCGTATCCTAAACGATGAACAACGCGCACTGATTTTTGCTGCGCAATAAAAACAGGGGTGGAGCCGATAAAAAATGCCCGAAAGCATCCGGTATTCATAATATGCGAAGGTGTAAAACATTACGCCACAGGAGCGGGTAACGCTTTCACAGGGGCGCTAATGGCCGCAATATTCTGCTGCACCGCTTCCTGAATTTTCTCGAATGCCCGTACTTCAATCTGGCGCACACGCTCCCGGCTGATGCCAAACTCTTCGGAAAGAGCTTCCAGAGTTATCGGGTCATCTTCCAGACGGCGTGCAATAAAAATCCGGCGCTCACGATCGTTCAAAACGTTCAATGCATCTTTCAAGGCATGATGCCGATTCTGACGTTCCTCTGTTTCCATGAGGAAAGTTTCTTGACTATCGGTATCATCCACCAGCCAGTCTTGCCATTCGCTTGCGCCATCTTCTTCCCGCACCTGCGCATTCAGCGAAGCATCACCAGAAAGACGGCGATTCATAGCAACCACGTCATCTTCCGGTACACCAAGATCCGTTGCAATTTTTTTGACCTGATCGGGACGTAAATCCCCTTCATCCAAAGCGGAAATCTCGCTTTTGGCACGGCGAAGATTGAAAAACAGTTTTTTCTGGTTCGCGGTTGTGCCGATTTTCACCAGCGACCACGAGCGCAAAATATATTCCTGAATAGATGCCTTGATCCACCACATAGCATAAGTAGCCAACCGAAAGCCTTTCTCAGGCTCAAAGCGTTTGACCGCCTGCATCAGACCAATATTGCCTTCTGAAATGACTTCACCGATGGGCAGCCCATACCCGCGATACCCCATAGCAATTTTGGCCACAAGTTTCAGATGGCTGGTCACCAGTTCGTGCGCAGCATCGCGATCATTGTGCTCGCGCCAACGCTTGGCAAGCATATATTCCTGCTCGGGCGCCAACATCGGCAGTTTACGAATATCGTTCAGATACCGCGCAATACCTTGGTCACTCACAGATACAGGAAGCGCTTTATGCGCCATAGGCTCACCCTCCTCGTATAATAATGTGCGACAATATAATCGCCGAGTATGGAAAAAGAAAGACCGAAATATTAATGTTACCCCCAAATCAACGAATAGAACCCCTTTTTGTTCCCGAATGCTCGCTTTCGCAGGCCAGAACAATAATCATTTTAAAAACCGGTTTTAAAACAGTAAAAAATTTATAAATTGAGAAAAATATGAATAATTTTTTTATAAATTTTAAAATTAAAAAAGAGTAAAATAAATGAAAATTGATGGACAAAGCAAATCGATCGTTCTACCGAAAAAAGAAAATTTTGATTTTTCAACATCGCTTCAAAAACAGAATGAACTTGGCACTCAAAATTTTCGCGGATTTTCTTTTGGAAGAAAGACACATCCCCCACAGGCGACTCCCTCTCTTCCAGCAGTACCTTCTGCTGAGAATCTGCCGCCCAGTGGTGGGGAGTTTGAACGTCCTTCCTTTTCAAAAGAGCCTACTCTTGTCAGTCCCTCTCATGGCAGCACTGACACTACCCCAACGACAACGCCGCCAATATCTCGAAACACTTCAAGCTTAAGCCTTCAACAATATTTTCCTAGTAAGCCGAGTTCTGAAAACCGCCTTATTGTTTCTGGTGATGGCAGGAATATTAGCTTCACAAGAAATCCAACCCCAAAAGAACGTTTAGAAGCCATTCTCGGGACTGGAACTCCGGAAGAACAAGCGGCAAGAAAAGATAATTTTGATTCGGAATTAAATTCATATGTTGAACAAGAAGGTGCAAAACACGGGGTTCCAAATCGAATTCCTAAAAATTCTAACAAAGAATAAAATTATATAGCTATAGTGGCTTCAATTAAGAAATTTACATGAAACCACTGTAAATTATATTTTTTAAGCAATTTTATTTACGCTGACCAGTGACAAAGTTGAGCAGTATAAACTTTTGATGAAATTGCTATAAATCGATAAAGTAAATGTGTATAATGCAGAACGCATGATTATTTTAATCATGCGTTCCCTACTTTCGTAAATAAATATTCACATCTGTGCGAGAATTGCAATCAGCTTTTGCAGATCATTGGGCAGTGCGCTTTCAAAATGCATTTCTTCTTCTGTAGCGGGATGCGCAAAAGAAAGCGAGCGGGCGTGCAAGGCTTGCCTGTGCAGCGCGTTCACTGCTTCTTGAGCTTGCGGCGGCAGTTTTCTGATTTTTGACGCAAAGCCTGTGCCGTAGGTTGAATCACCCAGCAGGGGATGGCCAATATGTGCCATATGCACACGGATCTGGTGGGTACGGCCTGTTTCAAGCTTGCATTCAATCAACGATACAAACGGCTTGCCTTCCAGTGCAAAAGTTTGCACTACCTGCCAATGGGTAACAGCATCACGGCCTTTTCCCGGTTTGCACACCGCTATTTTCTCGCGGTTGCGCGGATCACGATCCAGCGGTGCATCCACCGTGTTATAAGGACGGGATGGCACTCCCCAGACCAGTGCATAATAGCGCCGGTCAAGGCAGCCGGTTTTGCCATGATCGGCAAATTGTTTTTGCAAGTGGTGATGCGCATGGTCATTCTTGGCTACCACCAGCAAGCCGGAGGTATCCTTATCAATACGATGCACAATCCCCGGCCGTTCCACGCCACCAATGCCTGAGAGGCTGCCTTTGCAATGTGCCAGCAGTGCATTGACCAGCGTACCGCTCCAGTTGCCCGCGCCGGGATGCACCACCAGACCTGCTGGCTTGTCCAGCACCAGAAGATGTTCATCTTCATAAACAATATCCAGAGGAATGTCTTCTGCTAGTGGCGTTGCAGGCTCCGGCGGCGGAACTTCAAGAGTAACTTTTAAACCCTCACGCGCACCAGCGCCAGGATCAAGGCAAATCTCGCCATCAAGACATACCTTGCCTGCACGGATCAAAGCCTGTATGCGTGTTCGGGAGAAATCAGGCAAGGCCAGAGCCAGAGCCCGATCAAGACGTAAACCTGTTGCTTCCTCAGGAAGTATAGCCTCATGGTAAGTAGTAGCAATGGACATGGATAAACCCGAAGTAACGCTCAGCCCTGAACAGCAAGCTCTTCTGCGAAAAGTAAGGGTGTTTTCGCTCATCGCCATCGGTACGCTGTGCATTGGGATAATGACATTTTTGTCAGTGATTGTTTATCGCATTGCAGCACCAAAAGATACACCTCTTTTTCAACAAAAAACCGCTGCACTCACCGCTCCACTGCCCCACCGGCTTTTTCCGGAAGGATTACGCATTTTGCAGGTGGTACCTTATGAAAACCGCGTCTATGTGACACTGGAACGCCCCGATGGCCGCCATGAACTTCTGGTTTTGGACGCAGAAACACTGCAATCAGGCGATGACGAAGGGCTGGAAAAAAGCTCTATCCCCTAACGGATTGCAGCGATAGGCGTTTTCGCTGCAACGGATATCTTCTGCATGGGCTGGTAAAGGCCGCGCTTCTGGGGGTGGGTGGCAAAATTATCTGTAAGACCAATCATGGTTTCTGCCGCTCCCAGCATGAGATAGCCATCGGAACGCAGTTGCTTTGCCATACGGTTCAAAACCTTGATCTTGTTAAGATTGTTAAAATAAATCAGCACATTGCGACAGAAAATAACATCAAACGTGCCAAGCATCGCAAATTCATGCAACAGATTGCACTGGCGGAAGCGCACCATGGCTTTAATCTCTGGCTTGACCTGCCACATATCCCCCACCTGATCGAAATACTTCACCAGCAGCTGTATCGGTAAGCCACGCTGGACATCAAACTGGGTATAGGTGGCTGCTTGCGCCGTTTTCAAAATAGCATCTGACAGATCGGTTGCAAGAATTTCAATGCGCCACCCGGCAAGCTGCGCTTGTTTTTCTTTCAACAACATGGCCAGAGAATAAGGCTCTTGCCCCGTTGAACAAGCCGCTGACCAGATACGCAAGGTTTTTTCATTGCGGCGCGCTTGCAGCAACGAGGGCAGCATTATTTCTGTAAAGGCTTCAAACGGTGCCTTATCCCGAAAAAAGAAAGTTTCGTGGGTAGCCATTGCTTCCACAATTTCTGTTTCCAGTGCAGGATTGCGCCCCTGATGCAATTTATGGATAAGCGCTTCCAGCGTGTCCAGCTTGTGACGCCGCGCGATGGGCAACAAGCGGCTCTCAATCAGATAGGTTTTATCACCCGTCAGCGCTAAGCCAGATTTTTCCTGAAGAAAAGCAATGAGAAAATCACATTCCAGTTTATTCATGGGCGCTCTCCCAACACCACTTTCTTCATAGCACCAGCAATAGATTGCAAAGGGAGTACCGCAGCAGCAGCCCCTTGTTGCACCGTGGCACCAGGCATCCCCCACACCACAGAAGACTGTTCATCCTGAGCTATAATGCTCCCTCCAGCCTGGGCAATATCCAGCGCTCCTTTGGATCCATCACTGCCCATACCCGTAAGTACCGCGCCTAAAATTGCAGAACCATAGACTGCAATCGCGGATTGGAACAAGGGATCAACCGCAGGGCGGCAATAATTTATGGGCGGATCATCCGAAAGGGCAACCACCGGCTTTCCATCAGCCTGAACTATCCGCATATGCTTGCCTCCGGGCGCCACATAGATATGGCCGGGCAAAATAGCATCCCCGTGCTGCGGCTCTTTGGAAGGCAATCCGGACACGCGATGCAGATGCTCTGCAAGAATAGTCGTAAAACCAACCGGCATATGTTGGGTAATCAACAGAGGTATGCGCGGCAGAATATCTTTAAGACCCTCAACAACCTGCGCCAATGCTTGCGGACCACCCGTTGAAGAGCCAATCAACATCACACGGGGACGCACAGCAGAAAAGGAACGCAATTTATAAGATGCAGGCGTTGCGGAAGTGGTTGGTTTTAGCGGTAGCGGGGTTGCAGAAGCTGGCTTCACAAGTCTGTCGCTTATGGCCGCTTTACTGCGCCTACGGCTTTGCACCCGCAGCCCCAGCGCGCGGGCGCGGGTCACCAGTTCCCGCCGATAATCTTCTGCATTCATCATGCCTGTACCCGCGCTGGAGGGCTTAGCCATACAGTCAGCGGCTCCCAGAGACAGGCATTTCATCGTCAGTTCGGCATTGCGACGCGTGAGAGTGGAAGCCACTATAATGGCAAGGCCAGGCTGTTTTTCCAAAAGCAGCGGGAGAGTCTCCACACCGCCCATACCCGGCATTTCAATATCCAGAATAGCCACATCAGGCTTTGCTTCATCAATCCGGCGCAGCGCATCCTCACCACTGTTGCAAGACGCAGCCACAACCATGCGCGGCTCATCCTGCAACCATCGGCTGATTAGTCCGCGCACAACCGTTGAGTCATCTATAATCATGACCCGCACCGGCTCACCAGCATCATTTTTCGCAACAGGGGCAACGGACAAGACCATAATGAAAGACTTTCAAGGTGTGGAGTAGAATACAAATGACTAAATTAAACCGACTTCCTGAAACTTGGCGGTCATGATTTCCTTGTCAAAGGGTTTCATAATGTACTCATTGGCACCGGCTCGCAGCGCACGAGCAATATAGCCCACATCGTTTTCCGTGGTGCAAAACACAACTTTCGGCAATGTCCCGCCCGGCATGGCGCGCAATTCTTTCAAAAAGGCATACCCATCCATTTTTGGCATATTCCAATCCAGAAGAATAACATCCGGTAAGGCCTGATTGCATAATTCCAAAGCTTGTTCGCCATCTTCCGCTTCACTGATCTGGAAGTGCATACTTTCCAGAATGCGGCGCGCTACCTTACGAATAACGGAGGAATCATCCACAATAAGACAATGTTTCACGGCGCACTCCTTTTAGATTATGCTGCAATACCATGCGCAGTGGATGCTAGGATCATGTCAATATCAAGGATCACCATCAATTGGCCTTCCAAACGATGCACACCGCTGGAGACTTTTGCCCAACGTGGATCCAGATTGGCAGGATTGCCTTCGCGCGTATGTGCCTCAACCTTCAACACCTCCCCAATCTTGTCGATTAAAAAGCCGAACATTTCATGCTCATGCTCAATGCCCACAGCCATTGGCAATTTATTGCTAGCGATAATGGGCAAATCAAGCTGCACACGCAAATCAATAGCTGTCACAATCTTGCCACGCAAATTCAGCACACCGGTAATTTCAGGCGGGGCAAGCGGCACGCGCGTGACCTGATTGAGCTGGAATACATCATGCACGCGGCTAATTGGAATACCAAACAATTGATTACCAATGTAAAGCGTTACATAATCAATTGTTTCGCCATTATGGGATACGCTACTCATGCGGCAACCTCTGGTGCAGTGTGAATTTCTTTTAAAGCGGTAATCAGGCCAGGCCGATCAAACTTGGCCACATAATCATCAAACCCTACTTGCTTGCCACGCTCGATGGCCGCAGGCGTTGTGAGTGATGACAAGGCAATAATTGGCGTTTCCTGAGAGGCAGGCTGAGCGCGTAAAGCCTCTGCCAGATCAAAACCTGTCATTTCAGGCATCTCGATATCACTGACAATAACATCAAAATGGCGACCCAGTTCAATCAACTGCAACGCTTCACCGCCGCTGGCCACTGTGGTGACATCATAGCCTGCAGCCTTCAAAACAGGGGTCAGCATATTTCTGAAAAAGGGCGAATCATCCACAAACAGCAGATGCTTGGCACTTTGGCTAAAATCTGTCTTGCTATCTTTGCGTTGGAGCCAGTCTTCAAACGCTTGCGGCAAATAATGCGCCACATCAATGACTTCTGTCGCCTGCCCTTTGATAATTGCAGTTCCCAGAATACCCTCAACTTCAGAAGTCACCTCTATAGTGAGCTTATCCTCGACAATATCAATAATTTCATCAACCATCAGCCCCATAGAGCGCCCGCTATCAGAAAACACCAGCAGCGATTGAACACCTTCAGATTTAGGCACCATTCCAGTGGCAATTGGCAAAATTGGCATGAGATGGCCACGATACTGGACAAGATAGCGGCCGTTGGCGTGCTCAATAGTTCCCGCATCAATTTCTTCCAATCGCGTAATCAATGAAAGCGGAACAGCTTTGGGCTGTGTGCCACCCGAACGGAACATTAACAGCGATACCGCCTGACTGCTTGCGGCAAGTGACACAGAAGACTCTGCTTCTTGAACATCCGTAATATTCTGATGATTAAGACCGGCAGATGTTGCACTGGCCACGCCATTCGGATCAAGAATCATAATCACCGATCCGTCACCCAGAATTGTAGTCCCGGAAAACATATCAATGTGCCGCAACCGTGAAGACATCGGCTTCACAACAATTTCTTCCGTATGATAAACACCATCGACCACAATACCGAAAAGATTTTGCCCCACCTGCGTGACAACAATAAAACTGTTGTCCACTGCCGGGGAATCACTTTTATCCGTAAACGCAAGGATATGATTCAAATGAACCAAAGGAAGCAATTTATTGCGCAACCGCAAGACCGGCGTATTTTTAATATGCTCTATCCGGTGATCAGAATTGCTTTGCGCGCGCACCAGCTCCAGCACTGCAATCTGCGGGATGGCAAACCGCTGGGAAGAAGCTTCCACAATCAAGGCTGGCACAATTGCAAGCGTTAAAGGAATTTTGATCGTGAAGGTCGAACCCTTGCCCGGACGCGACACAACATCAACAGTACCGCCAATAACTTCAATATTATTGCGCACCACATCCATGCCAACGCCACGACCCGAAACGCTGGTCACCTGTGCTGCAGTGGAAAAACCTGCCGCAAAAATGAATTTCTGCACCTGCGCATCAGTCATTTTTTCAAGCTCGGCTTCGGTTGCCAAGCCGTTTTCCAGCGCTTTCTGGCGAATACGCTCCGTATTCAGTCCACGACCATCATCGCTAATTCCAATGATAATGTGGCCACCTTCATGGTAAGCAGACAGACGGATTGTACCTTTGTCGCTTTTGCCGGCAGCTCTGCGCTCTTCAAGACCTTCTAGACCATGATCGGCAGAATTGCGTACCATGTGTGTAAGAGGATCCTTGATCTGATCCAGTACTTGACGATCCAGCTCTGTTTCCGCACCGCTCATTTCAAGATCAATAGATTTGTTCAACTCATGCGCCAGATCCCGCACAATGCGCGGCAATTTCTGCCATGCATTGCCAATGGGCTGCATACGGGTTTTCATCACCCCTTCTTGCAATTCAGCCGTAACATTGGAAAGGCGCTGAAGCGGCACTTTAAATTCGCTGTCTTCGTGATGACGTACTATCTCAAGCAACTGGTTACGGGTCAGTACCAACTCCGATACCATGGTCATAAGATATTCCAGCGTATCCACATTCACCCGTATGGACTGCGCCGCCAAAGAACCACCATCCGCTTTGCCGCCTTCGGCTGCAGCGGTATTCCCGGTATCCTTATCTGCGCGCTCTGTGGTAGTCTTTACAACAGGTTTAGAAGAGATTTTTTCTGTATTCTCAGTGGGAAGAACAGTAGCAACGTGTTCTTGCGAGGCAGCACGAACCTGATTATCCTGAACAGGGGCGCTGGAATCCTCCGCTTTTCCATCCCTCCAGATAAAGTCTGGCCCTTCCGTTTCACGAAACGCGCGTTCCAGCTCTTCTTCGGAGACTTCTCCGATACGCAATTGTTTGGGAGCCACTTGCGGCAATGGCTCTTGCACTACAGGAACTTCGACTTTTTCTTGCCAGGCATTTTCAGCCATTTCTTCTAGCTGGGAAATAAGATCCCGGTCTGCACCATCAGGCTCGGTTTCTGTTTTTTCCAGCTCCCCAAGAATGGTTTTAATGCGGTCAATGGATAAGAGAATGACAGTTACCGCATTCTCGGTTACCGGGGCGCCATCACGGAATTTACCCATCAAGGTTTCTGCTGCATGAGCCAGCGCTTCCAGCCGTGAAAGACCTAAAAAGCCGCAAGTCCCTTTAATGGTATGCACCAGCCGGAAAATATTATCCAAAATACGGTCATTGTTAGGGTCTTGTTCAAATTTTACAAGTTCTACATCCACAACATCAAGGGACTCACTTGTTTCATTGAGAAAATCTTTTAAAAGGTCATCCATAGCCGTATCCCAAAAAGCCTCAGCCAGTGCTGCTGACAACAGTCTGACGCGAAACGGTTACCTTTCAGTTGATTTTATTCGCAGTCGCTGCACAAATGTTCGAACATGTAAAAAAACAAAAATAGAGGGAAAATAGCTATGGGTGATAATGGCATAAATGCAAACAGTAGTTTGTATCGCTATTGAGATAATAATGGCATATTAAGAAAATAATTAATTAACGGACGAACACTTTCTGATCTTAGGCACTTACATGAAAATTCTTATTATCGAAGATAATGCCAAAATACGGGATTACATTCATAAAGGGCTGAAGGAGGCAGGTCATACGGCTGATATTGCCGAAGATGGTGAAACAGGGCTGCATCTGGCACTGACGGAAAAATACGATGTGTTGGTCATTGACCGCATGTTGCCAAAAATGGACGGGCTTTCGGTTATTACAGCGTTGCGTGGCAGTGGCAATCAGGCTGGCGTGTTGATCCTGAGTTCGCTAGGCGATGTGGATGACAGGGTAGCCGGTTTGCGTTCAGGAGGTGATGACTATCTTGTTAAACCATTTGCCTTTATCGAGCTGTTGGCGCGGGTTGAAGCGTTAGGCAAACGTTCGGCCATTTCTGCTGTACCGCAAAAAACATCTTTGAAGGCCGGCGATCTTGAAATGGATTTGCTCAGCCGCAAAGTGCGGCGCGGTGGCCAGATCCTCGAACTGCAAGCGCGTGAATTCAAACTGCTTGAATATTTGCTCAAATTCAAAGGCCAGCTTGTCACGCGCACAATGCTGCTGGAAAGCGTCTGGGAATATCACTTTGATCCGCAAACCAGCGTTATCGATGTGCATATCAGCCGCCTGCGCAAAAAACTGGGCGATACGGACAACAGCTTGATTAAGACGGTGCGCGGTGCAGGATATATCATCGAAGACAGTTTCTAGGCATTATATCGGCAGCTCCAGTTTTCGTATGGCGTTGCTCTTCACCGTTCTGCTTTCTGTGTCAGCGGGAATGCTGGGCTATTTCCTGATCGACTTTGGAAAACGCGAATTTCTGCGCGAAAGCGAGGCGGCGATCAACATCGAGATTGCCATGCTTGCCACACTGGCCAATACGGACAGCAATGCGCTTATACCTTATATAAACCAGCGCAGTGATGATGATCCTGTGGTACGTTTTCGTTATGAAACACCTGCGGGCGATCTGATTGCAGGTACCATCGCGGTTATGCCGCACGTTATTGGCCGTTTTACCGAAGGTGTCCTGCGGTTCAACCTTGAAACGGTGGAAGGATCACAGGTTTTTGCGGCTAAAATCCACACGTTTAATGATGGTTCGCGGGTCGTGGTTGCGCGCAACGTAAACGAACTGATTACCAGCCATGACGCTTTGACCTTGATGACGTGGATGGTGTTGGCGCTTATGTTTGCTGTGGTGGTTGTGAGTTTTGGAATCAGCCTGTTTGTGGTCAGCCGGATTAACCGTATTGCGGCCACGGCACAAGGTATTATTGCAACGGGGGATCTTTCACAGCGTCTCCCCATTGACAGCGAATGGGACGATTTAAGCAATCTTGCAAAAATTTTAAATGATTTTCTGGAAAAAATAGAAAGCCTCATGGGCGGAATTCGTGAAGTGAGCAACAATATTGCCCATGACTTGCGCACCCCGCTCACGGTCCTGAGAAGTGATATTGAGGCTTTGAAAACCCAGCCCACCGATATGTCAAAAATTGACACTTTATTAGGCGATGCAGACCGCATCATGGCCATTTTTCATGCACTGCTGCGCATTGCTAACATTGAAAAGGGCAAACGTTTTGCGTTTTTTGCTGATTTTAATATGGTGATATTGATACAGGATGTGGCGGAATTATACGAACCACTTGCGGAGGAAAAAAATCTGCGGCTGCAAATCGCTATGCCAGCCCACCTGAATATTCGCGGTGACCGTGACCAGCTCTTCCAGATGTGCGCAAACCTGCTCGACAACGCTATTAAATTTGCACCGGCCGATTCGGTTGTAAGACTTTGCGCTGCGCAGGAAAACGGGTGTACTGTTCTGACCATAGAAGATTGCGGAACAGGTATTCCAGAGCATGAAAAAAACAATGTATTCAAGCAGTTCTATCGGTGTGACAGCAGCAGAAGCTTGACAGGCAATGGCCTTGGTCTCAGTCTTGTGAAAGCGGTTGCGGATCATCATCAGGCGCAGATCAGCCTTGAGGACGCGCAGCCTGGTTTGCGGGTACGCCTTGTGTTTCAACCTTACCAATAATTCAGGATCATGTAAGCCGCGGGAAAAGCGTCATCCTTTAAGAATAAAAACAAAAGCATAAGGATTTGATTTTGAAAATACTCAAGCGTAAGCAAATTGCCATCATTGGTGCAGGCATTTCTGGATTAGGCGCAGCCTCGCTGTTGCATCCGCATCACGCTATTACAGTATATGAGAAAAACACCTCACTCGGCGGTCATAGCCGTACTGTTCTCGCTCCGACACCAGAAGGAACGGTGCCTGTTGATACAGGCTTTATCGTATTCAACAAAAAGAACTATCCACTGCTCACCCGTTTATTCCAATTTCTGGAAGTGCCGGTTGTAAAAAGCGATATGTCTTTTGGTGCGCGTATTGCCAAAGGCTGGCTGGAATACGGTACACGTACACCGCTTAGTCTCTTCGCGCAGAAAAGAAACCTGTTTCGTCCCGCATTCTGGAAAATGATGCGGGATATAATGACGTTTAACGCCAAGGCAAGACACTATCTGGATAAAGATCCGTCCTTCACACTGGGCGATTGCCTTGATGAACTGAAAATGGGTCACTGGTTCCGTGATTATTATCTTTTGGCAATGGGAGGAGCAATATGGAGTACTCCCGTTGAAGGAATGCTGAAATTTCCAGCCTGTACCTTTATCCGCTTTTTTGAAAATCACGGTTTGCTCACCGTAAACGATCATCCGCAATGGTACACGGTGAAGGGTGGAAGCCGTGAATATGTCCAGCGTCTGACAGAAAGTTTCAAAGACCGTATTATGGCGGGTCGGGGTGTTGTTGCGGTGCGCCGCACAGCCGCAGGTATTACAGTGCAAGACAGCAACGGCGAGACGGCTTTGTTTGATGAGGTTGTGTTTGCCTGCCATGCGGATCAGGCGTTGAGCATGATGGTTGATGCGACTGCTGAAGAAAAAAACGTTCTGTCCGCTTTTCGTTATCAGCCGAACCGGGCGGTATTGCACAGCGATACCAGCTTTATGCCGCACCGTAAAAGCGCATGGGCAAGCTGGGTCTATCTTTCAGAAGGCAAAGCCGATACCAGCCCTGCGGTTTCTTTAAGTTACTGGATGAACAACCTCCAGCCACTGACTATACAAACGCCTGTCATTGCTACGCTCAATCCCGGTCGAGAACCTGATCCGACACGGGTCTATGATGATTATATCTTCGAGCATCCTGTATTTGATGAAGCGGCTATCCGCAGTCAGGCAGCTTTGGAAGTACTGCAAGGCGCAGATCGTTTCTGGTTCTGCGGTGCCTACCAGCGTTATGGCTTCCACGAGGATGGCCTTGCCAGCGCCGTTGCCGTGGCAGCCCGGATGGGAATTACCCCTCCATGGTGATTGAACCCCGCCTTTACACAGCGCAGGTGATGCATAAGCGCCTGTTTCCTAAAAAAAACGCCTTTCGCTATGGCGTTTATTACCTTGCCATTCCCCTGCCCGCCGCACCTATCCGTGGTTGGCTGACCGGCTTTCATGCCAAGGATGTTGGCCTGCGTGATGGCTCTGATCCCTTGTTGTGGGTGCGGTCCATCCTTACAGAATATGGACTCGACGGGTTGTGTCCGCATGTTGTTCTCATCACCATGCCGCGCGTCATGGGTTATGTGTTCAATCCGGTAAGCTTTTATATGTGTCTGGATGCAAACCAGACTCTGCGGGCGGTACTGTGCGAGGTGCATAACACGTTTGGCGAGCAGCACAGCTATCTGTGCGCGCATCACAATCATGCGCCAATTACTGGAAAGTGTGTCCTCAAAGCACAGAAACTGTTTCATGTATCACCTTTTTTGCAAAGGGATGGCTCTTATACATTCCGCTTTGAGATGACGCAGGACACGCTCGGTGTATGGATAGATTATTACGATGCGTCCGAGCGCAAACAGCTCTTAACGTCTCTTACGGGCAGCTTTACGCCGTTGAGCAAGGCGGCTCTCAACAGAGCCTTCTGGCGGCATCCGCTGGTGGCTCTTAAAGCGGTTTATTTCATTCACTGGCAAGCGTTGCGGCTGCTGGCAAAAGGCATTCGCTTTATCACCAAGCCCACACAAAACAGCCAGAATGTCAGTACAACACACAACCTTGAAAAAATGTAAGAAACAGGAAAGTCCCACGACAAGCAGACTGTTTTATAACTAAGCCTTAAAAGAGGTATTTTATGTTTGACCGCTTGATAACCCACCGCTTTCTGAAAGAGCTGGAACACATTGAATACGGCTCGCTGTCTGTCATTACGCCCGATGGAAAGGCGCACATTTTTCAAGGAAAATACCCCGGTACGGCTGCGGCAATGATACTGCACACCTGGGATGTTGTGGGTAAAGCCATGCGCCGTGGTGATATTGGACTTGCGGAAAGTTATCGGGAAAGCAAATGGGACTCGCCGGATCTTGCTGATCTGTTTGAATTTGGTATGCAGAACCAGTCTGTGCTTGACCGTTACGTTTGCGGCGGGATGCTCGGCCGTGTTGCCGCAAGGCTTGCAGCACTTTTTACCCGCAATACCCTGAAAGGCAGCAAAAAGAATATCCACGCACATTATGATATTGGTAACGCATTTTATGCGCTCTGGCTTGATCCAACGATGACGTATTCCGCCGCAATTTTCGGCAATGAAAACGAATCCCTTGCGGATGCCCAACAGCGCAAATATGATCGGATCATCGAACGGATTAACCCATCAGGAAGCCTTTTGGAAATTGGCTGCGGGTGGGGTGGCTTTGCAGAGCGCGCTGTTGAAAAAGGTGATTACGCCATCAATGGCCTGACAATATCGGAAGAGCAGTACAATTACGCCACTGAGCGGCTGGGCAGTACAGCCACTGTTTCCCTTCAGGATTACCGGCATCAACAAGGAATATATGACCAGATAGTCTCGATAGAGATGTTTGAGGCTGTGGGTGAACAATTCTGGCCTGTTTATTTTGCAAAAGTAAAATCACTGTTGGCGCAAAAAGGTACGGCACTCATCCAGACCATTACCATTGCAGATGATTGCTTTGACCGCTACCGCAAAAGTGGTGACGCCATCCGTACATTTATTTTCCCTGGCGGAATGCTCCCTTCGCCTGAAAAATTCCGCGCAGCCAGTGAAAAAGCGGGTTTTGTAGTCACCGACACTTTTGCATTTGGACAGGATTACGCCCTCACCCTTACGCGCTGGCTGGAAAATTTTGATAGCAGTATCAGTGGCGTAAAGGCTATGGGGCTGGATGATAAATTTATCCGTTTGTGGCGGTTTTACCTGACAGTCTGTATTGCGGGCTTCCGCCATGGCCGTACCGATGTCATGCAATGGGAGCTTCGTCATGCTGCGTAATCTTGTTTGTGCATCACTGCTTGCCATGGCGCTGCTGCAACCGGCGTCCGCTTCAGAAGCTGCTTTGCAAAACGTTCCCGATGCGCGTGTCGTGGGCGACGGCATCCTGACCTATACATTTCTCGATGTTTACAAAGCAACGCTTTATGCGCCATCCGGGCAATGGAGCTTTCAGAAACCTTTTGCGCTTTCCATCCGCTATTTACGCAGCCTTAATGGAGCAGCAATCGCTGACCGTTCGGTTCAGGAAATGCGTGCTCAGGGCTTTAAAAACGAAGTGCTGCTTGCCACATGGCATTCCCAGATGAAAGCTATCTTTCCGAATGTACAAAACGGAACAGTGCTATCGGGCGTTTACATCCCCGGACAAGAAACTGTGTTTTACCGTGACAATACTAAAATCGGCGCAATCAAGGGCGATGCATTTGGCCAACGTTTCTTTGGTATATGGCTGAACGCCAACACATCACAACCTGCCTTGCGCCAGCAATTGTTGGGTAACAAATGAACACCAGACCCGTCACACGCACGACGCTGGTTCACTATGGCGTAATCGGCGTTCCAATGGCTTTTGCGGGTTTCCCGTTGTATGTATTGGCGCCCGATTTTTATGCCACGCAGTATGGTCTTTCTTTAGGGCTTCTGGGCGTGATGCTGCTGGTCATTCGTTTGTGGGATGCGGTACAGGATCCTTTCATTGGTCGGCTTGCAGATCTTACCGCAGGGCGTGCTTTGCCTTTTGTGGCTGCGGCAATGTTCTGGTTATGCCTCTCCATTGCGCTGCTGTTCAACACTGTAGTGTTTTCTCCGGTGATCTGGTTTGGCCTTTGTATGTTTCTGGCTGTTACAGCCTACAGCATTGTTGCCATTACCCTTGGCACACAAGCCACCTTGTGGACAGACAACATAACAGACCAGATACGCATTGCTTCTTCCCGCGAAGCCTTTGGTCTTTTGGGTTTGGTGATTGCGGTTTCAACCCCACCGCTGCTGCAAAAAATTGTTTCCCCCGATCAGGTTTATCTCTGGTATAGCGCCATTCTGGTTGTTCTGGCTGGCTTGGGTGTGTTGCTTTTCGCTCACATTGCGCGGGTTAAACCGTCAGGAATTGCCTCCGTCACAAAACAGTCGCTGTACGCTGCCATACGGTCTTTGCCATCCCCTTCCGTCAAGCTGCTGGTGATTTATAGTGTCAGTATGCTGGCTTCCAGTATTCCCGTTGTGCTGGTGATTTTCTTTGTGCGCGATCTGCTGGGTGCAGCTGATTTGTTAGGTGTTTTTCTCTTGTTGTATTTCATGTCCGGTATTGCCGGTATGCCGTTATGGAAACGACTTGGGGAACGCTACGGCGCATACATCGCGTGGGCGACAGCACATATTCTGGCGGTCATCGGCTTTGTGGGCGCATTCTTTCTGGCCGAAGGCGCCATTCTTGCTTATGCTTTGGTGTGCGTTTTATCCGGGCTGGCTCTGGGAGCGGATCTCACCCTGCCACCCGCTCTTTTATCCCACCATATCCATCAGCACAAAAAACAAAATCTGTCTGGCACATATTACGCCCTTCTTGCGTTTATTACCAAAGCCTGCTTGGCGCTGGCGTCCGTTATAGCTCTGCCCTATCTGGATTATGCCGGTTTCATACCGCAACGCGCCAATGACCCGGAGGCATTGCAGGCTCTTGCAGTGGCTTATGCGGTTATACCATGTGCGTTTAAAGCTTTCGCCGCGGCATTGCTTTACTGGTTCTTTATTGCCCCATCTTCAGGAGAAAAGCGTGAAAGCATTCAAAATCATAGCCATTCTAGGAGCACTTATCATGTTGAGTAGCTGTACAGGCAACACAATTGATTATTACAAAGACACCACTCCAAAAGCCGATGTGCGTGCTTATTTCAGTGGTCCCATAAAAGCATGGGGTATTGTTCAGGATTGGCGTGGCCGTGTGGTACGCCGGTTTGATATTGATCTCATAGGGGAATGGAACGGTGATGTGGGAACGTTGACCGAACACTTTCAATATGATGACGGCGAAACCCAAAAACGTGTGTGGACCATTACCAAGCTGACGGACGGCACTTATGAAGGTACGGCCTCCGATATTATTGGCAAAGCGAAAGGCAATGCCCAGGGCAGTGCTGTGCGCTGGAACTATGTTATGGATCTTCCGGTTGACAATACGACTTATCGTTTGCGTTTTGATGACTGGATGTGGGTGATGAACGATGATGTGCTCATCAACCGTTCGTATCTTAAAAAATTCGGTGTGACGGTTGCCGAACTCACCATCTTCATGCAGAAGCAAAAACCATGAGCCACCGCAATTATGAAGGCCAAGTTGTCTGGATTATCGGCGCAAGCACTGGGATTGGTCTTGCTCTTGCGCGGGAGCTTTCCGCGCAAGGAGCCATCCTTGCGCTTTCGTCGCGGAACGCCGCTGCGCTTGAAAAAATTACCGCAGAGCTTGGCTCACACCACAAACCTTTCGCATTGGATATCACCGATGCGGAAGCCACCGGGCGTACAGCGCAAGCTATTCGGGCTGCTCTGGGCAACATCAATCGGGTAATCTATCTTGCCGCAGGCTATGAACCGATGAAAACCGATGCGCTTGATCTTGCGGAGACCAAAGCGATTGTTGATGTCAATCTCATGGGTGCATTCAATCTCATACATGCGGTTTTACCCCTATTCAAAGCGCAGGCATCAAAAGCACAACTGGCGCTGTGCGGCAGCGTTGCGGGGTATGTTGGTCTTTCCGAAGGACAGCCCTACAGCGCTACAAAAGCTGCTATTATCAACCTTGCTGAGAGCCTGTATGCTGAACACAACGGCTCTCTTGACATTAAACTTATCAGCCCCGGATTTGTGCGCACCGGCCTGACCGATAAAAACGATTTTGCCATGCCGATGATGATTGAACCGGAGCAAGCGGCTAAAGATATTGCTCACGGTTTGCTTACGCGCCGTTTTGAAATCCATTTCCCGAAAAAATTCACATTTCTTATCAAGGTTCTGCGTTTGCTGCCCTATGGTATAGCGTTGCAGCTGACACAGAAAATCAAGAAATAACAGTAAAACACCGTGAAAATTTTTACATGTTATGCGTATGGCATTGTGAAAAGTAACAGCGGCAGAGAAAGCGCTTTTTATTCATGACAACACTGCGCCTTGTGCTGGGCGATCAACTTTCAGAAACCTTATCCAGTCTGGAAGATCGGGCGCCCAATGATGTTATTTTAATGTGCGAGGTGATGGAAGAGGCCACCTGTGTTGAGCATCATCCTAAAAAGATAGCGTTTTTGTTTTCGGCCATGCGGCACTTTGCTCAGGAGTTGAGAGCAAAAGGGCTTACCGTGATTTATGTCACGCTGGATGCCCCTGACAACACAGGGAGTTTCGAGGGCGAAGTCACGCGCGCTTTGGCCAGCACCAAGGCAACCCGGCTGGTTGTCACCGAGCCGGGAGAATACAGACTGCTGGAGATTTTCAAGACATGGGAAGAAAAATTCAAAATTCCTGTCATGATAAAGCCTGACACCCGCTTTTTGTGCAGCATTCCAGCATTCAAAAAATGGGCGAGCCAGCGCACGCAATTGCGGATGGAGTATTTTTATCGCGAGATGCGGAAAAAGCACGCTCTTTTAATGCAGCGCGATGGCAATCCCGTTGGTGGGAAATGGAATTTTGATAAGGAAAACCGTAAAGCACCACCCTCTGGTCTGTTTTCACCCAAGCGCATCAGCCATGCCAAAGATGCCATTACCAAGGATGTACTCGCTTTGGTGAAAACACATTTTTCGCATCATTTCGGTACACTGGAGCCGTTTCATTATGCCGTTACCCGTGAGCAGGCACTGAAAGAACTTGAGCACTTCATTGAAAAATTATTACCATCTTTTGGGGACTATCAGGATTGCATGGTTGCGGATGAGCCCTACCTTTACCATTCTCTTATTTCTTCTTATGTGAATGCCGGATTGTTGCTTCCGCTCGAAATATGCAGGTGGGTTGAAAGAGCGTATTATGAAGGCAAGGCTCCCCTGAATGCAGCAGAGGGTTTTATCCGCCAGATTTTAGGATGGCGCGAATATGTGCGCGGCATTTATTGGCTGTACATGCCGGAATACGGGGAACGGAATGCGCTTCAGGCCACAGAGCCTTTGCCTGCGTTCTATTGGACGGCCAAAACAAAAATGACCTGTATGCGCGAAGCCATACGGCAAACGCGGGATCATGCTTACTCGCATCATATTCAGCGGTTGATGGTGACGGGTAACTTTGCCCTGCTGGCCGGGCTTGATGTCAAGCAAGTACAAAAATGGTATCTGGAGGTGTATAGCGATGCCTATGAATGGGTTGAAATGCCCAACACGCTCGGCATGGCGCTGTTCGGGGATGGTGGCCTTATGGGCAGCAAGCCCTATGCTGCCAGTGGGAAATATATCAACAAGATGAGCAATTTCTGCAAAAAATGCGCCTATGACCCTAATGAAACAACAGGCGATACAGCTTGCCCCTTTAATGCACTTTACTGGGATTTTATGGCACGCCACAAGCCACAGCTACAATCCAACCACCGGCTATCGTATATCTACAGCACATGGGAAAAGTTTTCTTCCGCGCGCAAAGAGGCGATCCATAATCAGGCAAAATCCACCTTTGAAGCGTTGCGCAGCAACACTCTCTAAACGTTCCTTTATTGTGTATGTAGCAGTTTAGATTGATAAACATATACACAAGCAAGATAAAAAAATGAAAAATTGACAGTCAATATAGATTTTAAGCAGATTTCTTAATCATTGAAAAAATGATTATTAGGCTGGAAAAATACACTTTCTTGCTATTTCCAATATGGAATAAATATATTTATTTGAGAAGTAAACTATGCACTGCATAACGAGATTTTTACTCCGTTTAAATTCTACGCCTTACTGTACTGTAGAGCGAGCGGCGGCCTCTTTCCATGCAGTAATCGCTTCCTGAAATGCTTTTTCTCCAGGAATACCTTTTTCAATTGTAAGAACAGCGCGCCGCCCATTGTCATATTGAATAGGCAAATCCATCCAAGAACGGTTTGCTAACAAATCCAGATTTGCAGCCTGCTTATCCGGCGCATTAGAAAGACCAATCAAGAAAAAGTCTTTTGTGACACGCACAGAAAGCCCATCCAGCACAGTACCACGCGCATCTTCGCTTTCTTTAAAGAGAAGACCCGGAACACTGGCAATCCCCTCATTATTAAAATCAGGCGGCAGTACAAACTGAATTTCTAGCGTATGGCTGGCAGGCAATGTTGCATCTGTATTTCTTTTAATCAGCAAAATAACCTGCATTTTACGATCAGCAATAGCAATATCAGCACGCAATTGGGTTTCGGCAGGCTGCCCCGCTACGCTCGCAGGAATTTGCTCTGTACGCCAAACCACATTAGCAGGGCTGGCAACACCATTTTCATTATTGGGTGTTTCTTCATAAAGCATGGCCCGCTGTGACACAGCAGGATTTTCACCCAATGGCGGTGGCTCGATAATGGCCGATGTTGGATTGGATGAAATAACAGACTGACCTGTATTCTGAACCGCATTTTCTCCTTCAGAGGTAACCCGTCCCTCATTTTTTATGACGGGCTGTTGCTCATTCGACAACTCTATTTCTTTTGAGTTAAACCAACCGCCAATATCATCCCGAAGAGTGTAAATGCCGTAGCCTCCGGCAACCAGCAAAGCAATAACCGAAATTGCTGCCAAAGGTGCAAAACGAACCCGCATAGGAATATGCCGTGCATTGTATTTGCGCACCGGACGGGAACGTTTTTGTGTATTGCCGCCACGGGACGATGGCGAGGGTGACACGCCCACAGACTGCCGACTTTGCAATTCTTGGTGAATTGTAGGCTCAGGAGGCGGTTCAAGCGCTTCTGTAGGGATCTGCGCAGCGGAGGGGGCAGCGTAGTGCTGCGAAGGTGCCGCCGATGTAACCTGAGGCCGTTGGGCATATACAGGCGTATCTGCTGTGCGTGGCAAATAAGGCTGGGCAGGGGCTGGCGCTTCCTTGCCGCGCGCCTCCGCCTCAACACGGCGAATGGCGTCTTCCAAAGCTAACCGCTCACGGGTAATTTCGGGTTCAGAAAGCGGGGGCGTAATCCCTCTGAGCTGTCGAACAAGCGCAACGCGTGCGCGCTCATAAACCTGCCGACGTTGCTCAGGGGTATTATGCTCAAGAGCTTCAGCGGCTCGGGATAAAAGAGGATAATAATCAGCCATGGTGCTTTTCTGGTTGTAAGCAGGAAAGAATGGTTTTTGTTAGCGGATAAAATCTGTAACTGTCTTTGGAACATAAAAATCCTTCAAAAGCTATGCAACTTTATATGTGAACGCCTAAACTTCAAACATAAAAGCCGATAACTTATAAGAATTTTAACGCACGTCATCTACTACCCGTTCCACTAAAGAACAAGGCAGCATCCGAATCAATCCTGAAAAGGATCATGCACCAGAATAGTATCATCTCTTTCGGGGCTGGTGGAAAGCATTGCAACCGGACATCCAATCAATTCTTCAATGCGGCGCACATATTTAACCGCTTCCGCAGGCAATTCAGCCCATGAACGCGCGCCTGACGTGGTGCCTTTCCAGCCTTGCATACTTTCATAGATGGGCTTCAAGCGCGCCTGAGCCTGCTGTTCGGCTGGAAAACGCTCAATGCGTTTGCCATTCAGTTCATAAGCCACGCAGATCTTGATTTCTTCAAGACCATCAAGAATATCAAGTTTTGTAAGCGCAATCCCATCAATCCCGTTAGCACAAACAGATTGACGCACAGTCACAGCGTCAAACCATCCACAACGGCGCGCGCGTCCTGTAACTGTACCAAATTCACGTCCACGCTCACCAATTCCGCGACCAACGTCGTCAAACAGCTCGCTAGGAAAAGGCCCTTCCCCCACGCGGGTTGTGTAAGCTTTCGCAATCCCAAGGACATAACCAATCGCCCGAGGACCTACACCAGCACCAATCCCCGCAGCACCGGCAACAGTATTGGAAGATGTTACAAATGGGTAAGTCCCATGGTCGATATCCAGCAGCGAACCTTGCGCACCTTCAAACAAAATACGCTTGCCTTGACGGCGAATACCATCAAGCAAGCTCCAGACTGCATCCATAAAGGGAAGAACTTTTGGCGCAACATCCGCCAATTCTTTGTACACAGCATCCTTGCTAATTTCAGCAATACCAAATCCACGGCGCAGCGCATTGTGATGCGCAAGCAGACGTTCAATTTTGGCTGGCAAAGTAGCTAAGTCAGCAAGATCCATCATACGGATAGCGCGACGGCCTACCTTATCTTCATAAGCCGGACCAATGCCACGTTTGGTTGTTCCGATTTTGCTCCCCTCAGGAGCAGAAGCTTCGCGCAAAGCATCCAGTTCTTGATGCAAAGAAAGAATCAACGGTGTATTCTCAGCAACACGCAGGTTATCACGGCTAATGACCACACCCTGCCCTTGCAAGCGCTCGATTTCGGTCACAAGAGCGCGCGGATCAACAACAACGCCGTTACCAATAACAGAAAGCTTATTGGGGCGCACAACACCCGATGGCAAAAGGGAAAGTTTGTAAGTTACCCCATCAATAACAAGGGTGTGGCCTGCATTGTGGCCACCTTGAAAACGCACAACCACTTCGGCGCGATCAGACAACCAGTCAACAATTTTACCTTTGCCCTCGTCACCCCATTGGGCACCGACAACCACCACATTTGCCATGAAGAAATTTCCCTGACCTATCCCGATACAATACCGCACCGGCATAAAAAGAATAATACTCTCACACAACCGTCCGTCGCCAAGGCAACTTTATGTTTTGGGAGCAGAACACATAAGCAGGGAACGATTCCATTAGGCCGTACCTTGCGCCTTAGCGGTAAAGGATACGGCCTCACTTTTCAAGCATTCATTGTGTTTTTTGCGCAATGAATGGCAAAACCTGATACTGAAGCCAGTTAGCCAATTCAACACGCCGCAGAAAAGGATCCAGCAGATCCCGTTCCACACCGTAACGCCAAGCCAAATCAACATGGCCAGACTGGTCTAGTGAGCGAAAATGCGCAACATATTCTTCTAAATCCTCAGCATGATGGAAAAACCCTTCTTCTACCAAGCCTTCCTCAAGACGCTGAATAATACAAGCCAATTCATCAAACGTAAATTCGGGATGGTATTGCACGCCCCAGAAAACGCCCTTACCAAAGCGGATTTCTGCAGCTTGCACCGGGGTGTTCTCGTTACCGGCCAGCACAGTCATACCGGGTGGAATATCATTCACATAATCCGAATGGGTGGCCAGAGCGTCAAAAACATGCCCGCGTCCGGTCAAGAACAAATGCCCTACACCCGCAGCCGTGCGCTCTATCCGGCGAGCAATGCCGACTTCACGACCATGCGGATTTTTACAAACCGTCCCGCCAGCAGCAACCGTTGCAACCTGCAACCCCCAGCATGAGCCTAGAAAAGGTAATCCCACTTCAAATATTCTTTTTGCCATTTCAATCTGGCGTACTGATGGAGGATCCATATACTCAATATTAAGCGCCGAACCCGTGATGACAGCGCCATCATAATCTTCCAACGGACGCGGCAATGCCGGCTCACCATCCGCAGGATAAACAATATCAAATTCCAACCCATGTCTCAGCATGGCAAGCACATCACAATAATGCTGTGAAGGCTCTTTTCCTGAAGCTTTGGCATATTTCGCCCGCGCTTCCGCAGTATTGCCCTCAATCATTAAAATGCGCATTGTTAAAACTGCCTTTTCTTGCAATAAAACCGTCCGGTAAAATACCGAACGGTTTGTATAATCTATAAATATGACCTTAAAATGAGTTTAAAAGGTTAAAGGCTTTGCCTGCCGTACATGAGGCAAACCGCGCACCGTTTCAAGAACACTATTACTCACAGGGCTATCAATTTGCACCAAAGCAATGGCGCTGCCGCCAGGCGCATCGCGACCCAAAGCAAAGGTTGCAATATTCACGCCTGAATCACCCAATAGTGAAGCAAACTTACCAATAAAGCCAGGCTTGTCTTCGTTAGTAATGTAGATCATGTATGGCGCAAAATCAGCATCCACTTTAATGCCTTTAATTTCAGTGATGCGTGGCTTGCCATCCGCAAATACTGTACCCACAACCGCACGCTCCTGATGCTCCATCACCACATTGAACGTGATAAGCGAGTCATAATCGCCGGTAGCTTCACGGGTGATTTCCTCAACTGCAATACCACGCTCACGGGCAAGCGCTGGTGCAGAAACAACATTCACGCTTTCCAGCATGGGGCGCAGCAGACCGGCAATTGCAGAAGCCGTCAGCGCCTTTGTTTTCATTTGCGCCACAGCACCTTCATAGATGATCTGTACTTTAACAATGTTGGTGTCGGTCAACTGACCCGCAAAAGAACCGAGCTTTTCAGCCAATGCAATGAAGGGCTTCAAACGGGGCGCTTCTTCAGCCGTGATGGATGGGAAGTTGATGGAATTGGTGATCGCGCCACGTAACAAATAATCAGAAATCTGTTCCGCAACCTGGAGCGCCACATTTTCCTGCGCTTCATTCGTAGAGGCGCCCAGATGCGGAGTGCAAACCACATCTGCACGACCAAATAAAGGATGCTCTGTTGCAGGCTCAACGGCAAACACATCAAGCGCAGCACCCGCAACATGGCCGCTATCGAGCGCATCTTTCAGAGCTTCTTCATCAATCAGGCCGCCGCGCGCGCAGTTAATAATGCGAACACCTGTTTTGGTTTTCGCAAGATTTTCACGAGAAAGCACGTTTTTGGTTTTTTCAGTCAAAGGTACATGCAAAGTGATAAAATCAGCGCGTGCCAGCAATTCGTCCAGTTCGACTTTTTCCACGCCCAGATCATTGGCGCGCTCTGGAGAGAGAAACGGGTCAAATGCAATAACGCGCATACGCAGGCCAACAGCACGTTCGGCAACAATACCCCCAATATTTCCGCAGCCGATAATACCAAGTGTTTTTGCAGTGATTTCAACACCCATAAAACGGTTTTTTTCCCATTTTCCCGCCTGCGTTGAGGCATCCGCTGCCGGAATTTCACGGGCTAGCGCAAACATCATCGCAATGGCGTGTTCCGCCGTCGTAATAGAATTGCCGAAGGGCGTGTTCATGACAATCACACCCTGCGCCGTGGCGGCAGGGATATCAACATTATCAACGCCAATACCGGCGCGACCCACAACTTTCAAATTCTTGGCATTGGCCAGAATTTTATCGGTCACTTTTGTGGCTGAACGAATAGCCAGACCATCGTACTGACCAATCACTTCAGCGAGCTTTTCCTTATCTTTGCCCAAGGAAGGCTCATAGGTCACATCAATGCCGCGATCTTTGAAAATTTGCACAGCAGCAGGAGAAATAGAATCGGAAATGAGGACTTTAGGAGCCATCAGTATTACTCCGTTAAAGAGAAATTAAGAGGAAAACCTTCCCTGCTTTCATCTGTGTACAAAAAACACACAAACCATAAAAGCGGGGAAGTCTAAAAAAACACAGCAGGATCAAGCTTTTAATGCAGATTTTGCTGTTTCAAAAGCATAGTTGAGCCAAGGGATAAGCGCTTCCAGATCAGCTGTTTCAACGGTCGCACCAGCCCATATCCGAAGACCAGAAGGAGCATCACGGTATGCGCCGATATCAAAAGCAACGCCTTCTTTATCCAGCAAAGTGACAATGCTCTTGGCAAATGCGGCCTGCCCTTCATCAGAAAGAGCCGTGATCGCCGGATCAACAATTTTCAGGCATACGCTGGTGTTTGAACGGGTCTCCGGCTTCACCGCAAGGAAATCAACCCAGGCAGTTTCCGCAACCCATGTGTCCAGCACTGCAAAGTTGGCATTGGATCGCGCTTGAAGAGCCTTACCGCCACCCAGAGATTTTGCCCATTCAAGGGCATCAATGTAATCTTCAACACACAACATCGAAGGCGTATTGATGGTTTCGCCAACAAAAATACCTTCAATCAATTTGCCGCCTTTGGTCATACGGAAAATTTTCGGCAATGGCCATGCAGGCGTATAGCTTTCCAGACGCTCAACAGCACGCGGAGAAAGAATAAGGATTCCGTGGGCGCCCTCACCACCCAGCACCTTCTGCCAAGAATAAGTGGTTACATCCAGCTTGTTCCAGTCAAGATCCTGAGCGAATGCAGCAGATGTGGCATCACAAATGGTCAAACCTTTGCGATCCGCCTTGATCCAGTCTGCGTTTGGCACGCGCACACCGGAAGTCGTACCATTCCAAGTGAAAACCACATCACGGTCAGTATCCACTTGAGAAAGATCAGGCAGGTGGCCGTAGGGCGCTTTAATAACACGCACATCAGGCAGCTTGAGTTGCTTTACAACATCGGTGACCCAGCCCTCGCCAAAGCTTTCCCATGCCAGCATATCAACACCGCGCTGGCCAAGCATTGTCCAAAGCGCCATCTCAACGGCACCTGTATCGGAACCTGGCACGATACCGATACGGTATTCGGCAGGAATATTGAGAATTTCACGGGTAAGATCAATCGCCTGCTTCAGCTTGGTTTTACCGATTTTTGCACGGTGCGAACGGCCAGCAGGAGTATCATCAAGAGCAGCGGTTGTCCAACCGGGGCGCTTGGCGCAAGGGCCAGAAGAGAATTCGGGACGCTGGGGACGAACGGAAGGCGCTGTAGGTGCTGTCATGTCATCTATCCTTTCCAGATAGTTGCCTCTCGGTGGGGAGAGGTAGCCCGCACACAGCGTTACTCCTGACCCGCAATCATGTCAAGTGCGATGCAAAAAGCGGAGCTTACGCTCCGCTTCATCTTCAACCCGAAATGATTGCCAATTAATTTTTTACAATCAATGGCTCAAGCGGCGCCAGAGGCTGTATATCAGGCCCTTTTGCATACGTTGCACGGCCACTGCTACCAAGAGCATAGCGCAGACCTATCATGACATCATGAGACGTAATGTCTTTGAAATGCATTGGATTATTAACAAGATTTGGACCAACAGATGGAACGATATCGCCAGTAATTCCGTCACCCAGATTGAGATAGCGGTATGCCACATCTAAAGTGAGACGCTCGGTAATATCATACCCGAAGCCAGCATAAAGAGCCCAGGCAAAATTCCATTTGGATTTGTCGCTCGCTGTGGCAAAACCTGCGGCCGGCACATTGGTATCGGTAAACCCACTGATAGTATTGCGGCTTGTACCCACACCGGCACCCAGATACGGCGTAAACCCATACCATGTACCCATATCCACATAGGCATTGGCCATCAAGAGAATTTCACTTTTACTGGCACGGTAGTCATTGGTACCATTAGGAGGTACAGCCGTTGGATTGGTGTAGCGATCAAGCCCTTTGAACTTTGACTTGAAACGGTATTCAGCAGTAGCATCGGTACGGAGCCACTGGTTCCAGCGGTACCCAACACCGGCACCTGCAAACAATGCCGAATTGAAATCTTTTTTCTCTACAGCAAAAGCTGTGAGATTAGGATCATCAAACAACACGTTGTAAAGTTCGTCAACTTGCTGATTGCTTACCCCGATATGCCCACGCAAATACCAGTTACCACCGAGTACCACAGGCTCCGGCAATGGCTCAGGCTCGACAACAGCAGGCGGAGGCAAAGCCAGATCGGCAGCATAAGCAACGCCGGGTACAATAAGTGCAGCAATCAACGCTGCGTATGAAATAGCCTTCAGGCTGCTCATGATACAAAATCCCTCAACGGAAGCGCGGAGATTTTATCTACCGCGGGTTATTCCACTTGAGAAAATTTAAACTTAAATACTTAAGATAGACTTAACCTTAAAAATTAAGATGAATAATTATTTTATTTTATAAGTTAACAGAAGTTAATTAGAATTAACAAGAATAATGTATTTAATTTAATTACTTGTTAACTATAAAATTTAACACAAAAACTTATAAATTTTGAAAAACAACGACATATCAACCACATAGAAAACATATATGCTTAAATTAATAAAAAAAGCCGGAATTTTCATCCGGCTTAAAAACATAGCTACGAACGGTTCAAGCGCTTTATGCCGCCGCCTCTTTGAGGGCATCAACAACGCGATCAACAATGTTTTCGATAAATTGAGCATCATCTCCTTCAGCCATCACCCGAATGACCGGCTCTGTGCCGGATGGCCGAATTAAAAGACGCCCCTGATTACCAAGCAGATCGGAAACCTCAGCAATAACGTCTTGAACACTTTCATCCTCAAGCGGTTTTCCAGAACGATAGCGCACATTCTTCAGACATTGCGGCAAAGGCTCGAAACGGTGACAAACTTCCGATGCCCTCCCGCCCTGCCTACGAATAACAGACAGGACTTGCAGCGCAGCAACCAGACCATCACCCGTTGTGCCATAATCAGAAAGAATAATATGGCCAGACGCCTCGCCACCCACATTAAAGCCGCTCTCGCGCATCCGCTCGGAAACATACCGATCACCCACTGAAGTGCGCTCGACTGTTAGCCCACGTTTATTCAAATGCCTTTCAAATCCGAGATTAGACATGACAGTGGCCACAATTCCCGGCTTGGATAAACGGCCATCTTCTTTCCAGCTTTCCGCAATCACAGCCATAAGCTGATCTCCATCAATGGTTTGACCCCGCTCGTCAACCATCAGGACACGATCCGCATCGCCATCCAGCGCAATACCAATGTCAGCACGCACTTCAAGCACTTTTTGGCTTAAGGCAGCCGGAGATGTTGATCCAATATCACGGTTAATGTTGGTGCCATCCGGCTCATCGCCTATAGTAATAACCTCTGCACCCAACTCCCACAATGCATCGGGAGCAACTTTATAGCCCGCACCATTCGCGCAATCAAGAACAACGCGAAGCCCCTCAAAACTGGCATTGCGTACCAAAGTACGTTTTGCATGTTCGATATAGCGCGCATGAACGCCCTCAATGCGGCGGGCGCGCCCCAATTGCGCAGAAGGCGCAAGACGCGGCACAAGATCGGACTCGATCAATTCTTCAATCTGTAATTCCAGTTCATTGGAAAGCTTGTATCCATCAGGATCAAAAAGCTTGATGCCATTATCCTCAAACGGATTATGCGATGCTGAAATCATCACGCCAAAATCAGCGCGCATCGATTTCGTCAGCATCGCCACCGCAGGGGTAGGCATTGGCCCAAGCAGCAAAACATCCACACCAACCGAGGTAAAGCCGGATACCAGAGCGGACTCAATCATATAGCCTGATAGGCGCGTATCTTTACCAATCACCACCCGATGACGGTGATCGCCACGCTTGAAAGCAAGACCTGCAGCCATACCCACTTTTAACGCGATTTCGGGAGTAATCGGGAATTTATTTGCACGACCACGAATTCCATCTGTACCAAAATACCTGCGCGACATGATTACTCCTGCTGTCAGCTACACATGGTAGCGCTCTTATAGATAAATAGTGTTGAAATCATGCATCTATACCATGCTTCCACAACACTTCAATCTCTTAAGAGAACTGTGGGAAAAACAGCGCTAAATTCCAGATATTTCCATACTTTGAAGTACATACGCGCACTCTATCGCAGATGCCGCCTTGCATTCCACCATTAACTGTTTATTAAATAACCTCCAATTGCGATATGCAGCACATGTGAATCACTTTCATGCCCAAATTCAACACTATAATTATTTTGTATTTTGGACTGAACTTGGCAGAAGATGATCTGATTCAAAAACAGAAAAGGGGATAAAAAGCGATGGCAGCAAAAAAACGCGATATGCGCATCGATTTTTGGCGTGGCCTGGCTCTGTTTACCATTTTCATCAACCACATTCCTGGAAATTTCTATGAAAATTTCACCCACAGAAACATCGGTGTTTCTGATTCGGCAGAATTATTCGTATTCATTTCAGGCTTCACAGCTGCTCTTGCCTACCTGCCACGGTTTTTAGCAGGGCAAACCTTGCAGCAGAGCTATAAAATTTACCGGCGTGCAGGTCAGCTTTACCTTGCCCACATCGCATCTATTGTTATAGCACTTGCGCTCTTTGCGACAGCCGCAATTTATCTGAGTGAAGCAAGCTGGCTATCGCGCATCAATATTCAAGCGTTCATGAATGATCCCGTGCGCGGCATTATCGGGGTTGCCACATTGGGGCATCAGCTAGGCTATTTTAATATTTTGCCGATGTATATTATCTTTATGCTTATGCTGCCGTTTATTATGATATTGGCATGCAGAGATACCTTGCTGGCACTGGCAACATCTTTTGCACTGTATATAGTCGCCCAGCTCAATGGCTGGAATATGCCGAGTTATCCAAATAATTCTGGATGGTTTTTTAATCCTTTTGCATGGCAACTGCTGTTTACTCTTGGCTTTTTCTTCGGATCGATCTATGTATCCGGAAAGAAAATACCATTCTCAACACCACTATTTTTAGTGTGTATTGCTTATTTAGGAATGGCCGCAACCATTGCAATCGGGGGTTTTTGGCCAGAACGTAATTTCTTGGGCTTACCGGATTTTATCTCAGGGTTCGATAAAGGGAATTTAAGTCTGCCGCGCATTCTTCACTTACTGGCATTTGCGTATGTTATTGTGCAATTGCCTTTAAATCGCTGGCTTAGAAATGTCTCAGAAAATAATTTGATGGTCATTGTGGGTCGCCATGCCCTGCCTGTATT
>JBMDXK010000004.1:0-4507 GCA_048594375.1 Methylopilaceae bacterium
GTAAGGCAGCGGGTTTTGATCCCGCCATGCCCAGGTTCGAATCCTGGCGCCCCAGCCAAATTTCCATAGAAAATCCGCCATAGAGCGAAGCCATCATTAAGAGGTTATACCGCTGCCTTTCTATGATAACCACTAAAGCCAAATTCCAATAAAATGCTCATTTATTGAGCGATAGTAATTTCAGCAAAAGTGTATAGGGCAACGCGGAAATTTAAAAAATCTATAATAAAACAAAGACTTATAGCGAAAATACGAAATCATTTTATGCTGTTCTCCCTATAAACATATTCCCGCTCGGATTTTTTTCAACATATTTTCTTGCCATACCAAAGTATAAACCACTATGTATGAAGGCAGTAAAGCAACACCTGAGTTTCTGTATCGGAGTTATTATGCTGCCTGTATCACCTGCCCGTCTTGCGGCTCCCCAAGTTACAACCCCTCAATCTGCCAACACTTTTGATGTGGCTCTTCATCCGCCGCAAAATGCCGTCAGCTTTACTAAAACCGGAATAGATAGTTTAGATAAAAAACTTGCCGCTACAGCAAAACTACCTGCCCGTCCTTTCGTTATGAGTGAGGATTTAGCGCCGGACTTTCCACAAGGCGGCACGGCATTGACATGGCCTCCCAAGCCAGATGAAAAGGTTCCCACTGTTACCATGGTTGGTTTGGGGTGGTATTCAGTTCATCCTTTAGGAGCTCTTGTAGCTTCCGGCGTTCATGTGGAAGCTATTGAACAAAGCCCTGCAAAAATAGGGAGAGGTCAGATCGGCCTTAGTGGGGGGAGTGATTCTTTTTCATACGGGAATGCAAGATTCCAATCTCAATTAATGCCATCGTTCTCAAAAGAACAGCTTGAAAAGCTCCCCCCAGTTATTTCTCAGATACAAGAACTCCCGCATTATAAAGCGTTGCAGAAAAAAAGATCTGACATTCTTTTTCCAGGCTCTTCAAGGTCTGAAGCAGACAATAAATACAATGCGCTTCCAGATAGCCAGAAAATAACAAAAAGTGATACCATTGAAGCAAAAAAAGAAATAATTGATTTCCTTAAAAATGAGGGTTACCTCACAATTATTCCTGAAGAGGCTACAATTGATTCAATCTCTAAAAAACTTGAGAACAAGGAGCCGGTTTTTCTTGTCACTGGTGAGCAAGTAGTACTTTCACGCATGGGGATGGAAGGACTTGAAGGCAAACCGGGTTTTGTAAAAGAGTTTTTGCTGGATAATTCTGAGACTGGAACTGCTGACACAGCTCCAACGAGTAAAGCTCTGGAAATATTAAAGGGCTTACAACAAACAGCCCGTGAACACGCTAACCGTCAAGGCATTTCAGAGGATAAAATTCCTGAGGAATATATACCTCATGTTGCGCTCGTGGGCGGAGGGCCGATAGCCATTGGTTCTTTTCTTGATATTGCTGAGCACATAAACCCGGATCTTCTTAAAGTCAGCTGGATTCAACCACCAGAAAAGGCGGGTCTTCGTGAAATGGATGCTCATGTGCGGGACAAAGCGCGTAGCAATCTGGACTTCAAACAAACAGTTGGACTTATTTCAGATATTGAATTTTCCAAAGACGCTATAGCATCTTTATCGATCAAAAATGCAAATACCGTCTCAGAAGATAAAGTCAAGACTGATCTTTTACTGCATTCAAGTGACGAACTCTGGTATGGAACTGGCACTGATATTGAGCCGTACAAACAAGCAATCAGTGAGGTTTCAAAACAGCTTGAAGAGAAGCGCCCTGAAAATGCTATTTCACGATTACAAGCCATTAATGACATTAGAGATGAACATCACATAGCATCACGCATTACAGAGCCCCTCACAATTACACTGGAGGATGATAATGTTTTAAAACAAAAGATTAATCAACTTGTAAAGCGGCAAAACTCAGGTGAGCAGACAACCTTTGTTCTGAACGGAAATAATTTTATGACGGACAGCGCAACAGTGCTTGCAGACCAGCTAAACTATCGTGGAAAAGTAATTCAGATAGCGCCTCCTGTTCCTAAAGAAGAGCGCGAGGAACATGCAGATTTTGACAGTAAAAAAGCGGCTACAAAGATTTGGAGTGACGTCAGGGGACGCTCCGTTGCTCAAGGCACAACCTTCAAGGACAACAAATTTTCCTTAGGAATAAAACGGCAGGATGGTCAACACAATACCATCACAGGAATTGATGTTCTCATTAATGCTGCTGGAAAAACGCAAAAGACACCGCTTATTCAAGCAATGATTGATAAAGGATATATAGGCATTAATCCTGAAGGATCGGATTTTCAGGGGCTTTTCTCAAATCATGATAAGTTGGATGGCTTTCATAATTTCTTTGTTCCGCGCGATACTTTTGATGAAGAAGAAACATTTCCTTCTACAGTAATGCCTCCTCTTGAAAATCTGAGATTTCCCAAGCCCAGTGGCTGGGAAGAAGCATTTGAATTTGGCCGGGATATGCGCGCAGCGGCGCAATCAAAAAAGGAATAATGCTTTTCGTTTTTGGTTGACGTGATTGTGCTTATAGTGGTTTCAAATAAAAATTTTACATGATCCCACTATAAGTATTTGTTTTTTTAACGCAATTTTAGCTTCGCTGCGGGTTTTTTGACAGGTGCGCAGCCAAATGCCGTTACGCGACCCGTAGAGCAACGCAGAACAATAAAAAACCATCTGCAGGTTTACTGACAAACAGCTATTAAAATGGGGAAAAATGGTGCGGGTGGTCGGACTTGAACCGACACTCCTTGCGGAACCGGATTTTGAGTCCGGCGCGTCTACCAGTTCCACCACACCCGCACGGGCAATCTGAGAACGTCAGATTGGAAACGCTGGTGGATAATACTGCAACTTTGTCTGCAATCAAGCGTCTTGAGTGATATTTTATATGTTTCCCACATGAAAAGAATATGGTTTGAATGGATTTTCCATCAAAACACATTTGCATGATAGACGCATGGAAAAGGACAGTTTAAACAAAGGCTGAAAGCATCCCAAAAAAGGAACTCCAGCGATGTTGCGTCGGCTTTATGATTGGACAATGAATCTGGCCAAGCACCCCAAAGCGGTGTGGGCGTTGGGTGGTATTTCTTTTGCGGAAAGTTCTTTTTTTCCTATTCCACCCGATGTGGTTTTGGTGCCGATGGTCATTGCCAATCCTGCAAAGGCGCGGCTGTATGCGTTTTGGTGTACCATCACATCGGTATTGGGCGGCGTGCTGGGTTATGCCATTGGTTATTTGCTGTATGATACTGTGGGGCTATGGATTATCCAGCTGTATGGCCTTGAAGACAAGATTGATTTGTTTCGTGCAGAATATGCCAAATGGGGCGCAATGTTTATTTTGCTAAAAGGGCTAACGCCTATTCCCTATAAATTGGTGACTATTTTATCGGGTTTTGCGGCCTATGATATCGGGATGTTTATTCTTCTGTCGTTGATTACCCGTGGTGTGCGCTTCTTTCTGGTGGCGGAATTGCTGAAGCATTTTGGTGAGCCTGTACGCGTATTTATTGAAAAACGTTTGGAACTTGTCATGCTGGTACTGGCCGGCATTATAATTGCCGGGTTTATTGTTGTTCCTTATCTGGTGTGATAATGCGGATGCGTACTTTTTTTGAACCGCAAGAGCCTGCGTGGTATAGCGCCGTGATTGCGCTTGCCGCTATTCTCACACTGGGAGCGGCGCTGTTTTTCCAGTATGTGCTGGGCTATACGCCCTGTGCGCTGTGTTATATGCAACGCTGGCCGTATTATTCGGGTATTCCGCTGGCAATTGCCATCACGGCATTGATCCAGCCGTCCGGCTTGCTGCGGCGCTATGCAAGGGTGGCGTTGGCGGGTATTGCTGTGGTGTTTGCGGTGAGCGTTGTGCTTGCTGTGCATCATGCCGGTGTGGAGTGGGGCTGGTGGCAGGGGCTTGCCGCGTGTTCGCCGGGGCTTGGTGGAGGCCGCGCTGCGGATGTGTTCTCATTGGATGCGCCGCGTTTTATATCCTGTTCTGCTGCGTCGTGGCGTTTTTTGGGGTTGTCTTTTGCGGGCTGGAATGCGGTAATATCGCTGGGCATAGTGGGTGTTGCTGTGGCTGGGGTCTGGCGCTTGAGGAGATGAGGTGGCATGGTAAACCCACAAACGCTATCCTGCGGCACAATTGAAGAGCATTGCGTGGCACAAGGCATGCGCATGACGGATCAGCGGCGCATTATTGCTCGTGTTGTCGAGCAAGCTGTCGATCATCCTGATGTGGAAGAGTTGCATCGCCGCGCTATGGCCGTTGATAACCGAATCTCTCTTTCAACGGTTTATCGTACCGTGAAGCTGTTTGAAGACGCGGGTATAATTGCGCGGCATGATTTCAAGGACGGGCGCTCCCGTTATGAGCCTGTGCCGGATGAACACCACGACCATCTGATTGACCTGCGCAGCGGCAAAGTGATTGAGTTTCACGATCCTGAGATTGAACGTCTGCAAGCGGAAATTGCGCGGCGGCTGGGGTATAA
>JBMDXK010000040.1:0-11078 GCA_048594375.1 Methylopilaceae bacterium
CCCGGCGGAGGAGTTGGTTCGCTTGTTGCGTTATGAACCAGCAAAATAGCGACATAGATGACAACCAATGCTCCAAGCAGCATCAACCCGAGCTTGATCAATTCCCAGATTTGCCTCAGTATATTCTTCATCTATCCCCTGTAGCCACTCTTCTTTTCATCTTGGTGTATAACGGCAGTCAGGCGTGTTGTCCAGCTATCCACGATATCATAATACTGCCCACCCAGTTCGCTATCGATCAGTTCATTGGCTCGAATTGCACGCAGATCAGAGCTACCGCCCGTCAGCTCGCGAATGTCCAGCGGATCTGTAAATACATCGCTGAAATGATACACCACTTCCGCATTGATATGCAGTGCGTTGCCTATGCGCGTAACGGAACCGTTGTAACGTCCCTCCACGGTTGAGCGGCCATGAACGAATGAAACAGAATAAAATCGGTAGGTGTTTTCAAACGTATCCTTCAGGCGGCCTGATAGAGTAGCTCGAGCCTCTCTGAACACCTGCCGTTCAACGCCTTTGAATACATGCTCCCGTGACGCATCGATAACATCTTGCAAATGCCCCACATGAGATAAACGGATACCACCCCCGCTGCCAAAAAAGTAATGCAGCACAAAATCATACCATGCCCAGCGGCGTAACCCTTCATCAACAACACTTGTCACCCATTGCGAGGATAATTCATCGACTTCTGGCGTATAGGGCTCCGCGGTACAACGGCAGTTATAATGTGTTCCGGGATGTCCGGTTTCGGGTGGATTGTCCCACGCGAAGATTTTACCGTTATTGGCTGCGTGCGAAGCGCGAACTTTGTTATCACCACTCGTACGCCAGACATAATGTGTAGTGGGGTGTTCACTTACTGCTGCTTTGAGCGCTATATTAATCGCCGTGCCCTTACGGAGATACTGAATAAATGCTTTTCGATAGGCTGGTGTTTCGAGAATGTGCATTACTTTCCCCGATGATTATGGCGGAATAATTCAATAAGAGAGCCAAATTTTCGGGCATCGAAACCATCACGCAAAAGGAATATATTCAGCGTCAAGCGGATGAAGCCAGAAAAGCGAAAAATCGTTTTCAAACACACCTTACCTTTGGCGCTGCACGCATACCCTTCATGAGCGTGTTCACCGCCCAGACGAGGGCATCCATCCGGTCGGGCGAATGCCCACCGGAAAGCCCGTTCAGCCCGAAGTCGGCCATTTCATCTTCGAGTGCCGGAAAAGCTCCTACATGTTTGACCCTGCCTTGGGCGTAAAGATGCGCCACCGGTTCGGCGCGGAGCCATTTACCCCGTGTGGCGTGGACAAGGTTTACAGCAACCGAAGCATCCGCTTCCCGTAACACGGCACGCACCATATCGCCCCCTTGGTTGGCTTCGGCCACCAGCGCATCGGCCTGATGGCGGTGAAACAGCGCAATGGCATGTGTCGCCCACACATGGGGCTGCGAAGCGTGCAGACTGCCATCTTCCAGCACATAAACCATGCCATCGCGCCCTAAACCCGCCACTACCATGCCGCAAGCATCGGCTTTTTTGCCCCCTGCGGGTGGATCAACGGCCACCACAATGCGGGTGAGTTCGGGTGCAGCGGCCACCCGTGCGGCTTCAATCAGCGTCCGCGGCCAGAGGGAATCCTCGCGGTCTTCCACCAGTTCGCCGTCAATTTCCTGCCGTCCCAGCCGTGTTCCTTGGTAGCGTTCGAGTACGGTGTCGAGAAATCCCGGCGCGAGATTGGCGGCATTGGCGTGGGTTGCGGCGCGACACACCGCAGTGCGCGGATCACCCAGCAATCGTTTCACTAAAGCGGTGGCGCGGGGCGTTGTGGTCACCATCTGGCGCGGCCAGTCACCGAGCCGCAGACCGAATTGCAGCATATCCCATGTGGCTTCTGCATAGCGCCATTTGGCGAGTTCATCCGCCCATGCGGCGGCAAATTGGGGGCCACGCAGGGATTCCGGATCTTCTGCGGAAAACACCTGCGCAATTGCACCATTCGGCCATGTCAACAGACGGCGTGAGGGTGACCATGTGGGGCGTTCGGCGCGGGGATGCACGGCCAGAATGCCGGATACGCCTTCAATCATCACATCACGGGCATCCATGAGCGTTTCGCCAATCAGTGCAATGCGCTCCACCGGCTCTGGGGAGAAAGGTTTGCGTCCCAGAGCCAGACCGCGCACCCATTCGGCACCGGCGCGGGTTTTTCCGGCGCCGCGTCCACCGAGCATCAGCCAGCTTGTCCAGCGCCCTCCTCCCTGTGCCTCCAGAGGCGGCAGCTGGTCAGGGCGCGCCCATATTTCCCAGTCATGGGCAAGGGCTTTGAGTTCGCGCGCGGAAAGTGCGCTTAAAAATTCTTCAATTGTTTTTGCTTGCAGCTGCACGCAGCCGATCAAGGCGCTGCGCAAGCTCGCTGCGGACTGTCTCGATGTCTTCGGTTGCGTCATGGTCATTGTTTCCGCAGGTTTCATCCTGAAGTTTTTTCAAATCACTGAGGGTTTTGACAAGGGACGCGAAGGTGCGCGCGGCCTGGTCTGGCGTGAGCGGTTCACGCTTGTCGCCTTCTCCTTGCAGACGTGCCAGCAGATCAAGCTCGCGTTCAATCATGCCGCGCAGCCTGTTAAAGGTCATGTGCCGCGCTTTTGCCGCATTTTCTTTATCGTTTCCAGCAACGCAGTGTATTGCTGTCTGTTCGTCCTGATGTCTGCGGCGTGTCCAGTTGTGTTTTTTGGCCATGCGGTAGAACCTGCCTGTGCTCACGCCCGTTTGTGCGCAAATCTGCGCCACCGAAAGAGCTGAATGTTCATAAAGCAGACGCAATTCTTCCCGCACAGCCGCTGCTATCGGCTCCGGCATGGTATTGTTCCTTCATGGAATAGACGTAATGGTTTATTCAAAATAAATTATTGAATAAAGCTTTTTTCCAAGCGTCACTAGAGACATATTTAATAAGTTTTTCAACGAGAAATATTGCATTTTTTCTTGTTCTTTATTAACTGTCTTGCATGTTGCGTAAAGATATTCTGCTTGACCGTGATCCCGCAGTATCATTAACACTTTTTATGGTTTGTTTTGCGTTATGCCATCTATTGCTTCTTCACCTGCATTCTTTGCACCGTCTATCTCCAATGCGGGTACTTTCCACAATCATCTTCCACCACAGGGCCATTCTCGCCTTGCTGACAGCAATCTTCATACTCTTGCTGAAGCTGCAAACATCCATTTGACATTTCGAGCTTTAAGCAATGCATGGCAAGCAAGAAACGGTCTTAACAGTCTGTCAGACGCTGCGGCTGTTCACACTGGCATTAACAGTCTGTCACATGCTGCGGAAGCCCACATTGGCCTGAATGCTCTTAGCGCGGCATCACAGCTGCATTTCAAACTTCACCTGCTTGCCGATGCAGCAGCCAAAGCTAAGCGCAGCTAAAATCGCGCAAAAAATAACAACTTATAGTGGTTTTATGTAAATTTATTGATTGAAACCATAATACACGCGTTCGACTTATGTAATAAATCCCGCGTATGATCATATTTCAGCCTTGCATCCTGTATTTCCACTCTTTCTTCTGTGGAAAATACTTTTCCGATTGTGTCTATCTTTTCGTGTTTTTCTTGTGCTGCACTGCAAGCAATTATTTCTTAAATTTGATTGTTTATTATCTCATATTGTAATTGTGCTGTTCACGTGAACAGTAAGCATTAACAGGAATGATCCATGTGGGTTTTAAAATTAAGCTTTCGTGAAGCTTTCAATCTTATCGGGATACTTTTCTTTCTCCCTGTTGGATTGTTTCTTTATCTTTTCGTGAGTACAAGTCTTGTTTCAATTGATTTTTCCCAAAAAGAACTTACAGGCAGTCAGGCATTAAATCCTGTATGGAGTGGTTTTTCCTATACGGCATCGCGTAGCACAGCCGCCATGCCTGCGTCCGTGAAAGAGGGTTTGGAAAAAGAAGCCAGCCAGTATGATGATGCACTTGCGATGGGCTCCTTGCGCCAAAAATTTCTGCAAACTATCGCTGCGCAGGGTACAAGCGCCGAAACGCTGACGGTTGGCCGTGATCTTATTCGCCAGATTGCGGATCAATCCAATCTGACACTCGATCCCGATCTTGACTCCTATTACAGCATGGATCTGGCAGCAATCCGGATACCCGACATGCTGATGAGTCTGCATCATTTATATGCAGCCAGCGATGAACTGCTCACAGGCGAAGGGAATTATGACCGCCGTAACGCCCAGTTTGTTGCCGCACGCGCGCTGTTTCAGTCCACTGTTGCGGCTGTAGAGGCATCGCTTCAGGCCGCAATACAATCCAGCGGTGACGGATCCCTTAATGCGGCTTTTGCCCAGCCCACCCAGAATTTCAAAACCCAGAATGCAGCCTTGATGCAAGCCGTTATGGCGGTTGAAGAAGGCGGCGGAACACTGGCGTCCATCCGCAGCGCAGGTGATGCTTTCCACGCCAGCGCGAATGCTTTATGGCAGCGCTCCAATACCGAGCTGGCGCGCCTGATTGCGGCGCGTGTGGCAAACCTTCAAGGCACTCTTTATATGCACCTGGCCATTGGCATAGGCTTGCTGCTGTTTACGGCGACGCTGTGCTATATCATCGGCAGAAGGCTGAGCCGTTCTGTGGAGGCTTTGGCACAAACGGTTACGCAGATGTCTGAAGGTGATCGCACCGTTGCTATTCCGTGTCAGGGCGTGCGCAATGATCTTGGCCGAATTGCCGCCTCTCTTGTTGTATTCCGCGATAAACTGGGCGAACTGGCCAAGATGGAAGCGGCGCGTTTGCAAGAGCAGCAAAGAGCCGAAACAATCCGCAAGGAAGAGCGCATTAGTCTGGCGCAGGGTTTTGAAAAAACGGTTATGGGTGTTGTGGATCATCTTGGCCATGCCTCCCAGCAGCTGGGGAAAGATAGCGCAGAACTCACGGAAGTGGCGGCGCAAAGCATTGGCTCTGCGGAAGAAGCTTCTCAAGATGCCATCCGTTCCCTTCATGCCATGCGTTCCATTGCTGCGGCAACGGAGGAGATGTCAAGCTCTGTGCGTGAACTGACCTCGCGGGTGAGCGAAACAGCCGCCATTGCACAGAGCGCAGATAAGAAAGCGCAACAATCCAGCCAGACGATGCAACAGCTTTCGGAAGCTGCGGCGCGGATTGGCGATGTTGTCGGGCTTATTTCGGATATTGCCGCACAAACCAATCTGCTGGCGCTCAATGCCACCATTGAAGCCGCCCGCGCCGGCGATGCCGGACGTGGATTTGCGGTTGTTGCGCAAGAAGTGAAAACCCTTGCAGAGCAAACCAGCAAAGCCACAGACGATATTGCAAGCCAGATCACCAAAATTCAGTCGGCAGCGGCCGGCGCGGTGGGTGATATTGAAGCGATTGTCGCTACCATCATTCAAATTTCACACAGCACCACTGTCATCGCGGCCAGCATGGAAGAACAGGATGCAGCGGTACAAGAAATTGCCCGCAACACGGACGCGGTCAGCGCGGATGCCTCTCAAATTGCCGATACGCTTGAAAACATAAAACAAGGTTCGCAAACTGTTGGAAAACGCACCGAACGCTCTTATAAATCGGCTCTGGAACTGGATCAGAAAACGGTCACGCTCAAAGATGCCATCAATGCCTTCCTGAATACAATCAAGGCAGCCTAACCGCATATACCCGATAGAATAATCCATTTTATCGGGTATATTTTGGGTATAAAAATAATTACAGCAAAAAAACATCATCATGGGATAGTGTTTTTATTTTTTACCATTGAGGGCATCATCGGCACTACTTTTAATCGAGATCACTGAAATGCCTTATACATGCGTTAATGAACCTTATTGTATAAGATACTTTATAATGGGGTTAAAATAGTGAGGAATATCAGCGGCATGACCTCTTCTTCCTTTGAACATTGCCGAGACAGTCGTTTGACATGCCGTGTGCTGGCTCACTGTGATGCAATGGAGGCCGTCGCGGATGACTGGCGCGCTCTGGAGGCAAAAGCTGCTGATGGCCTGACTTACTTCCAGGGCTTTGACTGGTGCCACAGGTGGATTGCGGCCTTTGGCAGTGCAGATTGCCAGCCGGTTATTCTGACAATCTGGAATGGTGTTCATCTTGTTGCTCTTTTGCCTTTAATGCAATCCGGTGGGCGTATCCGCACCTTGAGTATTCTGGGTGCGCCGCACACACAATACGCTAATCTGCTGCTTGATCCCCATCAGGATGCAGTAATCCGGCAAGAGGCTCTTGCTTTGTTGCGAAAAGCCCTTGACGGGATGAGCGGGCATGATGTTGCTCTTTTCGAGCATGTGCCTGATGGATCTCCCCTTGCGGGAATGCTTGTCAGTAATTCTCCTTTGGGCAGCCGTGCAAATACTGCGGCGATCTTTAATCTTTCCGATTTTGCGACAGCGGAAGATTATCTTGCGCGTCTGAATAAGAAGCAGCGGCGAAACCGTACCCGCCGGCGTAATATGTTAGAGCAGGCAGGCGCACTTTCTTTTGATGTTCTGTTCCCGAATGATCCTGCTTTTGCACCTGCACTTGAGGAGTGCTTGCGTCTGAAGCGTATATGGCTGCGGGAAACTGGCCGCATCAGCCTTGGGCTTCATCAAGCCGGTGTTGACTCATTTCTGGCCTCTCTGGCAGGCAATGCTGAACATTGTTCTGGAAGCTGTCTTTCTGTGCTGCGGGTTGATGGCACGCTGGCGGCAGGAGAATTGGGCTTTCTTCATTACGGCCATTATTACGCTTATCTTGGCGCTTTTGACTGCAATCTCAGTGCAGCGTCTCCTGGCAAATTGCAAATGGATATGACGATTATCTGGCTTATTGAGAAGGGCATTTCCAAATACGACCTGTTGGGCAATGAAAGTTCTTATAAAGAAGCGTGGAGCAACACGGCGCTCAAACTTGAAACGCACTCTTTGCCATCCACTTTTTTCGGCCATGCGTATAGCGGATTATGGATTGCACGCTTAAGACCCGGATTGAAGCATCTTTATGCAAAACTGCCCTCCCGCCTGCGCCAACTTGCACAAATGGCCCAAAGCCTTGGCTGGCTTGCATTAAGCGTTTAGAACTAATAGCGAATGCTCGCCCCTCTCCTCAAATGTGATCCAATTGGAAGGAGGTCGAGTACGACAAGCCAAAATCTAACGCTCGGAAGCGATACGCATATTGGTAAGCAGCGGCTTGATAAATGCAGCACTAAATAATATTTAGGGTTCACTTGTGTGATTAAAAGGTAAGCCAATTCTTGACATATACGATGCAAACCTTTGACTAAAATGCTCTAGGTAAGGACTCTTCAATACTGTCCTTCGTAAATTTGGGTTGGAAGTAATCTCAGAATATAAATAATGAGTTTCAATTGTGAAAAACCTTTTGAAGTCAACCGCTAATTCTGGCAGTCCTTGATTTACAGCATCAAAATGTTGAGTGCACGCATTAAAAAAATGATATCTTTTATTATTATTGCCTGCAACAATTTCCCAATCGCGCCTGCCTTTTAAAGAGTTTTCTGCATCTCTTAATTCTTCAGCTGTACTAACATAACATAAAAGAACTGTCGGAATCTGCTTAGATTGATTTACATGTTCAAATCTATTATTAAAATCTTGCTCTAAATCGCAATCTTGCGAAACAACAATACAATATGGATGCACCATTTCCTCAGCAGGAAAATTTCCTTCATCATCAGCCGGGCTTAAAATAATCTGAGTTATATTAGATAAAATCTCACCTTGCCTCAATTTACCAGAAACGGAGGGAGTATAGATATGTCTTGATATTTCTTCTGGTGTAGGTGCTTGCGACATTTATAATCATCAGCTAGATATTGGATAAACAGGTCTGCTCGATTTTTTGACAATTTTTATTGGCTTAGAATTTACTTTCTTTTCCATATGTTCAATTTTCATGTTTATTTTTTTTGAAGCATGAAAATCATATATGTCTTTTATTACCTCAACCAACTCTTCAAGAGCACTTGCTGGCATTGCAGAGAGCAAGTAATGACAAATAATTTTTGCCATTACTTCTGAATTTTGTTTAGAATTTTCACCCGCTGCTTTCAACCGATATCGAACGAAAAAACCATTACTTTCATCAAATCCGTAATCAATAGGTGTCTGCTGGAGAAACATTTCATTCAGAGGTGACCTGGGCTGGCTCCATGGCGTCGTGCAACTTTTGCTTGATACACCATCTAAAGAGATTTCTCGATTGAGTGTTGAGATAGTCAAGGGAAGTATTTGCATTTTCATATTCCGTTTCGGCAATTATTTGGAAATCAGCGTCTAATATGAAACATTCTTCTTTATCTTCCTCATCAATAGCCAAGCCATGACTAATCAACACTTTAGCATTATTTTTAGAAAGTTGAATAACTTGACGGCTCTGACAAGATTCTACGCTTTTATACATTTCTGGTACGTTTAAAAAACCTAAGATATTCTCATGTATTAATTCGCACCATTGATTGTCGTTAAGATTTAGAATTGAACGCTTTATAACATTAATATATCTTAAGCCAATTTGATTATAAAATGCAGGGTCGTATATCTCGTTCAATGATTTAAGAGATAACAATAAATGAGATTTAAAATCTTCCCATCTGCTATATTGAGATGCTTTTAGTGCAATAAAATCTTTAGAAAGTGTTAGTTTAAAATTTTTGTCTCTTGTATGAAATTCATAATTCCGAGAAGTAGCACCCATATCTTTTGCAATCAAAGCAGCAATCTGAGGAGGAATATCTGGTGGCAATTGTAAGGAACTTATTTCGTTGTATATAGGAAATGTAGAGCGAATCTTTTCTTGAAACTCGCTAGGTTTATTAACTTCAATTTTTAAGAGAGTTGGAAATTTAATCTGGCAGACAACCTCCATTAAAGGATTTTTGCTGTAGATTACTCTTTCTGTATTGGGGAATTCCATCAGGGTACCGTTTCAAAAATTAGTACAGTGTCGATAATGGCATACTTTGAGTTATGAGATTCTTTATGCCTTTGTCTAAAGCACTATATAATTCATAAAATCATTTTTTTTAAGAATGCAAAATAGTTTTATTCAATTTCATATTAAAAGTTGGGTAAAAGTTATTTTTTGCTATTTTCCCCATCTTTATACTGAACAAATTATCATTTCCTGACCACCAATTTCATCCAATACGCCTTAACTTTTTGATTCATTGCATTTTCATACTCCATTATCCATTAGATTGCTGTGTGAATGCGCAACCGCATTTGGCGTTTGTTCACTCCATACAGAGCGAGAGCTTGCTGCCTTGGAATAGAGCTTCACGTTTTCAAGAATGCACCCACGCCTGCCAGAACTTTGAGCGAAGGGTTCCTTCTTGCCCCCCCCCTTTACGTCCATTCAAACTGTCCGCTGAAAGCATTCCAGCCGTTCTGCATTTTTGCGCATGGCGCAACAAAAATGCAGAGTGTTCCCTATTCCATAATATTCGCCTGCTGCGCTCAGAAGCTCTATAAGGCTGCGGCATGTAGGATGATTATAAGCCGCAGATTACACCCTTACGTTTCATGGCGTTTTTTTATACTGCTCCGGTATTCCCCCGTTAAAAAAGGGGGTTTTCCACTGACAGTGCGCTTCGGGCAGATATGCTGGCCGCTGGGGAGAATTCGGCGCTATCATTGGAGGTGCGTTCTTCTAACATAACGCGCCGCGCGCTCATTACTCTCTTTCCTGACGCAGTAATCGTGTTCGTTTTTCATGTTTAGAACTGCGGCCAGAAACGCGTTTGCGCCAGAGCTTGAAGCTACCGGCTTTCAAATGTCCGCGCATAATTTTGATGACTTCGGCTTCTGTCAGGCCGCGTTCTTTTTTGATTTTATCGAATGATATGTCATCGGCCCACGCCATGCGGATTATATCATTGATAAAGGTTTCTGTGTGGGGTGTTTTCATGCTTTCATCTTTGGTCTAATGCGCGATAAGCCGCCATCAACGGCGAGGACTTGTCCGGTGATCCAGTTATTGGCAGGATCGAGCAGGAATACAATTGCGCGTGCCACATCGTCGGGTTTGCCAAGACGCCCCAGTGCGTGCATGGCCTCGGAGAATTTGCGAGCGGTTTCATTGCCTGTGAGTGCGGCGGTAAGCGGTGTTTCGGTCAGACCGGGCGCTACGGCATTCACGCGCAGATTCATGGGAGCATAGGTCGCAGCTGAAGAGAGAGTTAGCCCAAGAATACCGGCTTTTGCTGCTGCAATTGCCTCGTGGTTGGCCAGCCCTTCCATTGCTGCGGCAGAGGATACCAGCACCACCGATCCGCCTTTGTTCATATTTTTTCCAGCGGCACGCACTGTGGCGAAGGCCGTGGTGAGCGATGCATCAATGACGCTTTGATAGTGTTCTTTGTTGGTAAGGTGCGCGGATTTCAGCCACAGTGAACCGCTGCAATTGACAACGCCATCCAGATCACCGGCTTGCTTGAAGACAGTGTTGACGGCATCAAAATCGGTGGCATCAAGAACGGCATCTGGCGTAATTTTGCTGGTATCGCGTGCTGTGGTGAACACCGTGTGTCCAGCATCTTTGAGCATTGAAACCGTTGCTTGCCCAATCCCGCTGCTTGCTGCAATTACTAAAAAATGTGCCATTTTGTTTCCTCTTGTTTTGTGTTGTTATACATCAAAAAAGGAGGCGCTGTATTTCTTTTTTTTGCACTGTACCCATTGAGCATTGATAGAATGATAGCATGATAGAATAATTATTATTATGCTATAAATCATTGATTTGTATCATTTTTTTTACTTGCACTACCCTACCGTTAGCCGCACTGGCAATTGTTTTCAAAAAAACGCTCATTTTGTCCGGTATCCGGCTTTCGTTTGCATTCTTTACGCCAGCCGTTCTGCATTTTTGCGCTTGGCGCACCAAAAATGCAGAGTGTCTTTGCCTGCTCCAATGCTGTTAGGGTGCAGTTCCATCAGCCATCAGCCATCAGCCATCAGCCATCAGCCATCAGCCATCAGCCATCAGCCATCAGCCATCAGCCATCAGCCATCAGCCATCAGCCATCA
>JBMDXK010000041.1:0-137330 GCA_048594375.1 Methylopilaceae bacterium
TGGGGTATATATTGATGGATCACCGGCTGGAACTTTATGCTGTGCCGCTTGATGATGAAGGCTGAGCAGCGCAAAAAACTCCCGGCGGGACGTTGGGCTGTGCAGCGTTATGCTATTGTTTTTGTATTGCTGTGTTTAACCCTCATTGGAATGCCGCTGCAAGCGGCAGCGTGTCTGCTGCGGTGGCGCAAAGCGCAGGATTGTATTCCTCGGATGTATCACCGGCTGGGGTTGCGTCTGCTGGGTGTAAGGGTGATGTCCGAAGGCATTGTCTGTAACAAGCGTGCAGTGCTGTTTGTTTCAAACCATGTTTCGTGGCTGGATATTGCAGTGCTTTCATCTCTTGTGCCTGTTTCATTTGTGGCGAAATCCGAAGTGCGGCGCTGGCCGCTGATAGGCTGGCTTGCGCGGTTGCAAGGCACAGTATTTATCGACCGCCGGAGCCGTATTGCAACCCGTGATACCGCCAAAGCCATGGCCGAACGGTTTGAGAAAGGCGCCAGACTGGTGTTGTTTGCGGAAGGCACATCCTCTTCGGGTGCGCGCGTGTTGCCCATGCGTTCCAGTCTGTTGGGTTCAGCATTGCAAACGGATGGAGAGGGCGTGGAAATGTGGGTGCAGCCCGTGGCCATTCGCTATGAAACATGGCGCGGATTGCCGCTTGCGCATAAGGATCGCGCCTGTGTAGGATGGTATGGCAGCATGGATCTTCTGCCGCATTTTGCTGGAATTATCCGCTGGGGAGGCATTGACGTGCGGTTATTTTTTGGCAAACCCCAGCGCGTTGCGCCACCTATGAACCGCAAACAGGTGATGCAACAGCTTGAGCAGGAAATTCGCATATTGCGTCAAAGGAAGGCGGATTAAAAAACGCATAAAGAGCGGTTCAAGTCTTGAAATTTATTTGAATCGTTCTAATGTAGATTTAAACAGCTAAGAACCACAAAGGAATAATGGAATGAAGGGTGATTCAAAAGTCATTGAATATCTCAATCGTGGTCTGCGTTCTGAGTTGACAGCGATCAACCAGTATTGGCTGCATTACCGCTTGTTTGACAGTTGGGGTCTGAAAGAGCTGGCTAAAAAGTGGCGCGAAGAATCCATTGAGGAAATGCAACATGCGGATCGCTTTGTAGATCGCATTTTGTTTCTAGAAGGTTTTCCGAATCTGCAAGTGCTGGATCCGCTGCGCATCGGCCAGAATCTTGAAGAAATTATTGCATGTGACCTTGCAGCCGAAGTAGAAGCGCGCACGCTGTATCAAGAAGCAGCCACTTACTGCAACAGCATTGGCGATTACGTTTCAAAGGATCTTTTTGAAGCCTTGATGAAAGACGAAGAAGGCCACATCGATTTTCTTGAAGAGCAAAAAGAGCTGATTGCGCGCATAGGCGTGCAGCTTTATGCGCAAAAGCATATGGGTGGCCTTGGCGCGTAAAGAGCCATCGCCGTGTTCTGAAAGCCCGTATGCACTAAGCCTGAGACATATAAAATGATTATATGCCTCAGGGTATAAGTCTTTGCTTTATGCAAAGTTTTCACTGCTCCGCGTTGTCCTGCGGGGAGCTGCATTGGCCATTGGCTCCGTTCATCAGCTCTATGATGCCAGATCGGCAACCACAGCATCCAGCACCGGCATTCCTTCTGTGGTGACCCGCAAGCGTTGTGCATTGCCTTGGGAAAAGCTTTCCAGCATTCCTTCTTCCACCAGAGCCGTGATGCGGCGTGCGTCAAGCCGGTGGCCTGTAATGGCGGCAAACCGCTCAGGGTCAATGCCTTCACGCAGGCGCAATCCCATCAGAAGGTATTCATCGCCTTGGCCTTCTTGCGGAATAACTTCGCGGGAAATAATGCCGTGGCCTTCTTTTTCAACGTTTGCCAGCCAGGTTTCGGGGTGCAGTTCTGTGGAAAGGCCGGTGCGTCCTTCCGGCAAATCAAGCCGGGCATGGGCGCCGGGGCCAATACCAGCCCACTCATGGGAGCGCCAATAAACCAGATTGTGGCGGCTTTCGCCACCGGGGCGAGCGTGGTTGGAAATTTCATAGGCGGGTAAGCCCGCTTGTTCGGTAATGTACTGCGTTGCATCCCATAGAGCGCGGGCGACGTCTTCTTTGGGCAGGTGCAATTTTCCTGCTTTATGCAGCGCCGCATAAGGCGTGCCTTCTTCAATCGTCAGTTGATACATGGAAAGATGGTCGCCAGCATGAACCAGCGCATCGCGCAATTCTGCCGACCATGCTTCCACGGTCTGTTCAGGCCGCGCATAAATCAAATCAAACGAATAGCGGTCAAACAGAGAGGCGGCCAGCTTGACCGCAGCAAGAGCTTCTTGCGCTGAATGTTTACGCCCCAACCGTTGCAGTGCATCATCATGCAGAGATTGCACCCCCAGCGACACACGGTTCACCCCCGCGGTGCGGTAGCCGCGAAACCGTCCGGCCTCAACGCTGGTCGGGTTAGCTTCCAGTGTGATTTCCGCATCCGGCGCTACGGTCCAGTGCCGCGCGAGAGCATCCAGCACATGCGCCACCGCTTCGGGCTGCATGAGGGAAGGCGTTCCGCCCCCGAAAAACACGCTGGTCACGGTGCGGTTTGGTGCAAGCGCCGCCTGATAGGCAATGTCCTGCGCCAGCGCTTTGGCATAGCGCATGTCATCCACGCCGCCGTGGCGTACATGGCTGTTGAAATCGCAGTAGGGGCATTTCGCCATGCAGAATGGCCAGTGGATATACACCCCGAAAGCGGGTTGTAAATCGGCAATGCCTGCTGGTATCTGTGTGTGCGACCCTGTGTGCATCTATACTTTCTCGAACGCTTGCCGTGCCAGTGAAAGAAACGCCCGTGCGCGGTGGGAAAGACCGTCTTGTGTCTGCCAGTTAACCCCGTGTTTGGTATCGGCCTCCATTTCGCCAAAAGTAACAGCATGGCCTTCCGGCTGGAAAACCGGATCATAGCCGAAGCCTTTATCGCCGCGTGGTGGCCACACCAGATGCCCGTGGCAGGCGCCTTCCACTTCCACCCGGCGACCATCAGGAAAGCTCAGGCACAGGGCGGCAATAAAGGCACCTTTGGGCTTGCTTGCAAAACCCACAGTGCGAAGGGAAAGTTCATCGTGAATCCGCTGCATTGCTGCACCAAAATCTTTCGTTTCACCGGCCCACCGCGCTGAAAAAATTCCCGGCGCGCCCCACAGATCAAACACACACAAGCCGGAATCATCGGCCAGAGCCGGAAGCCCGGAGCGCTGTGCGGCGCTATCCGCTTTTATGCGTGCGTTTTCCATAAAAGTGGTGCCGTCTTCAACCGGCTCCGGCAGCCCAAGCTCTTTGGCAGAAACCAGTTCAAGCCCAAAAGGTTGCAAAAGAGCGCGTAATTCGCGCACTTTACCTTCATTATGGGTAGCAATGACCAAACGGGAGCCGCGGGAAAGACGCATTATGCAACAGCCTGACGCTGGAGTTCAATTAACTGACCAATACCATTGCGGGAGAGATCAAGCAATTGCAGAAATTCGTCTTGTGAGAAGGGTGTTTTTTCGGCTGTGGCTTGAACTTCTACCAGACCGCCATTATCGGTCATCACGAAATTGGCGTCGGTTTGCGCTTCGCAATCTTCGGCGTAGTCCAGATCCAGCACGCAATCGCCAAAGTAGATGCCGGAAGAAACAGCGGCCACTTGTCCGAGCAGGGCTTTGCCTTTTAACATGCTGCGTGCTTCCATCCATTTCAGGCATTCGTGCAAGGCTACCCATGCGCCTGTAATGGCTGCGGTGCGCGTACCGCCATCGGCTTGCAGCACGTCGCAATCAATGCAGATCTGGCGTTCGCCAATCATGCGCAAATCGGTGACAGTGCGCAGCGAGCGCCCGATAAGCCGCTGGATTTCCTGGGTACGGCCGGAAGGCTTTCCCGCAGTGCTTTCGCGGCGGTTACGGTCTTTGGTTGCGCGGGGCAGCATGGCGTATTCGGCGGTGACCCAGCCTTTGCCGGTATTGCGCAGCCATGCAGGGCCGCGTTCTTCAAGACTGGCTGTTACCAGCACATGGGTTTCGCCAAATTTTACAAGGCATGAGCCTTCCGCATAAGGGTTAACCCCCTTTACAAGCGATACAGCGCGCAGTTCATTTAAAGCGCGGCGGGAAGGACGTGCAGACATGGAGATTTCCTTGTGAAGCTGATTTCCAAAAAGTTGACAGACTTTTTGGTTAAAAATCTGCAATAAAACAATTTCAGTAAGAATGTGTAGAGTTTGGCGTTGAAGCCAACGGACAGCGAAGCTGTTGTGCCTTGATTAAACGGTAAGCGCAAGGTGTTTGAAAAACCTTCAAGCGGTTTGTTCCTGTGCGCCGGTGCAGATGGCTGCGACATCGCGGCCAATTTCTCCCATAAGGTTTTCAAGATTATGCTCTTGCATGTAATCCAGCAGGAAGCGGTTGATGCTTTGTGCGAGCAGGGGGCCGTGGTAGATCATAGCCGTATAGAGCTGCACAAGGGTGGCACCGGCGCGGATTTTTGCCAAAGCGGCTTCCCCGCAATTGACGCCACCAACGCCAATGAGCGGAATTGTTCCCTCAAGCCGTTGCGCGGTCTGAGCAAGCATAAAAGTGGAAAGCTGGAATACCGGCGCACCGGATAGTCCGCCAATGCTGGCAGCATGGTGGTTTGCCAGCGAGGCGGGGCGGGAGACGGTGGTGTTGGAAACAATCATCCCGTCAGCGCCGCGCGCTTTCACCACTGCGGTAATGTCATCCAGATCTTCCAGAGCCAGATCGGGAGCAATTTTCACCAGTACCGGAACGCGTGTGCCATTTGCATTTTCCAGCACATTGCGTGCTTCCAAAACGCGGGCAAGCAGGTTATCGAGATTTTCGCGGGTTTGCAGTTCGCGTAAATTCGGCGTGTTGGGTGATGAAATATTGATGGTGAGATAATCGGCAACGCGGGAAAATGTTTTTATCCCGGCGACATAGTCGGCAATTTTATCTTCGGAATCTTTATTTGCACCAATATTAACGCCGACAATTCCTTTTGAGCGATCCCGTTGGGAAAGCCGTTCGAGCGCTTTGTCATACCCGCCATTGTTGAAGCCCAGCCGGTTGATAACCCCTTCATCTTCGTCTAACCGGAAGATGCGCGGGCGCGGGTTGCCATCCTGAGGGCGCGGAGTAACGGTGCCAATTTCTGCAAACCCGAAACCGAGCCGCAGCATGGCATCGGGAACACGGGCATCTTTGTCAAACCCTGCGGCAACCCCGATGGGAGAGGGGAAGGAAACACCAAAAGCTTCTGTGTGCAGACGCTTGTCTTTCACGCGCAAATCAGGCACTGGAGCGTATTCTAAACCTTTAAGCGTGAGTTCGTGTGCTTTTTCAGGCTCTAAGCCGTGTAGTACATTGCGAACGTAAGGCCAGACTTTTGCGAACATGGGTTCCCTCAAGATGCAAACAATTCAGAAATTGACTGCACCTTATGGCGGGTTAGGCCGCTATGCAAGACTTTTACATTGCCAGGCCTGACCATGCCCACAGTGCGAGACCTGCAATAACCGCAAGCACAAGGCTGATTGTCAGAACGCGCGCGTTCCAGAATTGCCGTCCGCCCTGACGCGCGTCCACTTTGTCCACCTGAATGGGTCTGTCAACCATCGTTGTTTTCCTCTTCTGTTGTGTGCAATCTCTATAAGGAGGTAACACGAAACAGCGTCTGGGGTTCCTCATAATATAAAGAGGGTCGCTTGAACACGCAGTATCAGAGTGTTGTCATTTGATATTTTGAGCCTTTAAAGACTGCATAATTCTGTTTGATTCAAGTTCTTTTTTTCCCATTTTTGCGCGTTTGTCCAAGATAGCGCCTAGATACTGTTCTTCTGTCAGAGAATGATAGCGTCGTTGTAAAGCAATATAATCGGTTGCAAGGGCTGCATAAATTATAGCATCGCGTTGTTTCGCAGAGAATTTGTCTGCTCTGCCATTGTTTTTGGGAAGTGAGATCAGATACCCGCTTTTGAAAGACGGTATAATGCCATTTTCCCGGTCATCAATAATTCTTTTAAGTTCTGTTGTTAATCCTGCATCATATGTGGACATATCAAGCTGTTCCCAAAATACATTGAGACTTTCTCCAGGATTAGCCTTCTCCCATTCAAAGTAAGGTTTAAGTATATTAAACACCTGTGTCTTGACCGAAGGGCTGACAATAGAAAGGGTACGTTTATTATTAAAAATGTCTAAACTTTCCTGAAAATTAGCCTTGGAAAAACTGTATCCTTTGCGCACTTTTTCATAAAGATTATTATAAAGTGTATCCGCGCGTTGGATTGCTGTATCAGAGCCATGTTTGCTGATAAATATTGGATTGATTTGTTCAGCAGCCCGGGACGATGGAGCAGGTGGATTAACTCTGTGTGAGCGAGTTGTCTGTGTTGGAAAGGAAGCGGCAACGTGTGCTGCCGGAGGCTGAATTACAGGGTGGCGTTCTGTCATTGTTTTTGGTTGCGACACTAAGATCCTGGTGGGAGGCTCTTCTAATAATAAAGGCGTTGTGTTTGAAGAAAAGCTATTATTGAGAGCGCGTTCTTTATTAGAGGCAACTGAAATAGCATGTACGGGAACACTTATTCTCTGAGGAGGTGCAGCAAGAGCAGGCGCAGCAGTGTGCGGTGCTGGAGCAGGGGGTGTATTCGTAGCCCGTCCCCGAAAACAACTAAATAAGTTCTGGGCATATAAAGCATTATCAAATGGGGTTGGATCAGTATTCAAGTCGAATAGAGTATTTTTTCCCTTTTGAACAACGCTATCCGCTATCATGCCGTAATCTCCCTTGGCTCATTGAAGCAAGAGAGTTACCATTTATGAACAGTATTGCAAAGAACATTAGCGCCAGACAAATCAAAAAAGACTTTAATCAAACAAAGCATCAATATCGTCTTGGCTGACCCGGCCTTCATCTGTTGCAAGAGCAGGGCCATTCAGCATGGCTTTTACTTCGCAAAGCTGTGGCTTTTCTTCTGGCATGGCGGCGCCAAGGCTTTCCAGTCCGCCCCAGATATTGACCATGGTCATGATGCGGTCTTCAATAAATTTGAGTGTTGATACAATTTTGGTGATGCGCTGGCCGGTCAGATCCTGAAAGTTACAGGCTTCATAAATTTTGATGACCTGTTCTTGCATTTCTGTAATCATATCTTTGCTGTGGCTGTCTTTAACGGCAACAAAGAGATGGCTTGCATTGTTGTCCAGCACTTCGGCCGCACCAAGGATTTGGTCTGTGGCGCCTTCCGTACCCATAACAATGGCATCGAGTTCGTTGGTGACGCGTTCCATGCGTTCCCCGCGAAAGCCACTTTGGTGCAGCGTGGCAATTTCTTGTTTGGTTTGGGCGATGGCCTGTTGAATATTGTCCATTTCATCGCGGATTTTTCCGGCGGCTGCCAGTTCTTGCCGGAAGGATGAAATGGTATCGCTGGAAATTTCGGCGGTGGGTTTAATCAGTGCTTTAAGGCTTTGCAACTCCCGCATGATTTCAGAAAAAGCAGCGCCGGTGGGGTGGTTCACCACTGCAGTGGTATCGTGCTGCGAATCAATGGCATGAGGGAGAGGCGGAGGCGTATGGCCTACAAGATGACGCTCGATTTGAAAGACTTTCTGACGACGCTGCATACGAACCCACCCGATACAAGACTATTTCTCACGGATTTACACCTGTAAATCAACCGCTCAAAGTATTGCATCTCTTCACTAATTTTAGCTGATCTTTACAGTTAAAACACATTTTTAAATCTTCAGGCATCTTTAACCTTAATTGCATTTTACTTTACAAACCCGGCTTGCCGGTTCGTTTGTTAGGAGAATGTGAAGTCTCTTGCTCCAGATTTGGACACATTGCAGCCTTTTTGTATGGACGATGTGTTATGAGTACGCCCAAATATCTGCTTGCCATCGCCACCACGTCTGTTGTTACGCTGGGAGCGTCGGCATTGGCTCACGCTGATCCGGTGGTAATTTCTGCGCCGCAGGTGGTTTATGCGTCAGCCCCTCCCTCCAATGCAAATATGGGCGGTGGTTTTATTGAATACCTGTTTACCAATCAGGGGCGTGCGCCGGTTTATGCGCCGCCGCCAGAACCGTCCTATCATCCTGTGCCGCCAGCAACGCAACGCCGCGCCGCGCCGCAGGAGCGTCGTGCAACGGTGAATGATCTGCGCTTGCCACCGAATGATCCGCGGATGCAGCGTCCGCGTGTTCAGCGTGCGGCAGCATCGCCGGAAACCTATATGCCGACAACACGGCCTGTGGTGCCGGATATGTTCCGCAAACAAATGGTGAGCTATGATGGCAGACAGCCCGCAGGCACCATTGTGATTGATACAAACCAGCGTTTTCTGTATCTTGTGCAAGGAAATGGCAAGGCGTTACGGTATGGTATCGGCGTGGGGCGTGATGGTTTTCAATGGCGGGGTACGCACCGCATCACCATGAAGCGGGAATGGCCGGATTGGCGTCCGCCAGCTTCAATGCTGCAACGCCAGCCGGATTTGCCGCGTTATATGCCGGGTGGGCCACGCAATCCTTTGGGTGCGCGTGCCATGTATCTGGGTTCAACACTTTACCGTATTCATGGCTCCAACGAACCGTGGACGATCGGGCAGGCGGTTTCTTCAGGTTGCTTCCGCATGACCAATGATGATGTATCCGATCTATACAGCCGTGTAAAAACCGGAGCAAAGGTTGTGGTGCTCTAAATTCAATAGCAAAATGCAGCCTTGCTTTAATAATGTGAGGCTGCATGTCAAGAACGGCACCTGCCTTTAAAAGGAGACCTCATGATGATTTCTTGAGTTCGCTCTCTTTTTTGAGCGCTTTACCGCCATTTTCCTGCTTTACAAGATAAGCAGGATTTTCCTTACTGGCATCACGGGTAATATGTGCGCCTTTGATGGTGCGGGTGACTTTTTTCTCGAACTTTTGTTCAATCTTCCCTTCACCTTTTCCATTTCCCCAGTTCCATTCTACTTCTGTGCCTTTGCGCATTCTCTGTTCTCCTGTGTTTTTTACACAATGTCTGCACTTTCAGGAGAGTTCCTTTTGGTCTGGCTCAAATAAAATAATCGTCATTTTTGCTGCAGCGTCATGGTCGCATGTGTTGCGACCATTCACGCCTTTCTGTTTAAAGCAACGGATGCGTCATTCTTATTCAGTGGGTAAACCCCAATAACAAGAGGCATCTACTCACTCACTTTACGTGAGCTGGCCTTCATTGCTCAATAGACTAGGAAACCGCAGATTTTAGCATCCGGTATTCAATATAATCCAGAACGGGTGCTTGAATGTCATCGATCATCAGCCTGCGCCCTGCATTGTTATTCTGGCGTTTGTGCAACAACGTGTCCAGCGCCCGGGAGGTGTGTTGATCTTTGCTGTGGTTAGGATCAAAAGCATGGGCTGCATCATGCAAAACAATCAATGCGTGGGCGAAATTATCATCGCCATTCAGCTTTCCTTTTTCCTTCAAAGTCTTGACTTCTTGTTCCAACACAGCATCCACATCTTTAAATTCAGGATTTTTAGTCTCTAAAGCTGCAATTTCTGCATTGAGTTGTGATTTCAGGTTGGGATTTTTGCCGCTGGCCTCCTTGTATTTATCGCGCATATCCAGCTGTGTTTGTAAATTTGGCAAAGCCGAATTTTCACGAACAGAAAGCCCCAATCTTTCAGGGGTAATCTGGGTGCGCGTTGCATCTAAATATTGGCGGAAATGCGAGAGATTATTATCTGTAACGGTAGGCGGCGCACTGGCAGTACTTCTTAAAGTGATACGCTGTGGCGCGCGAGGATCAGTGAGTGTTAAATCGGGGATAGGTGAGCGAGTGAATGCAGTGATCTGTGCCTCAAACGTTTGTGGCGTCATGTCTGTTTCAAGATGGCTATAATCTGCTTGGTTGAATACGGCTTCTTGCGTGAGTTGATCGGGGCTTTCTTTTGAATAAAATTCAAAAATTCCTAAGTTCTCTGTTTCTGCGCTGGCAGGAATGGCATCGTGTGAAGCATGATCCGAAGCAGGGTTGTGCTTGAGTATGGGGGGACGCGCAGCGATTGCTCTTTCAAAGGCAGCATCGGATGAAGGGAGTAAGTTCTGCTCAGGGCGAAAATACGCAAGGGCAGAATGGAGAACGGGAGGAATACGCATAATCAAAAACGCTTTATTGCAAGGAGTGTAAACAGCCTTGCTTGTAGCGGCGTTAGCATAGGTATTCAATGAATTTATAAGCAATTACAATAACTTATAACTATAATAATTCTAAGCTATAAGCATTATGTATTGAAATCTATCAGCAATTCTGGCGTCCACAGCAGAAAGAAAAAATCATTGAACCGCAGACTATACACGCATCAGGAGCCTTTCACGGGCGAATCTGTTGCGGGCGATGCGCTGCCGGAGGGTTGCGGCTCTGCGGGAGGCGGTTCTGCTGCGGGGTTTTGTTTTTTATAATCTTCCAGAAAGCTGTTGAGGCTGTCGATAGCGGCAACCGAACGGACAACATCCCGGAAAGCTTCGCCCTCGGAGGGGGTAATAACCGGAGCTGTGACCACATCAAAGGCGCGGGCATCGGGTGTGGTTTTCATTTTGGAAAGGAACCGCGCACGCAGCCTTTCCAGCCCAAGATTATCATTGGCGCGCACATAGGCAATGGCGGCACGCATAACGTTTTTGCGTGCGAGGTCATCCAAAGACGTTTCATGTTGCCAGCGTTCTCCAACGGCCAGTTCGAGAGCTTCGGCTGCGGGCTGCCAGCGTTCGGCGTGCCAGAGAATATCGGCGCGTAATTGTGTGACCTCCTGACCTTCATAGCCATTTATCATATCCATGGCCAGATCAACGCGGCCCATTTCGGATAAGGCGCGGGCTTCAAGAATAAAGCGGTTGCGCACCAGATCGGCGGGGAGGTTGGCCTGCCGGGTTTGTTGAATAATAGCATAGGCTGCGGTGGGGTTATGGTTCATGATGTGCAGCATGGCGGCTTGCGCTGCAATCTGAGATCGCGCAGCGCCACTCAGCCTGTTGTTGATCTGGTATTCCAAAAGGTTTGCAGCGGGTGTTAGCAAATCCACATTGGTCAGGCGGTCAACCAGCTGGCGGATCATCACATCGCCTGTGGGGCCGGGTGGAACGAGGTCGCGGAAATCATAAAACAGCGCCACGCTGTCGAGTGTTGACGGCGCGCTTTGGTCGCTATCGCGTGAGAACAGGTTGGCAAACAGTTCGGACATGGAAGCATGGATAGTGCGGGAGCTTTCCTGATTGGATTGAATATACATAGCGGTGCGCATGGCTTCTAACGCGTCGCGCCAGCGGTGTTGTTTGGTGTAGAGCTGTGCGAGTTCTGCCAGAGCGGTGATTTCAACCTGATCGCCGCGCCAGCGTGTTGCCAGCGATTCCAGATCGCGGATGGCGGCTTCATCGGTTATTTTTTTATGCGCCAGACGCAATTGTGTGGCGTAGAGTTGGGCTTTGGTCGCGGATATTTCATCGCGGCTAATCATCACCTGATCGTAAAGTTCCAGAGCAATATCGGGGTTGTTGGTGGCTTCGGCAAAGCGGCCGCGCAAAAGCAGGACATCGGCATCATTTTCGGCGGTGGGTAAAATCCGCAAGGCTTCCAGTGCGGAGCTGGCGTCTGCGGTATCTTTGGCGTCAAGGGCGGATTGGACAAAAGCTTTCAGCACAATTGTCTGCAAGCGGTCGGGCAATCCGGCCATGGCATCTTGCCCTTTGATGAAATATTCGCGTGCTTCGCCATTGCGGCCAAGTTCGTATTCCGCAACGCCGCGCCAGAGGGCGGCAATGGGATTGTTGGTAAGAGCGCCGCTTTTCAAGGCTTCCACCGCTTCGGGAAACTGCCGCATGAGAACCAGCGTTGTGGCATAAAGCATTTGTGCATCGGGATCGAGGGAGGATCCGGGTGTATCGGCGCGCATAATGTCGAACAAGGTTTTGGCATCGGCCGTTTCGCCATGAGCCAGCAGAGTTTGCGCCAGTTGCAGCCGTGAGGCGTTGCGGCTTGCAACGGATGTAGCGTTCGCAGCATCCCGCATCAGAGCTTTATCCTGTTCATAGGCAAAGCCGGTGACGGGTGTTTGCCAGACGGGAGCGGTAAAGGGGTTTGCGCGTGCTTCCGGGGTGGAGGTGGCGGCATCGGCAGCGATGGTGTCGGTAAAGACCGAAAGTGCTAATCCTTCAGGGCGTGTAATCATAATGCCCTGATTGTTTTGCTGGATGGTGAGGTCATCGGCTTTTGGTTGCAGTGCCAGCCCTTGCGCGCTGGGGAGGATATTCAATTCCAGCAGATCGCGGCTCTGTGCAATTCCTGTTACAGGCAGGGCGCTGGTAACCACAATCAGCTTATCGCCGGCAATCGGATCGTTGATTGTCTGGATGGAACCGATATTGGCCATAGAGGCTTGAAGGAAGGAAAATCCTTTGTCGGTGAAGCCCGAAGAAAGGGAGATACCGGCTGCGGGGGCAGAAGAAGCGTTTTTATTCAGGGCAAGTGTCCAGCTTTCCGCTTCCCGTGTGAGGGTTGCGCTGCGTGGTTCTGCAAGAACAAGTGCCAGCGCCACACCTTGAGTGGTTTTCACCATATGCGTGCCGGTGATGAGACCTTTACTGGCGCTCACCAGCGCGTCGGCTTGGAAGGGAGCGACCCCATCCAGCACCACCCAGACCGTGGAGCCGCGCGTGAAGGAGGCGAGGGGTTGGGCGGTGGCTTGGGGGAGGGAGATACTGAGCGTCTCTGGAGTGATGGTGGTGATTGCGGGAACAAACGGTGCAGCCGCCGCTTGCGTTTGGGGAGACGCTTGTGCTTGCGCAACAGGTTTTGCCTGCGTGGATGTGCGGATGAGCGGCAATGCGGAAGGCGCATATCCGGCCTGTGTCAGAGCGAGCAGACCGCCAGCGCGTCCGGTTGCAAAAGCGGTTTGCGAAGCCGAAGGTGCGGAATATCCCTGCAAGGATGATTTGGGTGCAGGATCCTGTTTCGGAAACTGCGGCATGGGGGGCAGGGGAGGCGTTCTGTTGTTGCGTGAACGGGGTTCGATGGTCAATTCGGGATTGGGCTCCGGAGTGCCAGCGGGTTCGATAACGGAATTGGGGTTGGGGCGCTGGATATCGACAATAATTTCGCCTGCTTCTTCAAAGTGGCGCACGCTATTGTTTTCTGGAACGTCAAAGGTGATGGTGAGTGCTGTGGCGGTTTTCGCCACTTCAAGATTGCTCAGCGCATCGGGGATCATGGCGCGCAGAGGAGTTGAATCAACGGTGATGTTGGCGTTGAAGCGGATACTCACCCGTTTGCCCTGCCGTTCATAGGAAACATTGACGGGCTTTTCAGGGGAGAACATCAGGCGGTAAAAGGTGGGGTGTGTTCCGGTTGAAAGCTGGAGCGGTCTGTGCGGTATGGCGCGCATTTGTTCCAGTTCGGCTTCGATGGCAGTAAGGCGACGCGCTTTGACAGTGGCTTCGGTGAGTGCTTCTGCGGGAAGGGGCGGCGGGAATCCGCGCCAGCCTTGAGGCAGCAGATCAATATAGAGGGCATTGCCCAGCGGCATCACATTGGCGGTGAGTTTCTGGCTGAGAGCAAAGCGTAAGGCGGTGCCGTCCGGATCGCGTTTTGCAGCGGTGATGTAGTTGGAAAGTTGTGCTGGCACAGCATCCAGATTGACGCTGACCGGCGATGCGAACTGGACAATCAGCACGCCGTTGGAAATAATGGCGGCGGCATCAGGACGGGTTTCGCTGCGGAAAACAAGGCGGGCATAACCTTTTTCCGCAAGGGCTTCCACGGTGCCAATGCTGGTGGATTGCGCGCGCAAGGGATGGGGTGTCACCGCAATCAGGGTGCAGGCCAGCAAAAGGCAGCCAAGAAGCGCGCGGCCTGCGGAACGTGCAGGCTTGCAGGATGCAGCCAGCGGCATTGTCATGAAAAGAGTCCTTAACGTCACGTTCAGCTCCCCCAACCTTGTCTGTGTGCGCCAGGCATTGGACAAGGCTTTCCCCACGTTCTTTTCATGCTAGGGCAGGGCAGTTAACAAACCGGACAAATGTTAGGAAATGGCTTGAAAAAAGGCAGGATATTTTGCCTTTATAACCAATGAACGGATAAGGAGTGCGGCGTATTTTTATTAAAATTGCAGGTTGTTTTACTGGATGCGACGGCCTTCAATCCGTGGCAGGGAATCCAGTGCATTGGCCGCTGATTTTGTGGTGTTTTGCGAAGCAAGCGCAACGGTGAGCTTCTGCGCGGAAGCGGGGCTCATCTTGGCGATGATTTCCGATGTTTTGCGCGGGTTCATTTCCATAACCACATTCACCAGCACCCGCATTTCCAGTTGGTCGAAAATACGCGCGGCATCTTTTGGTTTCATGCTTTCATACATGGTGACGAGATCTTTGAGGCGATTTTTTTCCGCTTCTGCCTGTTCTTTTTTTGCATCTTCGGCGGGTGCGGAAAGCACCAGTTGTTGTTCCAGAACCTTCAATTCGTTGACGCGCTGTTCAACCTTGATTTCAATGGCTTTGAGCAGATTTTCCCGTACATCCAGTTCGCGGTTGCGGGCTTCCAGTTCTTCGCGGCGTTGCCGCAATTGTTCCAGCAGTTGCCGTTCCGCGGCGGAAGCAGGTGCGGCGGAAGGCTGGGTCGGCAGTTGCGTCACAGGTGAAGGCGGAATAACCGTCTGGCTGTCTTGTGTGGTTTGAGGTTTTGTTTCGTCTGTTTTTTCGGCATTGCCGGTAATGATGCCATCCACGGCATGATTATAGGGCGGCATTTCCAGCGTGTTGGCATGATTTGCGGCCACCACTATCGGCCTGAAATCGGCTTGTGCGGTGGGGTCAATCAAGGCAACGGTTTGCGGGGCGGACGTGTTTTCCTGCGCAAAGGTATAACCCCCTGACGTCGCAAGGCCTGTCACTTTCAGCGCGAGCAGGAGCGCAGCGCCAGCCATTGTGATAGGAAGAACACGGAGTGTCATTGTCATGCTGCGGCCTCTGTCTGGCGCGCTTTGATGCGCCGTACCAAAGATTCTGCGGCGGAAGATGTTGCGCTTGCGCGATTTTCACCCGCTACGGTTTCTTTGCGTTCATCATGGTGGACAACCCCGCGTACTGCAACTGCAATTTTACCGATTCTCTTAAGGATATCATCGCCCATACGCAGTTGGTCGCTCATGTCCATGGAAAGGCTTTCAGCCTGTTCGAGCCGTTCATTGAGGGTGGCGTTGCAGTCCACAATAGCGGCGCGCAGGTTGCCCACGGCGCGTTCGGCAGCCGCGGTTGAAGAGCCAAGTTCTGCAATGATTTCTTTCATCATGCTTTCGGAAGAGCGCAAGCGTTCAAGGCGGCGGTTCAGGAGCCAGCAATAGCCAATGGTGAAAGCCAGCAGAACGCACACAAGACTTTCAATGGCAAACGGGAGAAAAGCGTACATCAGGAGGACTCCTTGGGGGCATCGGTGGATTCAAAAATGGCAAGGGTGGTGCGTGAGCGCCGCAACGGACGGGCAACCTGCACCGCAATATTCTGGGCTGCGTGGCCGATACGGCCTTCGGTGACCACAAACTCCCCGCAGCGCAATTCAACCAGCGAGTCGGGGGTGACATCCAGCATCAGCGTATCGCCGACTTTCAGTTGCATGATCCGGCGCAGGGGCATTTGCCGTTCTGCCAGAACCGCGGAAACCGCAACATCGGAGGCCCAGATTTCGGTGGCCAGATGGCTTTCCCAGATGGGGTCGCGGCCAAATTTTTCCCCCATGAAGCCTTGCAACAGCACGTCGCGGATGGGTTCGATGGTGGCGTAGGGCAGCAGAAATTCAATCACCCCGCCGCGGTCTTCCATATCAATGCGCAACCGCACCAGAATGGCGGCGTTGGCAGGACGGGCAACAGCGGCAAAGCGCGGGTTGGTTTCAAGGCGATCAATGCTGAACGCCACAGGAGAAAGCGGCCGGAAGGCCTGTTCGGCATCTGCAAGCACCAGTTCAATCATGCGCTTGACGAGGTTTGTTTCGATGGTGGTGTAAGGGCGGCCTTCCACGCGGGTTGTGGTCAGGCCGCGGCGTCCGCCCAACAGCACATCGATGATGGAATAGATCAGGTTGGAATCCACGGTGACAATGCCGTAATTGTCCCACGGGTCAGCTTTGATAACCGAAATAATAGCAGGCAGCGGAATGGAATTGAGGTAATCCCCGAAGCGTACAGACGTGATTTCATCGAAGGATACCTCCACGTTGTCGGAGGTAAAACTGCGCATGGAAGCCGTGAGCAACCGCACCAGACGGTCGAACACAATTTCCAGCATCGGCAGACGTTCATACGAGACCAGCGCGGAGTCGATAATGGCGCGGATACCGGAATGTTCATTCAGGCCAAGCTCGTTGAGATTGAAGCCGAGCAGGTTGTCAATTTCTTCCTGGTTGAGAATGCGGTCAGCGCCGCCACGGGCGGTGGGCAGACCTGCATCGCCGGTTCCGAGCATGGCAGCCCATTCGGCGGCCATATCATCCGCATCGCCTGTGCCTTGTTCGGCAAGTGCTGCGCCCCATTCATCGGCCAGTGTATCGTCTTCCTGATCCACCATTGTAATTTTATCCTGACTGCAACAACCTGTAGAATGAAATGAAGTAAAACCCGTGGGATGCCATCGTGTCGGTTAGCCCGGCTGCAAGAGAAATTCCTTGATGAGAACCCCGTCAACTTGGGCGGGGTAGATACGGCTGTTGATGCGGCGCAGCAATTCTTCTTTGACGCGGTAAAGCCCTGCGGCTCCCTCAAGATCGCCGGTACGCATTTGCCGCAATTGCGTCTGGAAGGCGTCAATAATCCGTGGCATCAGCATTTCAATGCGGGGGCGCAATGTTTCGTCGGAGATTTCAAGCGCCAGCGTTACGCGCAGATAGTGCGGTTTGTCGTTGGCACTCACCAGATTGACGATCATGGGTTGAAGGTCAATAAAGATGGCTGGTTTAGGAGCCTGCGCAGCAGCAGGAGCATCGCTGTGTTCAGAGGAAGAAGAGCTGAGAAAGAAATAGCCGCCGCCCCCTGCACCCGCCAGCAGAACAACTGCCGCACCGGCAATAATAAAGAGTTTTTTCTTGGATTTGGGTGCTTCTGCGCTCGGTGCATCTTCCGGAGCAGCCGCATCTGCGGTGTTGGCCATTGCCATGCCTCATGTTCGGGTCTTAACGCGCGCAACATCCTCTTCTCTCGAAGAAAAAGCCGCACATCAGAAAAATGAAATGATGGACACCGGAACCAACGCCACTCACCGGATGGCTTTACTGTAGGTTAAAAATAGTTAACACCCGCTTAACAGGAGGTGTTTTCTTTAGCACCGTTAGGCAAAGATTGCCGGTTTTTGAGGCAAAGTCATGATTAACGAAGGATTAAAGCAACCGAACTCCTGTTAAGTGTATGATCTTCAAGGAAAAACAGAATTTGGCATAGTTCCTGCATAGCATTTGGGGTGGAACATGAAGCCGGTCTTGCGTGGACAGGCTGAAATACCCCGAACCTTGGAGGGCTGTTGTGGAAAATTCATTGCTTGTAGGATTGTCCCGCCAGATGGCGCTGCGCCGCGAGATGGATGTGGTTGCGAACAATATTGCAAACCTGAATACCACAGGCTTCAAGGCCGATGGCATGGTGTTTGAAGAATTTATGATGCCCAAAGCGCGGGATAACACGTTTCCTCGTGCGGATCGCCGGTTGTCCTATGTTGAGGATAAGGCGACATGGCATAATTTCAGTGCAGGTTCCATGCAGATTACCGATAATCCGCTGGATCTTGCGCTGGCCGAACCGAATGCTTTTCTGGTTGTGCAAACGGGAGCCGGTGAGCGTTATACCCGTAACGGGGGATTGCAGCTTGATAACAACGGCACGCTTGTTACCGATGAAGGTTTGCCGGTTCTGACCAACAACGGGCCGATTGCGTTCACCACCGATGACGGTGATATCCATATTGCTGCGGATGGTTCCATTTCCACGGCGCAAGGGGATCGTGGACGGTTGCGTGTGGTGAATTTCGAGCAGCCCCAGAACCTTGTCAAGCAGGGCTCTTCGCTTTACAGCGCCAACGTTGCAGCACAGGAAACGCCTGTGGAGCAAGTGCGTATCAAGCAAGGCACTATTGAAAAGTCCAATGTGAATGCGGTGGGGCAGATGTCCCGCATGATCCAGGTAGAGCGAGCCTATCAGTCGCTTGCCAGTCTTTCCCAGAAAACCGATGAGATTCGACGCACAGCAATCCAGACGCTTGTCGATGTCCCAGCATAAGAAAGAGAACACGTTATGCGCGCACTCTATATTGCCTCAACCGGCATGTCTGCTCAGGAAACCAATGTTAACACCATTTCCAACAACATCGCCAACATGCGTACAACGGGCTACAAGCGCCAGCGCGTGAATTTTCAGGATTTGATGTATCAAAACATGCGGCGTGCGGGCAGCACCACGTCCGAGACGGGGAATATTTTGCCGGCGGGTGTGGAAATCGGTTCTGGTGTGAAGGTGGTATCCACGCCGCGTATTATGACGCAAGGCAACATTACCATGTCGGAAAAAGACTACGATGTGGCCATCCGCGGGGAAGGGTTTTTGCGCATCCAGTTGCCCGATGGCACAACGGCTTATACCCGTGATGGTTCGTTCGAGCTGAACGATCAGGGGCAAATGGTAACGGCGGATGGTTATCTGGTTGATCCGGGCATTACCGTTCCGCAGGATGCAACCGACATTACCATCAACGGTCAGGGCGAAGTGCAGGTGCGCGTCCCCGGACAGGTTGATTTGCAAGCCATTGGCCAGATTCAGCTGAGTCGGTTCATCAACAAGGCGGGTCTTGAGTCCATTGGTGACAATCTGTTTTTGGAAACACCGGCCAGCGGCGAGCCGATTACCGCCAATCCTGGTACAGAAGGTTTTGGCAACCTCATGCACCGTTATCTGGAAGAAGCGAACGTCAATTCGGTGACGGAGATTTCGGATCTGATTGCTGCCCAGCGGGCTTATGAAATGAACGCTCGTGTCATTACTGCCGCAGATTCCATGCTCCAAGCAACGTCCAGTCTTGGCCGTTAAGCGTAGCATTTGGGGAAGTATAAGCAGGGGGGTAAAGAGGATGCAGGGTTTGTTGAAAATAGTTCTGATGGTTGTGGGGGCAAGTCTGTGCTGTGTGCCTGCTCATGCTTCATCCCTTGTGCAGCTTAATCATGATGTGACGGTTAATCAGGAGATTGTTCGCATTGGGGATTTGTTCAGCAATGCGGGTGATAAGGCGCAGATTGCCTTGTTTCGGGCGCCGGAGCCGGGCTATAGCGGTTCTGTGCCGGTGGGGGATGTGCTGCGTCAGGCGGGTGCTTATGGGATTGTTTTGCCGCAAGCTGTGAGCTTTGCAGCCGTAACGGTGACTCGTTCCAGCCGGTTTGTTCCTGAGGCAGAAATTGCCGTTCGTCTGCAAGCGGCACTTGCGAGCGAGAATGCCGCAACGGATCTGCACAACCTGACCATAGAATTGGAAAAGGGCAAAGGCGGGCTGCATTTTCCTGAAGCGGCGCAAGGGCAGATCATGTTGGATGCCGTGTCATGGAATGCGGTGACGGGTGATTTTTCGGCGGAAATACGGTTAGCGGGTTACACCAAAGCCATTTCCGGCACTGCGCAGGATCGGGTGAGCGTGGTTGTGGCGCTGCGTGATCTTAACCGCGAAACCGTTCTGGGTATGGAAGATATTGCGCTTGAGCAGCGCCCCCGCGCACAGATCACGGGCAATAATTTCCTTGATAAGGAAGAGCTGGTGGTGGGCAAGGCGGTACGCCGTCCGGTTCGTGCGGGGCAGGTGTTGGCTGCTGCGGATGTGATTGAGCCGGAGCTGGTCAAGCGTGCGGCGATGGTGACGTTGGTGTTGCGCAAGCCGGGCATGACGCTCACCGCTCGCGGGCAGGCGCTCAAGTCAGGCCGGCGGGGTGAAGCCATTCCGGTCATGAATTTACAATCCAAACGCAAGATTGAGGGTGTTGTCACAGGCAATGACGAAATTACGGTCATGCTGGGTGCGGGCGCTCTGGCTCAATTGAATATTTCCCGGAAGTAAGAAAATAGAGCGGTTTTGTTTTGAAATCAGATATTAAAACCCTCTAAATTATTGTTTTATTTACGCAATTTTTGACGCAAAACCGTAAACACTTTTGTTTGAATGGCTATAAAACATGACAAAACACACCTTTATCCGTAGTGCTCTGGTTCTGGCTCTGGCGCTTTCTCTTGGGGCGTGCAGTTCTGCGGCAGAGCGTTTGAAGAATGTGGGCAAGGCTCCGGCATTGTCTGCCATTGAAGACCCGACCGCGCAGCCGGGGTATAAAGCGGTGCGGATGCCGATGCCGGAAGCAAAGGTGGCGCATTATAATCCTAATTCGCTGTGGCAGACGGGTGATCGCGCGTTTTTCAAAGATCAGCGTGCGGCGCGGGTAGGGGATATTCTCACCGTTCAGGTGCAGATTACCGACCGCGCTTCTTTCCAGAACACTACCAAAAGGGAGCGTGCCAACAATGAGCGGATGGGCATTGATAACCTGTTTGGTTATGAAAGCACCATTGCGCGGAAAATATTGCCGGGTGCGGCGGATGTGGGCAACCTTGTGGGTACAGGTTCCAATTCGTCCAGTGAAGGCAAAGGCAGCATTGACCGTACTGAGCGCCTGACCACCAACGTGGCGGCGGTTGTTACCCAGATTTTACCCAACGGCAACATGGTGATTGAGGGCAAGCAGGAAGTGCGCGTGAATTTTGAAGTGCGTGAGCTGATTGTGGCGGGTATTGTGCGCCCTGAAGACATTGCGTCCGATAACATTATCGATTCCAGCAAGATTGCACAGGCGCGCATTGCCTATGGTGGCCGCGGCCAGATCACCGATGTGCAGCAACCCCGTTACGGCCAGCAGGTTCTGGATGTGCTCCTGCCATTCTAAGAAAAATCCTGCGGACATGGTTTATCGCAACACCACACCGCGTCTTTATGGCGCGGTGATGGTGTTTTAAACAGGCGCAAGAACAAGGGTGGAAAACAGCCCTCGCCAATGCTACATAATCTGCTATGTCAGATCATAATATTTACATTGATGCGGATGCCTGCCCCGTCAAAGATGAGGTGTACCGTGTCGGCATTCGCCACGGCATCATGATTCATGTGGTGAGCAATTCTTATATGAACGTGCCGCGTGATCCGTTGATTGCGCGGGTGGTGGTGCCTTCCGGCATGGATGCAGCCGATGACTGGATTGCCGAACGCGCTACACCGGCGGATGTGGTTATCACCAGCGATATTCCTTTGGCCAGCCGTTGCGTGAAGGCTGGTGCGAAAGTATTGTCACCCAAAGGCAAGCCTTTCACGGAAGACTCGATTGGCATGGCTTTGGCTACCCGCAATCTGATGGAAGATTTGCGCAGTACGGGACAAGTTACGGGCGGGCCAAAAGCGTTTTCTGCTCGTGATCGCTCTGCGTTTCTTTCAGCACTGGATACCATACTGGTGCATATGAAACGCAATACCCGTCAGTAAAAGCCCTTTAGATTCCGTCCAGCCCTGCCAATGCAGCCTGGCGGATCGCATCAATCCGCTGGGCGTAATCCGCTTTTTCCGCATTAAATACCGCAGAACCGGCCACCAGAACATTGGCGCCAGCCCGCGCACAGGCTCCAGCAGTATGAGGCGTAACGCCGCCATCAATCACAATATCAACATTGCGGCCATGCAACATTGCGCGCAAAGATGTAATTTTCGGCAGCATAGTTTCAATAAAGCTCTGACCACCAAAACCGGGATTAACCGTCATCACCAGCACAAGGTCAATATCATTCAGCACATGCTCAATGGCCGAGAGGGGTGTGGCGGGGTTGATGGCCACACCGGCGCGTTTGCCCAATGCGCGGATGGTTTGCAGGCTGCGGTGCAGATGCGCACCCGCTTCCGCATGAACGGTAATCGCGTCGGCTCCGGCTTTGGCAAAGGCTTCCAGATAAGGGTCAGCCGGGGCGATCATCAGATGCACATCAAGCAGCTTGGAAGTATGGCGGCGCACTGCTTTGACAACATCGGGGCCAAAGGAAATATTCGGCACAAAATGCCCATCCATCACATCCAGATGGAACCAGTCTGCACCGGCAGCATCGGCAAGCCGCACTTCCTCACCGAAAGCGGAAAAATCAGCGGCAAGCAGGGAAGGTGCAATCAGAATGGGCGGAGACATGTTTTCTTCCTGATAAACGCGCGTGTTCAATGGCGGGAAAATAATTGATTTTCCTTCCCACACTCACGCAAAAAATGCAAGTGAAACTATATTGGCACATGCAGATCATCTAAAATAAGGACGAAAGTCAGCAATAGAAAAGCGCACTTTTTTAAATGTTTAATACTAGCGATGTAAGTATTCAAATATTTTTTTCGAAATTTATTATCAAAAGTAGGAAGTTTTTGTGTAAATTAAAAATTATTATACGCGTCGAGAGAGAGAAATTTTTTCAAAATTTTTCGCTAAGTCGCTCTTATTTCAAAATAAAATTCCTTAATAATTTCTTTGAAGTATTAACTATAGAGTAATAAATTTAAAGAAACGATTAAATCCTGATTGCGCTTGTGTATTAAATTGCATATTATTTTAAATAAGAACTAAATTTACTGTGTATCGTGTCTGGTCTGATTTGTTAATATCAAACGCTTTATGTTGTAAAGTCATTTGATTGGTTGCGATAACACAAGGGTCAAAACAAAGTTCTTTATAAATAAAAAACTGGAACAGCAAATACCTTCGTAAGTAAGGCGTATGTAAAAGATAAAGTCAGGTTTTAGGAGTTTCACATGACAGAGATCAGAGATATATCTTCACTGCAACAGCGGTCTGCAGAGATGATCGCCGACAAATTCTTTGATAAAATCGGCGTTGATAAAAATCAGCATGATTACGATATGTTTACACAAACGCTGGTTAACGCCATGGCGGCCAACGGCAATTCTGCAACAGGATATAATGATACGGGCGAAACAGGTGCCATTATCAATCATCTTCTTGGCAGCTATGACTTTTTCAAACCCGGTGAAACGGCTAGTCAGGAATTTCTTGCTGAAGTATTGGCTGCTGATGACAGCGTTGCCGAGTGGCATGATACTGCAACAAAAGATGGTGAGATTGGCCAAGAGGATTGGACAAATCTGGATACCATTGTGCCACCGCCAGCCAATGGCAAAGAAGATAAGCCGAAAGCTGCTGAGGAAAGTGTTGATGCAGAACTTCAGAAATTGTCAAAGCTTGCAGAAAATAGCGACAGTCTGAAGGATGCTGTGTTCACAGAAAAAGATGGCAAACAGCATCTTGATCTGAACAAGCTGAAAACGGTTGCAGGTGATGAAAAAGCTTTGAAAGATGCGTTGAAAGATGTGCCTGAAGAGCAACGTGCGGAAACCGAAAAATTTGTTAAAACTTTGGGTGATGATGCTCTTCAGTCCACACTGGGAGCGGTCGCTGACAAAGATGGTTTGTACGGCGGCTTTACTGAAAGCACAGAGGATGCAAAAGCAGATAAGCCTGCTGAAGGCGATGAAGGGAAGCTTAGCGGTTTCGGCACTGGCGATAAACCTGACATCAAAGAAGCGCAAAAGCGTCTTTCAGAACTGCTTGGCGATATTGACAGCAAAGGTTTCCTGCCTCAGGTTGGCATGAATGGTCAGGTTGAGATTGAAACGCTTCAAAAGCTCGCCAAGGCCGATTTAGATGGTGATACCCAGCTTTGGGGCGCTGTAAAAGACAAAGAAGATCGTAAAGAGCTTCAAGAAATCGCCAAGACTTTAACGGGGCAAGGCAAGGCGGAAGACAGCAAGCAGATTGCAAGTTTGCTTGAAGAATATGCCGCAGCCGTTGGTAATGACAAAAAGATTACCAAGGGAGAATTCAAGGACGCAATTGAAAATCCTGAAGTTATTTCCGACGCTTTCCTTGATGATGCAACCTCAGTGGATGAAGAAGAAAAACCAAGCGATCATAAAAACCAAGATGGCCCAGTTACCATTGACCTTAGACATCTCAAATTTATTGCAGATAGAAGTGGTAGTTTGTACGATGCTTTATTTACAGAGAAAGACGGCAAAGCCTTTCTTGATGAGGAAAAGGTAGATACTGTTGCTAATAATAAAAAAGAACTTCAAAATGCTCTGAAAGATGTACCAAAAGAAGAACGTGGCAATATCGAAACGCTTATTAAAAATCTAGCTGAATCACCAGTTGGCTTGGAGGAAGGCTTTGGTGGTGGCCCATACGAAACTCGTGAAGACTTTCTAGCTCGTGAAGGGAAAGGCGATCCCAAAGATTCCAATCCAGATTCAATCGGCGCCGATGCAGAAGAAATGAAAGGCAAGGACGCTATTGAATTCTTCAAATTTATGGAAGGCTCATCCGACAAAGACATTTCGGAAAGCTTGAAAAACGGTGATAATATTGAAGGTGGTGAAATCTTGCTTCGCGACAAAGATGGCAAAGTTTCCACCAAATCTCTTAAAGATCTGGATTTTAATGAAGTTATTCAGATGTATAATTCTGGTAATTTCGTTACCGGAGAAGGCGACAAGGCTCAGGAAATTGTTGGCGTACGTTATACGGAAGATGGTGAAAAGAAACATCTTCTCACTATTGATGCCGAACATAACTATACCGATGGTAAGCAAGACCTTGGCTATGCCCTCTACCGTTTGAGGTCATTTAATGATGATGTGACCTATGGTGCGGGTGACACCGGTAATATTATCACAACAGGTAAAGATGGTATTGACTGGAAAACGTTGGAAAAAGTGGGCAATCGCTACGTCTATGATACAAAGAACGGTGATCACCATATCATCAACCCATCGACAAAAAGCGGTGCGCAGGATGTTCACTGGATGCTGTCACAGTATGACAAACTGGATGATAAAACCAAAGAAGCGATCCAAGGCGCAACCAACCATGATGATGGTCAACTCTTCTTCAAAGCAGTGGGTGATGGCAAATCCAGTAATGGGTTTATTAGCGACAGCACATTTGAGGATATCCGCGACAAGCCTAAGCATGCAATAACCTTTGTTGATAACTATGGAGAAGGTGTCTATCGCGTAACACTCGAAAATGGCGATCGGTGGATTTTATCAGAAGACATGAAGGTTAATGACAGCAATTCAACGGATAAATTCGACACCATATTTGATAAGGTGGAAAGATTTGCCCAAAATCCAGACAACAAAGATAAAGTAAAAGACCTGACAAAATAGTCTTTTAACTTATTCTATCCTAAAACTGATTTAACTTGCGGCCAGAGCAATCTGGCCGTTTTTTATTAAGTTGCTGATTGAAAGATTTTTATGCAGCTAGATAACGCGCAGCCATTCCCAAGGCTCGCCGCCGCAAAAGCGCAAAGCTCTGGCCAGAATGGAGTGGTGTAAAGAAAAATTATTGCGCGGCTTGAGAAAATACGCCCTGACGCGGCAGGCCAAGGGCATTCCAGATGTCATCCAGTGCATCGGCTAATTGTGTAATCAGCGCATCATCATGAAAAGGTCCTGGTGTAAGACGCAAGCGTTCTGTGCCGCGAGGAACGGTTGGATAATTTATGGGCTGCACATAGATAGAGTGTTCATAAAGCAGCATATCGGTTGCGGCTTTGGCGGCTTCAGGATCTCCGACCAGAACAGGGATAATGTGAGTATCAGTTGCAATAACCGGAATCCCGCGCTCTTGCAAAGCCTGACGCGTTTTGCGTGCCTGTTCTTGCTGAGCATTGCGTTCTGCTGAGGAGTCTTTCAAATGCGTGATGGATGCGCGTGCCGCAGCGGCTGTAGCAGGAGGCATGGAAGATGTAAAAATGAAGCCGGAGGCATAGCTGCGAATGGCGTCTGTGATGGCTTGTGATGCTGCAATATAGCCGCCTACAACGCCAAAAGCTTTTGCGAGTGTGCCTTCAATCACATCTACACGGTGCATAACGCCATCGCGTTCGGCGATACCAGCTCCGCGCGCACCATACATACCAACGGCGTGAACTTCATCAAGATATGTCATGGCGCCATAGCGTTCCGCAAGATCGCAGATTTTCCCAATGGGAGCTACATCGCCATCCATGGAATAAATGCTTTCAAACAGGATGAGCTTGGGGCGCGCGGGATCCGCCGCTTTAAGCAGATTTTCCAGATGCACCAGATCGTTATGATTGAAAATACGTTTTTCGCATTTGGAATTGCGGATACCGGCAATCATGGAGGCATGGTTACAGGCATCGGAAAGCATCAGACAATGGGGCAGCAGCTGCCCAATGGTGGAAATGGCGGCTTCATTGGCCACGTAGCCGGAAGAAAAAACCAGACCGGCTTGCTTGTGGTGGAGGTCGGCTAGCTCTGCTTCAAGTTCTACAATGGGATGGTGGTTGCCGGAAATATTGCGTGTGCCTCCAGCGCCAGTACCCATGGTGCGTGCGGCGTGGCATAAAGCATCGACAACAACCGGATGATGCCCCATGCCGAGGTAGTCATTGGAGCACCAGATAACAATATTGCGCCGCTGGGTACCGGTGTGCAGGAAGGCGCGGGGATGATCCCCGACACTGCGCTCAATATCTGCGAATACGCGGTAACGTTTTTCTACATGCAGTTGTTTGACAGCATTTTCAAAAAAACGTTGATAGTCCATTATGCCAATCCTCAGGTACACCATACTATAGGCGCGCTATAGCCGGGTTACAAATAAAACGGTTATTTTATTTGTTAAAACTCTGAGCCAAAACAAAGACTTACAGTGAAAATGCACAATAAGATCATCACGTTTTCACTGCAATAAAAGCGGATAAGGCTTTTACTGCTGCGCATGACCTTTAAGGGGGTAACACGCTAGGCTTTTGTCGAGGCAAGGGAGCATTCTGGAACATTTATAAAATGCCACCCTGAGCTTTACTTGAAGATATTTTATCACTAAATGGCAAGGAAAATCGTTCCTCCATGCGGTCACAGCGACGGCATGCCGCATGTTAAGAACGATTCTACATTGCGTGATCCCGTACGGCATAAAACAGCAGCACGCCCATAGCCCATAAAACGCCGGCAATCAGGAATACAATCAGCACCGATTGGAGGCGCAGTGGATACAAGGCTTCATCGGCCAGTTTCGGTTGGACAAAAGTTGTGACATAGCGCACCTGCCGTTCGGCTTCCATGCGGGCGCGTTCAACCGCTGCCAACGATGTGACATAGGCTTTTTCGGCAAATTCACGTTCTACAGCCAGTTCTTCATATTCGGAGATCACGCCACTAAGCACTTTGCCTGCCGCAGTAACATTCTGCCCTTGTGCTGCTCTGGCGGCAGAGCCACCAATTTTACTGCGTTCATCCACAATCTGTTGCTTGATGGCGCCAATGCGGTTGTTGAGAACTTTTACGCTGGGCGCATCGCTGCTGAGAAAGCTGGCTACGCCGGCCAGCTCTGCTTCGGCATTGGCAAGCTCGCCTTCAAGCTTGCTCAAAATACCCAAACGGCTTTCGGCGGTTTTGGAAGGATCAAGAGACTGCTCGCGGTCACGGAAATCGCGGATAGCCTGTCGGGCAAACTTGAGGCGCAATTCAGAGCGGGAAAGTTCTTCCTTGGAATAGCGCACACCATCTTCACGGGCGCGCCGTGAGAGGTTGTTGATGAGGTTTTCGCTTGATTCCAGAACAGCAGCGCCCAGTTTTTGCGACTCTTCTGGCGTGTAAGCGCGCACCGCCACAGTAAGAATGCCGGAGGTAGCATCAAAGCTGACCTTGGTCATGGAACGCCAGTAATTCACCAGCTCTTCGGTGGTGGCGCTGCCGCTGAGACGTGAGAAGAAATCGGCTTCAGGTGACGTAAAAATGGTGCGCAGATCAAGCTGATTTTGCAATTTATCCACCATTTCGCGGCTGTGGATATACTGCTGCAAAATAAAGCTATCGGACGATGTCGAGCTTGAAGATGAAGAAAAACCTGTAATGACCCCCAGAATATCGGGGCTTGTTCCACCGTCAGAGCCGCGCACGGCAAATTGCGACTCGGTAACATATTGATCCGAAGCAATGAGGCCAAAATAAACCGAAGCAATCACAGTGGGCAAAGCAATGGCTAGCAAAGCTGAATTTCTCAGCCAGTGTTTCAGCCACTTGCGGGAGGGCTTGCGAATTTTCCCGATCTGGGTGGAAATGCCTTGCACGCGCGTTTTAAGATCGATAACACCACCGCGTTCTGTGTTGGGGGGGGGTGCTTTTTCGGGTTTGCGGGCAGGAATTTTTACAGGCACCACTTCGGGAGCCGCCTTTGCAGCGGGTCTTGCGGGAGCAGGCTGAACAGCAGCTTCAGGCGCAGGGGCTTTAGGAGCCGGATGAGCGGGGTTTGGCTGGCTGGGTTGTTGTGACATAAGTTACGCTCGAAATCGCAAGAAGCAAGGAATAAGAGGAGAAAGAATAAAACAGAAAGGTTAATGGAACAGCAGTTTGTTATAAACTGCAATCGCTTCATTGAGATCATCATACATGACAAGTTTGCCTTTTTCGAGGACAACACCAATATCGCAATAGGCTTTTATGGTTTTTATGCTGTGCGAGATGATAATAATATCGCTTTCCACCATGCGTTCACGCAGCACTTCATGGCAGCGTGCTTTGAAGCGCTCATCGCCTACAGCAGTAATTTCATCCACCAGATAAACATCGAATTTGATAGCCATGGAAACGCCGAAAGCCAAACGCGCCCGCATTCCGCTGGAATAGGTGCGAAAGGGCATATGCAGATATTCTTTCAACTCTGCAAATTCTTCAACAAACTGTACAACTTTTCTAGCGTTTGCGCCGTAAATCCGCGCAGCAAACCGGGCATTTTCAGCACCCGTAAGCGAGCTGTGAAATGCACCGCCAAATCCCAAAGGCCACGAAACATTGGCATGACGCTGAATGCGGCCGGTATCGGGGGCTTCCACTCCTGCCAGCAAACGCACCAGCGTCGATTTTCCAGCGCCATTGTGGCCAAGGATGCCAACACTCTTTCCACGTGGAAACACAGTGCTCACTTTATCAAGGATCACCCGTTTGCCTTGTCCGGTGCGGAAAGCTTTCGAGACGTTTTCCATAATAATCATGTGGTTTTCCTCAGGCGGCGCCGGAGACTGCGTTCAAGGGCAAGCCCTATAACGACACTCAGAACGGCACACTTTACAAGATAACCGCGATCAAGGGAATAGCTGACAAAGTCGGTGAACATCCCTTCACGAAACCATTCAATGCCGTGCAGAACGGGGTTCCAGACCAGAAATTCTCGCGCTTGCGGTGGCATCCGGTCAACCAGAAAGAAAACACCTGAAGCAAAAAACAGGGCAGTGGAAAGAATACCGAAAATTTTATCCCAGGATTTGATAAAGCGGATGATGATAGCGTTTAAAATTCCTATCCCTAGCCCCATCAAACTCAAAGAGACAATCGCCCCTAAGAGGTGCAGAAAATTTGGTTGCGGAAGATGCAGAATAACCGCAAATGCCGAGAACAGCAGAATCATCACCATAATGTAGGTGAAAAATTCAAGAATAAAGCGGGCAAAAATTGCATCAATCTGCTTTACAACGGGAAAGTAAAACAGGGATTCATTGGCTTGAATAGCTGACATTAGCGATGCGCCGATTTTAATGCACATGCGCAAAGGCAGCACGCCGGTTGCAAAAAACAGAATTGCGCTATGTCCCAGCGGAGGATTAGAACGACCGGCCGCGTGAAACACAAGGCTTAATACGGCAATATAAAGCAGCGGATCAATCAGCGCCCACGCATAACCCAGCCTACTTTTGCCAAACCGTGTGCGCATTTCGCGCAAAATAAGAGCGCCAATAACACGCGCTTGTACTTTGAGAGGTTGGAAAAAAGTGGCCATGAGCAATTTTACATAAAAGCTTCAAACAGGTGAAGGGCGCTATGCCTGATTATTCTACTCATGTGTACCTGAGTATCCTGCATCATAACCCTTATTATGGTGGAATTGAGATGTTCTGTAGTGTCTTGTATGCAGCTTTTAGCAGGTTGTCTATGCAAAAACCCGGCTTGGAGCCGGGCTTCTCATCAGATTTCTTAACAAGCAGGGCTTGAAGAATTAGAATTTGTAAGATACGCCAACGCGAACAGCGTGGATATCGTCAGCATTGGCGCGAGCAGCACCGATACCAGCGAAGTTGTAGGTTTTGCGACCCAGATCAGTGTAGCGGTATTCAGCGCGTACTGTTACGTTCTGGGTGATGGCGTGCTCGATACCTGCACCAACTGTCCAGCCAACGTGAGTTTTGCTGTCAGATGCAGAAATAGCAGGAGCAACAGCAAGGTTAGTTGCGCGCACTTCAATACCACCGAACGCTACACCACCGGTTGCATAAACGAGCGTGCGGTCAAAAGCATAACCTACACGTCCGCGCACAGAACCGAGCCATTCAACGTCTGCGGAAACAGCCAGCACACCAGGAATAGTTGCAGAAGCATCTGCACCGGAGTATTCTACATCAGCTTCTACGCCGAAAACCCAGTTGTTGATCTGGTGATTGTAACCGGCATGGATACCGCCAGCAAAACCGTCAATGGTGTTACCGTTGCCACCTTCCCATACATAACCAGCTTGCGCACCAACGTAAAAACCAGTCCAGTCATAACCAGCAACAACAGGCTGCTGATAAGGAGCAACGGAAGGAAGGTCAGCGGCAACTGCAGAACCTGTTGCGAAAAGAAGAGCGGCAATGGAAGCGCCAAGAATTTTATTACGGATCATTACTGTGTACTCATGTTCAAAAAAGAATGATGAGACAACCTTTAGGAAATAAAGCACAAAGAGTCTGTATCTTTTTTGCAACAAATTTGGTTTTTGGTTATTAATAAAGTGTAAGCAATTGATTTATAAAGAATAAAAAAAGAGCATGTTTTGCCGTTACATAGCTTGTGCTGTGGAAATCTTACAACCTCTTGAGAGGATATTAAAAGCAAAAACCCGGCTTGGAGCCGGGCTTCGCATCAGATTGCTAACGGGTGGAGCCCGTAAGAATTAGAATTTGTAAGAGGCACCAACGCGCACAGCGTGGCTGTCAACGCCGATTTTACCTGCGCCGCCTGCTGCACCGAAGTCATAGGTTTTATCGCCCAGATCGGTGTAACGGTATTCGGCGCGTGTAGTGATGTTCTGTGTTACAGCATATTCAAGACCAGCACCGGCTGTCCAGCCAACGTGTGTGTTGCTGTCGGTTGCGGTTACCGCGCCTACTGTGGAAGCTGCATCAACTTTGCCGAATGCGACACCACCTGTTGCATAAACAAGGGTACGATCCATTGCATAACCAACGCGCGCCCGTACGGAACCCATCCATTCCAGTTCGGATTTGAAGCGATCACCGGCTGGGCTGACAGAAGAGCCATCAGCAGCGGAATACTCGATATCACCTTCTACACCGAGAACCCAGTTGTTCATCTGGTGATTGTAACCGGCATGTACACCGCCGAGGAAGCCATCAACATTGGGGCCAACACTTGGGTCTGCCCATGTGTAACCGGCTTGCGCACCGACATAGAAACCTGTCCAGTCGTAATAACCTGCTGGCGCGGCAGCTTCAGCTTGATAAGGAGCAACATAGGGAAGATCCGCAGCAAAGGCAGAACCAGCTGTTGCAAGGAGAAGAGCGGCAGCAGAAGCGCCAAATACAGTTTTCCGAAACATAAATTGCATCCTTTTTCTTTAGTCTTGATTAACTGGCCTAGTTGTACGCCAGATTCGGCACCTTTGTCTGTCACTTATAAGCAACACATGTGATTACAGACTGTTATGGTTTACATATTATTTAAATAACAGATGTTTACCATATATCTTAATCACTTCAGAGGTAGTCTTTTGCATGGCAATTACGGCATTAATCAGACATTTATCTTCACACTGTTTGTATTTTTATTACAACCGGCGTTTGGAAACGTTTGCCCGACGTGCCTTGAGCATGAAGAAGTAAATGCCGACACGCGCAATAACCGCATAATCAGCGGTTAAGTTCCATAACGAAACAGTGGATTGCGCGTCTTGTTAAGAAAATGTTTTGCGTGGATCAAAGGCATCCCGCACTGCTTCACCGATAAACACCAGCAACGACAAGGTGATAGCCAGCACCATAAAGCCGGAAATGCCGAGCCACGGTGCGTGCAGGTTGGATTTGCCCTGTGCCAGCAGTTCCCCCAGCGATGGTGAGCCGGGAGGCAAGCCAAAGCCGAGAAAATCCAGCGAGGTGAGCGTGGTGATAGAGCCGTTGAGAATAAACGGCATGAAGGTGAGCGTGGCAACGGTGGCGTTGGGCAGCAGGTGCCGCAGCATAATGCGCGTGTTGGAAACACCAAGTGCGGTTGCAGCGCGTACATATTCAAAATTGCGCGCGCGCAAAAACTCTGCCCGCACCAGCCCCACCAGTGATACCCATGAAAACAGCAACAGAATGCCGAGCAAAATCCAGACGCTTGGCGTGATAACGGCCGCAATAATAATCAGCAGATAAAGCGAGGGTACGCTTGTCCAGATTTCAATGACCCGCTGCATGATGAGGTCTGTCCAGCCGCCGAAATAGCCCTGCACGGCGCCCATAATCACGCCGACCACGGACGAGATCAGCGTCAACGCCAACCCGAACAATACCGAAAGCCGGAAGCCATACATCAGCCGCGCCATGATATCACGGCCCTGGTCGTCTGTGCCGAGCCAGTTGACCGAGGAAGGCGGTGCGGGTGCGGGTACGGGCAGTTCCAGATTGATGGTCTGGTCTGCGAAGCGGATGGGCGGCCAGATCATCCAGCCGTTGGTTTCAATTTCCTTTCGGATGTAAGGGTCGCGATAATCGGTATGGGCGAGGAAGCCGCCGAATTTTTCTTCCGGATAATCCACCAGCACCGGCACCAGCAATTCGCCTTTATAAGACGCCAGCAACGGGCGGTCATTGGCGATGAACTCCGAACACAGGGTAATGGCGAACAGCGTCAGAAAAATCCACAGCGACCAGTAGCCACGGCGATTGGCCTTGAACAATGCCCAACGGCGGCGGTTTAAAGGGGAAAGCCTCATCTCACACCCCTCTCACATCAAAATCAATCCGCGGATCAACCCACATATACATCAAATCCGAGAGCAAACCCGTGAGCAAACCAATCACGCCAAAGATATAAAGATTGGCAAACACCACCGGATAATCACGGTTGACCACGGATTCAAACGAAAGCAACCCCAAACCATCCAGCGAGAAAATTGTCTCAATCAGCAAAGAACCCGTAAAAAATGCCGAAACAAAAGCGCCGGGGAAACCCGCAATCAGAATCAGCATCGCATTGCGGAACACATGATGATACAGCACGCGCCGTTCCGACAAGCCTTTCATGCGCGCCGTTTGCACATAAAGCTTTTTAATCTCATCCAGAAAAGAATTTTTGGTGAGCAGCGTAGTGGTGGCAAAGGCGCCCAGTGCCATCGCCGTGAGGGGTAAAGCCAGATGCCAGAAGTAATCCGCAATTTTTCCCCAGAGCGACAAGCTTTCCCAATTATCGGATGTCAGGCCACGCAGCGGAAACAAATCCCAGAACGAACCGCCGGCAAACAGCACAATTAACACAATAGCAAACAGAAAACTGGGAATGGCATAGCCCACAATCACCACAGCGCTGGTCCACACATCAAAGCGGGAGCCATCGCGCACCGCCTTGGCAACGCCGAGCGGAATGGAAATAGCATAGGATAGCAATGTCATCCACAAACCGAGCGATATGGAAACCGGCATTTTTTCAATGATAAGGTCAACCACCGGAATATCGCGGTAATAGCTCTTGCCAAAATCAAACCGCAAATAATCCCAGACCATTTTAAAAAAACGCTCATGGGCGGGCTTGTCAAAGCCGAATTGCTGCTCAAGCTGCTGGATAAAGGCAGGATCAAGCCCCTGTGCGCCACGGTATTTACCGCCCGCCGTATCGCCACTGCCCAAAGGAGCGCCTTGCCCCACAAGATCACTGCCGCCACCGGAAAAACGCCCTGTGCCGCCCGTATCCATGCCTTGAATCTGTGCCAGCACGCGCTCGACAGGTCCGCCCGGAGCAAATTGCACAATCACAAAGGAAACAAGCAAAATCCCCAAAAGAGTGGGGATCATCAACAGGAGACGGCGAAGAATGTAAGCTGCCATAATACCTCTTGGCTCTCCATAGAATCATAATGCAGCACAGCACTTACTCAAAAAGAATTGCGCAAAACATGCCTCGCATCAAGATATGCCGCGAGAACGCATCCGATGCAAGGCTTTCTGGATTTTTTAAGCCACTCAGGGCTTATCCTGGGTTTCAAGCCACTTCTGCATAAATGCAATTTCATCATTCTGGGCGGCAATAATCTTTTCCGCCAACGCTCTGACTTCGGGATCCTTGCCATGCTTCAACACCACCTTTGCCATCTCAACGGCGCCCTGATGGTGGGGAATCATGCCGCGCACAAAGTCAATATCGGCATTTCCAGTATAAGGTATGTCCATATCCTTATGCATGTCCGCAGCAACCTTCTGATAAGCCAAGGTCGAATCCGCAGGTTGGGAGGAGCGGTGTTGTTGTGCAGCATGATGGTGATGGTTGTCCTGAGCAAAAGCATCAGGGGCGGAGATTTCGGCAACCAGTGCAAGGGAACCAATTACGGTCGCTATCAGCAATTTATAAAATGGATAAAGCATGAGTATATCTCCGGTCTGTGGACTTTTGGTGATTCTATAAAGCGATTTTAGCAAAAGTATAACGTTTTAAGGCTCCACTTTATGTGATGGCAGTCCGCTTTACCCTTCGAATGAGAAAGTGGCATCATAAGAAGCAAGAAATATCACTTAAAATACAGAGATAAATGGTTGTATTTCAAGTTACAAATATGAATTTTGATTCACTATGCCTCTTTATTGCCATAATCGGGCTTTGCTTTTGTGTTTTTGGGTGAGAGAAAAACACTTATTTACAAGTTGCAACTTTTTTTTATTGTTATTTTACAGATACTTACCATTTAAAAATACGTTCAATGGCCAATGTTGCAGAGAAAGCACAGACAAGCAGCGCGGCTTGGCGTAGAAATCAATACATCAGATTTACCTACAACAAACGGGAACTACCCAAATGATCCGTAAAAGCATCCTCGGCGCTTCTGCCGCTGCTCTCCTCCTCGCAACTGCTGGTTTTGCATCTGCTGCTGACCTTCCTTCCGTTGCTCCTTACCAGTCCGTAGCTCCAGCCGGTTATTATGACTGGACAGGTTTCTACGTTGGTGCGCAAGTTGGTTATGCTTTCGCAGACACCAACTTCGGTTCTGACCTTGACGGCGTTGTAGGCGGTATTCATGCTGGTTATAACCACCAGATCAACAACTGGGTTTTCGGCGTAGAAGCTGATATCGAAGCTTCCGGTGCAGATGCTTCTACAACTGTTCCTGGCGTTGCATCCTTCCAAGCTGATGTTGAATGGCTCGGTTCTGTTCGCGCTCGCGTTGGTTATGCCTTTGACCGCGTTCTCGTTTACGCAACCGGTGGTGTGGCATTCGGTGGTGTAGATGCACGCTTCACAGATCTTTCTGTAGCTCCTGCAGTATCTGCTTCTGACAGCAACACACATGTTGGTTGGACTGTTGGCGCTGGTATCGAATACGCAATCACACAAAACGTAACAGCACGCGCTGAATACCGTTACACTGATCTCGGTTCAAAAACCTACAACTTCGGTGCAGTTGCTCCTGCAGCATCAATCGATGCACAAGATATCCACGCTGTTCGCGTTGGTGTATCCTACAAATTCTAATTCTGCTCAGGCTCAAGCCTGATCTGGAATTTATGCGAAACCCGGCCTCTGGCCGGGTTTTTTCTTTTTGGAAAGGACAAAGAGAACCAAACTAATGCTGTGAGAAACGGCATTTATTTAAATCCTTCTGTTCAAGGCATAGTGGAGCGGGCGGTAGGAACTTCTGTGTGAAGCACCGTCGTCATTCTGACGCAGGTCAGAATCCACGAAAAACCCGTTATGAAATATGAAGCAGTATCGCGCTATACTGGAGCGTATAAAAAACAATACCCTGTAACTTTATGGACAGCATCAGGCAGGAGAGACGATACGCGCAGGATCACCTGCCAAGGCAAACCGTGAGTAAAATGGCTCACGGTGCGACGCCGCAATCCAAAGAAATAAGCGGCTTCTTCCGGCTGACGGGTATTCCGCTTTATTCCGCTTGTTTCATTCCGCTTTGTTCCGCATAATTTTAAGACGCGATGTGCGGGCATAACCATGCTCGGTCTTTTCCCAGAAATGGGGGGAATAAAGCAATTGCACCAGCGCGCGCCAGGCGGCAAAAGATACGCATAACCAATAGAAAATCAAGGTAAATGGCGCGTGCCAGAGCGACCATAAGGAGCGTTGCAGCAATGCACACAGGATAATAACAAACGCTGCACAAAACCCGAATAACAGTGCAAAAAGGTGCAGATGATGCAAGGCGCTATCCTCGCGGAGCAAATTTCCTGAAAATCCTTGTATTGCACACAGCACTAAAAACACCGGAAACGCCAGCGCTACTAAAGGCATACCAGCAATAAACCCCTGAAAGATAAGGAAATTTTTCCACCCTAACTGGTTCCACAGAGCAAGCGGTGTGCGCATGTGAACACCCCAGGTAATCATATAGCCTTTCATCCATCGAGTACGTTGAGTAAGCCAGCTTATCCCTCTGTTGGGTGCTTCTTCCCACGTTGCACTTGTTATCATACCAAGATGGTATCCTCTGCGTCCCAAACGTGCGCCGAGATCGGCATCTTCCGTCACATTATAGGCATCCCAGCCTCCGCATTCCCGCAATACCGAGGTTTTGAAATGGTTGGAGGTTCCTCCCAAGGGAAACAGCACTTTAAAGCGTGCAAGAGCAGGAAGAAGAATCTCAAACAAGGCTGTGTATTCCAGCGTGAAATGCCGGGTTATCCATCCATCCTGTGTGTTGTCGATGGTCAAATGCCCCTGCACGCACGCAAGGTTTTTATCCCCCAATGTGAAGGCTGAAAGAGCCGCGCGCAATTGTCCTTTATCCGGCTCGTCCTCTGCATCGTAAACCGCAACATACTGTCCTCGCGCTGCCATCAAACCTATATTCAAAGCCCTTGGTTTTGTTCGTATTTTTCCTTTTGGAACAACCAGAACTTCCATGTTGCCGCGCAGTGCTGTCTTGTCGAGAGTTTCTTGAGTGATTTTATCCTCTGCTTCGACAAGAAATTTTATATCCAGTTTTGCTGCTGGATAATCCAGCAGGCAGACGGAATTGACAAGCTTTTCAACGACTCGTGCTTCCTTGAAGAGCGGAATCAGCAAGGTGTAAACGGGCAGATCATGGTCTGCAATCCGCTGAATTTGTCCCTCTTGCCTGGTCTGTAAAAACGCAATGCAGGCATAAAAACGCATGAGCGCCAAAAGAATAAAAAATGTGCTAAAACAAAGACTTGCCCATAAAGGGAGATTGCCTTGCCAGATGCTGTACCCCACCAAAGCAATCAAGCCAATGGCGATGATTCGGATAAGACCTGTCGATTGTGCAGAAAGATGCTTCCCAATGTTTTTTGTTGTATTTTCAGCATCTTGAGCCATATCTGTACCGCCAAGTTGCATAATAAGGGCAGCAAAATCGCGTGGGGATGCCAGAAAGATTTTTTTTCGCAAATCTCCTTGCTGCTTGCGCAAGAGAGGGAGCGCACGCTCAAGCGCTTTCCCTCTTAACGCCACAATCATACGTCCATCTTTAAGATGCAGAATGCCTGCACGAAGCGCTAGAGAAGCGTGGGATGCTGGAATATTTTCTTTTTTAAAATCAATATCATGAGTATCAATAATGCTGATTTTGCTACGCAAGGCCAAGCGCCGCACAATCGCTTCAACAGGTACATCTGGACGAGCAAGCAAAGCATCAAGAAGCGTTACGTCAGCATGTTTTGCTTGAGCGTGAGCCTCAAGAAAAACCTGAGGCGGAACCATGTCAGCAAAGATTTTCCCAAGCAATGGTGAACGCTTGTCAATCCATTGTGAAACAAAATCAATGACCTGATGAGAATAAATAGTGTTGTCAAGCGCTGTGTTATAAAGTGTAGAGAAGCCTTTATGCATACAAATATCCTGCCTGAGTGTGCAGGATATATACGTTTACTGTGTCAGTTATAAAATAATTAAGTGCATCTGCGCGATGATTTACCCACAACTATTATAGTTATTTTATAAAAAACGAGATTTATTGACAAAAAAATCCAAACTATGCTTCTATAAATTTTCCTCCAAGAGAAAAATCCAATGCCCTCTTCTGCCACGCCCAATGAGGCGCCATCGCCAGCACCCAGCGCACCTCTGAGAGAGAGAACCGCAATCCTGCGCCTGTGGCTTGGAGGATTGCTCTTTTTTTTAGGTGCTTTTTTTGGTGCTCTTGCTTATCTTGGTGGTCAGCGTTTCATCGGTACGGTATTGATTTTTATTGCTTTTTCAATTGTTATTTATTTAATTTTTCACCGTTCTCAACGCAGAACTATTCCTTTAAAATCAGTTGTTCCTCAAGCCTCTCATCCCTTTGATTCTGAGGCTGTTGTCATGGCTTTTCCTGAGCCGATAATTTTATTGGATTCGAATTTTTTCGTATATGTTTTCAATCAAGCAGCGCAACAGTTGTTTCCAAATATTCATGCGGGAAAACCGCTTTCTTTTGCTGTGCGGGTTCCTGAAATACTGAGTGCTATTCGTCAAGCTGCGGAAGGTAAAAGTATCACTGCCGACTATTCTGAACGCATACCGAAAGACACTTGGATGCAGGTTCACGCAGCTCCGCTTATGAATAAGCAAAAGCCTGATAAACAGTATATCTTACTTTCCTTAAAGGATCTGACCCCAATACGAAAAGCAGAGCGGATGCGTGTAGATTTTGTTGCCAATGCGAGTCATGAGTTGCGTACTCCGCTTGCTTCACTGGTTGGTTTCATTGAGACCTTACGAGGCGCTGCAAAAGATGACGCCATAGCGCGGGATCGTTTTCTTTCTATCATGCGGGAGCAATCCCACCGTATGGCGCGTCTTGTTAATGACCTGCTGTCTTTGTCGCATCTGGAGCAGAAAGCACACCACAAACCCTATGGTGAAGTTGACTTGCGCGAGATTGTGATGCAGGTGCGTGATAGTTTGCTACCATTGGCCGAGAAAAAACAGGTAACAATTACACTCATAATGAACAAAGAGCCCTATCCCATTACCGCAGATCGGGATGAGATGGTAAGAGTAGTTGAAAACCTTGTCGAGAATGCTCTTAAATATGGGGGCGATGGAGAAAAAATCGAAATAGAGCTTGTCCACACTCCAATCGAGAGTCCGACCAAAATTCGACTTTCAATCAGGGATTACGGAGCAGGAATTGCTGCAGAGCATATTCCACGTTTGACAGAGCGTTTTTATCGTGCAGATGCAGATGCCCTTCAAAAGAAGCAGGGGGCAGGTTTGGGGCTAGCAATTGTGAAGCATATTCTTGTGCGCCACCAAGGAAAACTTATTGTTGAGAGCCAGCCGGGGAAGGGCTCGCTGTTTACAGTAGTGTTGCCCGCAAAAAAAACTCACGATGAATAAAAATGATTGCAAAAATAATTCTAAGAAAGCATTGATAAAAAACACGATTTCATTATTTGCGATTGAAATACCATGCAAAGCTTTTCTGTACCTGTAACCACAATTGGTTTGCTCATTTTATCTAATATTTTTATGACGTTTGCATGGTACGGCCATCTCAAGTTCAAGACAGCGCCATTGTTGATGGTTATTGGGATCAGCTGGGGGATTGCGCTGCTTGAATATTGTTTTCAAGTTCCAGCTAATCGTATCGGGCATGGATATTTCAGCGCAGCAGAATTGAAAACTATTCAAGAAGTAATCACTCTTGCAGTTTTTGTATTGTTCTCGGTATTTTATTTAAACGAACCCTTAAATTGGAACCATGGTGTCGGATTCCTTTGTATTGCTGTGGGCGCCTTTTTCATTTTCCACAAATGGTAACGGCATCTTGCTATTGCTTAGGCTTTGCATGATGCAGACAAATCAGGCATTGTCATATCAATGTCATATCAATATTCTAATGCTGTGGGATCAGGAGACACAACATGGTTGAGCATACCGTTCGTCGCTATGATGACGAATTGAAGCATCTTGGTGAAACAATTGCTGAAATGGGAGGTATGGCAGAACGTCAGGTTGCCGAATCCATTCAAGCGCTTCTCAAGCGCGATAGCCAAATAGCTCAAGAGTTGATCCGCCGTGATCGGGCTATTGACCAATTACAGCACGATGCTGAAGAGCGTGCCATTTTAATTATTGCCAAACGTCAGCCAATGGCCATTGATTTGCGAGAAATTATTGCAGCGATGCGTATTTCAGGCGATATTGAACGGATTGGCGACCTTGCTAAAAATATTGCGAAACGCGCTTTAGCCCTTGAAGGTTCATTTTATTCTGCACGCCTTGCTAAAGGTTTAGAGCACATGGGTGACCTTGTTCAGCGACAGTTGAAGGATGTTCTGGATGCGTATGCACAGCGTGATAACAAACGCGCCTTGCAAGTGTGGGAAAATGATAGCGAAATTGATGCTCTGCACACATCTCTATTTCGCGAATTGCTTACGTATATGATGGAAGACCCCAGAAATATTGGTTATTGCACGCATTTATTATTCTGCGCTAAAAATATTGAACGTATTGGGGATCATGCAACCAATATTGCAGAAACTATTCATTATCTTGTGACAGGCGAACAGCTTGCAGCAGAGCGACCAAAAGAAGATCTTGCAAGTACGCTTAGTATTCAGGCACAATAGATTTAAAATTCGTATGGCAGCCTCTATTTTAATTGTAGAAGACGAAGAAGCACTTTCGCTTTTATTGGCTTATAATCTTGAAGCAGAAGGTCATCGTGTGAAGGTGATTATGCGCGGGGATGAAGCCGATATAGTATTAAAAGAAAGCATACCTGATCTTCTTATTTTAGACTGGATGCTTCCAGGAATATCAGGAATAGAACTGTGTCGCCGCCTGCGTGGACGTGAATCAACTCAGGCAATGCCTATCATTATGCTTACTGCGCGTGGAGAAGAGGCTGAGCGAATCCGTGGATTAGCGACTGGCGCAGATGATTATATGGTCAAACCATTTTCTGTGCCGGAGCTGCTTGCGCGGGTGCACGCATTATTGCGCCGTACCAAGCCGGAAAAGCTGGCACAACGTCTCAAAGCACAAGATATTTTGCTTGATCGTGAAAAGCACCGTGTTTACCGTAATGGTGCCGAAATTCATTTGGGGCCAACGGAATACCGATTGCTTAATTATCTGATGCAAGCTCCTGGTCGCGTATATTCCCGCGAACATTTGCTGAATGCTATATGGGGGAACAATATTTATATTGATGAGCGCACAGTGGATGTGCATATTGGGCGCTTGCGTAAAGCCTTGAATGGTAAAGATTATCCAGATCCCATTCGCACTGTACGTGGCTCTGGCTATTCTTTTGATGAAAATTTTGTTAAAAAAACAAAAAATGACAATGAATAGTCAAGCTATACAGAAGACCTTCAATTAAAATGTTCATTTTATTAGTGCCAACAGCCAGGCGCAACTAAAAAACCGTCATAAGATAAAGACTTATATCCTGAGATATGTAATCATTTTATATGTCTCAAGGCTAGATAAGCCGATTCCAGCTGTTAATGTTCTGCGATTATAAGCAAGTTTTGCTCTCGTTCTGTTGCAGCGTTTTCTTGAGCCAAAGCTATTGGGCAAATGGCGCATTTCGCGGCGCAATTCTTGTTTACTTCATGCAGAATAGAACGAATTGTGCGCGTACACCGACCGCACTGCGCACTGCAACCAAAGCATTTATGCACTTGCCCAGGAGTGCGAACGGCACCTTCACTGCGGGTACAAGCGTCTCGAATAGCGTGATCGCTTAATATATTGCATGAGCATACAATCATGAAATCACACGCAGCCTTGAAGTAAATGGTACAATGTTATAGTTTAGAATTATTGTAAACTATTGTTATATAATATAAATTCTGCTATTTTTGAGCTGAAGTCAAGTAAAATCATAGAGAGGATTTATCTGTAGTGGCTGCAATTAAAATTCTACATGAAACGAACGCAGCGAAAGCATGATAAAATAATCATGTATTTTCGTTATAAGTCTATGTTTTATCGTTTTTTATTTGTGCGGGCCATTGGATCCAATAATATGATTATTTTATTGGAACTCGGCTATGTAAACGCCTGTACGCCTTTGAAAAAGCGTTTGCCATTTATTGCCGCAAAGAAAAATAATCACCCGCATAGGCGGTACAGCCTCTCAATCAGGAGGCTGTATCGTCAATCGTAAAGAACTGTTTTACCGCCGAACAGGATTGCTTCTGGAGGAAGAAGCAAGTGAGTCATCCCACCCACCGGAAGGTGCCTCAACTTCGTTCGCTTCTGTTTTAAGGGGCGCTGCCTGCCAGTTTTTCACCCGCTCTTTTGCTTGCGCCAGCGTCCGCGGATCAAGTTTTTCTGCCAGCTGATCCCGCTTTGAAGCCGCATCCCTGTCACCTTGTTCAGCAACAAGAGCAAGCCACAAGTAAGACTCTGCAAGGTTTTGCTTTACACCCAAACCGCGCACCAGCAGAATAGCGTAGTTGAACTGACTGTCCTTTATACCGTGGGAAGCGCCTTGATAAAACCATTCTGCGGCTTTCTGGAAATCGGGGGAGCCAAGGCCGCCTTCTGCGTGAAGAACACCTAAATTATGCATGGCGCGTGCATTGCCAGCCGTTGCAGCTTTTTCATACCAATATTTGGCTTGCTGCAAATTCTTGTCAATGCCCGAACCTTTTTCAAACATGCTGGCTAATCGGTATTGCGCCGGTGCAGAGCCTTGACGCGCTGCACGTTCATACCATGCGGCGGCAGCTTTCAGATTGCGGCCAACTCCACGGCCTTCGGTGTAGCGTGTACCGACTTCATATTGTGCTGCTGCATCGCCAGCAAAAGCACGGGTACGCAAGCGCGGCGAACCAATAGCAGGAGGCAATGGCTCTGGAATAGCCATAGGCTCCAGATTGGGGATAGAACCCGTTATCAGGCTATCAGAATTATCTGCTTGCGCAGATTGGAGAGCTTCGTTTTTTGTTACGGAAGATGTTGCAGATTCACGCGCATCAGGGAATACAGGCGCTGTTTCCACCATTCTGACAGCCTTGTCCTGCAAGGAAGCCAGCGTGTCTGACTGTGGCAAAGAAGCCGTTTCTTGGGTATCAAACGTTGCACCATTCAGCGCGTGTTGTGCAACTTGGTAGGAGCCGAGCAACAACAATGATGCTGCCAGCCCAATCATCATGGACTTACGGCGTGCAGGTGTTGCAAAGCCTTGTTCTGCAAATTGTTTGGCGCGTTTGAAGGCATCCTGTGTGAAGGATTTATCTTCCTCATTGGTATTGGCGGGATCCAGCGCTGCTTCGACCGCTGCGAGTGAAGCCGTTTCCATGGGATGACCGTGATTTAAAGAGCGGCGCGCGGCAGCAATGAAACGCGAGCGGGTGTTTACATGTTCATTGACCAGATCAAGAATATCTTCTGGTTCTTCATGCGTTTCACGAAGATTAGGATGGAAATTGATAGTATTCTCAATGTTCTGGAATGCCATTTTATGGGCATTGTCAACAGGAACAGCGGGTGTTGGAGCTGTCTGAGCAGAAAGAGGTGCAATTTCAACAGAAGGAACCTGCACTTCTGGCGTAAAAGCAGGCGTTGTCACATTGACAACGGGCGCAACGTGTCCAGCTTCCCGCGCTTCCATCATGGCTTTACGGGCAGCCGCGCGCGCAAGCTCTGCGGGAGATGTTTCAGCCTCAGCAGGTTGCTCCACCGGATGAGCATTGGCCGCAGCCGGAGTGACAAAAGGCATTGTCGGTTGGGTCACAAATTTCTCAACCAGTGCTTTTACAGCGTTAAGCTGATCGTTTGTGCGTTGTTCGGAGCGTGCGGCATCCGCTTTCAGTTCAGCCATGGTCTGCGCAAGCTCGTTCACGCGTCCTTGTTGTGGTGCGGCGGCTTGTGGCTGATTTGCTAACACATCGCGTACAACCTTGGCGGCGACTGCTTCAGAGGCTTGCAAGGTTGAGCTTTGTGTTGCAGACATCTGCGCCAGCAAAGTATTGAGGCCGTTTTCCAACGAGGAAATAGACCCAAGTTGGGTATTGGTGTGTTTTAAACGCTCAGCCAGTTCATTGACTGCTTTATTGATGGTGTCACTGGCGTTGAAGTGGCCGGTTTTTTCAGCATGTTCAAGCTTCGCTGCCAGATTTTCAATAGCGTTTTGAATAGTGTTCAGCGCAACGGGTTCAGGAGCCGACCGCGCAACCTGATCGAGACGTATTCCAAGGCTGTTGATTGATTTTTGAACGGCGTCAAGCAAGCGGGAGTTATGCGTATCGCTGCGTTGCTCAATTCTTTCACCCAGATTATCCAAAGAACGCTGCAATGCATTAAACGACGTATCATTCAACTGTGCGCGCACGGTTATCGAGCTGTCATTGAGCTGTTCGCGTACGCTCTGCACCACTTGCGCTGCAATATCAGAAACAGCATTGCGCAAAATTTCAGAAGCGTTGTCATAAGAACGTGACGGGCTGAGCGATTCAACCCGACCCAGCAGCTCGTTAATGCTGGATTGGATATGCGATATATTCGGCTGTGTTACAGCAGAAAAGGGCATACGACCCATATATTTTGAAAGTTCCTGCACGTCAGAGCGCAAATGATCGATAGCAGCAGGAGCAGGACTCTCATGCTTGATACGATCAAGGCGGCTGCCAATTTCACGGACAGCAATTTCCAATGTGGAAATCTGGCGGGTGGTATTGGCTGCAATTTTTTCCAAAGCAGATGTTGTGGCAAGGGAAGCACGCTCTACGCCTTCGGTTGCTTTGCCAGAGGTGCGCTCTACGGCTTTTTCCGTTAGAGCAGCCAAGCGGCTTGTCATGGAATCAAGCGCAGTCTCTGTATGCTGTTTCAACGCTTCGGTTTTGCTGTCCAGAGTGTGTGCTGTGGAGCGCACCAGATGATCCGCAGAGGCAGCAGTAATTTCAGCAACATTGCGGCGAGTATAATCGAGCTGCTTACCCAATTCCTGCATATGGCGATCAAGGTTAAGGGCTGCTTCTTCATCCCGTTGGCGATTGAAGGCTTGCGCTTCGGCGCGCTGTTCTTCCATTTTGCGGAAAAGACCCGCAAGATTGTGCTCAATCGCGTTCAGCCGCAGCGGTGTGGTATTGTTATCCGCAATGGCGCCGATACGCTCATCAATTTTTGTGCTGATAGCATGAATGCTGGTATCAAACTGCTTGACAGAAGCATTCAGATTGCCAACGGCATTTTCCAGAAATCCTTGCTGCTTCTCGGTAAGTCCTTCAATGCGCTTGTCGATTTGCTTGCTAAAATGACCAAGGGAATCATGAATGCCGCCTATGGCATTATTCAGCAAAGGCGCTAATGCGGGAGCAGAATGCGTATGTTGTGCTGTCGCGTGGGCAACCTGATCCAGCTTTCCGGTAATGAGCTGAACATCACGGGCAAGTTTTGCAAACAGTTCGGTGGAAGGCAAGCGGCTCAGAGCATTGCGAATTTCAAGCGTACCTGCACGAACATCCTCAAGGCTGCTCATGTCAGGCTCGTGACCAGCAAGCGCATCAAGGCGTTCACGCAGACCTTGCAGCTCGTGCGTAATACCGGCAACCGCAGAGCCTGGATCAAGCGCGCGCAAACGCCGTTCCATATCACTCAATGTCTGCCCCATATCTTGCAGAGGGGAAAGATCTAAGGCTGGCTGTTGTGGAGCATGAACACGGCGGTCGGGAATGCTGTGCGCAAAAGGCACTGCTGCCTGCGCCGCAGGTTGCGGCTGATAAGCAGGCTGTACTGCTCCGGGTTGATGAAATTCCGGATAAGCAACATTTTCATGCGGCCACTGGGAAGGGTTGTGCGCATAATGATTCGCATTGACTGCCGGCGGTGGCTGAATGCGTGGACGTGCAGGTACAGTATGCTGGGATACGGCTGCTGGCTGCATTGCAGGAGCAGGACGATTGATAGCGGCATTCAGGGTTTCGCTCAAGCGTTCGATACGCTGTTCAATCTGGCTTAATGCCTGTTCTGCCGGGTTGAAGTTGTTCTGTTGTTTTGGCGTAATATCAACGGCTTGTGGCGTTGTAGTTTCTGCTTCGGTACGGGCGCGGGCAATGCCTGAGAAGCGCTGCTCCAGCTTCGCCAGCTGTGCGCGCAATGCGGCTTGTGCTTCCGAAGCTTCGGGAGTGGTGTGTGTTTTTGGTGAAGTGTCGTTGCGGTATGCGTTTTCTTGCAAGATTTCCAACCGGTCTTTCATGGCATCCAGAGAAGAGGACATGCGGCTGGCGATGGCGTTTTCAGCCCGCTCTTTGCGTGCTTGCAGCCGCGCGCGTTCAGCGTTCTCTTCCGCTGCCTGAATGCGTTGTTCAAATTTTTCTAAAATTGTGGCCAGCTGGTCTTGAGACTGATCGGCTTCGGCATGTTCCGCTTCTTCTAGCCGTTCAAGAATAGCATTCAGTGAACGGGCAGAAGTCGTGCGTGTGCGGCGCTCGTCATCCGCCTTGCGTTTAGAAGGCGGCGGCGTATCATCCCAGTCATGTTCTTCATGAGCGTCACGATCATCGGCATGTTCTAGCCATGCGAGCAGCTCTCGTGCAGCACTCCGCGTATCCCGCGCTGTGCTTCCGCTACGGCGTCCGCGCCGCCCGTTGAACGGGTTGCTTGCCGACATGATGGCCTCCGAAAAATCGAGAAAACGCGCCCGGAAGGCACGCCATGATTCATTTTGGGATTGCGCCCCGATGCCAAAAGTTGACGAAACGTTGACATGAGCAAGAAGCGGTGAACCCATGCTCAGTTTTCTGTCAGAAAGGTTAATGGCTGGTTAACAATAATGTATATGTGGACTGCTTCGCATTAACCATGCAAGGGAAATTCGAGTTTCCATAAGGATGACTCATTTATGAATCAAGGATCTGTGTAAAACGCCTGACAAAATAGACACGGTAAAAAAGTTTTTTATTTTTTTGAGTCATCTTGCCTCTTGAATACCCAATCGGCTCATGATTGGCTGGATAAGGTTACAAAGGGCAAAAAATAAACTGAAAACAAAAGAATCAGGTGCATTCTCAAAGATATGGTACCGCTTGGAATAGGGGGTATCCTCATTTTAGGACACCCGATGTTGCAAAAACATACAGAGTTTCGGCTCCGTAGTGAAATGAAAAAAGCAGCAAGAAATGCTGCGGGAGGGAGAGGCAATGCCGCATTATAAAGCCCCTGTGAGGGATACCTTGTTTATTTTCAACCATGTGCTGGATTGGAAGAAGCTGAATGCGGTGGAAGCATTTGCGGAAGCAACACCTGATCTGGTCACCGCTGTGTTGGAGGAAAGCGCCCGTCTTTCCGAAGAAGAACTCGCCCCTTTGAATCAAAAGGGAGATTCTCAGGGCTGCACCCGCGATGCGGATGGTTCGGTGACGACGCCGGAAGGTTTTAAAGCCGCTTACAAGGCTTTCCGCGATGGTGGTTGGGTTGGTCTTTCAGGTGATCCGGCCTATGGCGGTCAGGGTCTGCCAGCCACACTGGCTGCCGCGGTGAACGAATATGTATCGTCGGCAAACATGGCGTTCGGCATGTATCCAGGTCTTACGCAAGGTGCGATTGCAGCATTGACCTTGCATGGTTCTGATGAATTGAAAAATGCCTATCTCCCTAAACTGATTTCCGGTGAGTGGACAGGCACCATGAACCTGACAGAGCCTCATTGCGGCACAGATCTGGGCTTGTTGAAAACCTCTGCCAAACCTCAGGCCGATGGCAGTTATCATATTACCGGTACCAAGATTTTCATTTCCGCCGGTGAGCACGATCTGGCCGATAACATTATCCATCTGGTGTTGGCGCGCATTGAAGGGGAACCGGAAGGCACCAAAGGCATTTCGCTGTTTGTGGTGCCTAAGGTTTTGCCCGATAGCGGCGCGCGCAACAGAGTAAGCTGTGGGTCGCTTGAGCATAAAATGGGCATCCACGGCAATTCCACCTGCCTGATGAATTTTGATGGGGCGCAAGGCTGGCTTGTGGGCGAAATGAATCGCGGCCTTCCCGCCATGTTCACCATGATGAATGAGGCGCGTCTGGGTGTGGGTATTCAAGGGCTTTCCCAGTCGGAGGTGGCCTACCAGAATGCGCTCGCCTATGTGAAGGATCGCCGTCAGGGGCGTGCGCTAAAAGGTGCCAAAGAGCCCGGCCAATCAGCCGATCTGTTGCTTGTGCATCCCGATGTGCGCCGCATCTTGCTCAGCATAAAATCCTTTAATGAGGCGGCTCGTGCTCTGGTGCTTTGGACAGCCATGTATGGGGATCTGGCGCACCATGCGGAAGATGCAAAGGAGCGCGAAGCCGCAGACGACATGATGGGGTTACTTACCCCCATCATTAAAGGCGTGCTGACCGATGTCGGTTTTGAGAACACTGTTCAGGCGCAGCAATTGTTTGGTGGTCATGGGTATATTGCCGAATGGGGCATGGAGCAATTTGTGCGCGATGCGCGCATTACCATGATTTATGAAGGCGCAAATGCCATTCAGGCTTTGGATCTGGTGGGGCGCAAGCTGCCCCGCAATGGTGGACGAGCTGTGATGGGCTTCATGAATGAAGTTGCCGCTTATTTGAAGCCAAGAGAGGCCAATGCGGGTCTTTTACCCTATATTACACCCTTGCAGGTATCCATAGGGCATTTGCAGCAGGCCACAATGTGGTTCATGAAAAACGCCATGACCGATCCCGATCAGGCGGCTGCGGGCGCAACCGACTACATGCACCTCTTCGGTCTTGTAGCGATGGGCTTCATGTGGGTGAAAATGGCTGATGCGGCTTTAGCGCAACAAGAGCGCGGCGAAGATGTTCAAGCCATGCAGGCCAAGCTGCATACGGGTTTGTTTTTCATGCAGCGCAGCTTGCCAGAAACAGCAACGCGCCTTGCCAAAATTGTAGCAGGTGCGGATCTTATCATGGCCATGCCGGACGAGGCTTTTTAAGCAAATCACCAAGCAAAGAGGCTGTGCTTTAACGGGGCATAGCCTTATAAAAAATCAAAAGCGTAAATAACCGAGGGAACAATGGAAGCCTATATTTATGATGCAGTGCGCACCCCGCGCGGACGCGGCAAGGTTGATGGTTCCTTGCATGAGGTGTCAAGCCTTGCGTTGGCGGCAGTACCTTTAAGGGCGTTGAAAGAGCGCAATGGGCTGGCCACGGACAGCATAGACGATGTTATTCTGGGATGCGTGGATCCCGTTGGCGAAGCTGGCGGTGATATTGCACGTGCGGCGGCGCTGGTGGCCGATCTGGGTACCGCGGTACCGGGAATGCAGGTCTGCCGGTTCTGCGCGTCGGGTCTGGATGCGGTGAATACAGCAGCAGCGCAAATCATGAGTGGTCAGCATGATCTGGTCATTGGTGGTGGCGTGGAAAGCATGAGCCGTGTGGGCATTGGTGCATCGGGTGGGGCGTGGCCGATGGATCCTGATATTGCGCTCAAATCCTATTTCACGCCGCAGGGCATTTCCGCAGATCTTATTGCTACCAAATACGGCATCAGCCGGGAAGAATGCGATGCTTATGCGGCTCAAAGTCAGGCGCGTGCCGCTAAAGCGTGGCAAGAAGGCGCGTTCAAAAACGCCATCATTCCGGTGAAAGACATCAACGGCATGACGCTGCTTGACCGCGATGAGCATATGCGTCCTGAAAGCACCGCACACACGCTTGCCACACTCAAAGCTTCCTTTGCGCAGATGGGTGAGATGGGCGGATTTGATGCGGTGGCCGTGCAAGCGCATCCCGATGTGGAAGAAGTCATCCATGTGCATCATGCTGGCAATTCTTCGGGGATCGTTGATGGCGCAGCTGCTGTATTGCTCGGCAGCCGCGCGGCAGGTGAGAAACGCGGCCTCAAACCCCGCGCTAAAATCCGCGCCTTTGCCAATATTGGCTCCGATCCGGCATTGATGCTCACCGGCCCGATTGATGTTACCCAAAAAGTGCTCAAACGCGCAGGCATGAATATTGGTGATCTGGATCTTATCGAGGTGAATGAAGCTTTTGCGGCGGTGGTGCTGCGGTTTATGCAAGCCTTCAAACTGGATGACAGCCGCATCAATGTGAATGGTGGCGCTATTGCCATGGGGCATCCTTTGGGAGCTACAGGCGCTATGATTTTAGGCACAGCCCTTGATGAGCTGGAGCGGCGCAATCAGCAAACGGCACTTGTCACGCTGTGCATCGGTGCAGGCATGGGAACAGCAACCATTATTGAAAGAATATAACAATGACCTACAGCAACTTTACCTATGAAGTGGAAAGTGGTGGCATTGCGCATGTTGTGTGGGATATTCCCGAGCGCTCAATGAATGTGTTCACTGCTCAAGCCATACAAGAACTTGAAACCATTGCCGATGCGGTGATTGCTGATGAAGCGGTTAAAGGTGTGATCTTCCGTTCCGGAAAGCCAGACAGCTTTTCTGGCGGTGCTGATCTCACCATGTTGGGCGGCCTTTCAGGACTTTATCAATCTGTTTTGAAAAAACAGGGTGAAGAAGCAGCCGTTAAAATCCTGTTTGATGAAAGCCGCCGTTTATCGCTGCTGTTCCGTAAGATCGAAACCGGCAGCAAGCCGTGGGTGGCGGCCATCAACGGCGTGTGCCTTGGCGGCGCGTTTGAACTTATTCTTAGCTGCCATTATCGCATTGCAACGGATAGCCCTAAAACCCGCTTGGGTTTGCCGGAAGTCAAGGTCGGCCTGTTCCCCGGCGCAGGTGGAACCCAGCGGGTGGCGCGTGTCATGCCCACCAGCGATGCGCTGCAAATGCTGTTGAAAGGCGAAGCACTGCGGCCTGAAAAAGCCAAAGCCATGCGGCTTATTGAAGACGTGGTACCGGCTGCCGAATTGCTCGACAAAGCCAAAGCGGCATTGGAAGCCGGCGTGCCGGCGGTAAAACCGTGGGATCAGGAAAAATTCCGCCCACCCAGCGGCGATGTGTGGTCAAAGGCTGGCTTTATGGTCTGGCCTGCGGCCAATGCGCTTTATCGCCGGGAAACCTTCGACAATTACCCCGGTGCGCGCGCCATTTTGAAGGTTGTGTTTGATGGGCTGCAATTGCCTATGGATCAGGCCTTGACGGTTGAAAGCCGCTATTTTGCGCACATTTTGCGTTCACCGCAAGCCGCCGCCATGATCCGTAGCCTGTTTGTGTCCATGCAGGATCTGAACAAGCTGGTGCGCCGTCCGCAGGATGAACCCAAGCGCACACTTACCCGCGTGGGTGTTTTGGGCGCGGGCTTTATGGGCGCATCGATTGCTTATGTCACCGCATTGGCAGGGCTGGAAGTGGTTCTCATCGACCGCGATCAGGCCACTGCGGAAAAAGGCAAAGAGCATTCCCACAAACTTATTACAGGACAGGTACTGAAGGGACGCGCCAAGGCCGCTGACCGCGATGCCTTGCTTGAACGCATCACGCCAACGGCTGATTACGCGGCGTTAAAAGATTGCCAGCTCGTGATTGAGGCGGTGTTTGAAGACCGGGCAGTCAAGGCGGAAGTCACCGGCAAAGCAGCAGCGGCCATGGCCGATGATGCTGTATTTGCCTCTAACACATCCACTTTGCCCATTACGTCTCTGGCAGAAGCGTTCCCCGATAAAGCGCGCTTCATCGGCATCCATTTCTTCTCGCCGGTGGAAAAAATGATGCTGGTGGAAGTCATCATGGGCAAAGAAACGGGCGATCCGGCACTGGCACTGGCGCTGGATTATATCCAGAGGCTTAAGAAAACGCCGATTGTGGTGCAGGATGCTCGCGGCTTCTTTACCTCCCGCACAGTGCTGCAATATGTGCGTGAGGGGCATATCATGCTCACGGAGGGCGTACCGCCCGCTTTGGTGGAAAATGCGGGTCGTCTCGCTGGTATGCCGGTGGGGCCATTGGCGCTCAATGATGAAGTGGCGCTGGATCTGGGCTACAAAATTCTGCAAGCCACCAAGAAGGATCTTGGTTCAGCCTATGTGGAATCCGAAGCTGACCGCTTGCTCACCCGCATGGTCACAGAGTTTGAACGCTTTGGCCGCAAAAACGGGAAGGGTTTTTATGACTATCCGGAAGGGGGCAAGAAAAAACTGTGGCCGGAGCTGAAAAATCTCGGCTACACCCACAAAACTGCAGAAGAGCTGAACATCGAAGACCTTAAGATGCGGCTTCTGGTTATCCAGGCGCTGGAAACCGTGAAAATCTGGTCGGAAGGTGTGCTCACCGATGTGCGTGAAGCGGATGTAGGCGCCATTCTTGGCTTTGGTTTTGCTCCTTACACCGGCGGGCCCTTGTCATGGATTGACAGCATGGGCGCGGCAGCTTTTGAAAAACTCTGCCAAGAGCTTGCTCAAAAATACGGAGAGCGGTTTGAGCCGCCAGCACTTCTTCGTGAGCTGGCTCAAAAAGGCGAAACCTTCTATGGCCGCTTCCCGCCTGAAAAGCGCAAAGCGCAAGCTGCGTAAATCTATCGTTAAAATACGCAAGGCGGCCAAATGGCCGCCTGAGGCACTTAAGACACAAAACACGAGAGTCAGATTTATTCAGGCTCTACGCGATAAAGCCGGTCGAGCTGAACTTGACGGCGGCAAAACCATACCACCATGCCAATTAATCCTACCAGCCAGCCTTGGCCTGCAATAATGAAACTAACGGGTAAACCGTAAATTTCACCCAGACTAAGAGTGTCAATAAATAAATGAAATCCAAAGCTGAACAAAACCCATAGAGCAAGGATCAACAGAATAAGACCCTGTGTGCGTACCCAATGAGTGTATCCTTCTGGAGCTGCCATCGCTTCCTCCCCTTTGGTGAAAAAGCCGCATCCTGTGTGCGATTCTCATGTTGCTATTGTGAGAAGCAAGAGTACGAAACAAATCACTTGCAATTATCCCCAAAAAAAAGACTAGCATCGAACATAGTTTTGCCACGATAGGACTTTCGACTAATTTAATTAAATTTGTTGTCAAAACATGCTTATCAAGGCTTGCAGAATCGATTGTGATGACCCGCCTTAAGGTTATTTATTACGATTAAAACAGTCAAAACCGGCTACAATCTCAATAGGCTATGGATTTTTTTCATAAATTTGCGATACTCATCAGATTATACATTGGTTCTAAGACGAGAGCATAGCCGCGAAATCCGTTAAAAGTGTTGTGCTTGGACTGCTCATATTTGCAGAGACCTCATAAAACTAAAGCCCCTTTGCGGGTTTTGATTCCAGAACAAAGAAAAGGCAACGGGGGGAAAATTGGATGAAGGATGCAAAAGAAACCCATTATCGGTTTGTCATAGCCGATGATCATCCACTCTTTCGAGGAGCAATGCGAACGGCAATTGTAGGTGCTTTTTCAGGAGCGACAATTGCCGAGGCGGGTTCTATTGAAGAACTGGTTACAGAGCTGGAGCGCGCTCCTGAAACGGATTTGGTGCTGCTTGATTTGAACATGCCGGGTGTAAGAGGGTTTTCTGGCCTTATGCTTTTGCGCGCGCAACATCCAAGCACTCCCGTGGTGGTGGTGTCCGCACATGACGATTTGTCGGTAATGCGGCGCTGTATTGATTTTGGTGCTTCGGGTTTTATTCCTAAAACGCTGGATGTTGAGACAATGCGGGTAGCATTGCGCACTGTTCTGGAAGGTGGCGTTTGGACACCGCCGGATTTGGATATTTCTATATCCGATGATGATGAAGCTGCGGCGCTGGTTCGACGTCTTTCAACCCTTACACCCCAGCAGGTGCGTGTTCTGATGATGCTGTCAGAAGGATTGTTGAACAAACAGATTGCCTACGAGTTAAATGTTTCGGAAGCAACAGTCAAAGCACATGTTTCAGCTATCTTGCAGAAGCTGGGCGTTGAAAGCCGTACCCAAGCAGTAATTGCAGCGGCAAAAATTGAAGCAGGACAATGGTTTGATACCGTTGAAACGGGCGCATCCTGAAAGAGTGAACTAAGCCAGAAGTATAAAACGCACCCGAAGGTGCGTTTTATATAAAGTAGGCATACGTTAAAAAGCCATTATAAGATTATTTTATGGCGTTTTCTTTATTAGCAAGAAGATCACGAATTTCTTTTAATACGGCAACATCAGCGGCTTCCGCAGGCGCGACTGCTTCCTCTTTGGCTTTTAATTTATTGATAGCGCGTACAACAAAGAAAAGAACCATAGCAATAATAAGGAAATTAATCGCCACCGTGAGAAACTGGCCATAACCAATAGTTGCGCCGGCTTCTTTTGCAGCAGCATAGGTGGTTGTCTCAGCGCCAGAGAGCTGAAAGAAATAGTTGGAGAAATCAAGGCCGCCCGCAATAAAACCAATGATCGGCATAAAAACATCGGTAACGAGAGAGTCGACAATTTTGCTGAAAGCAGCGCCAATAATCACACCGATTGCAAGATCAACGACATTGCCTTTGAGGGCAAATTTTTTAAATTCCTGAAGCATGTTGGCTCCTTTTGAGAAGTCTTAAAGTAAAGAAAAATGTATAAAATACATCCCGCGATAAGTATCTGTTAACAGTAATACGTATGCCTTTTAAGCATGCAAACAAAAAAATAAATCATGCACTGTTTTAATGGGTGACAGAAGCAGAAAGCTGTGTTGCACTGGTTACCTTAGACTTTAGAAGGGGGAATCGCAGCGTGCTGCATACCGGTCAGGTTATTGCTATTGCGCTGGGGTATATGGCGGTTGTGTTTGCTTTGGCGGTGTATGCTGAAAAAGTAAATCCTTCGTGGCTGAAAGGGCGTGCGCGACCTGTTATTTATGCCCTTACGCTTGGAGTGTATTGCTCAGCGTGGACAATTTTCGGTTCAGTTGGTGTTGCTGCCACACAAGGCTACAATTTTCTGCCCGTGTATCTTGGGCCAATTTTGATGATTGGTCTAGGATATCCGCTATTGATGAAAATTGTTCGGCTCGCCAAATCCCAGAATATTACTTCAATTGCCGACTTTGTTGCGGCGCGCTACGGCAAGAGCGCTCCGTTGGCCGCCTTGGTAACAGTAGCAGCTTTGTTCGGAACATTGCCGTATATCGCCCTGCAACTCAAAGCGATCGTTATGGCTTTGAGTGTATTATCCGGCGAGAAATTTTTACCTGAATTTATTCCAGTGATGGGAGATACCGCTCTCATCGTAGCGCTATTTCTGGCGTTACTCAGTATCTTTCTGGGTGCGCGCAATTTGGGTGCAGCCGAACATCAAAATGGCTTGGTGTTGGTTGTTGCATTTGAGGCGTTGTTAAAGCTATTCGCGTTTTTAATCCTGGGTGTTTATGTCACTTGGTTTGTGTTCAGTGGGCCTGCTGATCTTATGGATCAAGCGCAAGCATCCGGAATTTTGGATACGCTGTATAAAATGCCAACCATAGATAACTGGATTGGTATGACCCTTGTCGCTGGGGTATGTTGTATTCTGTTACCGCGCCAGTTTCATGTGGCGGTTGTTGAGAACAAAAGCGAATTTGATATTCTGAGTGCGGCCTGGCTATTTCCATTATATCTGGTGGCTATTTCAATTTTCATCATTCCGGTGGCTTTAGCAGGTATTTTAATATTGCCTGCAAATATATTTCCACCGGATATGCTGACACTGGGAGTGCCTCTTTATACGGGGAATATACCGATTGCCATCATGATATTTCTGGGTGGTTTTTCGGCTGCGGTTGTGATGGTGATTGTGGAATGTATTGCGCTTTCCATCATGATTTCCAATGATATTGTTGTGCCTCTTTTGCTGCGTGGTGAGCGTAAGCAATCTGAGAACATGGCTGGTCATTTGCTATTGATTCGCCGCGTTTCCATTGTTGTAATTCTGGCATTGGCGTATTGCTGTTTCAGGCTTCTGAGCGAGAAAGATTTAGTGGCTTTTGGTGCCATTGCTATGGTGGCGATTGCACAGTTCGCACCAGCATTTTTTGGAGGGTTGTTCTGGCAGCGTGCTACCGCCCCAGGCGCAATATCCGGTTTGTGTGCCGGGTTGATTGTTTGGGGATACATCTTTGTTTTTCCCGCCCTTGTTGATACTCAAACTATTTTTTCAATAACTTCGGGCGATAACGCGGGGAGTTTTTCTTGGTTAAATCCGCACGATCTTTTCGGCTGGGGATTAAGCCCGTTGGCGCAAGGTATTTTCTGCAGTCTGGGTGTAAATATTTTATTTTATGTTCTGGGTTCTTATATCCGGCTTCCTGATGCAATGGAAAGATTACAGGCCAATGCATTTATCGGCGGGGAGCTGATAACAATGGCACCAAGCTTTCGTCTTTGGCGTGCACCTGTGACAATAAGAGAGGTGATGGCAACGGTTGCGCGCTATCTGGGGCAAGAGCGAACCCGCGAGGCATGTGAAGGCCATATTCGTTTGCAGGGCGGAGTGCTTGACCGTGAAGCAGAGGCCGATGTGTATTTCCTCCGTTTTGCAGAACACATTCTGGCATCCGCTATTGGTGCTGCTTCATCCCGTAGGGTGATTTCGTTATTGCTGCGGCGACGCAGTGTTTCAAACAAGGAGGCGTTGCGTTTTCTGGATGATGCGTCCGCAGCAATTCAATATTCCCGCGATTTGTTGCAGCTTGCTCTTGATCATGCCAAACAGGGCATTACCGTGGTGGATGCCAACCGCAGAATTGTATGCTGGAATCGTGAGTTTAGTTTGCTGTTTGATATTCCCTCGGACGCATTGCATGTGGGCATAGGGCTTGAAAACATTATTCGGTTTAATGCGGAGCGTGGGCTTTACGGAGCTGGAAGACCGGAGCATTTTGTTGCAGATCGCATTGAGCGTATCGTAACACGGCTGGATACTTTTCGTACGCGGCTCTATCCTTCAAACCGGGTCATCGAAATTCGCTCCAACCGTATGCCCGACGGAGGTACGGTGACAACCTATAGCGATGTATCAGAAACAGTTGACGCGGAAGAGGCTTTGGAAAGAGCAAATGAAACCTTGGAACGCCGCGTTAAGGAGCGCACGCGTGAGCTGACACGGCTTAATCAGGAGTTGGTGCGGGCGAAAGCGGAAGCTGATGAGGCCAATATTTCCAAAACCCGTTTTCTTGCCGCAGCAAGTCATGATATTTTGCAGCCTCTGAACGCAGCGCGTATTTACTCAACATCCTTAGTTGAAAGGCTGGAGGTTAAGGGAGCATCGCAGGAAAATGAGCTTGCCGGAAATATAGATGCCTCACTGTCGGCCGTAGAAGAAATTCTTTCTGCTCTTTTGGATATTTCACGGCTTGATAGTTCTGTTCTCAGGCCGGATATTTCAAATTTCCACATCAACGATATATTTCGCCAACTTGAAGTCGAGTTTTTCCCGGTAGCACAAGCAAAAGATTTGCATCTGCAATTTGTTTCGACACAGGTTGTGGTTCGCAGTGACCGGCGTTTGTTGCGTCGCCTGATTCAGAATCTTGTATCGAATGCCATAAAATATACCTCGGATGGGAAAGTTCTTGTGGGATGCCGTCGTGAGAAAGAAGGGCGTATCAGGGTTGAGGTTTGGGATACAGGGCAAGGTATTCCAGAGGCTAAACAAAAAATTATTTTCAAGGAGTTTCATCGTTTAGATCAGGGGGCAAAAATAGCCCGTGGACTTGGCTTGGGATTATCTATCGTGGAGCGTATAGCGCGGATTCTTGGAGAAAGAATTCAGCTTCGCTCCACACCATCTAAGGGATCAGTCTTTTTTTTCGGCCTTGAATGCGGTGTCATGGCGCCTGAGGGTACGCGGGAAACGCCAATGATGCCCGTCAGTTCAGGTATGCTGAAGGGGCTGCGTATTTTATGTATTGATAATGAGCGTAATATTTTAGAGGGTATGTATTCACTGCTGAGCAATTGGGGGTGTGATGTCATGGTTGCGCAGAACGCCGAAGAGGCAATTGCTCTTCTTTCCCAGGCAGGAAATGTGCCGCAAGTCATACTTGCAGATTACCATCTGGATAATAATTGCACGGGCTTGGAAGCAATTGCAGCAATCCGCGACTATTTTAAATATCCCGTGGCTGCTTTGCTTTTAACTGCAGATCGCAGCCTGGAAGTACAGAGCATGGCAGAAGAGGTTGATGTGTCTATACACAACAAGCCTCTGAAACCTGCGGCTTTGCGGGCTGTACTTGCCCAGCTACGCAACACAATTGTAACCAGTGGCTAGTTGGAACTAGCTGTCTTCGCCAAGGCGGATAGCAATCGAATAACGATGGCCTTCTAGTCCTTCTGTGCGGGCGAGTGCCATACCGGCCATGCCGAGTGCGCGCACCTGCTGAGGGCCGCATTTCAAGAGCGTGGTTTTTTTCATGAAATCCAGAACAGAAAGGCCAGAGGAAAAGCGCGCTGACCGTGCCGTTGGCAGAACATGATTTGAGCCCCCGACATAATCTCCAATTGCCTCCGGCGTATGGCTGCCCAGAAATATCGCACCGGCATTACGAATGTGCTGTGCAAAGTCATCAGGGTCTTCAGTTTCTATTTCAAGATGTTCTGGTGCGAGTTGGTTGACGAGAGGAACAGCAGCCATCAGGTCTGGCACTGTAATGATAGCACCATAATTATTCCAGCTTGCGCTTGCTACGGCTTTACGGGGGAGTTTTTCCAGTTGCTGCACCACAGCTTGCTCAACAGATGTTGCAAGCTGAGGGCATGGAGTTATCAAAATGGATTGAGCCGCAGGATCATGTTCTGCTTGTGCAAGCAGATCAGCTGCGATCCATTCAGGATTTGCGTGGCGATCCGCAACGATGACAACTTCTGAAGGGCCTGCAATCATATCAATGCCCACCCGGCCAAATACGCGACGCTTGGCAGCGGCCACATACGCATTTCCTGGACCTACAATTTTTGCGACCGGCTCAATAGTTTGTGTTCCATAAGCAAGAGCGGCAATCGCTTGCGCGCCTCCTATACGGTAGATTTCATCGACGCCGGCCAAATGAGCTGCTGCCAACACAAGCGGGTTCAGTTTTCCATCGGTGCAGGGAACCACCATGACCAGCCGTTCTACACCGGCAACCTTAGCAGGAATGGCATTCATTAAGACAGAAGAAGGGTAGGCTGCTGTGCCTCCTGGTACATATAGTCCTACAGCATCAATAGCGCTCCAGCGGTAGCCAAGCTCTACACCGAGAGCATCGGTATAATAGTCATTGGCAGGAACTTGTCTGGCATGATGTTTTTCGATGCGGTTTGCGGCAAATTTCAGCGCTTCGAAAGCTTCAGTGTCACACGCCTGCAGGGCGGTTTCGATGTCAGCTTTCAAAACACGCAAGCCAAGAGTGTTGAGATCGGCGCGGTCAAAACGGGCAGAAAATTCGATGAGAGCAGCATCACCGCGGGTTTCTACAGCATGAATGATGTCCGCAACTGTCGCATCCACGTCCGTTGTGGATTCGCGTCTCGTAGCAAGAAAAGCATCAAAGGTTTCCTTGAAACCGCTGTCTGTAGTGTTGAGACGGCGTGCCACGTTTAATTCTCCTCAGGCTCAATGCAGTTAGGATAAGTGTGGGTGTGCCATGCTTTCTCAGGGTCTGCAAGGGGCGCCACAGGGCATTCAACATCAATTTAGATAGCAGCTTCACCGCTGAAGTGTAAAGCAATGTATCAGGCAGCAGAGAATTTTTCTTGAAAGTGAGAGCAGGCAGTCTCGCATCCGCCACTGTATAAAACCGAGTCCAAAAAAGAGTGGTTTCAATTAAGAAATTGGCATGAAACCACGATAACTTTTCCTTTTTAGGCAATTTCATCACAGCTACCCGCAGGGCAACGCAAAGCAGAAAAAATCGCGTACACTTTTGCTGCAATGGCTATAGAATACACTCTTGTAGAAGAGTTTTTTAAACTGGATGGAACATTCGACAAAGCTTCATTTTAGCGAGGAACAAGGTGCAGTGTTGCTCAAGACGCATGTGCAGGCGTTACTGAGAGATTATTTTTTAACGCTTCCCAGCCGTTTTTGCTGTTTGAAGGCATCAAGCAATTTTTCACGGATGTCGCTGTGTAAGGCGGTATCAGTGATTTTTTCCCCGTGTGCATCAGTAACATAAAATACGTCCACCGCTCTTTCGCCAAATGTAGCGATATGTGCAGAGGCAATATTTAAATTGAGTGCTGAAATTTCAGCGGTCAGATCATGCAGCAAGCCTGGTCGATCGAGGCCTGAAACTTCAATCACCGTGTGGCGATCAGACCAGGAATTTGTAACCATGGCGTGGGGTTCGACAGTGAACGGACGAATACGTTTTTGCCGTTGTGCGATGCGCTGGTTAACCGCATCGTGAAAACCGTTTTTACCCGCGATGGTCAGTTCGAGGTTGGCGCAGAGTTTTTCTGCAAAGCGTGCCTCATCGTCATCATGTTCAAAGGTGCGGTTAATGAAAATCGTGTCCAGTGCCATGCCATCGGTGGTAGTATTGATATAGGCATCCATAATATTGGCACCGGCTGCTGCACAGGCTCCTGCAAGCTGTGAGAGCAAACGTAAATTATCGGGTGCCAGAACGGTAATTTCAGTCACAGAGCGAAAAGCATCGGAAGTCCAGTGCGTTGCAATGGCACGTTTTTCCCGCGCGGATTTACGCATGAATTGTGCGTGGCTAACCTGCCGCACCAGATCAACCTTCAGCCAGTAGGGTGGAAAATGCCGTTCAACATGGGCTTTTACTTCATGTTCTGGCCAGTCTTTCAGTGCGTAGGCAAGGTTATCTTGCGCTGCCTTGACGCGTTCGCTCCGGTCAAGGGCGGAGTGTCCTCCTGCCAGAACCACTTCCGCTTCCCAATAAAGCATCCGCAGAAGCTGACCTTTCCATCCGTTCCAGACACCGGGGCCAACGGCTTTGATATCGGCGACCGTAAGAATAAGCAGCAACTTGAGACGTTCAGGCGTTTGCACAATATTGATAAAGTCGGTAATGGTGCGCGGGTCCGATAAATCCCGCGACTGCGCAATAATCGACATCAGCAGATGATGCTGGATCAGCCATGCCACCGTTTCCGTATCCGAGGGAGAGAGGCCAAGGCGCGGGCATAGGCGGCGCGCTACACGGGCGCCAGCAGTAGAATGATCTTCCGGGCGGCCTTTGGCAATGTCGTGCAAGAAAACCGCCACATACAGCGCTTTGCGGTGTTCCAGTTCAGGGATGATATCGGTGATAAGCGGATGCTCATGCCCAAGTCTTCCGGCATCAAGATCAGCAAGGATACCAACAGAGCGCAAAAGATGTTCGTCCACGGTATAGTGATGATACATATTAAACTGCATCAGCGCGATAATCCGTCCAAAATCAGGAATAAAGCGTCCTAAAAGGCCGGTTTCGTTCATGCTGCGCAAGAGCTTTTCAGGGGCAGTTTTAGAACAAAGAATTTCAAGAAACAGGGCATTTGCTTCCGCATTCTCACGGAGCTGCTGCGTCACAAGCTTCAGGGATTGTGTTATAAGCCGCAAGGCATCTGGGTGCAGCGCCACGTTCATTTTAGCTGCGGCGTGGAAAAAACGGATGAGATTGACCGGATCTTTGGTAAAGGCATCGTGCGAACGCACGCTCAGGCGCTCATTTGCGATGACGAAATCGGAGTCAGCAGGCAGCAATTCACACACTGTGTGTTGGGTATCATCCAGAGCGGCTAGAATAGGGCGGTCTTTGGCATGTTCTGCTTCGAGCGCGGCGCAAATAATTGCAGTAAAATCACCCACATCTTTTGCCGCAAGAAAGTAATGTTTCATGAAACGTTCCACATCCTTGGCGCCGGGATGAGGTTTATAGCTGAGAAGCTGGGCGATTTGCGGTTGAAGATCAAATGTCAGCCGTTCTTCAGCGCGGTTGGCTATAAAATGCAAATGACAGCGCACAGCCCACAGCATACTTTCGCACGCGCGGAATCGGCGCAATTCCTGTGTGGTGAAAAGGCCTTTTTCTACCAGGTCGGAAATGTTGCGCACCCGATACACATATTTGGAAATCCAGAAGAGGGTATTCAGATCCCGCAAACCGCCTTTGCCTTCTTTGACATTCGGCTCCACCATATAGCGTGAACCGCCGGTGCGCAGGTGCCGTGTTTCCCGCTCATTGAGTTTTGCTGCAACAAATTCAGCTTCTGTTCCCGGTGCAATTTCACTATCAAAGCGGGTATCCAGCTGTGCGGCAAGAGCGGTATCCCCACAGAGAAAACGGGCTTCAAGCATCGAGGTGCGAATGGTCATGTCGCTGAGCCCAAGACGGACACAATCATCCAGCGAGCGAATGGCATAGCCAACTTTCAAGCCAGCATCCCATAGAATATAAAGCATTGCCTCCACAATACTTTCACCCCACTTGGAAGGGTTTTGAGGAGTCAGGAAGAGCAGATCGACATCAGAGAAGGGGGCAAGTGTGCCGCGTCCATAGCCACCAACGGCCATTACGGCAATAGGTTCAGAAGATGCCCCATCGGCGGGAGGAAACAGTTCTTCTGTGGCGTGGGCATAAATCGCCTGAACAGTTTCATCCATCAACACGCAGAGATTTTGCGCACATACGGTGCCGCGCCGGTCTTTTTCCAAGGCCAGACGGGCTCGCTCACGGCCTTCAAGCAAGGCGTGTCGCACGAAGCGTGCTGCTTTGACAAAGCCCTCTGGTGCGCGTTTGCGCGATGTGGGTGCAAGCGAAGCCAGTTGTTGGCGGAGTGATACGGTATTCATGGATTTTAAATCAGTGTGCGTTCAACCAGATGTTTCCAATAAGCTATCCCGACCGGCAAGATGGCATCGTTAAAATTGTAAGCGGGATGGTGCAGATTGGCCGAATCGCCATTGCCAAGAAAGACCATGGCGCCAGGACGTTTTTCCAGCATGAATGCAAAATCTTCTGCGCCCATTGATGGCGGTGTGTGCGGATCAACCGCATGATCTCCCACAACAATGCGGGCAATGCTGGCAGCATGTTCTGTCTGCAAGGGGTGGTTTACAGTTACGGGGTAATCACGCACATAGTTGATGGCAGCATGGGCGCCAAAGGCGTGCGCGGTCGTGGTTACAATCTGGCGAATCCGCTCTTCCAGAATATCCCGTACCGCAGGATTAAGGCTTCGCGCTGTGCCTTTCATACGGACGGTTTGGGGGATGACATTATCCACCATGCCTGCTTGCAGAACTGTGATAGAAACCACTGCGGATTCAAGCGGATCAACGGAACGGCCAATAACCGATTGCAAGGCGGTAATAATATGCGCGGCTGCAAGCACCGGATCCACGCAAAGATGCGGACGTGCCGCATGGCCTCCGCGCCCCGTAACCTCAATGTGCAGCCGGTCTGCCGAGGCCATCATGGCACCGGAACGCATGGCAAAATGCCCGAGCGGAATGCCGGGAAAATTATGCATTCCATACCCTTCTTCAATGCCAAACTGCTCCATAAGGCCATCATCCAGCATAGCTTTTGCCCCCGCACCTCCTTCTTCCGCAGGTTGGAAAATCAACGCCACTGTACCGCAAAAGTCCCGTGTCTGGCAGAGCAGGGCGGCGGCACCCAGCAGCATCGCCATATGCCCGTCATGGCCACAGGCGTGCATTTTTCCGGCATGAAGCGAGGCATAAGAGAGGCCGGTTTCTTCTAAGATGGGCAAGGCATCCATATCGGAGCGAAGCCCAATGGTGCGCGGGGTTCTGCCCGGGGCAGGGGAAAGCTTGCCGTTAATAACACCAACCACCCCGGATTTGCCAATGCCGGTTACAACGCGATCACATCCAAATTTTTCAAGTAGCGTTGCAACTTTTTGTGATGTGCGGGGAAGATCATAAAGCAATTCAGGATGCGCATGAAAATCGTGCCGCCATGCCACAGCATCAGGAATAATCGCAGCAACGGCATGTAAGGGCATTTTTGTAATTCCTGAAATTATGAATATTCGATTGGCAAGACATCATAGAAATACAAAAGTAATGCGCAATCAGGGCAAAGGGCAAGAGCCTATGCGCTAAACGGAAAAAGCGCACAGGATAAACTGTGCGCTTTGACCAACAGTATCGCGGCGATCAACCCTTAATGCAAGGGCGGAGACTAATCCGCCAGCCTTTGAAGATTTGCACCCGCAGAAGCCACAGAATTGACACCACTCACCAGCCGCATGAATTGTGCAACCTGCGCCAGCGGGGCGCTGGATGTGTACACAACGTCTTTTGAGCGTACATAGAAGTTATTTGCAAAGAAGTAGCTGTTCGGATTTTTCATATCGACCCTATAAACCACAGGAACGCGATCACCGAAACGACCATCATAATTTTTAATCAGCGCGCGCGCCAACCGATCCGTTTCATAGCGGAAGATAAACACACCGCGGACGTTGGCAGTATTGGCATCAAGGCCGGATGCTTTACCCATGGCTTCAAGCAGGGTCATTTTTTCCGTATCAATCGGCAAAGTGCCACTGCGTTTGGTGGAGCCAAACACGGTAAAGGTGCGTGGTGAGCGGGTAACAAAGATTTTATCACCGGGGCGCAGATAAATATTATCGGCGGAAGAGTGCATAAGCTGGCTTACGCTGACAGCGCCGGATACACTTCCGCGCACCAGCAATACCTGACTTTCGTAAGCGGAGTAGCGGGAGCCACCCGCATTGGCAACCGCATCAAGCACGCGGTCGCCAGAGGCTACCAGCGGGTAGCGACCCGGATTGCTCACATCGCCACTAACCACAACGGTATTTGCGACATTTTGCGAAATGGTCACCAAGGCTTGCGGCTGGATGGCTTTGCCATCAAGACCGGCAATAATGGCTTTTTCCAATGCTTCGGTGGTGCGGCCACGGGCTCTGACTTCACCCGCATAAGGGATAGAGATCATGCCATTGGCACCCACAGTGGTGCTAAACTGCACCCGCGCACCGCTGTCCGAAGAAAAAAGGCCGCCTTGTCCAGCCTCGAACAGAACAATCGAAAGGGTATCACCCACCCCGATGACTTGCGTTTGTGCCGGAGTGTGAGCTGCAAAGCGTGAAGAAAAAGGCGGCTCTTCCAAGGCATTGATGGCATTCGCTGTCTCATGGGAGAGATCAACCAGCAAATAAGGGCGCTGATTTTCTTCTTTCTTGCTGGCCATGATATCGCTGGCGGTAGGCCCGTCGGAGGGCATCAGGGAGCAGGCCGCAGTCAGAGAGGCGACGATAATAGCAGCAACAAGTTTCATCATGGGTGCAGGCTTCACGCAGGTTCCGTCTTTCAAAACGAATATTAAAAAATATGATTCAATCTGGAACAACAATTCAGGCAATTGTGTAGCAATCTGTCGAATATTATTCATCATGTACAGTTATTTTTAAGCATGGCGCTTGAAAAGATGTGCATGAGATCAAATTTATGGTTACTTTCTGTTAAGATGTAATGAACAAGTCAACGTCTATCATTTTCTAATACTTTTTCCAATTGCTTAAAAGATAATCGGAGAGCGGACGCATGTGGAAAACGCGCAAAAGTATCAGAACATAACACTCCATCATTTTGGTACAGGGCCTATGCCTGTCCTAAAATCATACGGGTAAGGTCATGAGCATAAAGGGGAATATTTGCCGGAGGCTGGGTGACTGGACGGTTACTCCAGATAAAATATTCGGTCTCCAGCCGGTTTCCGATGTCAAGCTGAAGTGTGCGGGCGGGGACATGATCCCCCCATGCGCACAGGAGTACTTCCCGATCAAGCGATGCCAAAGCAGTGTGCAAGGCGCCGAGCATTCTGTCGGTATGCAAAAGATGATGATAGTATTGCTCAACGGGATCATCAATGCCTTCAAGGCGGCCTGACTGCCAAGGGCCATGATTCTCAAGGGTTACAGCCATGATAAACAGCGGCTCTTTGCATTGTTGTGCAAGACTTGAGACAGCATCGCCCACGGCAGCATCACAGACATAAGGCCCATGGCGGGCGCAATCGTGAAAATCCTGCTCGGCAAAAAAGTGCTGGAACCCCAATGCGGGAATCACTTTATCGCGCCGGAAAAAACGCGAATCGTGCGGATGCAGGAAAGCGGTCTGATAGCCTGCCTGAGCAAAGCGTAAAGGAAGCGTGGGCAGCGTAAAGCGATCAAGCACGAGATAGGGATCAGTGGCGTCAATACCAAAGGCTTCGGGAGACAGGCCGGTAAGGACAGCTGCTTCTGTACGCATCGTATAAGCACCCTCTGCTGGCACATGCAGGGAGCCATGCACAAGGCTTGTTTCACGCAGAGAGGCGGTATGGACAAGCGAAGGTCCATAATGCAGACCGCGATGGTGCAAATCCACAAAGGATTCAAGCTGAATGCAGATTACCACGGGAGCAGCATCTGTGCGCAAACGCGGCAATTGATGCGCTTGATGCAGCGCAATGGCAGAGGGGCGAGCCGCATGGCAGCGCGCAAATGAGACAAGAAGCAATGTGGCAAGCAGGCCATAAGAGGCATGATTATCAGGCTCTGGTAAGATCAGGAGTGCGTGAGCCATATGTCCCAGCCGGTCACGGTAAAAGAGTCCTGCCGCCAGAGCCATACAAAACAGAATTAAAAGCAGTCCGCGCAAGCCAAGGGGTGGCTCAAGGCTGAACCAGAGCAACGTTGCTGCTAACAAGAGAGCAATCACCCCCAAGATCCCGATTTGCACAACGGGCTTCATCACGGCATCAAGGTAGTAGAGCCTTGGATTTTCTATTGCTTGCCGCACCAGATAAAAATCGGTAACCACAAGCGGTTCTGCAAGAATTTTGCGTTTGATAACACTGATACAAAGCATAACACTTGCCGTTGCCAGCAGCACAAAAGCACTGTGCCATGGGCGATCCGAAAGCACAAAAAGGCCGCAATAAGCCAGCAAGAAAACGCCCGCCTGATAGGCTTTGGCGATTATCGTCGAGCGATGCAAAGAAGGAAGCAAGCGAGCGTGACCACTCAAAGCGTCCAGCAGATGCACGCTCACAAGCAGCATTATGAATGGGAGAAAAAAAGAAATAACAATCATTGCCTTCTCCGGCGGTCAAGCGCACCAAAAAGCAAGTGCCTGCTCCGCGCGTAAATATGTTGCAGCGTGTGCGCTATGGTGGAAGGCGTAGCGCTGGCCTCTGCAAGTGCGGTTAATGTTTCTTCTGCGGAACACGCGCGGCCTGTAACGGGATGGATATAGCGCGGATAAAGGAGGAGTGTGGCGGCAACAAGTTCTGCCATTGAACGGTGCTTGCCACGGCGCGGATGTGGCAGCAGATCTTCCGTCAAGCCCCACCCTGCATAGAACGGTTGCCCGTGTGTTGTTACAGTGAGGCCGCGTACAAGCGCTTCAAACCCAGCCAGCGATGTCATTGTTTCTACATGGTGGCATTCATCGTAAAGATCAGTAATCGAGCGATCCGTCACGGTGCGGTTTGCAAGTTGTTCAAGGCGCTCAGGAGCAATCGCGCCTTGCCGATACCCTGCTGCAACGTCAGGGTGAGGTTTATAGATGATATATGCTGCGGGATGGCGTTTGCGTACTGCCTCCAGCAAATGCAAATTTGTTGTGATATAGGGAGAGCCAAAGCGAATGGAGGCATCGTCTTCCACTTGGCCAGGCACCAGAATTGCGCGTTGGCCTGCTGGCACCAAAGGTTCGTGTGAACGCTGTCCAATATTGTATTTGGTAACGCGCAACTGGCGCAGCTTTGCCAGAATATGTTCAGCGCGTGTGATAAGTGCCGATGGAAAGTTGCCTGCATTTAACAGATTTTCGAGATCGGATGGTGTGCGCGGATCATAATAAATACCGCAACCATCCATCACCAGCGAACAGGGTTTGGTAAAGGCCGCGCCCAGACCCACAGAACGCAAAAAACCATCTTCAATGCGCAGTACCGGCAGGGTGAGGTTTGCTGCTTGCTCGATGAGCGCACTTTTACTGTGCGATGCCCAAACGCCCAGCGTTGCACAATGTTGATGTGCGAGACGCAAGGCTTTTGCGGGGGACGAAACAAACCGTATCGGATGATAGATATGTGCGAGCATTGTATGCACTGCGGGCTGTTTCCAGCGGGAAATACCCGTACAGATGAGGGCGGTTGATGTGGGGTTGGTCATTATTTGTCCATAAGGAACAGGTTTGATTTGTCTTGCGGTTGTATCCACTGAAAACATATGAAAACATGCGCTTCCATCAAGGACAGCGACCCCTTATAGATGAGTCGGAAGCGGCTTTAATAAGAAACACAACGGGAAAGAAGTCAAATGTCAGCTTTGGTGCAGCCTTCTGCAACGCGCCGCTTTTTGTTTCTTCAGGGCGTTGCTTCACCATTTTTCTCACAGCTTGGATATGCCCTGAGAGAGCAAGGATGCGAAACATTCAAGATTCATATTTGTTTGGGAGATCGGTTTTTTTGGCGGGGAGGGAGGCAGTTTTCCTATCAAGGGCGTTTTTCAAACTGGCATCGTTACATACGGGATTTTATTATCCGCGAAAAAATCACAGATCTTATTTTGTTTGGAGATTGTCGCCCCTATCACGCCGTTGCGCTGGAGGAAGCGAGAAAACAAAACATTCGGCTGCATATTTTTGAGGAAGGCTATTACCGTCCCAACTGGATTACACTGGAGCATGAAGCGGTAAATGCGGGTTCTTCGCTGCCGCGTACTTCTGAGGCGATTCACGCTGCTGCTTCTGTGTTGCCGCGTAGTGGCCGCGCCATAAGGGTGCAGAACAGTTTTGTGCGCCGCGCTGTCTGGGATATCGTGGCCAATTGCGCAACAGCATTCGGAATTGGACTTTATCCTTTTTACCGGCATCATCGTCCTGTGAGTCCAATTGTGGAATATCTAGCGTGGATCCCACGCCTGATACAGCGGAAAAGCCGCAATCAGGAAGCCGAAAAAGCCATTGATAATCTCATTTCAGCCACTGATAAAAATATTTTTCTGTTGCCGCTGCAATTGGATAGCGATTACCAGATTCGCAATTATTCTGCATCTCCGGATATGAAGGCGGTTATGGAGCAGGTTGTGGAGTCTTTTGCGGCACATGCGCCTGCGGATGCCTGTCTGGTGGTAAAGGTGCATCCGCTTGATAATGGAATGGCATGTCATCGCAAAGCATTGCAGCAGATTGTGCAAAAATTCGGTGTCGAAAAGCGGGTTATTGGCATTGATGGCGGCAATCTTGGCCGCATATTGCGCCATTCAACAGGCATAGTGGTTGTAAATTCTACGGTGGGTTTGCACGCACTGCGTGGCAACCGCGCCGTCAAAGTTCTAGGCGAGGCTTTTTACAATATTGAGGGTCTGACGGCGCAAAATTCGCTGGATGCGTTCTGGAAAAATCCTGTATTTCCAGACCGCAAGCTTTATCGGGATTTTCATCGGGTTGTGATGGCGCAAACCCAGATCAATGGTGGCTACTACTCCCGGCAGGGTGTTGATATTGCTGTAAAGTGCGTGATTGAACGCATCGTGGCATAAAAAATCAGAGGCATACATGCAGACAATTTTAATAACGGGCGGTGGGCGTGGGATTGGTGCGGCTCTGGCAAAATATTATGCTGCCCGTTCCATCCGGTTAATTCTGATTGGGCGTACAGCGGAAACTTTGGCGGCAACGGCCGAAATCTGCCGTTTGCGCGGCGCTGAAGTGCATGAAATAATCGCGGATGTAGGGGTGTCGGAAAACATTTGCCCCATTTTGCAAGAATGGGATGCGCGATATCCCGTTGATCTGGTCATTGCCAATGCGGGTGTGTCTGCGGGACGTACTGAAAGCGGTACGCTGGAAGCATGGCAGAATGCCGCAGCGGTTGCGCGGACTAATCTTGAAGGTGTGGTGAATACTGTTGCGCCGCTTGCCGAAGCTATGCGAAAACGGGGCAAGGGGCAAATTGCCTTGGTCAGTTCCTTGGCGGGATTATTGCCCTTGCCTGATTCTCCCAGCTACTGCGGCAGCAAGGCCGGGGTTATTGCCTACGGACGGGCGCTGGATACCATGTTGAGACGTCAGGGGGTTCCAGTCACAGTATTTTGTCCGGGCTTTATTGAAAGCGATATGAGCGCACGGTTCAGCGGAGAGAAGCCTTTCCAGCTTTCTGCTGAAAAAGCGGCACAGAAAATGGCGTTGTGGATCAGGAAAAAGAGGCGGCTGGTTGCGTTTCCCTGGCAGATGGCCATTCCCGCACTGCTTGCCCAAAGGCTGCCACTTCCTTTCCAGGCGTGGATACTCGCGCGGGTTTCACGGTTTACCGTTCAGCCTGAACCTATCCTTGACGGGCGGGTGTCTGAACAATCAGGCCATCAAGATCCTCTGTGATCTTAATCTGACAGGAAAGGCGACTGCTGGGACGCACATCATAGGCAAAATCCAGCATATCTTCTTCCATGGGAGTGGGGCCTCCGGTCACGTTAAGCCAGTTTTCATCCACATAGACATGACATGTGGCGCAGGAGCAGGCTCCACCGCATTCTGCCTCGATTTCAGGCACGAGGTTGTGGAGGGCCACTTCCATAACAGTGCTGCCTGTTTCGCCTTCCACAGTGCGGGAAGTACCAGCAGAGTCAATAAAGGTGATTGCGGGCATGAGAGAGTTTCCGTAGGTTAAAATGCTTTTGAATGGGCTCTATAAAACATTCTCCTGTAAAAGACTATGGTTTTGTGACTGAAAAGCAAGGCTTATGCTGCCGGAAAAATCAGACACAAAGAAATGTGGAGCATCAACGCAAAGGCCATTGACATTTTACAATCATATTCCTTATAAACGCATGAAATAGGCCTCACCCGTGGGGCAGATATGAATTTTCATTTTTGTTCAGCCTCTACCACAATGCCGTATTAAAAACGCATTGGCTTAAAAGGTTGACAAGGAGTAGTACTGTGAAACGCACTTATCAACCCAGCAAACTGGTGCGCAAGCGCCGCCATGGTTTCCGCGCACGCTGTGCCACCGTTGGTGGTCGCCGCGTTCTCGCAGCACGCCGCGCACGCGGTCGCAAGCGTTTGTCTGCTTAAGCGACTTTGAGGGTGTGGTGAGCTTGGATCCCGCTCCCTTGAAAGAAACAGGTGCGCTGCCGCATTTAAACCGCTTGAAAAAGCGGCCACAATTTATGGCGGCTGCAAAAGGAAGGCGCTTTCATACAGAATATTTTTCGTTGCAAATCATGCAGCGGAAAGATTTTGGTGGTGAAGCGCCTTTATTGTGTTCGCGTTTTGGTATTACCATTACCAAGAAAGAAGGTTCGGCGGTTGAGCGCAATCGGATGCGCCGTCGGCTGCGGCACGCTTTAACATCGTGCATGGAAAAAGCGCGCATTGATTGTGACTATGTGCTGATTGTGCGTCGCCCACTGCTGACAATTTCACATCAAACACTCCTCCACGAACTAACAACGGCGCTTAAACGCGGCAAGCCGCACGATAAGGATTATATGCCTCTTCCTTATAATGCAGGGAAGAAGCGCCCTAAGAAATCAGGTGCTATGCCTTATCCAGAGAGCAGGACTCTTCAAGTGGAAAAAACAGGTCATTAAGGGTGTCTGGCATCCAAAATGAAAGTTTAATATTGAATTAAGCGGCAATACGCGCTACCCGTTCGGGGTCTTTATCCTGAAGATGGTAATTCAAGTAAGGTTTTTTCATGCAGAACAACAAGAATCTCATTGTGGCAGTGCTGTTGTCCGTCTTTGTTTTGTTGGGCTGGGAATATTTTTACGGGATGCCGCAGCGAGAACGCGTGGCACGCAATACTCCTCAGGATAACGTGCAGACACAACAGGTTCAGGCGGAAGCTCCGACCCTATCCACTGCGCCGCAACCTGAAAGCAATACAGCGCAAGTGCCGGGCGTTTTGGCAGAGCGTATGACTGCAACACCTGCGCAGCGTATTACAATTGACACACCGCGTCTGAACGGAACGATCTCGGTTCGCGGTGGACGCTTGGACGATCTCAAGCTGAAAGACTATCAGGAGACTGTTGAAAAAGGCAGTCCGAATATTGTGCTGCTTGCTCCGGAGGGCAGTGCGAATCCTTTTTATGCGGAATATGGCTGGGTAGCAGGTGCTGGAGAAACGGTTGCTTTGCCCAACTCACAAACGGAATGGCAGGCTGATTCCAGTCAGGTGCTTGGTGTAGAAAAGCCTGTGACATTAACATGGGATAACGGTGCGGGGCTGACATTTACGCGTGTTATCAGCGTGGATAAAGACTATCTGTTCACCGTAAAAGATACGGTCGCCAATAACACTGAAAATCCTGTAAATCTGCATCCTTATGCGCTTATTTCCCGGCATGGGTTACCGCATGTATCCGGCTATTACATTTTGCATGAGGGCTTGTTGGGCTATTTTGGTGATGGCGCCAGTGAAGGTCTGAAAGAAATCAGCTATAAATCGCTCATTGATGATGAACCGACACAGAATTTTCAAGCCAACACAGGCTGGCTAGGCATTACAGATAAATACTGGGCGGCTGCGCTCGTGCCTCCACAAGGCGAACAATTCAATGCGCGGTTCACTTCACCCCGCACAGGCAATCGGTTGTTCCAGACAGATTATCTGCTCACAGCAAAGACTGTTCCGGTAAAGGGCGAAGTCACTCTTGAAAGTCATTTGTTTGCGGGCGCAAAAGAAGTGGCTGTCATAGATCAATATGAGTCTAGGAACAATATACCGCGGTTTGAACTGATGATTGACTGGGGATGGTTTTATTTCATCACCAAGCCATTGTTCAGCATGATTGACTGGTTTTATAAACTTGTCGGAAACTTCGGTGTTGCTATTCTTCTTGTGACCGTTGTCATCAAGCTTATTTTCTTCCCATTGGCAAACAAGTCATATGTTTCAATGGCTAAAATGAAAAAAGTACAGCCAGAACTGACCCGTATTCGCGATCAGTACAAATCAGACCGCGTAAAGCAACAGCAAGCAATGATGGAGCTTTACAAAAAGGAAAAAATCAATCCATTGGCGGGTTGTTTGCCTATTTTGCTGCAAATTCCAGTATTTTTTGCGCTTTATAAAGTTTTGTTCATCACCATTGAAATGCGTCATGCGCCGTTCTTTGGCTGGATAAGAGATTTGGCAGCGCCCGATCCCACAACCATTTTTAACCTGTTCGGTTTAATTCCATGGGATCCGCCATCCTTGCTCATGCTGGGTATCTGGCCTATCCTGATGGGTATAACCATGTTTGTGCAAATGCAGATGAATCCTGCGCCGCCCGATCCTACACAGGCTATGATTTTCACTTACATGCCCATCCTTTTCACGTTCATGCTGGCCTCCTTCCCCGCTGGTCTGGTAATTTACTGGACATGGAATAACTTCCTTTCCATCCTGCAACAGTGGGTTATCATGCGCAAGCAAGGGGCAAAGGTCGAACTGTTCGATAATCTGGGGCGATTATTCCGCCGTAAGAAAAATTCTGACAACGTTAAAGTGTAAGGTTTTGCGAACAATGGCACACTCACAATTACACGCCATCATTGATAGCGCATGGGAAAACAGAGCTGAAATCAGCATCAGCACACAAGGAGAAGTGCGTGATGCTGTGGCTGAGGCTTTGGCTCTGCTGGATGCCGGTTCCTTGCGGGTCGCCGAAAATCAGGATGGTCGCTGGATTGTCAATCAATGGCTTAAAAAAGCCGTTCTGCTATCTTTTCGTTTGAATGACATGGAATTGATAGCCAATGGTCCCGGTGATGCGCCGTGGTGGGATAAAGTGCCTTCCAAATTTGTTGGCTGGGATGCAGAGCGCTTCCGCAAAGCCGGTTTTCGTGCTGTTCCCAATGCTGTGGTGCGGCATTCAGCCTATATTGCGCCCAGCGTCGTGTTGATGCCCTCTTTTGTGAATGTTGGCGCTTTCGTTGATGAAGGCACCATGGTTGATACATGGGCAACGGTCGGCTCTTGTGCGCAGATTGGTAAGCGGGTGCATATTTCCGGCGGTGCGGGCATTGGCGGCGTTCTGGAGCCGTTGCAGGCAGGGCCAGTCATCATTGAGGACGATTGCTTCATTGGCGCACGTTCGGAAGTGGCAGAAGGTGTCGTTGTCCGGCAGGGTGCTGTGCTGTCCATGGGGGTCTATCTGGGTGCCTCCACTAAAATTATTGATCGCACAACCGGCAAAATTTATGTGGGTGAAGTGCCTGCTTACTCAGTGGTGGTGCCGGGCAGCCTTCCGGGCAAACCGCTACCGGATGGAACACCAGGGCCAAGTCTGTATTGTGCCGTGATTGTCAAGCAGGTTGATGCGCAGACACGTTCAAAAACCAGCATAAATGAACTGCTGCGTGATTAAGTGTTGCTTCAAGGTGAGTATGATGCGTTGAGTGCATGAATACAGGTGAGGGTTGTTGATGGATACCATTGCACTTGGGCAAGCACTCATCCAGTGCCAAAGCGTTACGCCAGAGGAGGGGGGCGCTCTAGCACTTCTTGAGAAAATTCTTGCAAAAGCAGGATTTACGGTCAGCCGCCCCGTTTTTTCAGAAACCGGGCAAGCAGACGTTGAAAATCTCTATGCCCGTTTTGGTACCCAAGAGCCTGTATTTGTGTTTGCGGGTCACACCGATGTTGTGCCTGTAGGGGATGAAGCCGCATGGTTATACCCACCCTTTGCAGGAAAAATTGATAAAGAGATTCTCTATGGCCGCGGTGCGGTTGATATGAAGGGCGGGGTTGCGGCGATGGTAAGTGCCGCATTGCGTTTTCTTGAAAAGAACGGCGGAAAAATCAACGGTTCTATCGTTTTTCTCATTACGGGAGACGAAGAAGGGCCAGCTGTTAACGGTACAAAAAAGCTGCTGGAATGGGCGGCACAAAAAGGCGAAACATTTTCCCATTGCGTGCTGGGGGAGCCAACCAGTGTTGAAACGCTGGGCGATACGCTAAAAATTGGCCGTCGTGGCTCACTGTCCGGCATACTGACTGTGGCGGGAGTGCAGGGCCATGTAGCCTATCCGCACCGTGCCAACAATCCCATGCGTATTGTACCGAAGATTCTGGGCAGCCTTATGCAGCCACTGGATTCGGGAACAGCACATTTCGATGCTTCCAATCTGGAAATTGTCAGCATTGATACTGGCAATACGGCTTTTAATGTCATTCCAGCCAGTGTTAAAATCCGGTTTAATGTGCGCTATAATGATAATTTTACAATTGAAAGCCTACAGCAAACGCTTTTGAAGCGCATCGCGCCGTATCAGGAAAATTACACTCTGGCGCTTGATTTTCTTGAAAATGCGTCTGCATCTTTTATAACTCAGCCGGGTGCATTCATTTCCCTTCTGGCGGAAACTGTGAATGCGGTAACGGGGCATACCCCTAACCTTTCCACCGGGGGAGGCACATCCGATGCGCGCTTTATCAAAGACTTTTGCCCTGTTGTAGAATTGGGATTGGTTGGCACTACTATGCATCAGGTTGATGAATGCGTGCCGCTGGCAGAATTGCGTCAGGTTACCGATCTTTATGAGGAAATCCTCAAGCGGTATTTTGCCGTGAGCATGGAGCCAAGTCCGTCAAAATAGATTTTTTGCAAGAAAAAAATCCTGTTATCAAATAATAGCTTAAAGTAGTTTATGTGAAAATTTTAACTGATATCACTATAATCCACCTGCATGAAATATAAGCCTTCAGGGGGTGCAACTGCGCCGCAATATTTTCGGTCTTGCGCGTCTAATGCTTTGCGTAAAGCGAGTGGATGCCATTTTCCTTCACCCACCAGCTTCAAACTGCCAGCCAGCGAGCGCACTTGATTGTGCAAAAAAGAACGGGCAATCACCCGCAGCACAACACATTCTCCTTCGCGGAAAACGTCAAGAGTATCAAGGGTTCTGATAGGGTTTTTGGCTTGGCAATGAATAGAGCGGAACGTGGTAAAATCATGCCTGCCTAAAATTGTTTGTGCTGATTCGTGCATGATAGACGAATCAAGGGGGCGAGGGACACGCCAAGCGCGGTTTTTTTCAAGAGCAAGAGGCGACCTTCGGTCAACAAGCCGGTAATGATAGGTGCGGCGAATGGCTGAGAAACGGGCGTCGAAACTGTCGTCAACGGCTTGTGCGCTGAGGATAACGATAGGGTGTCCTCTCATGGCGAGATGGGCATTTGTGGCATCCCGAATCGTTTTGAGCGACCAGTTTTTGCCAAGATCCACATGCGCCACCTGCCCGCGCGCATGGACACCTGCATCGGTACGTCCAGCACCCTTGACCGCAACAGTTTCACAGGAAAAGGCATAGATAGCCTCTTCCACCGCTTGCTGGATGGAGGGTGCATTGGCTTGCCGTTGCCAGCCGGCGTAGGGCGTTCCATCATATTCAATGGTAAGTTTATAGCGGGGCATCAGGAAAAGGTAAAATCGGGGGATAAGCGAGCGCCTAATGCAAATTCGGAAAATTTCATCGGAGATTTTCCGGCGCGTTGCACGGTGACCAGCTTTAATGCTCCTTCTCCACAACCGACAACACCTTCAGAATCAAGAAGTTTTCCAGCGCTGCCAGAAGTGTTATCCACAGGTTCGGTTTGCAGGATTTTCAGACGCTCTTCGCCTTTTCCAAGGTCAGCATTGCACCATGCACCCGGGAAGGGGGAGAGACCACGGACTTGGTTATGCAGATTCCGGGCGGAGCAATTCCAATTGATCCGGCTATCGGCGGCAGTGATTTTTGCCGCATAAGTGGCTTTGCTATCATCTTGATTTACAAGGGATAATCCGCCGCGTTCCAAGGCGCCAAGGGCGCGGTGCATCAGGTCTGCGCCAAGGTGGGAAAGCCGATCATGGATGTCCTGGGCAGTATCATTATCACTGATAGGAATAGCTTCTTGCATAGCCACCGCGCCGGTATCAAGTCCAATATCCATCTTCATGATACCAACACCCGTCATGGTATCGCCCTGCATGATCGCGCGTTGAATGGGTGCGGCGCCGCGCCAGCGGGGCAGCAGGGAGGCATGAACATTGTAACAGCCATGCACCGTTCCATCAAGAATTTCTTGGGGTAACAGCAACCCATAAGCAACCACAACCGCCACATCTGCTTGCAGCGCGCGGAATTCTTCAATAACCGGAGCGGAGCGGAGTGAAACATGCGGAATAACCGGAATGCCCAGCTTGTCCGCAAACACATGCACCGGCGAGCGGGTTTCCTTCATGCCACGCCCGGCAGGCTTTGGCGCACGGGTATAAACTGCGCATACATCATGCCCTGCACCAATGATTTCTGATAATGTGGGAACAGAAAATTCGGGTGTCCCCATAAAGATGACGCGCAGGCTCATGATGCTTCTTCTTGTGGTGCTGCCGTCTCTTCGGAAGTTTCACGCGGTTTGCGCAAACGGGGTTCAGGCAGAATGGGTGCGCCGCCGGTGCGTTTGGCATTCTTTGTAAATTTACGCACCACCATATCCCGTTTCAGCTTCGAGATATAATCAATGAACAGGATACCATTCAAGTGGTCAATTTCATGCTGGACACAAGTTGCCAGAATATCCGTGGCATGGATTTCCTGCTCGGCGCCTTCGCGATCCAGAAACCTGACCTTTACTTCTGCAGGACGAGTCACTTCCTCATAATATTCCGGGATTGAAAGGCAGCCTTCATCATAAACGGAGGTTTCTTGTGATGACCATGTAATCTCAGGGTTTATCATCACGAGAGGCGCGGGAGCCTCTCCATCACGGGAAACATCCAGCACAATAATGCGTTGCAGGACGCCAATCTGCGGGGCAGCAAGCCCGATACCTGCTGCCGCATACATGGTGGCGAGCATGTCATCCGCAAGTGCGCGAACAGTGTCATCAATAGCCGCGATTTCGGCTGCACGCTGGCGCAGAACATCATCAGGCAGAAGGTGAATAGGGCGTATTGTCATGCACATGTCTTTAGCACAACGCGCGGCAGGGTCAAGAATAGAACAAGGTTATAAAATGCGAAAACAGCAAGAGATTTTAAAAATATAGCAATTTTAGCAAAAGCGCATACGGTTTTAGAATGCGTTCGTTATTAATTGGCTTGATATGAGCTCTATAAAGCTACGCTCCCAATAAAAGAGCGTAGTTCAAATTTATGAGCAATATATCTTTTATTTATTGTCATTCTCATCAAGGAATTGCATCATTTTCTTCCATGAATCTTCACGAGACATGTCGTCGGTGCCTACTGTGACAGTTCCATCCTTCAATTCAACTTTATGTTTATCAATATTGTTGGGCATAATCTCTTGGGAGACAATGAAGCCATGGCCTTTTACGTCCACTTTCCAGATAGCATTACCGTCTTTGTAATTGCCTTCCAGTAATTCGATTGTCGGTTTTCCTTCTTTAAAGGCATCTGTGTGCATGGAACCATAACGAGCATCATTGTCACCTACACTTCGCCAAAGAAGCTGGTCGTGCCCATTTTTGGCCAGATTGGTGAGTTTCTTAAAGGTCGTTTTGTCCTTTTCCTCGGTACTCATTTTATCATAGTTATCAGGCTTTATTTTTAGAAGAGAGGAAAACAGGTGTTGAAGATCATAAAAAGCGTCATGTTTGGCGTTTTTTTCAACAAAGTAAGACTGGAACGGGCGTGTCCCCGTTTCGCCATCAACAAAGCCTTTTACAGCAAAGAACTCACGTTTTTCGCCATCAACTTCTGTGCTGCGCAATACAATACTTTCATAGTCAATGGCATGTTTGCCGGATGTATTGACAAAATCCATTTTCCAGCTGCGCTTGTTGAGAATATTAATGGCGAGAGGATTATCTTTCTCGTCTTTGAGGGCGAGAGGATTACCTGCATCATCTTTGAGTGTTAAAACAGCTTTAAGGCGTCCTTGAATGGTTTTATCCTCGTTATTTTCAATATTGCCCATGTCAGCCCAATAACCTTCACCCTCCTTACCTTTCCATGCGTAACGGCCTCCACCCAGATCAATGACATTGCTTATATCGGTGTGTTTGCCATTGTCATATTCTTTTGCAGGTTTTGCATCGGGATTTTTTTCTTTCTGTTCATCCGTAACATAAAGATTAGGGGCGTAATTTATCCACTTAATTCCCGTTTGACCTCGATCAAGAATTTTTTTGAAATCATCTGATGACGTATTTGCAGAGGAAGCCCAAACTTTCTCACCGCCTACAAAGAAGAGTTCTGCGCCATAAACTTCAACCTGATCTGTTCCCTTCACAAGGGATGCCATTTTATCCATGTCAAGATTATTTTTATCAAACATAACAGGGCTACCTTCGGCAGGCTTTCCTGTAGTTTTATCTCGGAACCAGATCTTTACGCCTGTAATGCCGTCGCGGTATTTTTCTACTGTTTTATCTTTAACTTCAAGGGTACCATCTTTTTTTGCGACACCATCGACACCAACAATAAATTGATTGTCAGGATTTTCAGTATCTCTTTTTGAAGGCAGATCACCGCCTTTCCATTCCCCACTGCCTTTCACTTTTTTCATATCGTCAATGAAGGCTTTATCTGCTTGTGCAATATCAGATTCTTTATTGTCTTCGCGCAGATCAATTTCTTCTACCGCATCCTTTTTATCATCTGCAGCATCCAATGTAATGTCGATGTCGCCATCAGAATTTTCTGTGGTGAGAGGGGTAGAAGAAGAGGCGCTTAAAATGCGGCCAAGCGCACCGCTCCCTGAAAGAGGCAGAGACCCGGAAGTCTCATCAAGCGAAATTTCAGTAGCATCATCATCGCCCCATATTAGCTCCTCACTCTCTTCGGGAATAGGACGTTTTGCGATGTCTGCAATATTATCATTAACCGGGGTATCGGGTTTTTCCGTGTCTGTCTCTTTGGGTGCGTCATCAGTGGTTGTTATGTCCGCAGTATCTTCAGATGTATCATCAGTGGTTGTAATTTCAGAAGTGTCTTCAGATGTTTCAGGCTCATTTTCGACAGCAGCAAAAGCCTCATCATCCCATGCAAGAATTGCTTCCGCACCCAGAGGGGATTGCACACTTCCACCATACTCCGGCATTATTTCTTGTATCCAGGCAACAACCTTCTTGCCTTCTTTGGAATCGTCAAGGTTTGTCAAGCCTTCGGCTTCCATGCGTTCTTTCAGCTCGGCTTCAAAATCGGAAAAGGCCGCAAGAGGCTGCGAAGGATTGGTATATGCTTGAAAATTGCCGACAATGCTGTCCAGAACTTTGTCGTTGATGGTTACAGACATAACGCCTCCACAGACTTCACACTGAATGCATGATTGAAAGATACCATGCCTCTAATATAAAGATAATAACATAATTTAATACTATGTTAAGCTTTGCAAATGCTCAAGAGAATTATTTTCTCTGGTAAAATTAAAAGCATGTTAGGGTTAAGAAAATAGCGAAGATACCCGTTTTAGCGCAAGTGTATAGAGGTGGTTGTAGCCAAAACAAGGTAATCTGCGGCACTATTCTTTATCTAAAAGATGCCCCAGAAGGCGTGCAAAATTGATGATAGGGAGTGCATTGTTTTCCAAAGAAGAGTTCCCGGTCATGAAGCCTGTGGGCTTTTCTGAGAGGGCAGAGATCGCGGGCATAACGGCACGAGCAGGAACCACTTCCTCGCTGAAAGAAGCATCATCATCTTTGGGCATTTCTGTAGAATCAGGAGTATCGTCATTCATGACGGCTTCATATGCGGCATCATCCCAAGCCATGATGGCTTCAGCATTCAGCGGACTTTGAACGCTTCCACCATATTTGGGCATTTCTTCCTGAATCCAGGAGATCACTTCTGCGCTTTCTTTCGAGTCATCCAGATTGGTCAGTTCACGGGATTCCATTTGCGTTTTCAGTTCTTTTTCAAAAGCTACTGCTACCGGTTGTGACGGGTTTGTATAGGCTTGGAAATTGTCAATAAGACTATCCATAACTTTATCATTAACAGACATAGCAGCTCCATAACCCTGACCAGTCAGGAAAAAGATAAAACGTTTCAAAAGTAAACTCTGAATGTAATACTATATTAACAAATGTATTCACTCAAGAGAGATGATGAAAGCCGCACAATATAAATAAAATGAAGGTTAAAATTAGCACGAATGATTCCCAAAACCCGTTATGTTTAGTGAACCGGAAGCAAAAAGATTATGTTGTCAGACGGCTGATAAGCTGGGCAGTATAATCCACAAGAGGAACAATCCGCGCATAATTAAGACGCGTAGGGCCAATGATTCCCAGTGCTCCAACGAGTTTCTGCTCGTTATTATGAAAAGGAGCAACAACCATTGACGAGCCGGACAAGGAAAACAATCTGTTCTCCGACCCAATATAGATCCGAACTCCTTCCGCCTGCTCTGAAACGCTCAGTAAATCAATCAGGTCTTTCTGGTTTTCCAGATCTTCCAGCAAATGCCGCACGCGCTCAAGATCATGCGCTTCGTTAAGGTTTCCAAGCAGATTGGCCTGCCCTCGCACAATAAGCTGGGGTTCAAAGCCTTCTTCCGCCAAAGCCCATGAAGCAAGACCATCCTCTACAAGGCGGGAAGCCAGAACATCCAGTTCCGCACGCGCCTGATCCCGGCTGTGGGCAATAACTGCGCGAGCCTCGCTTAACGTGCGACCCCGCACATGCGCATTCAGATAATTTCCCGCCTCGATCAATGCCGAGGCCGGAAATCCGGCAGGCAAAGGAAAAACGCGGTTTTCGACCGAACCATCTTCGCCAACCAGAATAACCAGTGCGCGGCGGGGATCAAGAGCGAGAAATTCAATATGCTTCAGGCGCGAATCGTGTTTGGAAACCATTACAACGCCCGCACCTCGTGACAAATCCGAAAGCAAGGAAGACGCATCTTTCAAAATGCCTTCCAGATTCTTGTGCGCGGATGAAGCCACATGTTCCGCGATCAGCGATTGATCCGCCGCATTCAGGTCTTTGACCTCCATCAGGGCATCTACAAAAAAACGCAAGCCTTGTTCTGTCGGCTGACGCCCTGCGCTGCTATGGGGAGAACGGATCAGGCCGAGACTCTCCAGATCCGCCATGACATTGCGCACAGAAGCAGGAGAAAGCGCCATAGGCAGCATCCGCGAAATATTCCGCGAACCGGCGGGCTGTCCGGTCGTGAGATAGGTGTCAACAATCTGCCGGAATATCTCGCGGGAACGGGCGTTCAGAGACGGAAAACGGGATGAATGATCGGTCATGGCTGCTCAGTGCAAAAACAAAGAGCTGACAGCATGCTGTCAGCCCTGCGGTGTTAGCCTTGGTTCAAATGCGCCAGCAGGCTTTCAGCACTGGAAACATCTGCGGTTGATGCTTTTTCTTCCACTGCCAAATAAGACACAACACCATTATCGACCACCATCGCATACCGCTGGGAGCGCTGGCCAAGCCCGTTGCCCGACGCATCCAGTATCAAATCCAGTGCGCGTGCCAGATCACCGTTACCATCGGAAAGGAACGTAATCCCATCGGTGACACCACTGGCTTCACGCCATACCCGCATGACAAAGGGATCATTGACTGCGGTGACCGCAATCGCATCAATGCCTTGCGCCTTGATAGCTGCGGCATGTTCGATATACCCTGGCAAATGGTTGATATGGCAGGTAGGGGTAAAAGCACCCGGTACGGCAAACAGAACAATTTTGCGGCCTGCGAAAAAATCAGTGGTGGTTACAGGTTCAGGGGAGCCATCCGCGCCAATCTTGCGCAAAGTCACTTCCGGAAGAGGGCTGCCTACAGATATTGTCATTTTAAAATCCTAACATTGAAGTATGCCACAGCTTATGGAAACAACTCAGACACTTCAAGGGTTCCGTGGTGCGAATGCAGTGTTATGCTGCTGTTGCGCAAAGCTTCTTTGGAGGGGGGGGATAAAACCCGTGCATAAAAACGGGTGGGTTGATTTTCTTCTGCCTTCAAAATCGAAAAATGCTGGCCGGAATCATGCAGAAAAATATTTTCTATGGAGAGGGAAGAAGCGGAGGAAACATCCAGCAGCAATGCGGGTTGGCCTTGCCGCTCACCCAACGTAACCGACAACGGATAAAGAGACTGCACCTGCGCCAACGAGATAGCTCGTGGCAGACGTTTGAGCGCACCGCTGACCAGAATAGCCTCAAAAGAAGAGGGTTGCTCTATAAGCTTTTGCGTAGGAAAATGAGCCGATAGCGGCACGCATTGCAGATTGCACACCGCATAATCCATCTGCAATTGCAAGGATATATTCTGGTCAGGATCACGGGGATAAACCAGAACCGGCAAGATTACATAATCCTTGTAGCCATAAAAAACGTGTCCGCCCTTGTTAAAGTACTGAGGAGCAGGCCAATGCACCACAACATTGGCCACGTTATCCGATCCGCTCCAGTCAAAACGCGCCGGATATCCCCCTTCACCCGCGGTTTTCCAATAGGTTACCCAGTCTTTCTCCAAACGGATTTCCAGCCCAATAGCATAAGGCGCACCGTTTTTATGCGGTTGATAGCCGCCGCCAAGCAGTTTTACGCTGGCATGTGCCGAGGAATGAGAAGGTGATGCCTGTACAAAGAACACACTGGAAATAAAAAACAATCCTGCGAAAAACAACGCAGAAAGCCCTTTAAAAAACCAATGGCAGCTACAATTTAATAACAACATAGACACACCTTATCCTTAAAAAGCATGAAGCTGCAAAAAAGGTTACCTTGCATCAATAATTAGACTTTAAAATTACAAACAGTTGATTGGGGAGAGTAAAGCGTGCCAATAAAATCATTGGTTGAAAAAGAAAATTACAAGCGGCATGCAAACTCTTTGGAAGGCCAGATTCTGATCGCCATGCCAAACATGAGCGATGAACGGTTTGCCCACTCCATTATTTATATATGCGCCCATTCAGAAGACGGTGCAATGGGGATTGTTCTCAACAAACCTGCCCCCAATATCCGCTTTGAAGATCTGCTGGTGCAGCTTGAAATTGTCGATGAAAGTGAAATTATCGACATTCATTCCCGCGAAATTCACGTTCTCAAAGGAGGGCCTATCGAACCCGGACGTGGTTTTGTATTGCATTCCAGCGATTTCATAATCAGCAATTCCAGTTTGCATATTGACAAGAATATCTATCTGACCGCCACAATGGACATTTTACGCGCCATCGCCCAAGGGAGAGGCCCCCGTCTGGCAACCTTCGCGTTGGGATATGCGGGCTGGCAGTCCGGACAGCTTGAAAGCGAAATTGCCAGCAACAGTTGGCTCAATTGCATGCCCGATCAGAGCTTGTTGTTCGATCATGATATGGATAGCAAATACAAGCGCGCTCTTGAATTGCTCGGCATTGATCCTGCCCGCCTGTCCGTAGAAGCCGGACACGCCTGAGGTGAGCTTTGGGATGCCCCTGCAAACATCAGGTTGGGCATCCCCATAAAAGGATCATTTTCCCAAGCTCGCATCATGGTTAATCATTCTTAAAGTAAATATGCCGTAAATACTTACTATCAAGCATAGTTCGCATCAAAGATGCACACATCTTTTTTAAATTATGCGGTTGAGTAAAGACTTGTAGCGCACACAGTGCAGTGGATGCGCAAAAGGGTGGCTTGGGGATAGGTGACCATGCACGCGGCAAACAACATCACACTCGTCCGGCTGGCGATGGTGGCTCTTATCATGATTTCGCAGCTTTGCTTCATCTTATGGGGGGAGGGAGCGGAACCACTCGAACCCGCTACAGGGCTGACTCTCTGGAAACATGCTTTTATACCGCTTTTCGGATTAAGCGGATATTGTGTTATGGCCAGTTGGGACAAAAATCCCGATGCCCTCCGCTACAGCATAGCCCGTGCTATCCGTATGATGCCGGCCATCTGGGCAGCACTTCTGCTGGCCATCGTTATGGGGATATTCCTGACGCAAGGCACCCTTAAGGAGTATCTCCAGCCCGCAGCATTGCTCGGTTTTCTGGTGCGCGGGGGTGTGTTTATGGAGGGCAAGGTGACCTTGCCCAATGTTTTCGGTGAACCTGCACCCAACAATCTGGTTTTTATGCCGTTGTGGACGCTGAAATATCTGGTGCTGTGCTATGGCGCTGTGCTGGTGATGGGGCTGTTGGGGCTCACACGCAAACACTGGCCTTATCTGGCCGGTCTGGCTGTTATCGTGGTGTTGATTCTGGCTGAAATGCTCAAGCCTGATCTGTACAATCCTGATTCCATTATTGCGCATGCGCTGCGCTTTTGTTCCAGCTTTTTCATCGGGATGGTGATCTGGCGTTATCGTCATGCGGAATTGTTCAATCCTTTCATTGTGGGCGGGGCAGCAATCCTGCTTGCGATGGCTCTGGCTTTCGGCGGCCTTTCTCAGGAATTCTACGTGGTGCTGGAGGTTTATCTGGTGCTGTGGATTGCGCTGCGTCTGCCCGCCGTAACAGCACTGGCCGGCCTTCCTGATCTGACGCTTGGTCTGTGCCTGTATGGCTGGCCGGTGACGCAGGCCTTGCGCGTTGAACTGCCGGACTGGGGCTTTGGTGCGCTGGTGCTGCCTGTCTTTATCCTTTCCCTTATGCTCGCGCTTTTATCCTACGTTCTGATTGAAAAACCGGCACAAGCGTTCCAGCCTGTGATAACCAACCGCTTGAAACAGCGGCTGGGGTATGGCAGGAAATGAGGGATCGTTGATTTTATTCAGGATAACCCGCCATGAGCGCCCCCTTGCTGTTTGATGGAAAACTGCTGCAAAGCCGTCAGGCGCGTGCGGCCAGACAACATGGAGCCGATACCGCGCTTATGCCGCATCTTGTACAGGAGATGGCTGATCGTCTGGGTGCAATTGTACGGCCTTTTCCTGTGGGAGTAGATCTGGGAACACCTCTGAATGCTTTTGCGCCTTTGCTCAGAGCGCATCAGGGCAATGCTCTTACAATTGCGGCTGGTACGGGCGGTGCGGGGAACGATACAGGCACCGCAATAACAATAGACATGGAAGCATTGCCTTTCGGGCGGGAAAGCGTTGATGTGGTTGTTTCCGGCATGGCCATGCACACCGTGAATGATCTGCCCGGTACACTCAGCCAGATACGCGCCGCCTTGCGGCCTGACGGATTGTTTCTCGGCGTATGGCCGGGAGGCGATACCTTACAGGAGCTGCGGGAGGCTTTCAGTGCTGCGGAGCTGGCCGTCACCGGCGGTGTCACGCCGCGCGTGTTTCCCCGCATGGATGTGCGGGATGTGGGAAGCCTGATGCAGCGTGCCGGATTTGCGCTGCCCGTGGTGGATCGCGAAACCGTGACCGTGCGCTATAGCTCGCTGTTTGCACTGTTTCATGATCTGCGCATGGTCGGTGGCACCAACATCATGTATTCCCGCAGCCGTAAGCCGCTCAAACGCGCGGTATTGCAAAAGCTGCTGGAAATCTATCAGGCACGTTTTGCTGATTCTGATGGCAAACTGCGGGTAAGTGTAGAGATGATCTGGGCGCTCGGCTGGGCACCCCATACCAGCCAGCAACAGCCGCTCAAGCCCGGAAGTGCAAAAATGCGGCTTGCCGATGCCCTGAAAACGGGTAGCGATGTATAGGGCTGATTCTGTTTAGACATGTTCTGGCGTTAAAAATATCATATATCCCAGCTCCTATAAAATGATCCTTTTATGGGAGCAAACAGCCAGCGCAGCAAAAAATTTGCTCTAAAACAAAGACCCCTAGCGCGAAAAGCGACGCTATTCAGGGAAGAACGTAGGACCTACAGAGCGGATGTTGGGGGCTGGTTCTTCCACAGGTTCAGCTTCTGCGCCTTCCTGTACTTCCTCAATCACCACGTCTTCGGCGCTTTCCTGAGCAGCTTCACGCGAAGCGCGTGCGGCTTCTTCCGGCGTAGCGCTGCGCGCATCATTGGCCTTGGGTTGGGAAAGCTGACGGGCGCGTTTTTCATCCACCACAATATCGCCTTTGCGCAAGGAGGCATCGTTCTCGCCGACCGCCTCTGCCCATGTCATGTTTTGCGGTTTACAGGAGCAATCCGCTACAAATTCTTTCTGGTAACGGAACGCGTTTGGCATATTGCTGTAAGGCTGGCCATGGGATGATGTGGCTTCCGCAATGCTGCCGCTGTTTGGAAAACTGAACAGTTCCGCATCGGCACCGGGGCAGGTGCGCTTGCACACGGATTCATCCGATGCTGCCCGCCCTTGCCCTGCGGAATAGCTGACAGGGAAGAAATAGCCATCGCATTTGCGCACACACACATTGCGCATACCCGACATGCGTGGGGTTTCCACTTCTGGCGGCGCTATCAATTGTTGCTGCTGCTGGCCGGGCGCGGGTTGGCCATCGCGTCTGCCGAACAACAGGCCAAACAAACCACCTTGCTGGGGTTGTTGCTGCGCGGCTCCGCATCTGTTTTGTGCCAGTGCGGCGAGAATTTGCTGGCGGCGCGCATCCTGATTACCGCCGCTGCCACGGGCGCGCTGCAGCTGACCGATCAGCTGATCCATATTGCTTTCCATGCGGGCAATCCGGCGATCAAGGTCGCGGCATTGAGGTGGCTGTGGAGGGCCAAACAGCGATCTTCTGCCACAGCCCATGCCGCGCGCCATGCCAATGGTACGGTCGAGTTCATATTGCTGGCGCCCCAGAGCATCTTCATAGCGGCGGATTTGTGCCGGTGACGCGGCACGCTGCTGGGTGGCTGCAAGCTGGGCTTCCAGACGCGCACAGACATTCGATTGCGCGAAAGCAGGCGTTGATGCCGGCAGTGCCAGAACAGATAAACCAAAAGCAAGCAGAGCAATCTTCAAGCGCATCAACTGTATCCGCAGTTCGGGGGCATGGCCTCACGGGTATTCTTGACCCTCTTGCCCGAATCATCACAGCTCAACATAGCTGATTTTTCAATCACAAGCACAGAAAAAATCAGCATAAAACCCGCTGAAACATACAATAGCTCTTTCAGCACCCCCAGCATACCGCAGAACAGTATTTTTTTGCTTGGCGTTCCCTGCGCCATCCTTTATCCCTAAGGGCTGTTTATTCCACAATGAAAGCAGGACAGCCATGGTCGCACCGGCTCTTTCCCTTTTTAACACGCGCACCAAAACAAAAGAAACGTTTGAGCCTTTCGATCCCAGCCATGTGCGCATGTATGTGTGCGGCCCCACCGTGTATGACCGCGCCCATATTGGGAATGCGCGCCCGATTATTGTGTTTGACGTGCTGTTTCGTGTGCTGCGTTCTTTGTATGGCGAAGCGCAGGTGACCTATGTGCGCAATATCACCGATGTGGATGACAAGATCAACGCCCGTGCCGCAGAGCGCGGCATCTCCATCCGCAATCTGACAGACGAAACCACGCGGATTTTCCATCAGGATGTGGCAGAATTGGGTTGTCTTGCGCCCAGCGTGGAGCCGCGTGCCACCGAACACATTGCCGATATGCAGATGATTATTGCCCGTCTGATTGAACGGAAAGTTGCCTATGTGGCCGAAGGGCATGTGCTGTTTAGCGTCAATGCCATGGATAAACTGCCCAACATGCCCCGTTACGGTTCGCTGGCGCGGCGTTCTCTTGATGATATGCTCGCCGGTGCGCGTGTGGAAGTGGCGCCTTATAAACAGGATGCGATGGATTTTGTGTTGTGGAAGCCTTCTGAAGATGCTTTGCCCGGTTGGGAGAGTCCATGGGGCAGGGGGCGTCCAGGCTGGCATATTGAATGCTCGGCTATGGCGTGGCGTCATCTTGTTGAGGCCTTCGATACACGGCTGCGCTGCGATGACGGGCGCAAAAACAGCTTTGATATTCATGGCGGGGGGATTGATCTGGTATTCCCGCACCATGAAAACGAAATTGCGCAATCATGCTGTGCGTTTGATACGGATAGTATGGCCAATGTCTGGATGCACAACGGTTTCTTGCAGGTGGAAGGGCAGAAAATGTCCAAGTCTTTGGGCAATTTCATCACTATGGGCGATCTGTTCCAGACCAATGTGTTCGGTGGACGGGCATGGGCAGGTTCTATCCTGCGGCTTGCCATGCTGAAAACCCACTACCGCCAACCCATTGATTTCACCATTAAGGCACTGGAAGAAGCCGAAAAAACACTGCTGCGCTGGGGACAGCATAGGGGGACTTCTGCATCCCCTAAAGCCGTGTTTCCTGCACAGGTTCTCGAAGCGCTGTGCGATGATCTCAACACGCCGAAGATGGTGGCCGCTCTGCATGAACTTGAAAACCACAAACGTTATGATGAACTGGGAAATGCGCTGCAATTTTTAGGCTTTACGCAGCCTCTGCCGGTGCAGGAATCAGCCAGCGTCAGTGATGCGTTGCGTGCCGAAATCGAGCAGCTGATTGCGCAGAGACTTCAGGCGCGCGGCGAGAAAAACTGGGCGGAATCCGACCGCATTCGCGATGCACTGGCTGATAAAGGCGTCACCCTCAAAGACAACAAGGATGGCACCACAAGCTGGACTGTTTGAGAGAGCAACACGCTCTAATGATCCACAGGAGAAAATTTCTGAGCATCATTGTTATACCGGCCATGGCTTTCGACCATAGAAGCGGTGGCGGTATTCATGCCGAGAATCGCGACAGGGATACCGTGATGCCGGAATTTAAGCACAACACGATCAAGAGCATGAATGCTGGTAATATCCCAAAAGTGGGATGAAGAGAGATCAATGATAATGCCCTTCAGGTTTTCTTCCCGATAGTTGAAAGCGCTATGAAATGCTTCGGCAGTGGCAAAAAATATCTGCCCTGTAACGGTATAGGTTCTCACCTGCGTTTCTGCATTCAAACCCGACGCAACGCCAAAGAATTTTGTGACTTTATGGGCAAAAAACAAACCGCTCAAGATCACCCCGAACAGCACACCCTTTGCCAGATCATGCGTCCATACAACAATCACAACTGTGCTGAGCATCACCAGGCTGGAACTTCGCGGGTGAGTGAGAAGTGTATGCAACGAACGCCATTGAAACGTATTGATGGAGACCATAATCATGACGGCCACAAGCGCTGCCATGGGTATCTGACGCACATATGATTCCATGACCAGAATCAAGAAGAGCAAAAACAATCCGGCCCATAATGTGGAGAGCCTGCCGCGGGCTCCCGATGTGACATTGATGACAGACTGCCCGATCATGGCGCAACCGGGCATTCCCCCTATAAATCCGGCCGCGATGTTTGCCGCGCCTTGTCCGGCGCACTCACGGTTTTTGTTGGAGGTTGTATCGGTCATTTCATCAAGGATTGAAGCCGTCATTAAACTTTCCAGCAGACCGATAAGGGTGAGCGTCAGGGCATAAGGGAAAATAATACGCAATGTTTCAAAGGTGAAAGGCACTTGAGGCAAGGCAACCCAGGGCAAGGCGGTAGGAAGTGCGCCCATGTCACCCACGGTATTGATATCAAAGCCGAAAGAGGCGGCTACAAGTGTGAGCAGGATGATGGCCACAAGCGGCGATGGCACAGCTTTTGTAAGATAAGGCAATCCATAAATGATAGCCAGACCAGCAGCCGTCAGGATATAGACGGTGTTTCCTTTGCCGATCAGTTCTGGCATTTGCGCCATGAATATCAAGATGGCCAGCGCATTCACAAAACCTGTAATCACGGAACGCGACACAAACCGCATCAAGTTCCCCAACCGCAACAGTCCGGCTATAATTTGCAAGATACCCGTCACTATGCCCGCAGCAAACAGATATTCAATGCCGTGATCTCTCACCAGCGATACCATAACCAGTGCCATAGCACCTGTGGCCGCTGAAATCATTGCGGGTCTTCCCCCTGCAAACGCAGTGATGACCGCAATACAAAAGGAGGCATAAAGTCCTACAGCAGGATCAACGCCAGCAATAATGGAAAAAGCAATGGCTTCAGGGATCAGCGCCAAAGCGACCACGGTACCTGCGAGAATTTCACGGGTTATATTCGGAGCCCACTCACTCCTAGAAAAACTGGAATACATAGCTGATTGTTTCATTTTCCCTTCGCTGCCTGATAAAGGGGCGAAGGACACGCCATAAAATAACAATGCGTGTAATATCCAGCGGATTGGCGGCTGGAAGAGCCACTCGGAGTCACACCGAGTCCGGATGATGGCTCCTTATAAATTCTTTTTTCAGCACATGCAATGCTGCCTCTAGCGAAGATACACGGAATGCGCATCTTCGCTATAAGGCGTTGTTTGCAAGAGAGTTCTACTCACAAAAAGCATTACTCTACAGGGAATGGGGCGTTAGTTATCAAACCCGACTTTATCCACCAGCAGGCTGGCTTCCTTGCGGTGGGAAGCAATGGTTTCCAGCGGAGTTTCATCAATTTTCAGAGCGCCGAAGCTGGCAATGGTGGCTTCAACCGGAACATCCTTCACCAGTGGATATTCATAATTGATTTTGGAATAAATTTCCTGTCCCTGATTGGAAGCCATAAATTCCAGAAGCTTAATGGCGTTATCCTTGTTCGGAGCATTTTTTGCCAGCGCCGCACCGGAAATGTTCACATGGGTGGTGCCGCTATCCTTGAATGTGGGCTGGATCACACGGATGGCATCGCCCCATTCTTTTTGTTGTTCATCCTTGGAATTGCGCATCAGACCCACATAATAAGAATTGGCAATCCCGATATCACAGATACCCGCCAGAATATCACGCGCCACATCGCGGTCGCCGCCGGTGGCTTTGCGTGCAAGGTTGGCTTTTACGCCTTTCATCCATTCTTCGGTTTTTTCCGCACCATTATGGGCAATCATTGCTGCAATGAGCGCGGTATTATAAGGATGTTGGCCAGAACGGATGCAGATTTTGCCTTTCCATTTCGGATCTGCCAGATCTTCGTAAGAAAGCGCCTCATCTTTCACGCGGTCTTTGGAAACGTAAATCACGCGGGTGCGCATGGTGAGCGCATACCAGCTTTTATCTGCGCCATGCAGTTGGGCAGGAACGGCCTTGTTCAGCGCATCGGATTCAATCGGCTGGGTAACACCTGCCTCAACCGCATCTTTGAGATTACCAAAATCCACAGTAATCAGAATATCGGCAGGTGAGTTGCGGCCTTCGGCTTTCACGCGCTCGGCCAGGCCTTCTTTAATGGAAATGGCTTGTGTGGAAAGACCTGTTTCTTTGGTAAAAGCATCCAGCACTGGCTGGATGAGGCCAGGCTCGCGGGTGGTGTAAATATTCACATCCGCAGCATGGGCAACAGCAGGGCTTAAAAGCAGCGCACCAAGCGCACACACACGGTAAATACCGGAATGGATGGTCATCGTTCATTCTTCCCTTTTCAGCACAGGATCAAGAGCCTGTATAAAAGCCGTTTAGGCAATGTGAATTGCTCGGTCAAGAGGAAAAATGAATGATTTCAATAGTATAGAATTAGAATAATTATAATGGCAGGAGTATTTGTCTATGGATGCAGGACGTTAACGCAGAGTTTGATACCGTTCTAAAGTGAAAAGCCCCGCAAGAATGCGAGGCTGGAATTTTTGCAAACAAGCGAACATCGCGCGCGAAGAATCACAGGAAATTCACCAGACGCAGGCTCGACATATTGGCCGTGACCTGATAGCTGGCTTGCAAATTGTTCTGGATGGCCAGAATTTTTGCAGCAACCTCCTGCTTATCAACCTGTTCGCTATCCGCCAGCGTGTTGGTGAGCATATTGGCCGCCACCGTATGCCGGGAGGAGGTCTGCTTCATCTGCGCATAGGCAATGCCGATTTCAACGCCGACATTGGCAACCGTGGTTGCACCCGGCTTGCCATCCAGATTGGCCTTCACGCGGGTGGCAAGGGCGGCATGGTTTTCAAACGCATTCTCATCCGTGGCGCTGAACGATACCGAAGCATAAACCGCCATGTTGCGCAGCGCATCCATGAACGCATTTTCATTGGCGCGCGCGCCGTAATTCAGGGTGATGGTGTCATCAATCCGGGCGGTCACCGAACTGCGCGCGTTCAGCGTGCTGGGATCACCCTTATACCAGAACACTGTATCGGCTGCCGTACCATCCACCAGCGTTGTGGCTGTATCAAACGGTGCTGTACCAATCCGCTGGGGAGGGTTGCCAAAGAAATCAGTACCCGCTTGCAGATTGGAGGCGGCTTTCAGGGCAGTATCGGCGGTGTATTTCAGACTTTTTTCGAAAGCTGCATGAAGATTGAATGCCGTTTCTTCTACGTTCGGGGCAAAGGTGGCGGCGGTGGTGGCGGTCAATTCCGCTTGCAGGGATTGCCGGAGGTTTTCCGCAGTGGCAGTGGTATCCGCGCCAATCAGAAATTCACCGGGTGCCAGAGGCAAAGCCCCGGATGCGGTGAGCGTCACGGTCTGGGTGCCGCCGGTGGGCAAATCCAGATCAACGGTGAAGGTATCGCCCGCTGCGGGCTGGCTCACCACATTCAGCGATACGCTTTGGGGCGTACCGGAAGGGCCGGCAAGTGTTGCCCAGCCGCCGGTTTGCGCAACCGCGTTGAGCTTAAAGCCATAATCATGGGAGCCATCTTCGCCAAACGATACAACGGTGCCATTTACCTGCGGCGAGGTCAGGCGGCCAAGGCCATTATTGCCGATGTTTTCACCTTGGGAAATCAGAAACTGGTTTTCGCCGGGCGGGTTGGTGTTGGTGGCGGTCAGGGTGAGTTCGTGGGTGGTGCCGTCGGGCAGATCAAACGAAAAGCGCACCGTATCTCCCACATTGGGAACCGTGGCCACGGTCAGGTCTGTGGTGGCGGGTGCCGGTGTGAGGGCGGTGGAGGAAAGCCACGGCGTATTGGGTGTGATGGCCGTCATTTTAAAGCCGAACGGATGATCGCCATCTTCCGCCAGCGTAAACGTATCGGCGGTTGGAGCCGCGGGTGCGGTAAGCGCCAGACGGCCCAGGCCATCCGCGCCAAGATCCGCGCTTTGCCGCTCCTGAATAACCTGTTTGAGGCCAACCCGCGTACCGGCACCGTTCAGAATGGTGTCCATCAGCTCCACCGGCTCTTTATCGGTGGTTGAACCGGAAAACAGATAACGCCCCGCCACATCGGCGTTCAAAAGCTCGATCATTTCATCCAGCGCCAACCGTGAGGCCACCTGCGAGGAGGTCTGGCCGTTAGAAACGATGGAAAATTCGGTCGGATCCGCCGCAGATTTCACTTCATTGGTGATGGCCGCCATGCGGGTGAGGTTGGTATCCATCAGTTTCAGGCGCAAATCCACTGTTTCGATGGAACTTTGATAGGTATCAATCCGTGAAAGCTGCGTGCGCAAAGAAAGGGAAACCGACCGCGATGAACCCAGCCCCGCAAAATCCTGCGACTTCAGCCCCGTATTGAGCTGCATCTGCAAATTATCACTGGTGCTGCGCATGGTGGTGAGCGTGCGCGCAAGGGATGCCGTGAAAATTCCGGTTCCTGTGGCGGGGCCAATCGGCATTGTTAATCTCCTAAAAAAGCACTCTGTGCGAGCGCATCATTCTTTTAAAAACGCCTACATCCGCGACAATACATCAAACATTTCCTGCACCACGGAAATCACCCGCGCATTGGCCGCATAGGCGTTCTGGAGTGCAATCAACCGGCCCATTTCGTCATCCACATCCACACCGGAATGATCCGCAAACCGATCCTGCAAGGATGTCACAACAATGCTCTGGCCTTCCGCAACATTGGCCGCCATTTCCGCATTCCGCGCCTGCAATTCCACCAGACTGGCCGCATAATTGCGCAAAGAGCCGGAATAGGGGCTGTTCACGCTGCCGATACCTGTATCGGTGCTGTAAAGCAGGCTGGTGCTTTCCAGCGCATTGCGCAAGGCTTGCGGACGGGTGCTATCGGCTTGATTGGTCGCGGGATCATAAATCACCAGCTTTTCAGGACTGGCCAGCACTTCGCTGTTCACGCGGATGCGCCCCGCATAGCCGTTTTTCTGGCCGGTGCCTTCAAGCGCATTGGTATAAAGTCCTTGGCCGGGGCCATCCACAAACAAGGGGATAGCGCCAGCATTATCCGCAAAGCCGGTCGCGCTGACCCGCGCAGAAAGGCCGGTGGCGGTGGTGGTTACGCCGCCATCATCCACAATCTGCACACTGTTACCGGCAGGATTGGTGACGGTAAAACCGGCACCCAGAGCCGTGGCAATCTGGGTGGCCACATCTGCCATGCCATTGGTGAAATCAATGCCGAACACAGTATCATTGGTGTTGGGGGTGGCAGAATTGGGCAAAGGGAGCTGGGATGGATCATCCACCCGCAAGAAGGTGATGGTGCGCTCGGTGCCAGCCGGTTGCTCCGTGTAGGTAAAGGTGAACTGGTCACCCCGCTGCACCGCGCCCAGATCTACCTCGAAACCATCGGGAGGCCCCACAACCGGCGTGCTGTCCACGGTGTAAGTGTTGAGCGCCGTTGTCATCACGGAAGCCAGCTCGTCAAGCTGGGCTTGCGCTGCCACCAGTGTATTATCGCGCAGTTCCGCATAGGCTTTGAGTGTACCGGATTTCACGCCGGTGCGCGGGTTCAGCACATCGTAAGTAATGCCGCCCGGCGTGGAAAGCGTGACCGTACCAATGGTGCGCTCGGCGGGATTGGTGGAATACAGCGTTTCCGCGCTAATGGCCGAACGGCTTTCAAAAGACAATTTCGAGGCAATGCCGCTTGAAAACAGCGACAATCCCGAGGTGGTGGAAATGGCAACCTGATTGTTTTCCAGCGGCGTGACTTTAATATCCATCAGTTCGGACAACTGACCGATATAAGTATCGCGCTGATCCAGCAGATCAACAGAAGGGTTCTGGGCGGAAGCAATCTGCTTGCTCACCCGCTCGATGCTGGAAAGCGCCTCGTTGATTTTCGCGGTGGTATCCTGAAGCCCAAGATCAGCCTCCTGCCGCATCGCCTGAATATTGGAGGTCAGGCTGTTGAGCGATTGCGCCAGTGTTTGCGCGTCTTGCAGCACTTCGCCGCGAATAGACTGGTTTTCCGGACTGGTGCTCAAAGAATCCAGCGAAGCCACAAAGCCATTCACTGTTTCCGTGAAGGACAACGTATCGCCCGGTGTGCCGAACAGTTTTTGCAGCCGGTCGGTATAGTTTGCGGTGATGTTGGCATAAGCAAGGCTTGCGGATTCGGTGCGGAGCTGCTTTTGCACATAGGTATCCAGCGTGCGCTGCACATCGTTCAGCCGCACATTGGCGCTGGTGCCGCCGGATACCAGCGTGGTTTGTACCGTGTTTTTACGGGTATAGCCGGGCGTTTTTTCATTCGCCACATTGGAAGAAACCACTTCCAGACCGGCTTGCGTGACTTTCAAACCCGAAAGCGCAGTATTAAGAGCGGTAGAAAGACCCATGGAGTGTGTCCTGCTGCATCAAAAACAGTTAAAAATACAAAAAACAAGCTCTGGTGATTCCAGAATACGGCGAGCATGAAGGGTTTTCACGCTGGCGGTATGCTGGAACCCACCGCATGGCAGCGGCGGGAACCAAAAATATTAACGCACCATGTTCAGGGCTTCCTGAAGCATCTCATCCGCACTGGTGATGATGCGGGTGTTGGCCGAATACGCCTGCTGCGTGACAATCAGCTTGGTGAACTCGTCGGCAATATCCGTATTGGAACCTTCAAGAGACGCATCCAGAATGCTGGCGTTGGAAGAAGGAATGGCAGGGCCGGATTCCTTGGTGGCGGAAAAAGAACCGCCATCCATAACCTTCAAGCCGTTGTTGTTGTTGAAGGTCACCACAGGAATTTGCGCAATATCCGCCGTCCGGCCATTGGAATAATAGGCCGAAATTCTGCCGGATTCACTAATCGACAGGCTCACCATATTGCCCGCGCTGTACCCGTTCTGGGTGAGCGTGCGCAGGTTGGCCAGACCGTTAGCATCCGCAAACTGCGTGAGGCCGCCGGTGCCGAACTGGAATTGCATATTGCCAACGTTGGTGCCGTTAACGGTGAGGGTTGGAATGGTAATGCTGCCCGCAGCAGGCGTGACCAGCTGGCCGGAAGCAAATTCAAAATCCTGCCCGGCGTTTGTCCATTTCTGGTCACCTGCACCCGCTGTGGAATTGCTCATATAGAACAGGTTCCATGTATCATTTACGGGGGGAAGGGCTGCAGAATCCGCATTGGCTGTTTTTGCCCAGCGGAACTGCACACTCACTGGCGTACCCAGTTCATCATAAACCGTGATGGATTCACCGGCGATGGACTGGTTCAGAAAATTGGTTTCCTCACTACCGGCAATGCCATCAGGGCCTGTGAGAACGGTAGGCGGGAAAGCGGCATAAGAGGCCGGATTGAGCAATTCACTGCCCGGAACATCCGGATCGGAGTCGTTGGTCACTGGATAGCTTGGCAGATTGGCCGTGTAATCAATGCGGGTGGAGGCGGTTGCAGGCAAAATGCTGTTGCCCAACTGCAAGGGCGCCGGAACCGAACCCGAAACGTTGCCCGTTGCCGGATCAATCAAATTGCCGTTCAGATAAAAACCGGCACCGTTTTTCAAATAGCCGTTTTCATCAATTTCAAAATCGCCGCGGCGGGTATAAAGCGGCGTGGTTTTGAAGATGGGGCGGCCATCCACTTCACCGGCTGCTTCTGAAATAATAAAGAAACCTTCGCCATTCAGTGCAATGTGGGTATCCACGCTGGAGCCCTGAATATCACCCTGCACCGTGTTGCTGGCGCGGCTGTTGGCCGAAACAGAGCCTGCCACCTGACGGCTGCCGGAAGAGCCGGTTACCAGATCACGGAACGATGTATCCGTCCGCTTGTAAGCGGTGGTTTGCGAGTTGGCAATATTGCCTGAAATGTTCTCCATCGCATAGGACTGGGATTTCAATCCCGATACCGCGGTGGACATTGCTCCGAAAATTCCCATTCTTCTCTCCCGAACAAGGGATGGCACCCTGACACCCTGTCTGGTGCCGCAATAATGAACCAGAATGTGCAAAGGGCGTGCCAGTTTTTAAAAACGCAGTTTTCAGGCATCTGAAACGGGCAAAGGAGAGAGGGAAAACCTTTATAAATCAGTGTTTTTAGTAAATATACGATACCTCGTTCCAACAGCGGGTATGCTTTAAAAAAGCTTTTTCCATCCCCCACATGAAGGCAAGAATGCGCGGGAGAACCACCGCAGAAGGCAAAAATTGCCGGGCAATTTGCGTATGCCATTGCAGTATTAAGACTGTATTAAACATAATAATATGCGCGATTTTTAGAGTATTTTTACCATCCGCTACAGACAGGCGAAATACTTAACATTTGAAACATGGCGTTGGGGCTTCTTAAACAGGTTTCGGCCATGATAATTTCATAAAGATTGTGCGTGCTCGCCATATTCCTGACGAAAGTATGCCGTACTTTACTTTCATTATAAAAATACGAAAGCATTCAGAAGAGATTTTCATGGAGTGCGGTAATAGGGGATCGTCAAAAATGCCAGAACAACAAAAAAATACTGAACAGCAAGGCAGGCAAAGAACCACCATGCGTGCCGTCGCCGCATCACGGGATGCTGCCCAAAAACACAAATATGCCCTTGCTTTCTGGATGTTTGCAGGATTTGCCCTTTACATGACGCTCTTTGTACCGCCTGTGTGATTTTTTGAAATTTTAGACAGGTGATTTTTTAAAGTTTAAACAACAGAACTGCCTCACAAGGCAGCGTCCTCCAAAAACCATAGCCCCTTGTGCCACAGACCCCCCCAATGGCACGAGGGGTATTTTTATGCGGCCTCACACCTTCAAGGCTTGGCGCTCAAGCCTGTTAATCACCCAGTAGCCAGCAACAACACCCGCAATCCCAAATGTGACGGCGCCAATAGCCTGACCCACCAGCGCGCCGCGTGCGCCATACCACAGCGCACCCAGAGCAACAAAAGGCATGGTTCCTACGGTGGTTTTTCCCCAGTTAAAAGCCGTAGAGAGCGCCGGATAACCCAATGTGTTGAACGCGGCATTGCTCACAAACGATGCACCATGGAAAATCCACGACAAGGTAATGAAAACAATAAAGAAAGAAACAAGGGATGCCGCCTCTCCCGTAGCGCCCATGGCGCGCAAAATGTAAGGCTCTAGCACCATCATCACCGGCCAGATGCTCACGGTATAAACACCACAAACCAGCAGAGCATTGCTCAGAACACTGCGCACCCGGTCAAAGGCACCAGCTCCAAGATTTTGCCCTAAAATAGGCCCTATGGCTCCCGAAAGCGCAAACAATGCCCCAAATACCACGGGTATCAAGCGGGTTATCATCACCAGACCTGCCACGGCGGCATCCCCAAATGGCGCAACCTTGGCCGTCACATAACTGTTGGCTATCGGGGTGGCAACATTGGTCAGAACCGCCGGTACTGCAATACCCCAGATAGGGCGGGTAAACACTTTAAAATCCCGCACAGCAAAACGGGTAAGCAGCCCATGGTTCACAATGCAGAAATAAAAACCCGCGGCCATCATGGCCACACGCGCAACACCCCCCACCAAGGCTACGCCTTCAATTCCCCAGTCAAACACAAACAACACAACCGGATCCAGCGCCGCCGCTGAAACGGCTCCGGCCAGTGTCACATGCATGGCGCGGCGGCCATCACCCACAGCGCGCAACAGGCCGGTTGTGGCCATTCCCAGCATCAACGCGGTTGCAGAGGGCAGAGAAATCCATAAAAATACCAGCGCCTTAGACGCTGTTTGGCCTTGCGCACCCATCAGGGAAAGAAAGGTTGGAGCTGCAAAGGCCATCAAAGCCGAAGAAACAATCCCCGCCACAGCTGCATGGCCGAGAAAAGCCGTTGCGATCCGGTGGGCTTTTTCGCGTCTGCCTTTTCCCAAAGCGCGCGAAACCAGTGCGGTTCCCGCAATGGAGATGCCGATTCCAACGGAAACCAGCAGAAAAAAGGCCGTACTCGCAAAACCGACCGCCGCCGTGAGGGTTGCATCATTCAACATCCCCACATAAATAATGTTAACGAGATCCACTACAAAAATGGCAAATAGACCCACAGCGCCCATGGCTGTCATGGAGAGGGTATGCCGTAAAATGGAACCTTGTAGAAACACAGGGCGCGGTGGTGCAACAACAAGATCATCTTGCGCAATATCTGCCCCCGATACGGGTGGAGCAATCCTGTTTTCGTCCTGCATGATACGGTGCAATCCTTGACGGTGCGCCTGCGGTTATGCCGCAAACAGATAAAAAACGGCACACCTGTTCAAGGTGCGCCGGAACCGGATGCAAGCAGTAGCTTCCAAATCAGGCTATTTCAGGGAATCGTAGCCTTCCGTGAAACCTTTAAGAGACAACGGAATACCTATGCCTTCTTCAGGCGTTTGAAAAATAATGAACGTTGCGCCTTTTCCAGTGCGAAGCTGGGTAATCAGTTCATTTTCCAGAACCACCTCGGCAACGCAACCGTTGGGCAGGCACCGTACAAAACCCGCCCGGCCAATATCCGCATTATCCACACGCAAGCCAAGACCCGCAGGCAGCAACACGCCCAGAGGCGCAAGAATCCGCATCAATTTATTTTTGCCATCAGCGGTTTTCAGCACAATCACAGACAAGCCCACATTGGGGCGATCTTCCGCTGTGACGCTCTGCACCAGCGCGCACTGCTCTGAAGGCGCGCCTGTTGGCGTATCACAGCGAATCTGCCAATCCCCGAAAGTGGACTTCAACGCGCCTTGCGCCGCCGCAGGAACGGGTGAAAAACCCGTAAGCACAATTGCGCTAACCATCAGAGATAAAAAAGAAAACCGGCAAATAGAAAAAAGACGGTAAGAAAATGTGCGCACGTTGAAGGATCCACCTAAGAAGCAGGGCAAAACAATGAAAGTAAATGTTTACTAACTCTATCCGGTATCAGACAAGCCCCCAGAGTCAAGCAAAATTATTTACAGTTACTAAATGGTAAATCTGAAACATCCCTTATACCGACGGATGCTAAACTAAAAAATCACTCCAGAAAGCAGCTTCTGCACATGGCTCGCGCCCATATGCCGCATGAAGAGTGCGATAGCCCATATTGCAGGCAGAGAAGAGTTGTGTTTCAAGAATATCTATGTTCGTGCGTAGTGGAAGATTCTTTTTGCACTGCGTTTTATCACTCACTATTAAAATGAAGAAAGCGGTTTGGGCATGACATTCGCTCATAGCTTTGCCAAACGGGCATTTATGGCGCTGGCTCTGATGTTTGCAGGGATCCATACAGCCTTGGCCAACACTGGCACAGGAATAGCTGCTCCATGGCAGCTGGGGTTTCAAGGTGCTGTTACGCCAATTGCAGAGCAGATTCATAATTTCCATAATCTGGTTCTTATCATCATTACGGCGGTAGTGATTTTTGTTCTGGCACTGCTCATTATATGCGCGGTGCGTTTTCGGGCAAAACGCAATCCGAATCCTTCCAAAACCACGCACCATGTGGCGCTGGAAGTGGCATGGACAATCATTCCGGTATTGATTCTTGTAGTGATTGCTGCGCCGTCTTTCCGGTTGTTGTATGCACAATATGACATTCCGACACCGGATCTCACCATCAAATCAACCGGCCACCAATGGTATTGGAACTACGAATATCAGGCGGGTGGTGTGATTGGCGAAGGTGATGAGCTGACCTTTGATTCTGTCATGCTGAAAGACGATGAAATCACCGATAAGGCAACGCAGCCACGGTTGCTCAGCGTTGATAACGAAGTGGTGGTGCCGGTCAATAAAAATGTGCGCATCCTGGTGACTGCTGCGGATGTGATCCATGCGTTCGCTGTGCCTTCTTTCGGCATAAAAACGGATGGCGTTCCGGGTCGTCTTAACGAGACATGGTTCCGGGCGGAGAAAGTCGGTGTTTACTATGGCCAATGCTCTGAAATGTGCGGCCGGGATCACGCTTTCATGCCCATTGCTGTGCGCGTTGTCAGTGACGAAGATTTCCAGGCCTGGCTTGCGCAAGCCAAACAGAAATTTGCGGTTACTGCCAGCCCTGCACAGTTTGCAGACGCTGTTCGCTAACATTTAAAACTGACTTCAAAAGGGTTGAGGCATATTCCAATGGCCAGCACCATAGCCAATACTGCTCATGCAGAGCATAGCCATCCAACCGGTTGGCGCCGTTATTTTTACTCTACCAACCATAAAGACATCGGTCTGATGTACTTGTGGTTTGCAATTTTCACCGGCATCGTCGGTGGCGCACTTTCTGTGGGTATCCGCATGGAATTGCAAGAGCCGGGGATGCAGTATTTTGCAGATCCGCACATGTTCAACGTGTTCGCCACTGCCCACGGACTTATCATGATCTTCTTCATGGTCATGCCCGCGCTGATTGGTGGTTTCGCCAACTATTTTGTGCCGCTCATGGTGGGGGCGCCTGATATGGCATTTCCGCGGATGAACAACATTTCCTTCTGGTTGTTGCCATTTGCGTTTATCTTGCTCGTCATGTCCATGTTTGTACCCGGTCCTGCCGGTTCAAATGGTATTGGTGGTGGCTGGACAATCTATCCGCCGCTTTCAACATCGGGTCAGCCTGGGCCAGCAATGGATTTCGCTATCCTGTCGCTGCACGTTGCGGGTATTTCCTCCATTCTGGGTGCGATTAACTTCATCACCACCATCTTCAACATGCGCGCACCGGGCATGACGCTGCACAAAACGCCGCTGTTTGCCTGGAGTGTGCTGGTAACGGCTTTCCTGTTGCTGTTGTCTCTTCCTGTTCTGGCAGGTGCCATCACCATGCTGCTGACAGACCGTAACTTCGGCACAACCTTCTTTGCCCCAGAAGGCGGCGGTGATCCGATCCTGTTCCAGCATCTGTTCTGGTTCTTCGGCCATCCTGAAGTGTATATCATGATCCTTCCCGCCTTCGGAGCGATCAGCCACATTGTTTCCACCTTCTCGCGCAAGCCAATTTTTGGTTATCTCGGCATGGTGTATGCTATGGTGGCAATCGGTGTTGTCGGGTTTGTGGTATGGGCGCACCATATGTACACTTCCGGTATTTCCGTAAACACCCAAGCTTACTTCGTGTTTGCAACCATGGTGATTGCAGTGCCAACCGGCGTGAAAATCTTCTCGTGGATTGCAACAATGTGGGGCGGTTCAATCCAGTTCCGCACGCCAATGATTTGGGCAATCGGGTTTATCTTCCTCTTTACTGTGGGAGGGGTTACCGGCGTTGTGTTAGCAAATGCGGGTGTAAACCGCGCGCTGCATGATACCTATTATGTGGTGGCACATTTCCATTATGTGTTGTCATTGGGTGCAGTGTTTGCAATCTTTGCCGCATGGTATTACTGGTTCCCGAAAATGTTCGGTTACATGTATTCCGAAACCATCGCCAATATCCATTTCCTGCTCTTGTTCGTGGGCGTGAACCTTGTGTTCTTCCCGCAGCATTTCTTGGGTCTGGCTGGAATGCCGCGCCGCTATGTGGATTATCCCGATGTTTATGCAGGATGGAATTTTGTTTCTTCCATCGGGTCTTACATCTCCGCATTCAGCGTATTGGTGTTTCTGTTCGGTGTCGTTATGGCATTTGTACGCAAAGTACCGGCCGGCAATAACCCATGGGGTGATGGCGCAACAACGCTGGAATGGACATTGTCTTCTCCACCGCCGTTCCATCAATTTGAAACGCTGCCCCGCGTGAAGTAATCAAGCAATAACGGGGTACACGCCACACGGTGTGTACCCCGTGACAACAAGTGTTTTTTGCCATGATGCGCATCAGGAAGCATCAGCGCAAAAAACATTTTTCCAAGTGTTCCTAACGGACAGTATTTTATTGAATGCACAATGAGCCAGTCACCCAGAATAGCGAAAGAAATGATGGTTAGACCAGCCTATGAGCCGGCAGAAGTTGCCGATTATATTGCGCTGCTCAAGCCGCGTGTGATGTCGCTTGTGGTGTTTACGGCTCTCGTGGGTATTGTGTTGGCTCCGGGCGCGCTGCATCCGTTGTTGGGTATTATTGCGCTCTTGTGCATTGCTATTGGTGCGGGTGCATCCGGAGCGCTGAATATGTGGTGGGATGCGGATATTGATGCCGTCATGTCGCGTACCCAGAAACGCCCCATACCCGCAGGACGGATGCAGGATAAGGAAGCGCTCGCATTTGGAATGACACTGAGCGTTGGTTCCGTGTTGGTGCTGGGTCTGGCAACAAATTGGATTGCAGCATTCTTGCTGGCGTTCACCATTTTCTTTTATGTGGTGATCTATACCATGTGGCTGAAGCGTTCTACGCCCCAGAACATTGTGATTGGTGGCGCTGCGGGTGCTTTTCCTCCGATGGTGGGCTGGGCGGCTGTAACCGGAAATGTCAGTCTCGAAAGCGCCATACTGGTAGCGATTATTTTCTTTTGGACACCGGCACATTTCTGGGCGCTAGCGCTGCTTAAATCCGATGATTACGCCAAAGCGGGCGTGCCAATGTTGCCGGTGGTAGCCGGTGAGCCGCAAACCCGTAAACAAATTCTGGCTTATGCTGTTGTAACGGCATTGGTAGCATTGCTGCCCTATGCTCTTGGTTTTGGCGGTATGGCTTATGGTGCCACGGCTGTCATTTTAGGGATTGCGTTTGTTGCGTTTGCTGCCCGTGTTTATCGTTTTGAAACAGGGGATAAAGCGCGCGTAGCCGCCGGAAAACTGTTTGCTTTTTCGCTTGTTTATCTTTTTTCATTGTTTGCCGTGCTTTTGGGTGAGCATCTTGTTAATCAGTGGGGAATGTGATGGTGGATCAACCTCAGGATAATCCAGAAAATGGCGTTATTCTAACGCCCGAACAGGAAAAGCGCCGCCGCACTCGCAATATTGCCATTGCATTGGTGCTGGTTGGTTTGGCTGTTCTGTTTTATGTACTGACAGTTGTACGTTTGGGAGGAGATGTGCTTAACCGCGCATTTTAAACCGCTATGACCGAAGCACCGCACACACGGCAAGGAAAAAGCAGCAATGGCAGGGTGGCATTTTTATGCACGCTCTTTTTTGCTACAATGCTTGGTGTTTCTTACGCTGCGGTGCCGCTTTATGATTTGTTTTGCCGCGTTACCGGTTTTGGCGGCACGCCAATGATTGCAGAAAGTGCGCCTGAACAGCTTGGCAAGCGCAAGGTGCTGGTGCGGTTTGATACCAATGTTGCACCAGGGCTTTCGTGGAGTTTCAAGCCGGAAATGCGTCAGCGGGAAGTGACCTTAGGCGAAACGGTACTGGTGAATTATGTGGTGACCAACACTTCTTCTCAGGAAAGTTGGGGTACGGCCAGCTATAATGTTACGCCAGAGCTTTCAGGAAGCTATTTTGCGAAATTGCAATGTTTCTGCTTTACCAGCCAATCCTTGGGGGCAGGGGAGAGCATGACGATGCCGGTTGTATTTTTTGTTGATCCCGCAATGGATGAGGATAAAAATCTCGACAAGATTAACACCATTACACTTTCCTACACTTTTTTTGCTGCAAAAAAACCTGTGAATGCCGCGCAGAAAGCAGCTGAAGATAATACCGAAAAACCGCTATAACCCGAATAAAATGTCAATCTGGAGATGCTGACAATGGCTCAGGCTCATACTAAAAATCACGATTACCACCTTGTTGATCCCAGCCCATGGCCGGCTCTGATCTCGCTGGCGGTTTTCATCCTGTGTCTGGGTGCAATTTATTCCATGCATGGCGGTACGCCTTATTCGCTCATTCCGGGCTTTTTGTTTGTGCTGTATTGTGCCGGAATGTGGTGGCGCGATGTGGTGCGTGAAGCCCAGCAGGGAGATCATACACGCATTGTGCAATTGCATCACCGTTACGGAATGCTGCTGTTTATTGCCTCCGAAGTGATGTTCTTTGTGGCATGGTTCTGGGCTTATTTTGATGCTGCATGGTTTCCGGCCGCAGCCGAGCAATTTGCCCGTGTAGAAGCAACGGGTGGTGTCTGGCCACCTGCGAGCATTACTCCTTTTGATCCGTGGCATTTGCCGCTGCTCAATACACTGGTGTTGTTAACATCCGGCACAACCCTGACATGGGCGCATCATGCGCTGATCCATGGTGATCGCCAAGGCATGATCCGTGGTTTGTGGGTGACCATTATTCTCGGTCTTTTGTTCTCCTGTTTGCAGGCGCTTGAATACAGCCATGCTGCATTCGGCTTTTCCGGCAACATCTACAGCGCCGCGTTTTATATGGCTACCGGCTTCCATGGTTTCCATGTTATTGTGGGTACGCTGTTCCTTGCCGTGTGTCTGGGTCGAGCCTACAAAGGCCACTTCACGCCGCAACAGCATCTCGGCTTTGAAGCTGCTGCGTGGTATTGGCATTTTGTTGACGTGGTCTGGCTCTTCCTGTTTGCAGCCATCTATGTGGGCAGCTACTATTAAAGACACCCACAGCGGATTGACAGGCGGGCAAAAGCCCGCCTTTCTCTTATAAAAATGCCGTTTTTTAAATCCAGTGCAGAAGCCAAGTCATGAACAAGAACAGTTTTGCCGTTAATTGTGCCGTTGCCCTGACCATGATTGCCGGAATAGCGTTTTTGCTGGCGCTGGGTTCATGGCAGCTTGATCGTCTTGCCTGGAAAGAAGGCCTGATTGCACTTGCAGAGCAAAGAGCGCAGGAAACAGCCGAAAAATTCGATACGGCGCAAGCAGCCAATGCGCCCGAAGCGTTGCATTACAAAAACGTAACGGTGACAGGGCGCTTTGAAACGGAAAAAGAAGCGTATCTTTATACCATTGTAAGCGAGCCCAAAGGTGGCACAGGCGGGCCGGGATGGTTTGTTATTACGCCCTTTGTTCTCGAAGATGGTAGTCGGGTTCTGGTCAACCGGGGTTTTGTGCCGGTGGCGCTCATGCCGGATAAAAAAGCATGGGCAGTTCAGGAAACGGAGCCATTAACTCTCAAAGGTATTGTCACTTTGAGCGAGCCACGCGGGCTGTTTGCCGCGCAGGATAATCAGCAAACCCGTGAATTTTATACCCGTGATAGCAAGGCGATAGCAGCGGTGCTGGGGGTAAAGGCGCCCGAAATGATTATTGATCGCGCGGCAGAAGGTGCGCCATCTTTGCCGCAAGCGGGAGAAACGCTCCTCGATTTTAACAACAATCATTTGGCCTATGCTTTCACCTGGTTTGCTCTTGCCGGTACGCTGACAGGATTTTTTCTGCTGTGGATAGGCACAAAAATGAAATCAAAGCGAGACAAACGGCAAGAAAACCGTTAAAAAGCAGGACAATGAATTGCTTGATTGTTCCTTGAAGCAGGGTTCCGGTAAAAGGATTATTTTATTGGAAAAACTCTGCACTAAAACAAAGGCTTATAGTGAAAGCGCATTATTCTTTTATAATGCGTTTGCTATTGAACTGCGGAAATGAATGACATGCGTGCGCTGGATTATCTTTCAACCCGTGGCGAAGCGCCGGTTCTGGGTTTCACTGATGTGCTGCTGACGGGTCTTGCCCGTGATGGCGGGTTGTATGTGCCGGAAATCTGGCCTTCTTTCAGCGCCGAAGAAATTGCGGCCTTTGCTGGAAAACCTTACAGCGCTGTTGCGCTGGCGGTGTTGCAGCGGTTTACCGGCGGTGCATTTGCCGTTGAAAAACTCAAAGCAATGGTGGATGAGGCTTATGCAACATTCAACCATCCCGCAGTAACCCCGCTGGTGCAGATTGGGGAAAATGATTTTATTCTTGAGCTGTTTCGTGGGCCTACGCTGGCGTTCAAAGATGTGGCGATGCAGCTTCTTGGGCGTCTGATGGATGCGGCTTTGGCAGAGCGTGGTCAACGTGCCACCATTGTTGCGGCAACATCGGGCGATACCGGCGGCGCGGCCATGGAAGCATTCCGCACCTGTGACCGGACGGATGTTTTTGTGCTGTTTCCTCATGGCCGTGTAAGCGATGTACAGCGCCGCCAGATGACCACGGTTGAAGGTGACAATATTCACGCCATTGCCATTGAAGGTGATTTTGATGATTGTCAGGCATTGGTGAAAGCCATGTTTAACGATCATGCTTTCCGTGACGGCATGGCGCTGGCGGCGGTGAATTCCATCAACTGGGCGCGGATTGCCGCGCAGATCACCTATTATTTTGTGGCGGGTGTGGCGCTGGGTGCGCCGCATCGTGCGGTGTCCTTTGTGGTGCCTACCGGCAACTTCGGCGATATTTTTGCCGGATGGGTGGCAAAACGCATGGGGTTACCCGTAGAACGTCTGGTGGTTGCCACCAACGCCAACGATATTCTGGCGCGGACGCTTGCTTCTGGTCATTACGATAGCCAGGGTGTGCAACCCACCACCTCGCCTTCCATGGATATTCAGATTTCTTCCAATTTCGAGCGGTTGCTGTTTGAAGTGCAAGGCCGCAACAGCAATGCGGTGCGGTTGCAAATGGAACAGCTCAAGCAGAGCGGTTCCTTCCAGTTACCGGCGGATGTTCTTGCTGATATCCGTGCGGAATTTGATGCTGCGCGTGCGGATAATGCCGAAACAGCCGCAACCATCGGCACTGTGTTGAAAGAGACCGGCTATTTGCTGGATCCGCACACGGCTGTTGCTGTGGCGGCTGGCCGCAAATTACCCCATGACAACGCTACTCCGCGTGTTATTCTTTCAACCGCACATCCTGCAAAATTCCCCGATGCGGTGGAAGAAGCTGCCGGAATCCGTCCACAGGTGCCGGAACATATGAGTGCTCTTTTCAGTCGGCAGGAACGCTTTAAAGTGCTGCCGAATGATTTGGCTGTGTTGCAAGCCTATGTGCGTGAACATGCGCGGATAAAATCAGGGAGCTGAGTTCCGGCCAACGGCTTTGCCGCTTGGCGCAGCGCGGTGCGGCAAGGCAGGGAACGGGGTTACACAACAGAAATCTATAAGCGGAAGCAGGATGATATGAGAATGCTTTCGCTGTAATCACTTGAGGAATGGTATTCAACGGAATGGCAATACGCATTACAACGCTGGATAATGGGTTAACTGTTGCAACCGATGCAATGGATGAGGTTGGCACCATTGCGTTGACCGCGGTTGCAGGTTCTGGCGCCAGAGCCGAGCAAGACAACGAACACGGGCTGGCGCATGTGCTGGAGCATATGGCGTTTAAAGGCACCAGCCGCCGCTCCGCAGAAGATATTGCGGAAGAGATTGAACAGGTCGGCGGTGATATCAATGCCGCAACGGGAGTTGAGCAAACTTCCTACGATATTCGCTGTCTGGCGCAGGATGTGCCGCTTGCGGTGGATATGCTGGGCGATATTCTCATTCACCCAACATTTTCAAGCGAGGAGCTGGAACGCGAAAAGAATGTCATCACTCAGGAAATCGGCGCTATGGAAGATACGCCCGATGATCTGGTGTATGAGATGATGCAGGGCGTGTGCTTTTCAGGGCAATCATTGGGCCGCTCCATTTTAGGCACGCCCAAAACCGTTCATGCGCTGACCCGCGATGATCTGATCCGTTTCCGTGAGCACCACTACCGCGCTGAAAACATGATTGTGAGCGCTGCCGGAGCTGTGGATCATGACGCGCTGGTGGCAGAAGTCGCGGAACACTTTGCGGCGATTGGCGGGGGCAATGCACTTACTGTAAAACCTGCCGAATGGAAAGGCGGGGAAGCGCGCGTGGAACGCGATCTGGAACAGGCGCATGTCCTTCTGGCGTTTCCGGGTCTGGCACTCAAGCACGATGGCATTTATGCGGGGCAGATTTTCACCAATATCATGGGAGGCGGCATGTCATCCCGGTTGTTCCGTGAAGTGCGCGAACGCCGTGGGCTGGCCTATTCCATTCATAGTTTTCACTGGGCTTTCAACGATACCGGCGTGATGGGGGTCTATGCGGGTGCCAGCGAAGATGATCTGCCGGAATTGCTGGATATCATTCAGGGCGAACTTGCAAAAGCAGTAACATCGGTCACGGAACGGGAAGTGGCGCGCGCCAAAGCACAAATGCGGATGTCGCTGGAGCTTTCCCGCGAGCAGGTGGCCAACCGCGCTGAACGTCTTGCGCGCCAGTTGCAAGTGTTTGGCCGCCCGATTGACAACGCGGAAATTCTTGAACGGCTGGAAGCGATTACGATTAAAGATGTGGAAACGGCTGGCCGAACGATGTTGGAAGGGCGGTTGGCTTTGGCAGCTCTCGGCCCAATCAACGCATTGCCTGCCTTGCCGGAACACATTATAAAGAGTGCCTGAGGGCAGAAATGAAAACAGCGTTGAGCGAGGAACGCAGGAATGGTATGGCCGTTTAAAGCTACCGCATCGCCTGTTGTCTTGTTTGCGGATGATGCTTATTTGCGGATTCCACAGAGCAGCGATTACGAGCAATGGCATCAGCTGCGTTCACAAAGCCGGAAGTTTCTGGAGCCGTGGGAGCCGGAATGGACGGCGGACGATCTGGCAAAAAATACCTTTGAGCAGCGTGTCTTGCGCAACCATCAGGACTACAAAAACGATACCGGCTATGCTTTTTTTCTCTTTCGGGCGGTGGATGACGCGCTGATTGGCGGGGTGGGGCTGACAGCCGTACAACGGGGGGCTATCCAGAAAGCCACGCTGGGCTATTGGATGGGCAAGAATTTTACCAATCAGGGATGGATGAGCAAGGGTTCGTCCCGCCTGTTGGCTTATGCCTTTGAAACGCTAGCGCTGCACCGTGTAGAAGCCGCCTGTCTGCCGCATAACGAAGCGTCCATGCGCCTTTTGGAAAAAAATGGTTTTGAGCGTGAAGGCTATGCCCGTCAATATCTCTGCATTCAGGGTGAGTGGCAGGATCATGTGCTGTTTGCGCGCTTGAGACCCGATGCACATGCCTGAATGCCATTGCCAAAGCTGTGCAGGAAGCTGCCAGTTGCTTTTGGTTAAGAACGGAATGTGCTAGCGTGCAGGGGTTATTGGAACAAGAGATTCTCTGTTCCAGTCTCAGGAAATGCAAAAATAAAAGCAAAAAAATTAAAAAAACCTTAAAAGGCTTGCTACAAGCCTTCTCCAAGGGTACGGGTATCAGGTAGAGTCCGCTGACAAGCCAAAAGCTGGCAGAGGATGAGTTGCCAAAGAGCGTGAGCCAATCTTTTTGTAGAAAGACAAGCAACGTTTTGGGCAGGTTGGGAGAGATAATGTTGCGTCTTATCCGGCTTTTATGCGCGGTATGTCTCATGATGCTCTGTGTTGGGAGCATGGTAAAACACGCCAATGCTCTTGATGCGATTATGATTCCCCCCAACGCTGGCGCAATTGATCTTACCCGTGCTGTAGAGCGTTTTCCCAATGAAGGTGACCGGATTCAGGTCACAACCCTGCCCGGAAGCGATGGCATTATCCGCCGCATTGAAGTGCGTGCTAGCCAGCCCGGCACCAAGCCGACATGGGTGGTGTTTGCGCTCACCAACGATTCCGATCAGCAAATGGACAGGCTGCTTGTTGCCCCCCATTACCGCCTTGTGGGTTCCGGTGTCATCTGGCCGGATCTTGGCTCACGCCGTGTGGTTGACCTGACCGCCAGTCAGGGTTTGCGCCCTGAACGGGAAGCAAACCGGCAAGCCGATGTGTTTCTTGTGACCATTGATCCCGGTGCCACGGTAACCTTTGTGGCGGAACTTGCGTCTCCCAATCTGCCGCAGCTTTATCTCTGGCAGCCGGAAGCCTACAAGGATAGCGTCAACGATCTGACCCTTTATAAAGGGATTGTGCTTGGAATTGCAGGACTTCTGGCCTTTATTCTCACCATTGTTTTTGTGGTGAAAGGCTCGATCATGTTTCCGGCTGCCGCTGCTTTGGCATGGGCGGCACTGGCGTGGCTTTCCATTGATTTCGGCTTCTGGAACCAGCTTTTCGCACTTGATTCCACCCGTGACGGGGTCTATCGCGCGGCAGCAGAAGCATCGCTGGTGGCGACATTGATCGTGTTTCTGGTGGCCTATCTTGATTTGAAACAATGGCATGTGCGCGTCAACCATGTGGCCACGGCGTGGTTGATTGCCATGGCCGCGCTGGCAGGGCTGGCAATTATTGATGCGCCGATGGCCGCAGGAATCGCGCGCCTTTCCATGGGGCTCATTGCGGTGTTCGGGTTCGGCGTCATTATCTGGCTGGCGTTTCATGGCTTTGACCGCGCGGTTATGCTCATTCCCACATGGTTTTTGCTGGTGGTCTGGGTGGGTGCGGCCGCGCTCACAGTTTCCGGTGTGGTCACAACCGATATTGTTTCGCCAGCGCTGGTGGGCGGTCTGGTGCTGATAATTCTGCTGATTGGCTTTACTGTCATGCAGCACGCCTTTGCCGGAGCGGGTCTTGCAGCGGGGTTGGGTTCCGATCAGGAACGGCGTGCTTTGGCGATGTCTGGCTGCGGCGATATTGTCTGGGATTGGGATGTTGTCTCTGATGAAATCCACGTCTCCCAAGAACTGGAAATGCTGCTGGGGTTGAAAAAGGGCGCCTTGCAAAGCAGTGCGGCATCATGGCTTGATGTGCTTCATGCTTCCGACCGCGATCGTTTCAAAGCCTCGCTCGATGCGCTGGTTTCGGAGCGGCGGGGGCGGCTTTCCGAACAATTCCGTTTTCGCGCTCAGGACGGGCATTATCATTGGCTTTTACTGCGCGCCCGCCCTGTGCTGGCACCTCACGGCGAAGTGATCCGCTGTGCGGGAACGCTCCTTGATGTCACCGACTCCCGCAACGCCGAAGAGCGTCTTTTGCACAACGCGGTGCATGATAACCTGACAGGCTTGCCCAACCGCGAACTTTATCTTGACCGGCTGGAAGCGGCCATTGCCATTGCAAAGCAGGAAGATGGCGTCAAGCCTACCGTTATCACTTTTGATCTGGACGGCTATAAAAAAGTCAATGAAGCTGTTGGTTTAACGGTTGGCGATACAATCCTGCTTACCATTGTACGCCGGGTTAACAAGCTGATGAAAGAACAGGATTCGCTGGCACGTCTGGGCGGCGATCAGTTCGGCATTATTCTTGTATCGGAAGCCAATCCCGACCGGATCACAGACTTTGCCAACCAGTTGCGCAAAGCCATTCGTGCGCCCATCACATTTGCTGGAAGGGAAATTATCCTCACCGCATCCGTGGGTGTGTGGCTTTATGACAGCAACATGACCGGCCCCCGTGAGGATATTCTGCGCAATGCCGAAGTGGCGATGTTCCATGCCAAGCGCGGCGGTGGTGACCACATTGAAGTGTTCAAGCAAACCATGCGCGCGGCTAAAACAGAACGGATTCTGGTGGAAAGCGATCTGCGCCGTGCGCTGGAACGCAATGAACTCAAGGTGCTGTATCAGCCCGTGGTGCGTCTGGAAGACCGTTCCATCGCCGGATTTGAAGCATTGCTGCGCTGGGATCATCCGCGCTATGGCCGTCGTCCACCGGCAGAGTTTATTTCCATTGCGGAAGAAAGCGGCCTGATTATTGAATTTGGCGCCTTTGTCATGGAACAGGCCGCAGCGCGGCTTTCCCGCTGGCAGCGTGCCTTGCCCCTTGATCCACCTCTGTTTGTAACCGTCAATATTTCTTCCAACCAGTTCATTCGTCAGAATTTGGTGCATGATGTAAAGAGTGTGCTGGCGCGGCATATGCTAGCGCGGGGATCGCTCAAACTGGAGTTGACCGAAAGCACCGTCATGCAAAATCCCGAACATGCGGTGTATATGCTCAACAAACTGCGCGAAGCGGGTGTGGGTCTGGCGCTGGATGATTTTGGTACGGGGTACTCATCGCTGGCGCATTTGCAGCGTTTCCCGCTGGATATTCTCAAAATTGACCGCAGCTTTGTGAAAGCCAACGGCAAGGTAAATCGTCCGCTGATCTTGCGCGCTATTATCCAGCTTGGCACAGACATGGGTCTGGATGTGGTGGCGGAAGGTGCCGAAACAGATTCCGATGCCGTTGAACTGTATCAAATGGGCTGCCAGTTTGCCCAAGGTTGGGCTTTCGGCCATCCGGTGAGTGCGGAAGATGCAGAAAAACTGCTTGGCATTGCGCCGCCCGATTCAGGCGGTGCCGCGCGACGGTTGATGGGCGGTGTGTTGCGCACCGGGCGTTAAAAGCCAGTTTTTTTGCGCATTTCTATTGGGGCAGTTTATGCTTTATGGAAATTCAGCATTAAAGAAGCTGTGTAGCGTGTCCTTGATCTGCGATTAATGCAACAGCTTGTTTATCAAACGATACAAACGTCTCACCACCGAGCCAATTGCCTTCATAAGCCATGATGCCATCGGCAAAATCACCACCCGTTTCAAGAATGGCAAGCCCCGCTTCAACGGCAGGGCGGTTTATAACCACATTGCCAGTATTCAATAAATCACGGATTGTTTGGGCAACATCTTCTTTTGGTAATTTTGCACCACGGCGTAAAATCCACACCAGTTCACAAAGACATGGCGTTGAAATCGCAATGAGCGATGCCTTTTTCAATAGGGTACTGGCAGCTCTCGCCTGTTGAGGATCGTCTTGCAAAACTGCACGAACCAGTACATTTGTATCAACGGAAATCTTCATTATTCACCCGCCCAGCCGGATGCGATGATGTCGTCCATTTCTGCAAGGGTTAACGGCTTTTTTACCTTGCCCGCGTGCCGACCAATGAAATTTTCAATAGTGCCAGTTGGTTGTGCAGCCCTTAGCCGCAATTCCCCATTCGGCAACTTATCAAATTCAACCCGCTCGCCGGGCTTAATACCAAGATGTTGCAACAAATCCCGCTTAAGCGTAATTTGTCCTTTCATCGTAACCGCTAATGATGCCATAAAAAGCCCCTTTCATTGAACGTACCCTATCAGAATAGAAAGTAATTGAAATAAGCATTACTTTCAAGAGTACTATAGGGAGCTCTATAGCGCAATGATGAGCCTATGCTGTAAATCAGTGCGCTATATCAAATAAAACGGGAGCAAGCTCCTTAAATATTTTCCAGAGCCTGAGCCAGATCGTTGATAAGATCTTGCGCGTCTTCAAGGCCGATGGACAACCGCAACATGCCGTCTGTAATGCCCAGTTCGGCGCGGGCTTCAGCCCCCATGCGCATATGGGTGGTGGTGGCCGGATGGGTAATCAGGCTTTTGGCATCGCCCAGATTGTTGGAAACTTTGACAATCTCCAACGCTTTGCCAAAGCGGAACGCACCTTCTTTGCCGCCTTTCACTTCAAACGCCACCATGGTGCCGCCGCCGGTCATCTGGCTTTTGGCCAGTGCATATTGCGGATGATCCTTGCGGAACGGATAAAGCACGCGGTTGACCTGTGGCAGGTCAGCCAGAGCGTCCGCAACGGTTGCGGCATTGCTGGCCTGTTGTTTTACGCGCAAGGGCAGGGTTTCAAGGCTTTTCACCATCACCCAGGCATTAAACGCACTGAGAGTGGGGCCGGTTTGGCGGAAGAAGGTTTGCAGCTCGCCAGTGATAAATTCTTTTTTGCCCAGCACAATTCCGCCAAGACAACGCCCCTGACCATCAATGTGCTTGGTGGCAGAATAAATCACAATATCTGCGCCCAGCTCCAAAGGTTTCTGGAACACCGGCGTGGCAAACACGTTGTCCACAATCACCTGAATGCCATGGGCGTGGGCAAGATCACAAATGGCTTTCAGGTCAAGAACATCAAGCTTGGGGTTGGTGGGGCTTTCAAGGAAAAACACCTTTGTTTCTGGCCGTATGGCCTGTTCCCATGAATGCAGGTCAAGACCATCCACCAGCGTGGATTCCACCCCGTAGCGGGGCAAGAATGTCTCGATAATATAGCGGCAGGAACCAAACCCCGCTTTGGGTGTCACCACGTGATCGCCTGCGCGCACCAGCGCCATCAAGGCACCTGTAACGGCAGCCATGCCGGTGGCGGCAGCGCGTGCAGCTTCCGCACCTTCCATGAGCGCCATACGGTTTTCAAACAGGGTGACCGTGGGGTTATCAAAGCGGGAATAGGTATAGCCGCCTTCCTGATCCAGAAAGCGGCGTTCGGCTTGCTCCATGGAGTCATAGACAAAGCCTTGGGTTAGAAACAAGGCTTCGGAGGTTTCGCCAAATTGCGAACGCTCATGGCAATCGTGCAGCAGACGGGTTTGCAGGGAGTGTTTTTCAGACATAGGACACCTTTTTTAAGAAAGGGCCTGAGGCATACGGCGCGGTAGCGTTTCCGTTCACCCCGGCCTTTTAGCATTTTTTGGTCAGCGTGGTTGCAAGCTGGCCGGCTTCAAATGACCACGCATGTTATTTATGGCAATCGCGGTGCGCTCGTCAAGGCCAAGATGCCTGCCACAAGCCGTAAGAATGGCGTTATTCTGGTGAAAAGATACCGCAAGGAAAAGGCAGATCAAGGATAAAGCTTGATCGAGCGGCCATATTCAGGCAAGAAAAAACAGTATTTTCTTGAGGGGGAATGAATGCCTAAAGCTGTCCACCTTTCTGGCATTGCGCCATCCCAGCTGATTGAGGCCATGATTGCTGCCGGAAACATCCGCGCTGCAACGCCTTTCATTGCCCGTCAGGTGCAGCCTGCCAGCCTTGATCTGCGCTTGGGAAAAACCGCGTATCGGGTGCGTGCCAGCTTTCTGCCAGCCCCTCATGAGCGTGTGGAAGACCGCTTGCAGGATTTGAAGCTGCACGCTTTTGACATATCCAACGGTGCGGTGCTGGAAACCGGCTGCGTTTATCTCATCCCGTTGCAGGAAAGTATTGATCTGCCGGAAGACGTGAGCGCGATTACCAATCCAAAAAGCTCCACCGGACGGCTGGATGTCTTTACCCGTGTGATTGCCGATGGCGTGCGCGGTTTTGATAAGTTGCCGCAAGGCTATGCGGGAACGCTGTGGGCGGAAGTCAGCCCACGCACGTTTCCTGTTCTGGTGCGGGAAGGCTCGCGCCTGTCGCAAATACGCTTCCGGCGGGAAGGTGGGCATCTCAATCTGGAAGACATGCGCCGCATTCAGTCCACCCAGCGGCTGGTGGATACCAACAACCCCGACCTTTCCAACGGCATTGCGGTAACCGTTGATCTGGCGCCCGTGGATTCCCCAGTAGGCTACCGCGCCAAGCGTCATACGGGCGTGATTGATGTGGACGCTGTGGGCGTTTGCCGTGTGGCTGATTTCTGGGAGCCGGTCTATGCGGATAAAGGCCGCATGATCCTTGATCCGGGTGAGTTTTATATTCTGGCCTCCCGCGAGGCGGTGCATGTGCCGCCGGATCTGGCTGCTGAAATGCTGCCATTCGATCCGCTGGTGGGGGAGTTTCGGGTGCATTATGCGGGATTTTTTGATCCCGGTTTTGGTCATGCCAAGGTGGGCGGCATGGGTGCGCGCGCTGTGCTGGAAGTGCGTAGCCATGAAGTGCCGTTTATTCTGGAGGATGGGCAAACGGTAGGACGCCTGATTTACGAACGCCTTTCGGAGCTGCCGCGCATTCTTTACGGGCAGGAACTTGGCTCTAATTATCAGGCGCAAAAACTGAAATTGTCTAAACACTTCATGGCCGTGGGACGGTAAAACAATGGCGCTGGGAAATTTATTATCCACCAATGCCTTTTTGGTGGCCTATGCTCTTTCGGAACAGGCTGGCACCCGCGCCAGTCCAGCACCTGTTTCTGCCAAAGCCTTGCGGACGATGAAGGCTGTTGCCGACATGCCAGATTTCGCATTTCACGCAGCATTGCAAGAACTGGCCGATCAGAAGATGCTGGAAATCACCCGCACAGAAAGCGGCAAAGACGATTTAGGCATTGCAGCCGTGAGAGCCACCCGTGCGCTTCTGGAATATGTGGATAGCTTCGGGCTTTAAAAATAATTGCCTTAAAGGGTTAATATTATTGTAGTTTTTATTTAGCAAATAATTTTATTAAAAGTAGTGTCTTGAAAGGTGTTAAGCTTATAGCATATTATTAAATAGTAAATTTTTTGTTGTTGCATGGAGTATACTTAAATGATTTCTCCTGTACGCGGTAATTCCAGTGTTTCATTTGATTTGAGTATTGAATATAATAATACTCATAAATACGCATTTCCCGATATTCATGATCGCATACCTATCTCTAATGACCTGCATATCGGGAAATTATCCGAATATAATAATGAATTTGAAAGACTGACACAACAACAGCTTAAGGATCATACTGTCCGCGGTGAAATGGGATTTGATGGTAAGAAATATCTTAAGTTTCCAGATGGTTCGTTTTTAAAAGGGGAGTATACATTCATTGTGAAGCATACACCCGATGGTCGCGTCCTGCGTGCTTGGCCCCTTGAAGACGAAAAACGAAGCCGTTTGGTCAATCACTCTACCTTGGCCGATGATAACAAGCCTGATGATGGCTTCAATGGTGTGCAATATGCCGGTGAAATGCGTGTCCCTCTTGAGGGGAGATTTGATTTTCTTGAGCATGACGTTACTTCAGAAACGGGACATTATAAGACGCCTGATGAAACGCGATTGAAGGAAGACGAAGCATATGCAGATATGGAAAAAGAGCGGTATAAAGAAATTCAAGAACTGACAAAAGAATACAATGCAAATATGATGAAATTCTTTGAAGATTTCGCAGAAACACCTTCACAATATACAAATACCGATAACGCTTCCGAAAAAGGTTATGGTAAAGAAACGTTTGCAGATCTTCTTGGTGAGTATTATGTTTATCCAAAAGAAGAGTAGATTTATTTTGAAAAAAATCAGGAAAGAACAGAGAAGGCCTCAACGCAGATCGTAGAAATAGTTTTATATTTTTTAGAAAAACAGGCTGTGGCATTATCCATTCTTGACAGTCAACAGCGAAAACGATACCCCGAAGGTACTACGCGATTTATCTAGGGGGCGTGAATGGAACTCGGCACATTGCGGAAAATTATTTTTGCCTGTCTGGCGCTGGTCGGTGTGCTGGTGACGCTTTTGGTGGTGACCAAAGCGCCGGTGCAAAATGGTTCCGTACAGACTGCAACCACGCAGATTGGCGGGCCGTTTGAGCTCATCAACAACAAAGGGCAGAAAGTCACCGAGGCGGATTTTAAAGGCAAGCCATTTCTTGTGTTTTTTGGCTTTACCTATTGCCCTGATATTTGCCCCACCGCCCTGTTTGAAATGACGCAAGTATTCAATGAACTGGGTGCGGATGCCGAGAAGATTAACGGTGTGTTTGTCACGGTGGATGTGGAGCGTGATACGCCAGAGCATCTTGACCTGTATCTCACCAGCTTTCACAAAAATATTCACGGTTTGACAGGTTCGCAAGCAGCCATTGATAACATGGTCAAGCAATACAAGGCCTATGCAAAAAAGGTAACCGATAGCGATGGCGGTTACACAATGGATCACACGGCGGTGGTTTATATCATGGATAAAGACGGCCAGTTTGTTGCGCCATTGAACCTCAAACGTCCGCCGCTGGAAGTTGCCAATGAGCTGCGGGTTTATCTGTGATTTCCGGTTTTGCAGGGAAAGTTTTTCCATGCTGAAAAAGGTGTTGGCGGCATGTGCGGTCTGTGCCGCAGGGTGCGGGAGCGGTGTTTTCAGCGCACAGGCGCAAGAAGCCGATTTACATGCCCATGTTCCGCATCTTTTCTCTCAGGAAATGCGGCAGGAAAAACCGGATTTACAAAGCGTGCGGATGGTGCGCTTTGTCACTACCAGCGATTTCCCTCCTTTTCAATCTCTGGGAGAGGACAAAACGCCGCGCGGCTATAATGTAGATCTTGTGCGCGCCATGTGCGCCGAGCTGGATAAAATCTGTACGGTGCAGGCGTTGCCGTGGGGTGAAACGCTGGAATGGCTGCGCAGCGGCAGAGCCGATGCTGTCATTGCCGGACACCGCCCGACATCACGCTTGCGGCAGGAAGTGGATTTCGCGCATCCTTATTTTCGTTTGCCTGCGCGGTTTGCGGTGGTGCTGAACAGCCCTTTAAATGCTGTCACCCCTCAGCAGATGGATGGAAAAACCGTTGCAGTATTGAAGGGAACCGCCCACGAAGCTTTCGTGCGTACTTATTTTCAAAAGAGTAAAGTCAATGCCGTAAACAGCACTGCCCAGTTGCTTGCAGCATTGGAGCAAAAAACAGCCGATGCCGCTTTTGGCGATGGCGTTCAAATGGCGCAAGCGCTTAATCTACAGGAAAATCCCTGTTGCCGTATGGTGGGCGAAAGCTATTTTGAAAGCCATTTTTTTGGCGAAGGCATGGCTATTGCAGTGCGAAAAGGCGATAAAAACCTCAAAAGCATTCTGGATTATACGCTTGCCACACTGGAAGCGCGCGGCATGTTATCGGAAATTTACCTGCGCTGGTTTCCGGTGGGGATTTACAGCGCCAATGCAGCGCAATGAATGGATGCAGGGCTTTTCATCTTCTGCGGAATGCTTTAAGAACCACAGTGGATACAGCATACATGCCGTGGCTGATGAATACAGCACGAGGAGAATTTTACCATGCCGTTTGACGCTGAACTGATTGCGATTGCAGGCGTTTCCAAAGCCTGGCCTTTTGAAGAAGCGCGCAAGATTGTTGAACGGCTTAAAAAGGCTCCGAAAAACGAAGTGCTGTTTGAAACCGGCTATGGCCCTTCGGGTTTGCCGCACATTGGCACATTTGGCGAAGTTGCGCGTACGTCTATGGTGCGCCATGCTTTTCGTGTTCTCACCAATGACACCGTTCCAACCCGTCTCATTTGCTTTTCGGATGATATGGATGGTCTGCGCAAGGTGCCGGATAACGTGCCAAACCGTGAGATGGTCGCAGAGCATCTGGGCAAGCCGCTCACACAGGTGCCGGATCCCTTTGGCACACACCCCAGCTTTGGCGCACACAACAATGCGCGCCTTAAAGCATTTCTTGACCAGTTCGGCTTTGATTATGAATTCCGCTCCGCTACCGATTATTATAAAAGCGGCCATTTTGATGCAGCGCTCAAGCGGATGCTGGAAGTCTATGATAAAGTCATGGGGGTGATGCTGCCCACCTTGCGCGAAGAGCGCCGCGCCACCTATTCGCCTTTCCTGCCGGTATGCCCGCGCACCGGAGAGGTTTTGCAGGTCGCCATCATCGAGCGGGATCTTGCAGCGGCAACCGTAACCTACCATGATCCTGAAACCGGCGAGCGCGTAACGGTGCCTGTCACCGGCGGCCACTGCAAGCTGCAATGGAAAGCCGATTGGGCGATGCGCTGGTATGCCTTTGGTATCGATTATGAAATGGCCGGAAAAGACCTTATTGATTCCGTGAAAGCTTCCAGCAAAATCTGCGCCATCATGGGCGGTTTGCCGCCAGAAGGGTTCAATTATGAACTTTTCCTTGATGATAAAGGCGAAAAAATTTCCAAATCCAAAGGCAATGGCATCACCATTGACGCATGGCTCAGCTATGCCAGCCCTGAAAGTCTTGCGCTTTACATGTACCGCGAGCCGAAAAAGGCCAAGCGGCTGTTTTTTGATGTGATCCCCAAAAACGTGGATGAATATTTTCAGTTTGCGGGTGCGGCAAGCCGCCAGGAAGCCAAAGACCTGCTGTCCAATCCCGTATGGCACATTCACGGCGGCATCATTCCAGCCAATGATATGCCTGTTTCGTTTGCTTTGCTGCTGAATCTTGTGTCAGCCTCCAATGCCGAAAACCGCGATGTACTGTGGGGTTTTATCCGCAATTACGCACCCGGAGTGACCGCGCAAAGCCATCCAAAGCTGGATGAAATGGTGGGCTATGCGGTGCGCTATTTCCACGATCACGTTAAACCGCACAAAGTTTTCCGCAACGCCGATGCAGAAGAACGCGCGGCGCTTACGGCACTGGATAACGCGCTGGCCGCCCTGCCAGAAAATGCCGATGCGGACACCATTCAGAACACCGTGTATGAAATAGGGCGCGGCGTAGAGCGCTATCAGGATATCAAGAAAAGCAGCCCTGATGGTCGTCCGGGGGTTGCACAAACATGGTTTGCCACGCTGTATGAACTGCTGCTGGGTCAGGAAAAAGGCCCTCGCTTTGGTTCGTTTGCCGCGCTGTATGGCATCCGTAATACCCGCGGCCTCATCAAGGCTGCACTGGAGCGTGAAGGCATTGCCGCTTAAGTTACGCGCGCGTAAAGGCAGGCAAGGAGTAGGGGGAAATGGCAAGCACAGCGGTGCATACATCCGGCAAGGCGCCGCGTCCTCTTGCGCCGCAGCGCAGACGTGCCTTTTCTTTGCCGCAGCATTGGCCGTGGTTGCTGGGCGCGTTGGTGCTGGCCGCACTCACTCTGCTGCCCTTGCTGGCGCTGGCAGGTCTAGCTTATGGCGGTTCGGATGGATTGTGGCCGCATCTTTCGGCGTATGTTTTGCCCCAGGCGGCGCGCGATACGGTTATCCTGCTGATCGGGGTAGGGCTGCTGACCGGCACCGTGGGGGTTGGCACAGCGTGGTTGACCACCACTACACGGTTCCCCGGCAGACGCATTCTTGACTGGGCGCTGTTGCTGCCCATGGCAATGCCCACCTACATTGTGGCTTATACCTATCTTGATTTTCTGCACCCTTTGGGGCCAGTGCAAGGAATGCTACGGGATTTGCTGGGGTATGATACGCCGGCGGCCTTGTGGTTTCCTTCCCTGCGCTCCATGGGCGGTGCAATATTCCTCATGGGATTTGTGCTGTATCCTTATGTGTATCTCACCACCCGCGCCATGTTTCTGATGCAGTCGGCCTGTGTGCTGGATGTGGCGCGAACACTGGGTGCAAATCCGTGGCGTACGTTTTTTCGGGTAGCCATGCCGCTGGCCTCTCCCGCTATTGCGGTGGGCATGGCGCTCGCCATGATGGAAGCACTCAATGATCTGGGTGCGGTGGAATTTTTAGGGGTGCGCACCCTCACGGTTTCTATTTATTCCACATGGGTGAACCGTTCCAGTCTGGGGGGAGCAGCGCAGATTGCTTTGTTCCTGCTTGCCATTGTAGCGCTGCTGCTGGCGTTTGAACGGTGGGCGCGGCGCAAGCAGCGGTATGCAGTGGGAGTGCGCCGTGATCGCAAGCCAGCGCCTGTGCAGCTCTTTGGCGTCAAGGCTTGGAGTGCATTTCTGGTGTGCCTCTTGCCGGTGTTGATTGGCTTTCTCATTCCCGCGGTTTATCTTGGCCACATGGCCTGGAACGTTTATCTGCAAAAGGGTATTCCTGCCGCAATCTGGCTGGAAGCGGCCAACAGCATGACATTTGCGTTTGTTGCGGCGCTGGTCACGGTGGTGTGCGGGTTTGTGCTGGTTTATACGGCGCGGATTATCAAGAGCAGAACTGCCCGCGCTTTACCGCGTTTGGCCAGTTTTGGCTATGCCATTTCCGGCACCGTGTTGGCGGTGGGGTTGCTGATGCCGCTGGCGGCGCTGGATAATAGGGTGGATGAGCTTGTTTATCAGTGGTTTGGCTTTGGCACCGGCTTGCTGCTTACCGGCAGCGGGGCGGCATTGGTTATGGCCTACAGTATCCGTTTTATGGGGATTGCCGTAGGCGGTATTGATGCCGGATACATGAAAATTTCCCATACACTGGATGCTGCTGCCCGCAATCTGGGCGAAAACACCTATGGCGTTGCGTGGCGTATTCACCGCCCGCTGCTGAAACCGGCATTGCTCACTGCAGCGCTTCTGGTTTTCGTTGACAGTATGAAAGAGCTTCCCGCCACTTTGATGCTGCGTCCGTTCAATTTTGAAACCCTCTCCACGCACGTCTTTATGGAAGCCTCGCGCGGGACGTATGAAGACGGCGCACTGGCGGCGCTCATGATTGTGGCGGTGGGTCTGTTGCCGGTGATTTTTCTGGCAAATGCGGCGCACAATAAAAAACTTTGAGATAAAAAATTATTCATTATAGTAGCGGTTATGATCCGCTATATTTTGATTCTGCTAGGGTTTTTTGCCCTTCCGTTTATTCTGTATGAAACCCTTGTCTGGTGGCGCGCACGCTTTCTTGATCCGGAATTGGGCAAGCCCATCTACCCGTGGCCAACCCTGACGCTTATCGGTTTGGTGTTTGTGATTGCCGGTCTGATCGGTTTTGCGCACTTTGATGGCGCACCTCCGGGATCCCGCTACATTCCCGCCCATATGGATAACGGCGTATTTGTACCCGGTCAGTTTGTTGAACCATGAAGCCGGATTTTCTTGCCCAGCCAGAACTGCAAGAAGTGCTTGAGGTTCTGGGTAAAGCAAACACCCGGATTGTGGGCGGTGCTGTGCGTGATGCGTTGATGGGGCGAGGGGTTGCGGATATTGATCTGGCAACCACTTTACCGCCTCAGGAGGTGATGGAGCGTGCAAAAGCGGCCGGTTTTGCGGCCATTCCAACGGGCGTGCAACACGGTACGGTAACCGTTGTCGTGCGCGGCAAAGTGTTTGAAGTCACAACGCTGCGCCGTGATGAAACCACAGATGGCCGCCATGCCGTGGTGGCCTTCGGGCAGGATTGGAAAGAAGATGCCCATCGCCGCGATTTCACCATCAATGCGCTCTATAGGGATGCGGAAGGGCGCATCTATGATTATGTGGACGGGCTGAAAGATATTGAAAAGCGGCGTGTCCGGTTCATTGGCGAGGCGCAAACCCGTATCCGGGAAGACTATCTGCGCATCCTGCGGTTTTTCCGCTTCCATGCCGTGTGTGGGGAAGGGGAGCTGGATAGGGCAGGGCTTGCCGCTTGCGCTAAAGAAAAAGATGGTTTGCGCACCATTTCCCGCGAGCGCGTACGGCATGAATTTCTAAAAATCCTGACCGCTGCAACAGCGGTACAGGTGGTGGAAGCCATGCAGGAAACGGGCATTCTTGATCTGGTTTTGCCGCAGGCGGATACCGCAACATGGAAACGCTTGCGTGAATGCGAAGCGCAAAGCCACACCCTCCCTGATGCTATGAGAGGGCTTGCAGCGCTGACCCTGCAAAGCAGCCACACACCCGCGGATGTTGCGCGTTTATTGCGCTTGAGCGGGGATGAGAAAAAGCAGCTTGAAAAGCTGTCAAAACCTGGTTTTGCCAACAATGAAAATTCCATCATGTTCAAAGAAAAGCTGTACCGTTTGGGGCAAGATTTTAGCAGTCATGTCTTGCTGGCGGCCGCAGCCGGAAATCTGCCCCAATGGCGTGAAGCGCTGAATTTTCAAAAAATTAACCTTATTCCAACGTTTTCGCTTTATGGAAAAGATATTCTGAACCAAGGGATTCCCAGCGGCCCCCATATTGGGGTAATCTTAAAGAAAGCTGAGTCGCTCTGGATTGCAGAAGGGTTTCCGCAAGACCCTCAAAACACGGCGAAGATACTTGCGCAGGCGATAAACTTATTCTACCGAAAATAGAAAACATGTACCTTGTATGCACATGTGTACATTTCGGATCCGATTCATTTTTCAAGCGATACCGCTAACATGAATCAGATGTACACAATCCGCCAGCGTCTCCGAACGCATCTATAAAGGGTAAAAGCATCGGCGTGGATGTACTCTTTGTGCGCTGAAGTTATTTTCCTTCAGCCCTGCATTGTCTTTGTCCTTATCGTGCCACTATTGGCAAAGATAATGCCGGCATAAACAATACTTTCCTTATACGCACAGCGGAGTCCGTGTGAATGATTGATGCCAAACGTCTTTTAGATCAGTTTTTAAATTCAGGTCTTGGCAATGCTGGAAATTCCAATGCCTCGCGTCAAAATCCATGGCCGACAGCACCGTCATCGCAGAAATCCGGCGGGGGGATGCTGGATTCTGTCCAGAATTACGCCAAAAACAACCCTATGCTTGCAGGCGGTTTGGCCGGTGGATTGGCAACCTTGCTGATTGGCTCAAAAAAAGGCAGAAAACTTGCCAAAGGCGCACTGACATACGGCGGTATTGCCGCAATTGGCGGCCTTGCTTACAAAGCTTACCGCGATTATCAGGCTTCCCAAAGCCAGCAGAATCAGCAGCCGCAGCCAGCAGCACAAGGTCAGGGAACAGTGCTGCTTCCACCACCTGCAGATTCACCCTTTGCCATTCACAATGCTCCCCAAGGCGAAGATGTGTTTGCGCTTGAACTGGTTGCCGCCATGATTGCCGCTGCTAAAGCCGATGGCCATATTGATGCCGAAGAGCGCGCCAGGATTGAAGGCCGCTTGTCTGAAAGCGGGTTGGATGCGGAAGAGCAAGCCTTTCTTGCCCGTGAACTCGCCGCACCTCTGGATATCGAGCGCATTGTAAGAGCTGCAAAAAATAAAGAAGAAGCAATAGAGCTTTATGCCGCATCGCTCTTAACCATCACGCCAGACCACCCTGCCGAAAAAGCATATCTGCAAATGCTGGCGGCGCGGCTTGATCTGGAGCCGGAACTGGCGCAATCGGTTGAACGCACAGTGGCCGAAGCGCAAGTGTAAACAAGCTTGAATTTCATAATTTAAAATTCATATTTCCCGTGTGTAATGAAATAAAATTCGTTTTGCACGGGAGTGTTCGCGTATGCTGCAATGGTTAACCCGAACCAACACTGTTGCTTCCGTTGCGCAGGAAGCGGAAGAAACTTTAGAGATTGCATCCGAAAAAACAGAAGAAACAAAAGAAACAAATTCTTCGCTGGAAATGCTCAATCTGCTGGAAAGCGATCTGCTGGATATGATTGGCCAAAGCGCACGCAGCAGCGATGCCGTACAACAAGCCAATACCGCATCGTTGGATATTCTCGATTCTATAAGCTGCGAGAGCAAGAAGCTGGTGGAGCAAACCCGGGAAGCTGAACAAACCAGCGCCATGTTCAACACGCTGGCTGAAGGTTTGCTCAGTGCTGTCACCTCTATGAGCAGCAACGTGGATAAAGCGGATGCTTTGTTAAATGATGCCGCCCAAGCTGCCAATGCGACCCAGCAAAAACTCGATACCTTGAAAACATCGTCCCTCGAAATTGGTGAAGTGGTCAACCTGATTGCCGATATTGCTCGTCAGACCAATCTTTTAGCGCTTAATGCCACGATTGAAGCCGCCCGCGCAGGCGATGCCGGACGCGGGTTTACGGTGGTGGCCAATGAAGTGAAAGCACTGGCCATTGAAACCCAGCACGCCACGGAAAATATCCGCAACCGTATCCAGCAATTGCAAAACGAGGTGAACAGCTCCATCAGCGTTGTACAGGATATTGCCAACGCCACCCATGAAATTGTTCCCGTATTCAATGAAATGTCCCAGTCAATCAATGCGCAGAATGCAACCGCAAGCACTCTTTCTGAGGCTGCTGCACTCAGCACAGAATTTATCCACGAGGTTGCCAGCAGCGCAGATGCCATCCAGAGCCAGGTCAGCGAAGCCGTAAACAGCACGCAGGTGGTGGAACAGACACAACGGCAAACGGCGTCCATGATGGAGCGTTTGCGCAAGCGGTGCATTATGTTCTTGCGCCAGATTGATATCGGTAACCGGCGCAAGCATGACCGTCTGCCCGTAGAATTATCCATCAAAGCAGGCAACGTGCATGGCAAAACCGTGGATATTTCCGAAGGAGGTATTTTGGGTGTTTTTGCGGATGACTATCAACCGAAACCGGAAACACGCCTTCACGCCGAGCTGGAACGCATCGGGGCTGTGACATTGCGGGTGGCAGGCATCAGCGAATTGGGTTGCCACATGCAGTTCGTGGAGACCAGTGATGTTGCAAAGCAGGCCATCGCCTCTGTGATGGAGAACGCAAAACACGAAAGTGAAGCGGAAATCAATGATGCAATGAATACCGCCGCGGCTATCGGAAAAGCCATGGAACAGGCGGTGCAAGCAAAATTGCTAACCATGGACGATCTGTTCAACACGCAATACCAGCCGCTGCCCGGCACAAACCCGCAACAAGTAACCACGCCAGCTGTGCCTGTTCTGGAGCGTATTCTGCCGCCCATACAAGAAAAACTACTGGCTGCCCATTCTGATATGGTGTTTTGCCTCGCTATTGACCGCAACGGCTATATTCCCGTACACAATGCGCACTATTCCCATCCGCAAAAGCCAGATGATCCCGTATGGAATACGGCCAACTGCCGCAACAAACGCATCTTCGATGACAGGGCAGGGCTTACCGCAGGCCGCAACATGCGTCCTTATCTCATTCAAGCCTATAAGCGCGATATGGGTGGCGGTAATTTTGTCATGATGAAAGAGGTGGATGCCCCCATCCGTGTATTCGGGCGGCATTGGGGTGGCTTCCGCACCACCTATAAGATGCGGTGAAGTTATTCGGGAAATTTATGAGAACCGCCCTCTGTTTTAAAATCATGCGGTTGCGCATTGGCTGATTCTTGGAACCTGCCTGTTTGGTAGGGAACATTCAACGCATTCAAGATGGGGCGAAAACCATCAAAACCATCTTCACTCTCATCATTTCTCCGTAAAACAGGATCATGCTCAGAATAAGGAGGCAATCCATCTGGTGCCTGCCTGAGAGGCCTCTGTGCTAAATTCGGGAGAGGGGCGCCCTCATATCCTCTGTTTGCAGGCTCCGGTGGCAGCTGAAGCGTGGTTGGTATATCAAGGCTTGGACGACGCGATTGCTGAACAAAAGCAAAAGTATGATAGGGCGGAGATAAATCCGGGGGAGGAACCGGCTGAAAATCCCCGCCGGGTAGAATGTCCGATAAGGAATGTCTTCGTGCAGAAACCGGAGAAAGGCGGTCAGAAGATGGACTGTTTATGTCAGGGTTTCGTGTCGTTACAGCTGTAACTTTAATGATGGGAAGTTGTGATGCCGCTGAAAGATTCTTGGGCATATTCTGTGCAGATAATAAACGCTCTTCAAAAGAGTGGGGCGCATTTTCATGAGAATTATTAATATTTTTCAAGTCATTAATAATCATGTGATAATAATTCTTAAATAAGAAAAATATTAAGTATCACCTTATTACTGTCAATGGAATAATAAATATTAATTTGTACGCAAAAGGACAGCGGAATAAGTCAATTCTGAAATAAAAAGCGCGATCATAAAAAAAAGGACTATGATCGCGCTTCTGAAAATAAGCAGATTTAGCTCGCTTGTGCCATTTGTGCAGGCAGGAGTACCGGAGCGGTAGCGGCTGCGGCAGTCTTGCGGCGGCGGTCAGCGGAAGGCTGATAGGCAATGGAAGCGTGGTGCGTGCAATAAGGCGTACCAACATTGGTGCGCGCGCCGCAGAAGCGGAAATCCGGGCGGCCGGGATCGCCAATTGGCCAGCGGCACATACATTCGCGCAGTTCCATGATGGTGACACGCTCGCACACAAACGGCACGACATCCGCAATCGGAAGAACCGCGGCCTCGACAAGCGGAACAGGTTCGGGCTGTATTTGTGGCTGCGGCGCGGGAGCCACGGGCGCTGTTACAGGCGGAGTAACTTGCGGTGCTGCGCCCTGTGTGCGGAACACAGGAGAAAGCGGGTGTGATGGCGGACGCGGTTTGCGCGGACGTGTGCTGACTGCGGGTGTGGTTTTTGTGCGTCCTGAAAGCCCAAGCCGATGCACTTTGCCGATAACAGCATTGCGGGTAACACTTCCCAGTTCGGCGGCAATCTGGCTGGCGCTGAGGCCATCTGTCCAGAGCTTCCGTAAAAGTTCCACGCGTTCGTCTGTCCATGTCATTTGCAGGTCTCCTGACTGTGACTCATGCATACTTGAGCGATCCTGTTCGCATTTTACTGTGAGGTCTGTAAATCAGACGGGAGAATACAGGCAGGTTGGCTCAAAGGTCATAAAAAAGATTGCGCAGCATAATGCTTAACAAGTTATAAACTACCTTATACACCATGCCACTGCAAGACGCTCAAGCAATTGTTAAATGTTTTCCCCAAGAGTATGTAACTGTGGATAGGGAAAGTAACCGAATCTTAAGCTATTACAGATGTATCAAAACGGTAATTTTAAGGCGTATTCTGCATTGGTGCGCTTTATCTTGAACAAAGAAATAGAAAATTCGTGCGGCTTATTATTGACAGTCCGGTCAGGCATTATAATATGACGTTCATCAATGCTGCCTGTTTCATGGTGCCGCCTGAGATTTTTCGAGCGGCGCTTTTTGGTTTTGTTAAGACGGTTTCTGTTTTGTGATGAAACGGGGAACCGCTTTTTGAAACGTTCACAACTGCTGATACAGCCAACGCCGTTTTTATTGCCGTACATTGTGTAAGGGCAAGCGAGGCGTTGGCTCTCCAAAGGAGCCTTTTCGGTGTCCACTGCTGTTTTGCCTGTTTATGCCCGCGCGCCGCTTGCTTTTGAACGAGGGGAGGGGCCTTGGCTCATCACTCTTGATGGCAGCCGCTATCTGGATTTTGGTGCGGGTATTGCCGTAAATTCACTGGGTCATGCGCATCCGCATCTGGTGGAGGCGCTTACCCGACAGGCACAAAAACTGTGGCATACCTCCAATATTTTCCATATTCCGGAAGGTGACCGGTTAGCAGAGCGTCTGACGGAAGCAACCTTTGCCGATTATGTGTTCTTCACCAATTCAGGGGCGGAAGCGCTGGAATGCGCGATTAAAATGGCGCGCAAATACCACGCAGCCAAGGGTAACCCCGAACGCAACCGCATCATCACCTTTGAAGGCGCTTTTCATGGCCGCACACTGGCCACTATTGCTGCCGGTGGAAACCCGAAATACACCGAAGGCTTTGGCCCTTCCATGCCCGGCTTTGACCATATCGCCCCCAACGATCTGGAACTGCTGAAGGCAACCATCACCGCTGAAACCGCAGCCATTCTCATCGAACCCATTCAGGGTGAAGGAGGGGTGCGGGTTATTGATAAAGCCTTCATGCGCGGTATGCGCACACTTTGCGATGACCATGGTATTCTTCTGATAATGGATGAAGTGCAAACCGGCGTGGGGCGTACAGGTTTTCTGTTTGCCCATCAGGCATGGGGCATAGAGCCGGACATCATGGGCATTGCCAAAGGCATTGGCGGCGGGTTTCCGCTTGGCGCTTGTCTGGCTACTGCCGAAGCCGCATCGGGCATGGCCGCTGGCACCCATGGCAGCACTTTTGGCGGCAATCCTCTGGCTATGGCTGTTGGCAATGCCGTGTTGGATATTGTCAACACGCCGGAATTTCTGGAGCGGGTAAAACAGGCAGGCGGAACTTTAAAACAAGCGCTTGCTTCGCTTTCTGACCGCTTCCCTGATCTTGTTGGTGGTGTCCGTGGGGAAGGGCTTATGCTGGGGCTGGAAGCGGTTATCACCAATACTGATATTGTTGCTGCCTTCCGGGAAGCGGGTCTGATAACCATTCCTGCGGGTGGCAACGTCATCCGTTTTCTTCCTCCTCTCATTATTGAAGATGCGCATATCCGCGAAGCACAGCAGCGTATGGAAACAGCGCTGGAAAAACTGAACGCGCAACGCGCAGCTTCTGCATAATTTTTTCAATTTTAATTGTTTAAGGTATATTCCAATGACCGACACCCCTCGGCATTTCATTGATCTTTCGGATTTTTCATCACACACCATCCGCTCTATTCTCAATGCTGCGGCAGACATCAAGCTGCGGCGTGCCGAAGGCAAGCGCGGCTCTGACCGTTCTTTGGAAAACAAAGTCATTGCCATGGTGTTTGAGCAGCCTTCCTTGCGCACCCGTGTTTCGTTTGATGTGGGCATTCGTGAACTGGGCGGGCAGCCTATCATGCTCACCGGATCGGAAATCGAGCTGGGTCAGCGCGAAGCGCTCAAAGATACCGCCGGTGTGCTGTCCCGTTATGTGGATGGGATGATGGTGCGGATGCTCAAGCACGATGCGCTCCGGGAACTGGCGCAGCATTCCCGCGTGCCTGTGATAAACGGGCTGACCAAAACATCCCACCCTTGTCAGGTAATGGCGGATATTCTGACCTTTGAAGAAAAAAAGGGCGCCATCAATGGGCATACCGTGGCATGGGTTGGGGATAGCAACAACGTGCTGGCCTCGTGGGTACATGCGGCAGCCCGTCTGGATGTGACATTGAATATTGCAACACCCAAAGAGCTGGCACCGCCAGCGGCTCTGCTGGAGTGGGCAAGAAAAGAAGGCGCTAAACTCAATCTCACCAACAGCGCCGCCGAAGCGGTCACAGGTGCCGATACAATTATCACCGATACCTGGGTGTCCATGGGTGACACCGAAGGTGAGCGGTACAAGCTGCTGGAGCCATTTCAGGTCAACGCGGCATTGATGCGGCAGGCTAATAAAGATGCGCTGTTTATGCACTGCTTGCCTGCCCACCGCGGCGAAGAAGTCACCGATGAGGTGATTGATGGGCCGCAGTCTGTGGTGCTGGATGAAGCCGAAAACCGCCTCCATGCCCAGAAAGGCATTATGGCCTGGTGCTTTGGAGCCGTGGCATGAGTGATATTCCGGTGAGTGTATCGCTAAAGCCCGTGGATGATAAAGTCATTCCGTTTCAGGTGGAAGGGCTTCATGCCCGTGGGCGTATCATCCGGCTGGGCGCCGCTGTGGACACAATCATTACCCGCCACAACTATCCCAAGCCTGTATCAAATCTGCTGGGTGAAGCAATCGCACTGACGGTATTGCTGGGTTCTGCCCTCAAGGAGCAAGGCCGTTTCCAGCTGCAAGCCCGTTCGGAAGGGCCGGTGCATCTGGTGGTGGTGGATTTTGAAATGCCGGATAAAATTCGTGCTTGCGCGCGTTTCGATCAGGCGGGGTTGGAAAGCCTTATGGCGAGGAAAGCGCCCCCTTCAACCGGTGAGCTGCTTGGCAAGGGGCATCTGGCGCTGACGGTTGATCCGGGTGGGGAAATGAAGCAATATCAGGGGATTGTTCCGCTGGTAAACACTTCGCTGGAAGAGGCCGCGCACCTTTATTTTGAGCAATCCGAGCAAATTCCAACCCGCGTCCGTCTGGCTGTGGCCGAAGCATGGGATGCTTCTGGCGGCGAGGGTGCAAGGCATACCTGGCGTGCGGGGGGTGTTATGGTGCAATACCTGCCTTCCACGGGGGGAATTCAGCAAAAAGAGGACGACACTGCCCCCGATGATGATGCGTGGGTGGAGGCGCGTTCACTGGTTGAGACTGTGGAAGACCATGAACTCACCGATCCGAGCCTTTCCAGTGAGCAATTGCTTTACCGGCTGTTCCATGAGCGGGGCGTACGGGTGTTTCCGGGACAAGAGGTGCATGAACAATGCCATTGTTCGGAAAGCCGGGTGCGCGACATGCTGCTCAGCTTTTCCCCCGATGACAAACGCCACATGGCCGATGACCACAAAATCATTGATGTGATGTGTGATTTTTGCTCCACCCATTACCGTTTTGATCTGGACGACATTCTGGATGATACGGAGCAGGATGTGGAAGCGGGTCGGGATAGCAAAAGCGATTAGGCTATAACATCTTTACCGAGATGCCTCTGATAGGCTAGAGCGTAAAAAACGAGAACGTCTATGAATACAACTAAAATTTCCGAGACATTTTCTGTAAGCCGTCAGCTTGCGGCAGAAGATATTCGCAAAGCCAAACAAGCGGGATTTGGAGCTCTTATCAATAATCGTCCGGATGGTGAAAGTGACGATCAGCCGGGAAATGCGGTGCTGGCCGAAGAGGCGAAAAAGGCGGGCTTGCTGTATTTTTATATTCCTGTGGCGGGTGGATTAACGGAAGAAACTCTGGAAAGCACGCGTCATGCTCTTGCAGCTACACAGGAGCCTGTGCTTGCATTTTGCTATTCGGGAACACGATCACTGATGGTCTGGACAGTCAATGAAGTGCTGTCCGGCAGGATGGAAAAAAGCGATGTGATCGCTTTTGGCAGACAGCATGGCTACAACCTTTCTGGCGTGCTGTCATTGCTCTAGGCTGTGGTGCTGTATAAATTTTGGGGCTGTAGGAGATTAGGTTGTTTGTAGCACCATTTCTTAAGCATTTTCAGTTGCTCTTTAGGTCAACCATAATTGAATCTACTACAGCCCCAAATTTTGAGTAGGATCAGCGTTTTCAGTCAATCACTGGACTCGACGGCTTCATCGAAAGCAAGTGACATTTCGCCTTCTTCTTCGACATTGAATTCCACGCGGCTTTGAAGAACAATTTCATTCATAACTCCTGATAGACCACCTTGCCTCAAAACATAGTTGAAACGCTCCATCATAGCTGTAGATGTAATGACTTCTTCTATGCATTCCATGTAACGCTTTACGATTGCGTTTACCCCGTAGCGCTCTTTTGCTTGTCTTTCCAATTTCTGAAGAATGTGATCTACGGATTCAACGGATTTTACGACGAAAGTGATAGGATATCTTTGCACCTTATCAATATCGAGAAAATACTTTCCAGCATCAATAGTTTCCGTTACTTGAAAGAATCGACCAAGAGGTCGCATCACAAAATCTATTCCTCCGTCGTTAGCATTCGTCCTGCCGGTCTTAAAAAGAGCCAATCGCTCTTCAGTTAAATCATCTCTTTTATAACCCCAATAAATGATTGTATCAGAATAATACTGTTTCAAAATCGCAAAGCTTACAATTTCGAACACTCGAGCATCAATCTTTGGTTGTAGCAATCCACGAATAAATTCCACAACAAGAGCAGTGTCTTGGCCTGGTAGTTTCATCATAGTGCGACACTGTTCTATAAATGCGCTAAACGCAGATTGACGAGCGCCGACGTATGCGTCAATAATTTGAATCACTGGCTCGGCAATGTTGTAAGTAGTTCCATTTAATTCAACTAATAGTAGGTTTTCATTTATCCAATAGCGATTGGATGAAACGTCTCGGAGGATAGGTAAGTATTCAGATTGGGGAAAATATTTCTTAAATTCCTCGTTGAGGCGGTGGTTTAGCGCGTGATTCTGAAGCTTAGATCCAAACGGAAGTTCGCGTTGTCTCCGAAAAAGGTTCGAAAATTGTGCACCAGCATAATCGCTGTATCCAGGCGACTTATGGTAGCTCTGCGAGATATAATCTTCTACAAGCACATATATTGCATAATGGTTACCAAATCCCGCGCGTGATTTTGATTCTCGTGATGCTGCTTTAGCTTTGATGTTGATGTATTGTAATAGATCACTTTTCTCAAATATCTTTCTGGCTTGCTCTCCAAAATATTCAGTAAGAATTGATATTATTGCAGGGGTGAAGCTGTGACTAAGAGCCGACATCAAAAAGGTCCTTCTCTCCTGCGCGTGCCGCCCCTTTCACCCCTCCAAAGTTTTTTCGCTGTGTGGATTTTGCTAATCCGATTAAGCACTCCTCACCAAAAGCTGTTAAGCCCAAAACTCTGCGCAAACCAGTCTTGACATAATCTAGATGCCGCTCAATGCCAACAGAACGGCGTTTTAGACGTTTGGCTACCGCACTAGTAGTGAATGTGCCGCTAAAGGGATCAAGTACCACATCTCCCGGGTTACTGCTGGCCATTATTACTCTTTCCAAAAGAGTTTCAGGTTTTTGCGACGGATGCTCTTCATACTCATCCATCCGATATCTTACTCTCGGTATGTCCCATACATTTCCGGGAACTTTTTTGTTATTATATGGCTTAGGAATGTCACCACGGTAATCGATCAATTTCCTTATTGAGCCTGTTTTTGCTTCCACAAGTATATTGTTACTGTTGAACGTATAATTCTTTTTATCTTTAACGCAAAACAATATAGGCTCATACATAGAGCCGTAATATTTCTTTGCCTGAACGCCGGAGCTGTCGTAACTCCAAACAATTCGTGAAAGAATCTCAATTCGAGAACGCAAATATATATCAAACATAGGCATAGCTTGGGTGCTGGTCATAACATACATGGAGCCGGACGGCTTCAATACTCGAATGCAGTTATCGAGCCAAGAGGTAGCCCAATCGAAATAGTCGATGTCGGATGGCCAGGAGTCCTTAAAGTCGCCGAACTGCTTCCCGATATTGTATGGAGGATCGAGAAATATCAAATCAATTGACTCACTCTTAAGTGCTTCTAATTCGGCAAGTCCGTCGCCATGTATGATTGCATGATCTTCTGTACCGTATCTCATTGGCGTATCTCCTTGGTGCCACTATAGCACTTCACGCTTAGATGCTCCGCAAAAAAGTATCTTACCCACAACCGATAGCGAGCTTATGAAGCTGCGCGGAGCACCTTCATAAGTCAAGCGCTCATTATGTGAAACTGGTTGAACGCGAAAGCTCCTCCCACGCGCCGATTTCGGCCCGCATCGCGTCGAGCTTCTGTTCGACAAGTCCAAGCGCATCATCGCCCAGAAACAGACGCACCGGCAGATTCTCGGCATCAACCAGCGCGAGCAATGCCTGCGCGGCCTTGGCCGGATCTCCTGGTTGATTGCCGCTCTTGGCTTGTCGCGCGGCGCGTATCGGATCCATGACCGCATCATAATCGGCGATGCTGCGCGGCGTGCGATCCATGGAGCGTCCGGCCCAATCGGTGCGGAACTGGCCGGGAGCAAGCGCGGTCACCCGGTAATCCCCCCGGTTTTAGCGGGGGATTACGTAGGCAAGCTGTGAGAAGATATTCTAGTGGTCTGGAACCTTGACTGCTTAGGGCGGTCATCCGCATAACATTCTATCAGTGCTTTCCAAAAGCCCGACAGATGTCCTTCGAAAAATTATTCTAAGGCTATGGATTATTTAACGATCATTTTGAGCAGGCGCAAATAGCCATGCCCAAATATGAGATGATGATACTTAGGGCAGGGCATTACATAGGGCATTGTTTTGCATAGATAATAAATTTCAGAATTATTGTTATGCAAGTTTCTATCCCAGTTTTTTGATTGCCGCTTGTGCTCGTATCTTCAAGTCAGGATCCTGTGAGAAATCTTTGAAGGCGTGAGCGTCCTTCATGTTCAGTGCTGTGCGCAGGTTGTGTTGTGTCCTTTTACCTTTTGTATTTCCAACAGCTTCCAGAAGATGAAGCCTACTCTCTGGCAGTTCTTTTGCTTTGCCGGAGAGCCATGCTGCAATGTCGGCTGGCTTGGTTCTGTTAAAATAGGTTGTATACTTGCTGGCAGTCACAAGAGAAATACTTGGGGTGAGGGTGTCGGACAGCAAGCGTGCGATGGCCGCTTGTGCTTTTGTCGCCAAGTCAGGATACTGTGAGAAATCTTTGAAGGCGTGAGCGTCATTCATCTCCAGTGCTATGCGCAGGTGGCTCTGCGTTGTTATACCTTTTCCATTTGCAATGGCTTCCAGAAGGCGAAGCCTGTCCGCTGGTGGCTCTGCTGCTTTGCCGGAGAGCCATGCTGCAATATCGACCTGCTTGGTTCTGTG
>JBMDXK010000042.1:0-9886 GCA_048594375.1 Methylopilaceae bacterium
GGGATAGATGAAGAATATACTGAGGCAAATCTGGGAATTGATCAAGCTCGGGTTGATGCTGCTTGGAGCATTGGTTGTCATCTATGTCGCTATTTTGCTGGTTCATAACGCAACAAGCGAACCAACTCCTCCGCCGGGTGGCTGGTATCCACCAGAACCGGGCGACGAGAACTATAGTAAACCAAAAAATGAGTGAGCTTTGTTGCCGTAGTCCCCAGTATCGTGGATTCCGGCCTACGCCGGAATGACGGTGCATTATATTAAAGATCAAAATCAGGAGGAGGCATGGATATACGCGCGTTTTTTACCAAAAAACTGCACCGCCAGAGCAAAAGCACAGCGCGGCAGGGCGGATCATTGCGCTGTTCCATCCGCTGAATGACCATTACGGCATGGCACCTTTAGAAGCCGCCGCCGTGGCGCTCGATACCCACAACGCCGCCGCAAGGCAACGCAGAGCAGTAAAAACCGTATAAAATTTTGTTGAAATTGCTATAGCATGATAAAATCACCGCGCTGTCACTGTGCGCTAAACTACTGTTTCTTTTGATGATTATAGCTTTCTCTAACACCGTTTGCTTTGTCTGCGGCGGTGATGGGTTGCTCTGATACCGGTCTGCCATTATCGGAACGAATAGGTAACTGCGGAGAAAACATACCGGATGATGAGGAAGCATAAGAAGTTTCTAAAGGGAAAAAACGATTGCTCACATCGTTAAAATTGGGGTTAAACGGCTGAAATGAGTTACTAGCAGGGCGGGTTTGAGGAGCCGCAGTGGAACGTGGTTGATTTGCCAAGGAGTAAAGAGAATGTGCCGCGGCTGCATCAGAAGAAGGCGCAGCAGGTGCCTGAGATGTGCTGGATGGTGGAGGAAAGTAGGAACCTTGACCAAGAGGTGTGAGATCAATTGAAGTGGGGGGGGCTCCTTCCCGCTGAAGTTGTTGTGGTATATGCGAACGAAAAGAAGGAATTGGAGCAGATCCTGGAGCCGCAGACTTAGGAATTGCAACATCGAGAGGAATACTAAAAGAAGGCGATGCACTGCGTTTAAGAGCCTCTAAAGTGCTAGCAGGGGGTAGGGGGGCGCTCAGATAATTGGCAGTACTGGCACTGAATTGAGTAGCGGTTGCTGCATTGTGTGAGGATGAAGCAGGGATATTCGGGTCAGAAGTAGGGGAAACGGGACGGGGCATGGTTGAAAAAATACCTTTTTTATGAAGAGTGAAACGCTTGAAAAAAATTAAGACTATGCCATTTCAGCAGAATCTGTTGCAGTCAATGATTTATAAAAATTGTAAGCGGTTCGCAAGCTATCAAGGGTGCGGGTTTGCGTAGCAATTCGAGCCAATGAATTGATCGATAGCGAGCTGGGCGGGCAGTATGATGATAGCGTAGATAACTGCACAACACGCCTGACTGCCATTATACATCAAGATGAAAAGAAAAGTGGCTACAGGGGATAGATGAAGAACACCCTGTCAGCAGAGTTGGAAGGGAGAACAGTATCTATAAAAGATTGCTTCCATGACAAAAAATTGCAAATCTCTTGGAAATGGAAATAGTTTTTTTGAATTGATGGCGACCCCAGCAGGATTCGAACCTGCGACCTACTGCTTAGAAGGCAGTTGCTCTATCCAGCTGAGCTATGGAGTCCGGCGACACCGCAGCACAAACAATAACCACGGGTGCAAAGTGTGGTTGTTGTGCGCTATTTTAACACAAATGGCAATCTCTTTTTTCAAGAGCGTAACGCATATTTTCGTTCTCCCACACCAAAAACATTGACCCTCTAGCAATTGCAGCAAAAGGGCATACGGTTTTACACCCAACAATTGCGTAAAAAACAAAAGCTTATAGCGATTTTATGTAAATTTCTGCATCGAAACCACTATAAGCACAGCTTTATAAGGAAAAGGCATGGATATACGCGCGTTTTTTACCAAAAGAACTGCACCGCCAGAGCAAAAGCACAGCGCCGCGCAGCGGGTTATTGCGCTGCAAAACACCGGCCGTGCCGTATGGACCCCACGCAATTACAACGCCATGGCGCAGGAAGGCTTTGTCCGCAATGCCATTGTTTACCGCTGTGTGCGGCTGATTGCCGAAAACATTGCCGCAACGCCTTACACGCTTTTCCAGGAAGGCAAAGAGCTGAGCGATCATCCGCTGCTGGCACTGCTCGCGCGGCCAAACCCGCGTCAGAGCAAGGCAACCTTCATTGAAACGCTGGTGGGGCATCTGTTGGTTTCCGGCAATGCCTATGTGGAAGCAGCCCATCTGGATGGCGCAGTGCGGGAGCTTTACGCCCTGCGCCCCGACCGGATGCGCGTGGTGGTGGGAAAAGACGGCTGGCCGCAGGCTTATGAATATACCGTGGGCAGCCATAAACATCTGTTTGCGGTGGGCAATGAGACCGTTGATCCGGTGCTGCACATTGCGCTGTTCCATCCGCTGAATGACCATTACGGCATGGCACCTTTAGAAGCCGCCGCCGTGGCGCTCGATACCCACAACGCCGCCGCAAACTGGAACAAGGCGCTGCTGGACAATGCCGCCCGGCCTTCCGGCGCGCTCATCTATTCCGGCCCCGATGGGGCAACACTTTCGGATGACCAGTTCACGCGGCTCAAAGCCGAGCTGGAAAGCCAGTTCCAAGGGCAGGCCAATGCCGGAAGGCCGTTGCTGCTCGATGGCGGACTCGACTGGAAGGCCATGGCGCTCACGCCCAGCGACATGGACTTTGCGCAAATGCGCAACAGTGCCGCCCGCGAAATTGCCCTCGCTTTCGGCGTGCCGCCCATGCTGCTCGGCATTCCCGGCGATAACAGCTACGCCAATTATGCCGAGGCTAACCGCGCCTTCTGGCGGCAAACCGTTCTCCCCATGGGCGAACGGGTGATGGGCGATCTCCTGCATTGGTTGGCGCCCGGCTTTGACGATGCCGGACTGACCTTTGAAGCCGACCGCGACCGGATCGACGCCTTTGCCAGCGACCGCGCCGCGCTCTGGAGCAGTGTTGCGAGCGCCGATTTTCTCAGTGAAAGCGAGAAACGGCAGGCTGTAGGCTATGGCGCGGAAACACAGGCTGTTTAAAGGGCGCGTGGGGTGCTGTTGTCGGTAAGGAACTGCCCGAACAGAACATTCTCTTGAAGATTCGTGGATGCTGGCCTTCGCCAGCATGACGGAGGTGGTTCGAGTGCGTTCGCCCGCATGACCGAGGTGGCTCAGCCTCCCTTTCTGTGTCCAAGACTCCTTCAATAAGGAATAAATATTTGGAAAACCTGCTGAATGTATTCAGTGCGCGGGGCGACCTTGCGCACATAACGCTGTTTCTCTGGGCTTCAGGGGCATCAAGCCTGCTCCTGTGGACCATGAAAGAACTCGCCAGCGCCAACAAACGCTTCGACGCCTTTGTGCGCGAACTGGCACGCTTCAACGCCAACATCGAAGGAGATGGAGAATGACCGCTTCCACACCCGCCATGCCGCAGCCCCCCAAATTGCCGGTGCCTGATCCGCAAAAGGTCATCCGCAAATTTGTGTCCATCCTGACCAAATTGCAAGGCAAGCCGCTTGCTCCCGCAAGGCCACGCCGCCGAGGAAACAAACGCTGATGGCTGTGAAAACCGTTATCGACAATGGCCGGATCACCGGCTATGCCAGCGTGTTCGGCCTTCTCGACCTCTCCGGCGACAGGGTCATGCGCGGGGCATTCCGCCAAAGTCTGCTGGAACGGGGGGTGGCGAACATCCGTATGCTGTTCCAGCACGACCCCGCCCAACCCATCGGGATCTGGACAGACATCCGCGAGGACATCCACGGGCTGAAGGTGCGCGGCCAGCTCAACCTTCAGGTGGAAAGGGCGCGCGAAGTGCTGGCCTTGGTACGCCAGGGCGCACTGCAAGGTCTTTCTATCGGCTTCAAGGCCGAACGCGCCTTCAAAAACCCCCATTCCGGCACCCGACGGCTGGAACGGGTGGATTTATGGGAGATATCGCTCGTGACCTTTCCCATGCTGCCGCAAGCGAGAATCTCCATGGGGTAAACCGTCCATTTTGGCTGTTTAGGCCACTTTGAAAAGGCTTTATCCTTTCGTGAATGCTGGCCTGCGCCAGCATGACGGCGAGAGCAGGGCTCTCTTTTTTAAACAGATCAGCGTCCCGCAAGGGGCGTTTTTTTATGTCCATATCATAAGGAAAAGACATGCATAATCTTCCGCACATCGAAATCAAAGCCGCAACATCTGTGCCTTCCGGCGATGACGTTGTTGCAGCCTATGATACCTTCAACCGCACCTTTGAAAGCTATAAAGATGCAAACGAAGAACGCCTCAACGCAATTGAAAACCGTCTCACCGCAGACCCCGTGACCGAAGAAAAACTCGCCCGCATTGATGCCGCGCTCGATCGGCAAAAACAAGCGCTCGACCAATTGGCACTCAAAGCACGCCGCCCTTCAATGGACAACGAAGAACGGCGCGACTATTCCGGCGCACTCGCCCGCAAGGAAGCCTTTGAAGCCTATGTGCGCAAAGGCGAAACGCTCAGCACCGCACGCCTTGACCTCAAAGCACTTTCCGCAGGCACCGGCAACGCTGGCGGCTATACCGTACCTTTCGAGACCGAAACAGAAATTGGCCGCCGGTTAACGGAAGTCTCCCCCATCCGCGCCATTGCCTCCGTACAGCAGGTTTCCGCGCTCACCTATAAAAAACCCTTCGCAACCGATGGCTTTGCCTCCGGCTGGGTGGGCGAAACCGCAGCGCGACCTCAAACAGACAATGCCACACTGGCCGAACTTAGCTTCCCCGCCATGGAACTTTATGCCATGCCCGCCGCCAGCCAGACACTGCTCGACGACAGCGCCGTGGATATTGACCGCTGGATTGCCGAAGAAGTGGAAAGCGCCTTTGCCGCACAAGAAACAACCGCCTTCATCTCCGGCAACGGTGTAAACAAACCAACCGGATTTCTGCATCCCGACAAAGTGGCCGACACCGCATGGGAGTGGGGCAAGATCGGGTTTGTGGCATCGGGCGCTGCCGCAAATTTTGCCGACGAAAATCCCGTTGATCCCCTGATTGACCTGATCTACTCCCTCAAAAGCGGCTACCGGCAAAATGCCCGCTTTGTCCTGAACCGCCGCACCCAAGCCGCTTTACGCAAACTGAAAGACGAAAACGGCAATTACATCTGGCAACCGCCTGCCCAAGCCGGTGGTGATGCAAATCTCCTGGGCTTTCCGGTCACCGAAGCCGAGGACATGCCCAACATTGCCGCCAATGCTTTCCCCATCGCCTTCGGTGACTTCAAACGGGGCTATCTCATTGTTGACCGTATCGGTGTAAACGTGCTGCGCGATCCTTATTCCGCAAAACCTTACGTTCTGTTCTACACCACAAAACGCGTCGGCGGCGGGGTGCAGGACTTCAACGCCATCAAACTGCTGCGTATTGCCGTGAGCTAAAATGGGTATTTGGGCAGCCTAGATCCACTGCTGCTGCGATCCGGTACTCACATACGTTATGTATGCTGCGTTCCGGTTCTCGCAGCAGCGACCTATTCTGCGCCAACTCCCCATTTTAGGCACCTCATAGGTTTAACTGCACATTCTATAATGGATAAGTGAAATGCCCGAACCGCTGACGCTAGTGGATGCAAAGAATTTTCTGAAAATAGAACATGATGCCGATAATGGGCTAATTGCCGCGCTGATTGAGACATCGCGCTTGCAAGTGGAAGCCGCAACCGGCATGGCGCTGGATGACGACACCACGCCCGCGCCCACACCGTTGGTTCATGCCATGCGGCTGTTGGTGGCGCACTGGTATGAAATGCGCAACCAGCCCGCAGAAGAAACCGTGGGTGCCGCTCTGCCGGTAAGCGTTCATGCGCTGGTGGCGCCCTACAGGGAGATGCGCCTGTGACCACAATCGGACGGATGCGGCACCGCATCATTTTAGAAGAGCCGGTCGATGTGCCGGATGACGCAGGGGGATTTTCCCGAAGCTGGCAAACCGCAAGATCCCTTTGGGCAAGCATAGAGCCAAAAAGCGCGGCCGCGTATTTTATGGCAGGGCAAAGCGGAATTACCGTAACCCATGAAATCATCGTGCGGGCGGTGGAGGGCGTGACCTTGCTGCACCGCTTCCGGCTGGGAGCGCGGATCTTTGAAATCCGCGCAGTGCGCGAAACCGATGCTTCAGGCGCGTTTCTCACCATTCAGGCAGAGGAGCAAAAACCATGAGCGCTGTTTTTGCTCTGCGCAAAGCAATGCGCAACGCTCTGCTGGCCGATAGCGCCTTGCAGGCCTTGCCAACCAGTGGACGTATTTATGATGACGTTCCGCAAACCGCAAAACCCCCTTACATTCTGCTGGAAAATACCGACAGCAAGGATATTTCCGGCAATGATGCGCCGCTCACCGAACATCTGCTGAATGTGGTTGTGTGGTCGGAAGAAGCAGGGCTGGCACAGGCAATACGCATTGCCAGCCGCATCAGCGCCATTTTAGACGGCGTTAATCTCACGCTGGATGGATACCATCTGGTGAACTTGCAGTGGCGCAACACCACAGCAAAACGCGTGAACCAGAAATTGCGCTCGGTAGTGGTTTCGTTTCGCGCGGTTACCGAACCTCTTTAAATATGCTGCATGATGGAAATTATCAGGCAATTTTCTGTGTTCCGCTGCTCATGTACCTCAAAGTACATTGCGCTACGGTACGCGAAAATAACCTGCTTCTTTCTCATCATGCACCATATTCTCATAATATGAAGGAACAAAACTATGGCTGCCCAAAAAGGCAAAGACCTGCTGCTGAAAATCCATGATGGTACCGCAAGCTATGTCACCATCGGCGGACTGCGGGCGCGCTCTTTGGCGCTCAATGCCGATACCGTGGACATGACACACACTGAGAGCGCCGGACGTTGGCGCGAATTGCTCGCCGGAGCAGGAGTGCGCCGCGCCTCGCTCTCCGGCGCGGGGGTCTTCAAAGATGCTGCATCCGATCTGCGGGTGAAAAACGTGTTCTTCAGCGGCGAAATTATCAACTGGCAGATTGTGATCCCTGATTTTGGCACGCTCACCGGCCCCTTCCAGATTACTGCTCTGGAATACCGGGGGGATCACGCGGGGGAAGTCACCTTTGATCTGGCCGTGGAAAGTGCCGGTGAGGTGACCTTTACGGCTTTATAAGAGGGAAGGTGTGAGGGTTTATAAGGAGCATTGTTTTTTTCGTGGATGCTGGCCTTCGCCAGCATGACGGTGGTTCGGATAGCTCCAATGCCACAGTCTGTATTCTTTCGTGGATTCCGGCCTTCGCCGGAATGACGATTATGAGGGTATAAAAATGAGAAGGGTGGGCATGGCTAATAAATACCGCGGGGAAATTTCCGCGATCATCAACGGGGAACAGCGCACCTTATGCCTGACGCTGGGCGCTCTGGCCGAACTGGAAAGCGATCTGGGTGCCACCGACATGATGGCACTGGCACAACGCTTCGCCCAAGGACGCATTGCAACGCGCGATCTGATTGCCATTCTGGGCGCAGGATTGCGGGGCGGGGGAAATGCGGTGAGTAATGACGATGTGGCGCAATTCGCGCTCCATGATGGGCTAGCACATTATATCAACGTGGTGGCCGCGCTGTTACAGGCGACTTTTGGGGGGGAGGATGCCCCCGCAAACCCGTGAGCGGGGCGCAGGAGAATACAGCCTGCGCCCCGTTCCCCTGGAAAGACGCCATGGCCTTCGGGCTGGGGCATTTGCGTCTGGGTGCCTGTGATTTCTGGGCGATGACACCGCGCGAATTGAATGCCGCCTATGTGGGGTGCTTTGGTGAAAGCACTCCTGCCTGTGACCGGCAAAGTCTGGCGCAGCTGATGCAGCAATTTCCTGACAAATAAGGGATGACCATGGAAGACGATAATCTTGTGCCGATTACTTTTCAGGCCGATACCAGCAATCTGCGTCTGGCGATGTCGGATGCCGAAAAAATGGCCATGGGATTTGGCCGCGCCATGACTTCCGCCTTTACCAGCGCCGTTGTGGGCGGCAAATCACTGGGCGATGTGCTGCGCAATCTGGGACTACGGCTCTCCGAAATTGCGCTCAAAGCCGCCATGAAACCGCTGGAACAAGCCATCGGCGGATTGTTTTCCAACATCATGAGCAGTGTGACGCCGTTCGCCAAAGGTGGCGTGGTATCCCCCCAAGTGACCGCCTTTGCTTCTGGCGGTGTGGTGGCCGCCCCCACTTATTTCCCCATGCGCGGTGGCAGGCTCGGGTTGATGGGCGAAGCGGGTGCCGAAGCCATTATGCCCCTGACGCGGGGCAGCGATGGCAAGCTGGGTGTGCGAATCCAAGGGGGCAGTGCTGCGCCCAACGTCACCGTCAATATTTCAACGCCCGATGTGCAGGGATTCCGCCGTTCCGAAGCCACTGTTGCGGCCAGTCTGGCGCGGGCTGTGGCACGGGGGCGGCGGGGGTTGTAGGGCGCTATGGTCTTCAAGCAGCGGCGTGGGCTGGTGGAGAAACGCTAAGGATTGAGGGTTTTCCGGTGCCTTTTTCTTCAAATGGGGAAGCCGGATAATACCCGCAAGGATGGCAAGGCATAAAGGTATGGTCAGAAGCCATAAGGCTTTGATCCAATCCGGTGACAGGCGGAATGTGTTTAAAATATCCGCAAACGCATTGTAGTTTTCCATTGCGTGAACTCCCTTTCATCATGCGAAAAGAAAAGACCACCAGAAACTCTGGTGGTCGGGAGAGTTCGAAAAACCGCCATCAGACAGCCGCAACAGCCTTTAGGCCTTCTCCTTGCGGAAAAAGCCCTGAACATGCGCCATTGCCTCCCCGACCCTTAGGGTGAGGAGGCATCATTGCGGTTGATGCCAACCGCTGATGGAGGGGTTTTCGACGCCCCACGCAGCAAGCCCTTGCCGCTGCGCACCGCAGGAATAGCATGGGGCGGGTGCGACAAACAAGTTCTTATTTTAAGCTAAAAAAGGAAACGCCATGACGGCATTTCACGATGTGCGCTTTCCCCTTGATATTGCTCTGGGGGCGCGGGGCGGCCCTGAACGGCGCACCGAAATTGTCACTCTGGGCTCTGGCCGCGAAGTGCGCAATGCCCGCTGGGCGCACGCGCGCCGCCGATGGGATGCCGGATTCGGCATCAAAACGCTGGAACGGCTCGCGGAAGTTGTCAGCTTTTTTGAGGAACGCTGCGGACAATTACACGGCTTCCGCTGGCATGACCGGCTGGATTTTAGTTCTGCCGCCGCAGGGCAGGGCATCGCGCCGTTGGATCAGATGATTGGCATAGGCGATGGAATGACAGGGGTTTTCCTGTTGATGAAAACATACGGCGCAGGGAGCGTTGCCTATAAGCGCCCCATCACCAAGCCCGTTGCAGGAAGTGTGCGGATTGCGGTGGGCGGCGTGGAGCAGGTGGCAGGAACGCATTTCGAGGTGGAGCATCTCACAGGGGAAGTGACGTTTCTTCCAGCGCATATTCCTCCGGCAAGCGCCAGCATCACCGCCGGTTTCCGCTTCGATGTGCCGGTACGCTTTGATACCGACTTTCTGGAAGTTGACCTGTCCAATTTCGATGCTGGTGCAGTGCCGTCCATCCCCGTGGTGGAAATCCGGTGAGGGTGGGGGATGTGCGGTTCAAACAAATGAATATCAATTTATATGCAAAAAAGCTCCCCGGAGGGAGCTTTCTGTGAGAATGGCGATGCTGCTTAAGAGTGCAGGCTGTTGTAGTATTGAATGATACCAACCGTCTGGCCTTGTGACAAAGCCGCTTGAACTTGGTCTGCGGTCATACCAATCTCAAGCTGGGCATTATTAACCTGCAAGTCGAGAACCAGCGAAC
>JBMDXK010000005.1:0-97783 GCA_048594375.1 Methylopilaceae bacterium
GATGCAGAAAACGGTTTCCCTGAAGCCGGAAACATGCAGCCGCACTCTGCTCCAATGCCTTTTAGTCCAATCCATTCCCCTGCGCCTATACCTTATGCACCGCCAGCACCATCCCCTGCTACGGGTTACCCCTATTCCCCACAAGCTCCGACGCACCCAGCGGCGCATTCACCCGTGTATTCTAATCAACAGCAGCAGCCTCAATATGCTGTTCCATATCCACCTGACCAATGGCAAGACTATTTGCACCACTCACCTAGCTCTCCAGCAGCTTCCTATTCTGCTCAACCAATCTATACTAACCCACAGCATTCACCGGCCACACCTGCGAGCCCACACTCAGATGGCTATCCACAATACCTTTCGCCCCAATCTCCTACGACTCCAAGCACACTGGCTCCACCAAGACCTCCCAAAAACCCCTTATCAGATTTCAGCGCAATGCAATCCGCGCTGCCTTCAGCATCTGCACCCAGACCTCCATCTGCTTTTGAAGCCAGTCCACATTCGCGGCCTTCCGGCTTCTACGGTTACACTTCACCAACCAGCCCTTCAGGTTCAGCACTCCTCCAGCAGCCAAGTTATGCCCAAGCAACGCCAAGCCATTTTACAGATACCAGCCAAGCTTTGGTGAAAACGGGAGAAATCCTTGAGAATGCAAGCAATTTCCACAAAGATGTTGCTGATTTTGATGCTGCCAAGAAAAAACCGGATTGGAAAAATGACAGATTTGCAAATATTTTGAATAAAATTGAAGACGATACCCGCATACTGGCGGACATTGCAAGCAAACATAATCTCCCTCAGCTTGCCACCCAATTAAAACTTCACGCAGATGGCGCCGCAGCTGCAAAAAAATCGGTTACAAGTGCTATCGGACGTCTCAAAAAAGACTCATCTAACATCGAGACAATCCGTAAACCCGTGAACGACTACTTCAATAACGCACATGACCTACAACAAAAACTACAAATGCCTGAAACCGAAAGAAAAGACGGCTCGACAATAGAACCTGCACCTGAAATGCCGGATGTAAGTCATCTCAGACCCACAGATCAGCGCGTTATGGAATCCGTACACGCACTTTTGAAGGATATGCACCGAGAAGTAAGTGAGGCATTACACGGCAATCCTAAAGACTATACATCCAAAGAAAAAAAAGCCCACATTGAGCAAACCTTTAAATTTTTGCACCAGTTAAACAACAATATCGGATACGACAAACCAAAACTGAAATCAGCATTTTCCGCGGTTCTCAAGCGTGAGCAACCGTTGAAGACATCCAAAGATGTTGCGGCGGATAGCAAAGTCGCCAATATTGTTATGATGGATAAATTGCGCAACATCTTAACGCATCTGCAAACTGCCTATAGCGATGCGCAGAAAGCAACTAGCGCAACAAAAGATATGAATGAAGAGCAAAAGCAAATCATTGACACTCTTCTGCACGATGTGGATGCCATCCAGAAAACCAATTGGAAACAGGTTGGAATTAAATCTCTTCCAATGCTTTTACAGATGGGAATTAAAATTGGTACAGGAATAGCAACGGGTGGTATCGGTATATAATAATTTTTGAAAGAGGAAAATTCTGCTTCTTTTACAGCGCTTTGCGGTATTAGACCAAGCGCTGTACTAAACACAATCTAATAGAAGGCATGTTATGATTACGCTTCGCCTAGCCATGCTGCCTTTAATGCTTGCACTCTCTCTAATGCCTGCTTTTGCCCAAGAGCGCGGAAAATCATGCCGCTCTCTCACCCCCATCGAACAACACACCACATGGTGGGGGCGTTTTTCCGGCGGACGTGAGACAACCGGATTGTTTGATGGAGGCGGCATTGAATACCATACGGAAGAAGCCTGCTTCCCAGACCGCAAAACCTGTGAACGTTGGCTTTACCTACTCAAAAGCGATTACGGCTACATGCCCCGCTGGAATGAATGCAGCCAAGGCTACCAGCCAGACAAACCCGTGCAACAATGGTGAGCAAACAGTCTCTCAAAAATATCGGCGGCAGTGAGCGAGCGCACAGCATGACCATATTTACAGATTCTTACTATATAAAGCAAAAACAAGTGATTTAATGTTTGTAAATGACCAATGCAATACAGGACAAAAAATTAACTCAAATTTTACATTTTTCTCTTTAACAATAAATTAATCTTGTGTTAACATAAAGCATAAGAGTACAAATACGGTTATGTATTTATAAAAGTAAGGGGTACGTTATGTCTGTTGCTTTAACACCACCACCACCGCCTCCTCCACCACCTGTTGTAAGCAATCCTGCACTGGATTCGGGCGGTTTTGGCGGCCGTGCAGGGGGGAACATCGGAACGGAGTTTTCTCAAGCTCTCTTTAACCAGATTAACTCAAATACTGCTGATGCAGGCGTTTCTCAACAAGAGTTTGATGCTTATCTGCAAGGGCAGGGCAATAATTATGATAGTGCCGCTGTTCAGGAATGGTTTGATAGCGCTGACACTTCTGGTGATGATTTCCTGAGTTATCAAGAAATGGAACAGGCGTGGGATGATTTCGCACAGCTTGGTTCACCCTCTGGTGCAGAGAGCAGTTCCAATGGATCAGGAAATTCTGGAAACAGTGGTTCTGAAGGCTCTGGAAAAGGTGGCTCTGAAGGCGCAAGCGGATGTGGAGGCTCTGAAGGTGCTGGTAAATGCGGCGGTTCTGGAGGGGCTGGCGGCGCTGGGGGTGCTAGCGGTGGTTCAGGTCTTGGCGGCTTGTGGGAAGCTCTCTTGAAGATGTTTGACAAAGACGGCGATGGCAAGATTGACGCTGAAGAACTTGAGGCGATGAAATCTGAAAATCCTGAATTAGCGGAAAAACTTGAAGGCTTGCTTGAAAAAGCAGGTATTGATCCTGCGGAAGGTATAACCCAAGAAAAACTACAAGGTGCAGTTGATAGCGGCAAGATCACCGAAGCTGAGATGAGCTCTTTGACTGAAGGCCTTAGCATGAACTAAATGCGTGCAATCAACATTTAAAAAACACCGGTTCAACATTTCTTGAACCGGTGTTTTTTGTTTTATCGCAGAATTTTTTAGCTTTGCTGGCCGTTGCCGATGCCCAAGCCAACAACCTGTTAAGTTACCCGTAGGATACCGCGGAGCTCTAAAAAAACGGATTCACCTTTGTTGACATTGCTATATTATCTAGCGGATTGCCGATAAAAATTGGTTTTATTGGCTGTTTTTATAACCGTTGGGTGCCGGTGATAATGCCATTGTAAAGAGTCGTATCCAGTCTTTCATAACGTCTGGTTTGCGGGTTACTAAACCAGATTTCATCGGTAATGCGGTTTATATCGAAACCTTCTGCCACAAGATCGGTTTTTTTCTGTTTGAATGTGCCGGTAATGGGCAGTTCGCGCTTCATGCGCAGAAATACCGGGCGGGCATAATCCGGAAGATGCTTTTCGAGATATGCGTAAAAATTAACAAAATCAATTCCTTCAGGGGCAACAATGGAGGCCATTCCGGCGCGGCCTTCGGTTTTGGCAACGGCTACCCCATAGACATTGGCATCGTCTACGCCTGGAAACAGGGTTATCACTTCGGACACTTGCAATGTAGAGACGTTTTCGCCCTTCCAGCGGAAGGTATCGCCAATGCGATCCACAAAATAGAAATAGCCTTTGGCATCACGGCGCATCAGATCACCCGTGCGGAACCATACATCCCCTTTGGTAAAAACATTCCAGAGCAATTTTTTTGATGTTGCTTCCTTATCTGCATAGCCTTCAAAGCGGTTGGCCGGTTTTGAGGGATCATTCAGCACCTGTCCAATCACTTCACCAATTTCATCGGGTTCGCACGATTGGCACAGACCTTCCGGCGTGCGAATGGGCTCTTCTTTTTCCACATCGAATTTGACGATATCCACGGTGAAAAACCGCTTTGCCCATTTTGGAATACGGCCGACAGAACCGACAGTGCCGTCAAAGTTGAACAGCGCCACGTTTCCTTCTGTTGCGGCATAAAATTCAAGTATTTTTGGGAGTTTAAAGCGGTCACGAAAGCTTTCCCAAATGTCGGGGCGCAATCCATTGCCGCAACACAGGCGGATTTTGTGGCTGGTTTCTAATGGATGGGAAGAAGTGTTTACCAGATAGCGGCACAATTCGCCAATATACTGGAACAGGGTGCATTCGTATTTGACAATATCATCCCAAAATTCACGGGCTGAAAATTTATCACGAATCACCACTGATCCGCCGCTCACCAGCGTAGAGCCGGATGCAAGCACACCGCCCACCGAATGATACATTGGCAGACAGACATACATCCGGTCGTTGGATGTAATATTCATAGCACCGCCAAAGCCGTGGGTAATAGCCATTATGCGGTAATGGTTGACATTGGCTGCTTTGGGCATTCCTGTGGTGCCGCTGGTGTAAATATAGAGTGCTTTGTCTTCAATGGTTAGAGGAGGGCGCTCGCCTTGTGCAAGGGTATGGCCGGGTTGTTCTGCAACAGCTTTATCCAGTCTCAGGGCAAATGTACTGCCTTCGCCGTAGCCCCAGCACTGGTAATCGGGCGCGTCAATCTGTGGCTTTGCCGTTTCAAAAGCCGCCTCCAGAGCTGCGGCGCAAAAAATATGCTTCGGTTTGGCGATGGTGAAACTGTGAGCAAGCGCCGCGCCGGTAAGATTGGTATTGATGAGCGCCACCACACAGCCAATACGGGTAAGGCCAATCCATATGATAATAAATTCAGCGCAATTGGGCATGAACAAAGCCACCGTATCGCCTTTGCGCAGGCCTTGCGCCAATCCCCAGTGGGCATATTGGTTTGCGCGTGTGTCCAGCTGCGCGTAGGTATAACTTTGCCCCTCTGAAATCAGCGCCGAACGCTGCCCGTGCTTTACAGCCATTTCCTCAATCACATGAGTGAACAGCCGGTGCGGATTTTTGGGAATGGGCTTGGTACGCTTAAGCGCCCGCACAAATCCCGTAACAGATTGCCACTCCTTGCTTAGGCCAGCCCAACTGCTCATATTCATTCTCCCCGCACACGCTTTTTATTCTGCCTTTTATCTTTAATGATGAATGGTTTACCAAATGCAAACAACCCCAAAAGCGGATAAGCCTTTGGGGTTGGCGCAAAAATATTGAGTGGGGTTCAATGCTGACTATATTTTATTGAATTTAAGGTCTGCATCCCTATGGATACGATAGGCAAGTTCATCACGATTTATTGGTCCAAGATAATTCGTTGATTCTTTAAAAATATCTTTTATTTTTTGATCGGCATCACTCGGCGAAAGCTTATCGAGCTGTGCGTCTATTTGAGCATACGACTGAGCTTTCCCATTTCGGGGAATAAACAGCTTTTCAGGAGTATAATCATCTTTTGTAATATTTGCAGATGTCGGCAGGTTGGTTAGTGCGTCTTTATGTGTTGACGCGCTATCTGTTGCTTGACGGTACAGTATGTAACGGTATGCATTTTCTGCTGCAGGGGGCAAGGCTACTCCTTGTCTTGATCTGGTGTTAGACGCTGGAGGAGCAATACCAAAAATGCTTTTAAATATTTTTGCTTCTTGTGCATCTGATCTTGCGGCATCAAGGCGGCCATCGATATCTGCAAAGGTAAGTTTTTCACCGCTTGGAGTGACAATTATCGCGTCAGGGTTATGAAGCGTCGTAATGGGTGTTACAGGAATATCGCGGTTAACAGGTGTAATGGGGGTATAGAGGTCACCATTTTGATCCACGCGCGAGAAAACGGTATCGGCAGGCGAGATTTCAGGCTGGGAATAAACACTTTCACGATCGCTATCGCTGTCCAGAGAAAAGTGGCTCTTTAGCTGTTTATCGGTGTTTCCGCCTTCAGGTGTATGAATTTTTTGAACCGTTCCGGAAGGAACTGGTTGAATTGTTACAGGTTCAGCAGTCAACAATTCACCGCCACTGAAAGTTGAAAAAGAACTTCCGTCAGAAAGGTTCCGCTGGTGTGATGCGTTTGAAGATTGTGTACGAACAGAAAGATTTGGCCGCACAGGAGCATTTTGTGAATCCAATGCGTTTTTAAAATGATTGGCAGTATCCTCAGGGGATTGCGGGAGGGTGTTGCTTTGAACTGATGTAATCATTTTAACGCTTACTACCTTTATTAGAAACACTATAATTTATATATATTATTTCTTATTAATGTCAATATTTAGAATATAATTTTATTTATTATTCAAGTTCTATCAATTTGATTTTTATCAAGTAATTGCACTATTTTCTAATAAATGAATACACGGACTTTCACTCAAGGCAATAATTGTGTGGAAATGTTGGCTTGGTATGCTTACAAAACACACGCACACGTTTCACTATGTTTTCTGAATCGCATCACGTTTATTAAAGTTATTGGTATTGTTTGGGAATAGCTTTCCCGCATTTTGCCCTACTGGAGCAACCCCATGAAATTCTTTGTTGATACAGCCGATGTCAGCGCCATTAAAGATCTTGCTGATGCAGGGTTTCTTGATGGTGTGACAACCAACCCCAGTTTGATACTCAAAGCAGGCAAGCCGATGAAGGATGTTATTGCCGAGATTTGTGGGCTGGTGCGTGGGCCTGTGTCTGCTGAAGTGATTGCCACAACCGCGGAGGGTATGGTGCGCGAAGGCCGCAGCCTCGCCAGCATTGCCCCCAATGTGGTGGTGAAAGTGCCGCTTACCCTTGATGGTCTCAAAGCGTGTCGTGTTTTGGTGGGTGAAGGCACCATGGTCAATGTTACGCTGTGTTTTTCGGCCAATCAGGCGCTTTTGGCCGCAAAGGCAGGGGCGACATTTATCTCGCCTTTTATTGGCCGTCTGGATGATACGGGCATTGATGGCATGGAGCTTATCCATGAAATTCGTGCTATTTATGATAATTATGAGGCGCTGGAAACAGAAATTCTGGCAGCAAGCATCCGTACGCCAAACCACGTCAAGCTGGCCGCGCTTGCGGGTGCCGACATTGCCACTGTGCCACCTTCGGTATTCGGGGATCTGGTCAAGCACCCACTCACCGATAAAGGTTTGGAGCAGTTTCTAAGCGATTGGGAAAAAACCGGACAGACGCTTTCGGCCTGAGGTGGAAGCGCGGATTATGGAAGTGCATCCTTGCTCCCTTCTGTCTTGGCATGAAGCGCTTGAACAGGAACTCTATACACTGTTTCAAGGGTGGCAATCCTATCTGCGCACTGAAAAGCGCATGAGCATCAAAACCGTGGAAGCCTATGAGCATGATGTGCGCAGCTTCCTGCTGTTTTTGCGTGCGTATCAAGGGGAAGCGGTTGCGGTGAAAACCGTGGCGGAATTGCATCCCCGCGATGTGCGCGCCTTTCTGGCGCAACGGCGGCAAGAGGGGCTGGTTGCCCGTTCCCTCATGCGAGAGCTGGCGGGTATTCGCTCGTTTTTGAAGCATTTCACCCGCTCAGGGATTGCGGTTTCCGGTGCCTTGACGGCGGTACGGGCGCCTAAAGTGGGAAAGACTCTTCCTAAACCGCTGGCCATAAAAGATGCGCGCAACATTACAGAGCTGGATGCTTTTGCAGGAGATGCCCGCGACACCTGGATATTGAAACGGGATGCGGCGGTGTTGGCGCTGCTGTATGGTTCAGGCTTGCGGATTTCCGAAGCGTTGGGTCTCAACCGTGAGGATGCCCCGACGGCAGAAAAAATGCATGTAACAGTGATGGGAAAAGGCGGAAAACAACGCACTGTGCCAATTGTTCCTGTTGTGCAGCAAGGGATTGATGATTATCTGAACGCAGTGCCGTGGACACTGACAGCAAAAAGCCCGTTGTTTGTTGGCGCGCGTGGCAACAGACTTTCCCCGCGGATTATCCAGCGCGCCATGGAAGTGTTGCGCGGCGCCTTTGCCTTGCCGGAAACAGCAACGCCCCATGCGTTGCGGCACTCATTTGCCACCCATTTGCTTGAGCGTGGGGGGGATTTACGGGCAATTCAGGAGCTTCTGGGTCATGCCAGCCTCTCTTCCACGCAAATTTACACCGATGTAAATGCAGAACGGTTGATTGCTCTGCACAGTCAGGCTCATCCCCGCGCAAAATAATGCAAGAATGAGGTGGTCTGTTCTTTTTGCGGTGCTTTGAGAGGCTCGGCCTGGGGTTTCCCGCTCAGATGTCCTTGAATATAATGAATACCCATCTCACGCATAAGGGCGTGGGATTCCGGTGTTTCAATACATTCTGCCACGGTTTTATAGCCCATTTCCGAGGCCAGAGAGACAATTGCCCGTACGAAAGCGCGATCTTGGGGGGATTGGATGGCTCCTTTGATGAAACTGCCATCAATTTTGACCACATCCACATCCAGCCCGCGCAGATTCCTGAAAGATGTATGCCCTGCCCCAAAATCGTCAACGGCAACCTTTAATCCTAGCGTGTGTAAAAAGGTGATGAAGTGTGTGGCATCTTTGCTGTCGCCCAAGGCCATGGTTTCTGTGATCTCGATCATCAATCGGGGCGCGATATGGGGATGGGCTGCAATAGCGGCTGAAAGCATCGAGCGCCACTCCGGATCACGGGTCGTGAGGGCAGAAATATTGATTGCTAGGTGTAAATCCGGCGTTGTATCCAGTTTTTGCACTGCAAGCTCCAGCACCCTTCTGTCCAGCAGATGCACCATGCCGAGTTTTTCTGCGGCCTGAATATAATTGGCGACACCATCACTTGCAACGCCCTGCCCATCCACAATGCGCGCCAGCGATTCATGCCAGCCGATGTTTCCGGTTTGTGTATCGACAATGGGCTGATAGGCCAGTGCGATGCGCCGATCATTGAGGGCATTGAGCAATTCTTCTGCAAGTTTCAGGTTGTCTTGCCGTTCATTTGTGCGGGAAAGTTCAGGGGTATAGGATAAAAATCCGCCACAATGCTGGGAGCGCGCTTCGCTTAGCACATCATTTAAGCGGGAAAGGGCTTCCGGTACGGTTCGGGCATAGCGGGGCATGACAATACCGGCAATGGTCACCAGAACAGGAATATTGCCATGGTTTACCGCTATTGGATTTTCATACACGGCATGTAAAAAGCGTTTGCAGGCTACTTCTAATGCATCCGCTTCGCAATTGGCCAGCAATATACCGAACACTGTTGACGAAAAACGTCCTAGAATATCACCGGCACGCATTTGCAAACGCAGCCGCTTGCCCAAACCGGCAATCACTTCATCGGTAACATCCACACCGTAAGTCTGGTTCAGGGCGCTGACATTTTCAATTGCAATGAGTGCAACGCCGAAAGAAGTCTGATAACGTTTGGCCTCATCCAGTGTGCTTTCCAGTATTGTCAGCAGGCGCAGGCGGTTAAATGTTCCGGTCAGGGGATCAATGCGTGATTCGATGAACAGGCGTTGTTCCGTATGATGCCGGTTGGTTACAACGCGAATCATACCGCGGGCAAAGCAGGGGCGGCCTTCGCTGTTGGCGAACCAGCGGCCAACATCCTCAATCCAGATTTCACGCGGGCCATCCGGAGTGTTGAGCTGAATGGGGTATTCCAGATCATACGGGATACCGCTGCCGTTATCACGCTGGCTTGCGCCCATGATGACTGTCTGGCGGGTGCCCATGGCTTCGGTATCGACCAGAGCTTCCCAGTCTGCGCCGCGTGCAAGGCTGTTTATATTTCTTAGACCCAGCACAGATGCTGCATTTCCGCTCCAGTGAAGCGAATCGTCTGCAATGTCCCATTCATAGAGAGCTGCATCAACAAGGCTTAATGTTGGCTCGAAATGAGACGCATTTAAATTTTGCATGAGAGGGGTGTTGCAAGAGTTTTCCTCGAACGGGGGCGTATCCGCACCTTGTTTCATGTTTACATGTCCCCCTACTCACAATAGCATCTCATTTTAAATAAAATAGATACTATTCAGATACTAAACACTTTATCCTGAACGCTGCGTACTGAAAGTATTCAGCTTTACTCAGACCATTGTCTCCAATAAAAATTAATTTCTTCTTCCAAGTAATGGTAAAAAGTCGGTTCCTTTTCCTTTTGGAAACATTGCGGCATCTGTTTTGCAGAGCAGGTAATAAACTGTTAACATTTGTTTCAAAGATGCACAGGGGAATGGCAATGGTTCTCGCAATAACCGCTTACAGCAGCGTGAATACGCAATCTGACCGTAACAATCGCCCCCGCGGAAGCGCCGCACCGTTGCCGGAATCGAAAGCTGTCGCCCCCGTTGCAATGCCTTTGCCTTATGAGGCCGGTGAAATGCCCAAAACCTATGTGCGGCTGAAAAATTATGCTCCTCTGGTGGCACAACTCGCCGCAACAGCACAGAATATGCCCCAAACGCGGGTTTTGCGCCGCGCAGATAGCGCCGATGGTGCAGCATCTTATCAGCAGACGGCTATTGTCATGGGCGGCGTCAAGGTATTGCCAAGCTGGGAAGCGTGACGTTTGTGGTGTGATGCCTTTTATGCAGGATCTCCGAATCGGCGTGATACATAATCTTCCACAATGGTTTTGAACTCTTCCACCAGACCGGCACCGCGCAGTGTCATGGCTTTTTTGCCATCTATGAACACGGGTGCGGATGGCGTTTCGCCGGTGCCGGGCAAGGAAATGCCAATATCGGCGTGTTTGGATTCGCCCGGCCCGTTTACAATACACCCCATGACCGCAACATTGAGAGTTTCCACACCCGGATAGCGGGTTTTCCATTCGGGCATACGCACACGGATGAATTGCTGCACATCTTGCGCCAGCTCCTGAAATACCGTGGAGGTGGTGCGGCCACACCCTGGACAGGCCGCCACCAACGGCACAAAGGTGCGCAGCCCCATGGTTTGCAGAATTTCCTGCGCTACCTGCACTTCTGTGGTGCGGTCGCCATTGGGTTCAGGGGTAAGGGATACGCGGATGGTATCACCAATGCCTTCTTGCAGCACCACGCCCAAGGCGGCGCTGGAGGCCACAATGCCCTTTGAACCCATCCCTGCTTCCGTTAGACCAAGGTGCAAGGCGTAATCGCTGCGGCGGGAGAGTTCGCGGTAAACTGCAATAAGATCCTGAACCGCGGAAACTTTTGCTGAAAGGATGATTTTATCGCGCCCCATGCCAAGTTCTCTAGCGCGGGCAGCCGATAGCAGCACGGATTGCACCAGCGTTTCGCGGGTAACACCACGAGCGCTGAGTGGCGTGGCGCTGGTTGAATTTTCATTCATGAGCTTGGTGAGCAATTCTTCGTCCAGAGAGCCCCAGTTGCCGCCAATACGCACCGGCTTGTTGTATTTCTGGGCAATGTCGATGATGGTGGAAAACTGGGTATCGCGCTTTTCTTTAAAGCCCACAGTGCCGGGATTGATGCGGTATTTGGCGAGCGCCTCGGCACAAGCAGGGTGTTGGGTAAGCAGCTTATGGCCAATGTAGTGGAAATCACCCACCAGCGGTACATAAAGCCCCAAAGCTTCCAGTTTTTCGCGGATTTTTGGCACGGCGGCTGCGGCTTCTTCCCGATCCACCGTGATGCGCACCAGTTCGGAGCCGGCCTGTGCCAAGGCGGCAACCTGTTTGACTGTCGCGTCAATATCGGCGGTATCGGTGTTGGTCATGGACTGCACCACCACCGGCGCACCACCACCGATCTGTACTTGCGCCACGCGCACAGCATGAGTGGTACGGCGAATAATGGTGGTGTCCATGGAAAAACTCTTCTTTTGCAAGGTCGGAAAAGAATAACGTTGAAAGGATTAGCCCATGCCGTTGCGCGCTTCAAGAGGCCGTCTGCGCGCTGCGTGATCCGTTTTTATAGCCGGGTCTCAATAAAATGACCATTTTATTGGATAGAACTCTGCGAAAAAATAAAGACTTATAGCCTGAAATCCATAATTATTTTCTCTGTTTCAGGTTATGGGTTTTTCTGGCACGCGGCGCACAGTCCCGCAATCTCAATCACTTGCCCACGCGGCGAAAAGCCGGCTTCACCGGCCAGAGTGGCAATGCCTTTAGCCAGCGACTGGCCGGAAGATTCAACCGCTTTTCCGCAGGTATCGCACAACAGAAATACAATCACATCGTGGTTATGATGGGCGTGGTCGCACGCCAGATAGGCGTTTTTGCTCTCGATCCGGTGGACAAAGCCATTGGCCAGCAAAAATTCCAGCGCGCGGTAAATAATCGTGGGCGCGGGGCGTGCTGTTCCTTGGGCTGCAAGCCGGTCAATCATTTCGTACGCGCCGAGCGGCGTTTCACTGCTGGCCAGAATTTCAAGAATTTGCGCCCGTGCAGGGGTAAGGTTCAGCCCGTGTTGTTCGCAATACTGAGCAGCGCGCGCCACAACGGCCGCAGCATCTTTGGCCAGCGTGTGGTTATGGGTGCAGCCAAAAGTGCAATGATCGTGCGTTTTGCTCATAACGTTGCCTCTTCTCTGGCTGGTGGATCGCTCTTTATATAGCTTCTTTGTATGAAACATTCCAGTTGGGATAGCGCTATAGCAGACTTCCAGCCAGATACGAGCACAGCCGATAAAAAGGAGATTTTGAATTTTGTTCTATAAAAAAACCCTGCCGGTGGGCAGGGTTTTGGTAACTGTTGAGGTTTTAGCGTTTGGCTGCAAAGTGTGCGGCAATGCGCACGTTGATCTGGTCGGCCAGAACCTGCGCTGCGCGGTCCTGGGCATCGCGGCGGGCTCGTACCGTTGCATAACGCTGGCGGGTACGGTCATAACTGGCGCGGCCAAAGGCATGTCCACGCAGCAGTTCCACGCCCGCTTTATCGGTGAGCACAAAGCTGGAATCAAGCGTGAGTGTTTCCACCTCCGGACGGTTGGTATAAGGATCAACCACCGGCGATTCCGCAGATTCCCGCAAGGCAATGGTCAGCGTGTAATGCTTTTCCGATGCGGAAACAGTGGCGCCGCCATGGAATTTAAACAACAAAGAATTGCGCACCACCTGACCCGTGCGACTATCCAGCTCTTCAATGTCAATGTTTTTCAACGCCTGATGGCTGTTGACACGGGTTGTGTTGCCCGCTCCATCGGTGACTGTGCGGGTGCCATACATGGGCTGGAAACAGCTTGCCAGCAAAAGAGACAGTGCCGCGGCGCTGCCCAGTTTAACAGAATTACGCAACAACATTGACGATCCTTCCCGGCACAACAATAATTTTCTTGATGGGTTTGCCTTCAACGGCTTTTTCAACACTGGCAAGACCACGCACCAAAGCTTCAATGGCGGCGTTGTCCATATCTTTGGCAATGGTGATTTCATCACGCTTTTTGCCGTTGACCTGCACCGGCAGAGTAACCGTATCAGAGGCCAAAAGAGCGGCTTCGGCCTGTGGCCAGGCGGCTTCCGCTACCAGACCTTCATGCCCCAATACTTTCCAGCATTCTTCGGCCAGATGTGGCACCATAGGCGCTATCATCTGGGTGAGAAGGGTTGCGCATTCGTGCAAGGCGAACGCCATATCAGCGTCCATAGCGCCTTTTTGTGCTTTAGCCAAAGCGCTTGCGAGGGCGTTGGTAGATTCATACGCATGGGCGATGCAACGGTTAAAGCGTAGACGTTCAATATCGTCATCCACCCGCGCCAGAGCCTGATGCAAGGCCACGCGCAGCCCGTGGGCATCTGCGGAGAATTCAGCCGGTTTTGTGGTAGCCGGTGCAAGGCTTGCAATTTCGGACACCACCCGCCAGACGCGCTGGATGAAACGATGTGCGCCTTCCGCGCCTGCTTCTGTCCAGATAACATCGCGTTCGGGCGGAGAATCTGACAAGACAAACCAGCGAGCCGTATCCGCACCATAGGTTTCAATAATATCGGTGGGATCCACGGTATTTTTCTTGGATTTCGACATTTTTTCAATGGAGCCGATGGTGACCGGACGGCCATTTTCCAGCTCAACGGCGGTGCGTTGACCGTTTTCTTCTGTAATGCGGATATCATACGGAGAAAGCCATTTGCCATCCACGTCTTTATACGTTTCATGCACCACCATGCCTTGGGTGAAAAGGCCTGCAAAAGGTTCTTTTACTGCCACATGGTTGGTGACCTGCATCGCGCGGGTAAAAAAGCGCGAATAGAGCAGATGCAAAATTGCATGTTCCACGCCGCCAATGTATTGATCCACCGGCAGCCAGTAATCTGCGGCCTTGCGGTCGGTGGGGTTCTCGCATTGCGGGGAGGTAAAGCGGGTGAAATACCAGGAGGAATCCACAAAGGTATCCATCGTATCGGTTTCACGCAGGGCTTTGCCGCCGCACTGTGGGCAGCTTACATGTTTCCATGTGGGGTGATGATCCAGCGGGTTGCCCGGCTTGTCAAAGGTGATGTCATCAGGCAGAACGACGGGCAATTGTTTTGCCGGAACCGGCACCGTACCGCAGGTTTCGCAATGGATGACCGGAATAGGGCAGCCCCAATAACGCTGGCGGGAAATGCCCCAGTTGCGCAAACGGAAATTGGTCTGCCGCTCGCCTTGCGGCGTGCCATTCAGGAGACGTGCTTCAAGTTCCGCAATCACTTTTTCCTGGGCCGCTGTTACAGTGAGGCCGTTCAGAGTGCCGGAATTGATGAGTGTCCCTTCGCCATCATAAGCGGTGTTGCCAATGGTGAATTCATCCGCATTCTGACCATTGGGGAGAACCACCGGCGTAACGGGCAGATTGTAGGCGCGCGCAAAATCCAGATCGCGTTGATCGTGGGCAGGGCAGCCAAAGATTGCGCCGGTGCCGTAATCCATAAGAATGAAGTTCGCCACATACACGGGCAGCTCTGCACCGTCTATCAGCGGATGTTTCACACGGATGCCGGTATCAAAACCTTTTTTCTCGGCGGTTTCCAGCGTGGCTTCGGATGTGCCAAGACGATGGCATTCGAGAATAAATTCTTTGAGTGCAGCGTTTTTGGCGCTGAGTTCGGTCGCCAGCGGGTGGTCGGGTGCAATCCCCACAAAAGCCGCGCCGTGGAGTGTATCGGGGCGGGTGGTGTAAACCGCCAGTTCACCGCCAGTGGTGATTTCAAAGCGTAAACGCAGCCCTTGGGATTTGCCTATCCAGTTGGTCTGCATACTGCGCACGCGATCCGGCCAGCGGTCAAGCGTGTCGATGGAGGTAAGCAGATCATCGGCAAAGTCGGTGATGTTCAAGAACCATTGGGTGAGTTCGCGGGTTTCAACCAAAGCGCCGGAACGCCAGCCGCGCCCGTCTATCACCTGTTCATTGGCCAACACGGTGTGATCCACCGGATCCCAATTCACCTTGGATTTTTTGCGGCTGACAAGACCTGCATCCAGAAAATCCAGAAACAGTTTTTGCTGGTGCTGATAATAGGCAGGATCGCAGGTGGCTACTTCGCGGCTCCAATCCAGCGACAGGCCAATGGATTTGAGCTGTGTGCGCATATTGGCAATATTGGCGTATGTCCATTCACGCGGATGCACCTTGTTCTGCATGGCCGCATTTTCTGCTGGCAGACCGAACGCATCCCACCCCATAGGATGCAGAACATTAAAGCCTTTGGCGCGTTTATAGCGCGCAACCACATCGCCCATGGCATAGTTGCGCACATGCCCCATGTGGATACGGCCAGAGGGGTATGGAAACATTTCCAGCACATAATATTTGGGCAGCGCGGTGTTTTCTGCAACGCTGAAGATGTTTTTTTCTTCCCATTGTTTTTGCCAACGGGGTTCAGTTTCGCGGGGATTATAGCGCTCCGGTATCATGTGCTTTATATCATCTATTCTATAAAAAATGGCGTGGCCGAATCAGAATTGCGGTCATTATATATGCTTTTACCGCTTACAGCGTGAAATGAGAATAAAGGTGCATAAAAATGACTGCTGAAGCTTTAAACGCGGTGGAACACGCTTTGGCAACTGTGCGGCAAAAACTTGAAAAAGCCCTCAAGCAGGTCGGACGTGCGGCCGATAGCGCAACGCTGGTGGCGGTCTCTAAAAATTTTGATGCGGAGGCGGTGCGTCCTGCGCTGAGGGCAGGACAGCGGATTTTTGGTGAAAACCGTGTGCAGGAAGCCGCCACCAAATGGCCCGTATTGCGCGCGGCATTTCCCAATGTGGAGCTGCATCTTATTGGCCCTTTGCAGAGCAATAAGGCAGAAGATGCGGTGAAATTGTTTGATGCGATTGAGACTTTGGATCGGCCGAAGTTGGCGCATGTACTTGCAGACTTACGGGATAAAGGTGCAGCGCTGCCACAGCTTTATGTGCAGGTGAATACGGGCGATGAAGAGCAAAAAGCCGGTATAGCGGTGAAAGAATTGCCGGATTTTCTGAAGCTGTGTGTAGAATTAAAGCTCGATATTGTTGGCCTGATGTGCATTCCGCCCGTGGATGACCATCCCGCCCCGCATTTTGCGCTGCTGGAACGGCTGGCTCAGCGGCATGGTATTGAGAAGCTCTCTATGGGGATGAGTGCCGATTATGATGTCGCGGTGGGGTATGGTGCAACCCATGTGCGGGTAGGCAGTGCAATTTTCGGGAATCGTTATACAGCTTGAAATGGTATTTTTTTCTGTTAGGGTTGCTGACTATATCCGCAATAGACTGAAATAAAAGGATAAAAAAATGAGCGTTCAAGCCGTTTTGCTGCCGCTGTTTGTACAGGCTTTTCTGATCTTCTCGTTGTTGTTCTGGCTGGGTGCAACACGCTCACGTTCCATTCGCGAGCGCACCGTGGATCTCAAACAGGCCGCGGTGGATACAAATGCGTGGTCTGCAAAGGCAAACCTTATCAATTCCAATTTTCTCAACCAGTTCCAGCTTCCTGTTTTATTTTTTGTTTTGGTACTGGTAGCGCTTGCAACGCAAAAAGCAGATTTTATTTTTGTTGTGTTAAGCTGGGTGTTTGTTATCAGCCGCATTGTTCAGGCGGTGGCTCATACCACCACCAACGATCTGCGCCACCGCGGCCTAGCATTTGGCGTTGGTGCCATTGCGCTGTTTGTGATGTGGGTGATTGTGGCTTTGAGAATTTTTCTGGTGTTTTGAAAGATCCCCGCCTTCAATAAAGTGAAGGCGGGTTTATCATGCGCGCGCAAATGATCTATCCATACGCCTGTTTGAGCGGTTGAAGGTGGCAGATGGTGCTGCTGTGTTCCGGCGCATAAGGCGGCATGGGGAGCGCTTCCAGACCATGCAGAATTGTTTCTGACCAGCGTTTGCTGATGCTGGTATAATAAGGGTCATCTTCATCAATGCGGCAAACCGTTTCAAACATCATATTGCCGGTGGGAAGCACCATGACATCAATGGGCAGACTCACACCCATGTTTGAATTGATGGTGGAGGCCATGGAAACGAGGCCGGTGCGCAAAGCCTCATAGGGCAGCGTATTAAAATGCACTGCACGATCCAGAATAGGCTTGCCGTATTTATGTTCGCCAATCTGGAAAAACGGTGTTTCGGGGGTTACTTCAATAAAGTTACCGGCGGCATAAATCTGGTAAAGGTGCATCTTGCCGCCGCGCATTTGGCCGCCCAGCAAGAAAGAGACCCCAAATCCATTGGTGGTTTTCTCTTCCAGAATTTTGCCATCAACGCGATACACTTCACGCACCGCACGACCCAGAAGTTGTGCTGCATGAAACAGAGTTGGCTGTGATGTGAGCGTATCCAGCATTCCGGTGTAGGGATTTTCCATGCCGCGGGTTACCAGAGTCATGACCGATTGGGTCACGGAAAGATTGCCCGCAGTTGCAACAGCAAGAGCATGTTCACCGGGTTTTTCAAACCGATAGAGTTTTCTGAAACAGGATATATGATCCACACCGGCATTGGTGCGTGTATCGGCCATCATGACAAGTCCATCACGGACCAGTATGCCCAGACAATAGGTCATGGACGCTCCCCTAATTACATTTATCTTGATTATTATAACGCGTAACGGGAGCTATTGTTGTGTGTAATTATGAAAAATTACCCAACAATAATGTGTGTCAGAGGAGACAATTTTAATAACAATCGTCGCAAGTGATTGATTTTTAATGCGATACACCCTTCTGTCGGGTGATAATTTTCACGCGCTATGTGCATGAAAATGGCGCTACCCTTGCCACGTTTGCGGGGAAAGTCGTTCCAATTTAGTTCAACAACCAACGCATAGAGGGAATCATCGCGCCACATGTGTTCGTGGGAAGCCCCATAAGGCAGTATGACAGGCCTGTTATAATTACGATCTCTGGGTGCGTCGCACCAACCGTCTTTGGAGCGGGTTGGCCGTACTTTTATCGGCGTTTGCGGGCGTATGCCCTGATCCTGCCGCCACCAGATACCGCGAATACGCAATACAGTGCGCGGGGTAGCGCCATCGCCTTCGCGCTTATCTGCGCGCACGCCCCCTTTGCCCAATGCACACGGAAACACCATATTTCCTGCACGCAGCACCCCTTTGCGCTGTCCTGTTCCTGGCCGTATATGCACCTGAATACGGGAAAACGTGGTTTTCTTGGTGTGTAAAGCGGTTTTATACATGTTAGACTCTGCGTGGTGTTGTTTCAGGCTATAGAAAGGGAGCATGGTATGGCTTACACCCTCTTTATTGAGTGTGAGCATGATGTTATTCGTGCCGCCTTACAAGAACAGTGTGCAATAACGCAAGATTTTCAGCTTGCAGAGACTCACAGCGCTCGGGATGAAAATTCTGTTACGGTTTTTTATGCAGGAAAGAATGCTGTTGTGCCAGCCTCTTGGCCAGAAAGAGAGCCAGAATTTCCCGCATTGTATGTGGCTTATGGCACCGAAACCAGTGAGCCTGAGGAGTGCCATAACCTCCCTGTGAGGATTGGCGATCTGCTCAAGAATATCCGCCAGAAACAGGATGCACGTGCGCGGATTGGCGACAAGATTTTCAGCATTGGGATGTATGCTTTTCAGCCTGGCAGCCGGTTGTTATGGCGGGAAGGCGAAACAGATAAAATGCGCCTGACGGAAAAAGAAGCGGCCATGCTGCTGTATCTTTTGCAAGCCGAAGGAGAACCCGTAGGGCGCGATGCCCTGTTGCAGAATGTCTGGGGGTATCATGCCGAAGTAACAACCCATACCTTGGAAACGCATATTTATCGTTTGAGGCAGAAAATTGATTCGGAGGGACGTTATGCACCGCTTTTAATCACCGATGCTGCGGGATACCGGCTAAATTTGTAAGTTTGTCAGCTTCGCATTAACCCTTGTTTTGCTAATATCGTTTCATCCGCACCTTTTTGCATTCTGGTGCGTTATAATCTTTCTGCTATAGCAAATACGGTCTGCATCGGATTATGAGTCTTGCACACGACATGAGTGTCTTGGAACGCACACCCCTTCTTGGTGATCTGGGGCGTGATGCGCTGCGGCTGTTAGCTTTTTCTGCCAAGGCACAAGAGTTTCGACCCGGAGACGTGATTTTCGAGCGCAATCAGAGAGCGGATGGTGGCATTGTCATCATTTCTGGCCGCGCCGTTTTGCTTTTGCCGGATGGAAGCTCCGATAGGCAGACAGGGCCTGGTACGCTGTTTGGGGAGCGGGCGCTGATTGTAGAAACCAAAAGGCCAATTACCGTTATCGCCCGTGAGCCAACACGCGTTTTGCATATCTCACGGGAATTGTTTCATCGCATGCTTACCGAATATCCGGCTCTTGCCGCCGGATTGCACAGCCGGTTTGCCGAGCAGTTGCTCAATGACAGCCAAGCGATGGAAACAGTGCGCATCCGGTTGGAGAATATAGCACCACCCTCATAAAGCGAAGCCGTAATAAAGCGGAGCTTCCGTAAAAACGGCTGCGCGTCAACGCAATACGGAACAGCTTAAAAACTGCCCTAAAATACAAACTTATAGCGAAAGCATAATCATTTTAATTATGCTTTCTCGCTATATGCTGATGGTGGCTTTATCATGCTGTAAAAACACGCCACACCTTTGATGCGGCGCTGCGCATTAGCGGCGGCCACTGCCACCACTGCGGGGGCGGTTTCCACCAGCACCGCCAGCGGATGGCGGAGGTGGCCCACCGGCACCTTTATGACGAAAGTTAATGCGACCCTTATCCAGATCGTAAGGAGTCATTTCAACGGTTACACGGTCACCAACAAGTGTTTTAATGCGGTTTTTCTTCATCCGCCCTGCCGTATAAGCTAAAACTTCATGATCGTTCTCAAGTTTTACCTTGAAGCGCCCATCGGGGAGAGCATCAACAACGACGCCTTCAAATTCGAGCAGTTCTTCCTTCGCCATACTGTATTCGAGCCTTTGTTCTTTTGGCGCCTGTTCCTTATGCTGTATAGGAACCGCGGGGCGCATAAAATCTAATTTCCTGCAAGGCTTTCAGAAAAACACCGCAGGTGACATCACGTCATATAATCAATTTATGCATAAAAAGCAAAAAAATGTGCCTGCCCGTAATACGGACAGGCTGTTTCGGTATAGGGCGCCACAATGTAACGGCGCTCTCTATAAAAAGGGCTTATGCAACGCGCAGGTTTACAGCAGAAGAACGGCCACGACGATCTGTTTCCAGTTCGTAGCTGATTTTCTGGCCTTCGCGAGGATGTTCAATTCCGGAACGCTCAACTGCACTGATGTGCAGGAATACATCCTGCCCACCGGCATCGGGTTGAATAAAACCGAAACCCTTTTGGGCGTTGAACCACTTAACTGTGCCGGTAGACATTGTATTCTCCATAGTGTGCCTGCGGAAAAACCAGACAGGACTTGTCTTTTTTAAATAGAAGGCAATTTATGGGTTATCCCGATGCCGCATTCGGCATGGCAATAACCTCCCTCACGCTGCCCGGGGCGTTCGGGATCGCCGCTGTTGAGAGCGGGGCATTCCAGATTTCGAACCAGCGTGAGCCGGTTTCTCTTTGCCAACATGTCCATAACCTTTCGGCTTTTGTGGAGCATTGTTGCGCGGCTTGCTGCGTGCCACAGGTGCATTGCCTCTGCCTTGCGGCAATTCCACAGCAAACGGATGATCCGTCATTTGTGGCAGAGTTTTGGCAATGGTTTTTTCAACAGCGCGCAGCAAAGGCGTTTCATCAATTGAACACAGCGTGATGGCTTTGCCTGTAGCGCCACCGCGCGCAGTGCGGCCAATCCGGTGAACGTAGTTTTCTGCTACGTCCGGCAAATCAAAGTTTACCACATGGCTCACATCATCAATATCAATGCCGCGTGCGGCAATATCCGTTGCGACCAGCACTCTGATTTTGGAATTGCGAAACTCTTCCAATGCCCGTTGGCGTGCGCCTTGGGATTTGTTGCCATGAATGGCTGCGGATGCAATTTCAGCTTTGAGAAGTTTATCGGTAATTTTGTTGGCGCCGTGTTTTGTGCGGGCAAACAAGATCACTTTATCCATGCTGGCATCGCCAAGAATGCGCAGTAAAAGCTGCACTTTATTGGGTTGTTCAACCGGATAGACCACTTGTTCAATGCGGCGGTCTTCCTGACGCCAGGGAGACACTTCAACGCGCGTAGGATTACGCAGCATTTTTCCAGCCAGTTCCGCAACTTCCGAAGGCATGGTCGCTGAAAACAGCAATGCCTGACGGCGCATCGGAATTTCACCCACAATGCGGCGCACATCCTTGAGAAAGCCCATATCGAACATACGATCCGCTTCATCAATCACGATGTTTTCAACATGGTCGAGACGGATATGTTTTTGTCCCAAAAGATCAAGCAAACGGCCTGGTGTGGCAATCACAATATCAATGCCGCGCTCAAGAGCGCGAATTTGCGGATTAATGCCAACGCCGCCAACCACCACAGCGGTACGCAGGCCAAGATTTTGGCCGTAAGTGCGCACTGAATCGGCAATTTGGATAGCCAGTTCACGGGTAGGTGCCAGAATAAGGCTGCGGGTGCATTTCGGTAATGATTTATGGGGATTTGCATATAGCCGCTGCAATAACGGCAAGGAAAAAGCCGCCGTTTTGCCCGTACCTGTCTGGGCAATACCCAGCACATCGCCACCGTCAAGAATAACGGGTATTGCTTGCGCTTGAATGGGGGTTGGAGCGGAATAGCCCTGTAATTCCAGTGTGCGGAGAAGAGGGCTGCAAAGACCGAGGGTCGAAAAAGTAACTTGCGTCAAAGGTAACCTGTAATGTGCGTTCCCACCAATAAAAGATGGTTCTGCATGTCGCAAACTTTACCCTGCGCGGAGGAAAAAGCCTGTAGTACTGTAATCGTCTCGGGATGTCCTGGTTAGAATATTGGTGCAACCCAAGTAGCCAAAGCAGGCTCGCGCAACCGCGAGATAATTTATTCGCCCTCAATCTAGCTGAATATGCGGTGCGTGTCAATCAGACTGCAAGAGGGTGCGGAAAGAGGGGCTCCAGCCCAGCGCATCGCCTGTCGCCTGAATGTGCGGAGGCAGAGGGGCTTCTACACACAGTGCATGAGCACTTTTCTTGAGCGGCAAGACAATTCGCAGCGCATGAAGATGCAGCATTGGCCCGGCAGGGGGTGGGGGTGAAGAACCATAAATTCTATCACCAAGAATAGGCGCACCCAAGCTTGCCATATGCACGCGCAATTGATGGGTGCGGCCTGTCAGAGGATGCAGCTCCACAAGGGAGAGGCCATCTTTTTCCGCAAGCACACTGTATTCTGTGAGCGCCTGTTGGCCGTTTTCATGGTCCACCTTCATCCACCAGCCACGCACGGCAGAACGTTTGGCGAGCGGCAAATCAATCTTGCCTTCTTTTTCCGGCAAGATACCTTTGACAACAGCGATATACGTTTTCTGTGCGCGCCCACCGGAAAACAGCTTCCCCAGATCGGCTAAAGCCTGCCGATGCCTTCCCAGCACCAGACAGCCGGATGTTTCACGATCCAGCCGGTGCGCCAAGGAAGGAGGGCGGGGCAGGCCGAATTGCAAACCCGTGAAGAGAGCTTCCAGATTAAGGCCGCCCTTTGGCCCTGCATGGACAGGAATCCCGGCAGGCTTGTTTAACACCAGCACCGAGGCATCACGATAGAGCAGCCGACTTTCAAGATCTTCAGGTTTAAGCATGGGTATTTATTAGGTGATTGCAGAGCAGCCGTCAAATGCCATGCTTGGCAAAACATCAATAAAAGTTCCCTAAAATATTTTTTATAATTGATATTGTAAATTATCAAATATAAAATATTTTTATTTAATATTTTTACGGTGTTTAATAATATTATATAGTTTAACACAATCAATAGCTTGAGTAATTCTTTAGAAAGGAAATGACTGTCTCTTAATGCTAAAGGTTAATTGAAAAAACGTATTTACTGAACCATTATGGATTTTATTGACTGTTGCTGCCTGTAAGTTGCCTTGTGGAGAATTGTATGGATGTTGCTCTGCAAAGTTTGAAAGATAAGAGTTCAAGCAGAGATGAGACCGAAGATTTATTTCAGCAAGGTCAGCTTATCGAAAATATTTTGCGGAAGCTTCAAACAGAGGCAACGCTTGAATTAAGAAAAGTTATAGCGCCAGATGGCGTGATCCCTGATGTAGAAACATTGCGGACATTCAGTGCGACAACGCATCCGTTGGTCTGGCTTGCCACCTATAGAGAGGCCATATGTGCGCTTAATTCTTGGGCAAAAGAACTTTATAATTGCGGCCGTTTCCTAGGTGCCGAAAAACTTATCTATACTATCGGAATGTCGGAATACGTTAATATCATATTCAATGGTATTCCAATGGGTGTGGTGGAAACCGCCTCCCTTTCAGACATAGGATTATCGCCAGAAACAATCGATCAATATCGTGTATTAATAATGGCTTATCCTCTCGCGCAGCCTGTGACCTATACAACCCGCGCGCAGCTTTACGAAACAATCCGCCATTTTTTACAAGATACAACGCAACAAACGGTACCAACATGGGTTATGGGTGATGCAGGGCTTTCGCCTGCTTTGCGGAATTTCTGTCGCAAGATTCGCACTTTCCTCCACAGCCAGGTTGAACCCTATGCACATGCGTGGCACGTGACAGACACACAGATCCCTTTGGACGTTATTGAACATTTTGCAAAGTTTGGCTTGCTGGATCTTTCCACTGGCGGCGGCAAAAAATCTTACGATCAAAGTACAGTAGTGGCAATTCTTGAAGAAATAGCTGCAACCTCTGTGACTCTGGCTTCGTATGTACGGCATCATACACTGGCAACGGAGCTTTTGCACCGCACTGCAACGCCTGAACAGAAAGAACGTTGGCTACCCCGCCTTGCATCCGGCCAGACATTGTGCGCTCTCACGTTTACAGAAATGTGTTCGGGCGCCTTGATGGAGGATCTGCGTATTCGTGCGCATCTGGAAGGCTCGCATTATCGTCTGAACGGGTACAAAACTTGCGTGAGCAATGTAGCCCGTGCAGAATTATTGATTGTACTGGCGCGTACGCCGCACAATGCCCGTAAAGCATCCTTTTTTGTATTGGAAAAAAGCCGCACAACAGAAGACGATCCTTTTCCCACGAGCAGCGGCGGGATTAAAGGTTTAACCGGCTCGGCAGTTTATACTGCCGGGCATCGCGGCTTAGCACATTATGATTTAGCGTTCGATGGCGTGAACGTACCTGCGTATAACCTGATTGGTGGACTGGAAAACCATGGCGAGCGGCAATTGATCCAGATACAGGAGCAGGATTGTCTGAATGCGGCTGCTCAATCGGTCGGTGCAGGCAGGGCCGCATTGGAAGCCACGCTTCGCGCACTGGCAGAGCGTGAAATTTTTGAAAAAGACCGCACAATGACAAGCCGTGAGAAAAACAAAGTGGCGCTCATGGCAACCCATCTGATGATTGCCCGTCAGTTGTGCCGCGTCACGGCGCAATCCAGACAGGGGGATTGCCGCGGCTATATTCGGGCGGGTATGGCGAAATTGCTGGCTTCCCGCGCGGCATGGCTTTGCGCGGATGTTGCCCTGCAAATTCAAGGCAGTGCCGGCATTACTCTGGATAACGTTGTATCCCGTTTGTGGGTGGATGCCCGCACAACCGGCCTGATGGAATGTCCGGCAGAATTTATCTGCCAGCGTTTGCTGGAAGGCAATCCCTTGGATGACCCAACGCTATAGCGGCTGCTGCCAATAAAACTGATCCCTTTATCTGCCTCAAGCGATACTGTGAAAGATGTTATGGCATACTGCGCAAATGTGCCATGACCACAAAACGGGATGTGAGCGCTGTCAAAAAAGATACAAAGATGACAATGGCCAGAATACCGCCATAGCCAACACCGCCAATATTTACCTGCCCTAATAATGCTTGATTGGCGTTTTCGAGCCCCGCAGGGTTTCGGTTCCAGAGCCATCCCGCCAACAAGAAAACGGCAACGGCCAAACCGCCACCCAGCAAGCTGCCTTTTAAGCCAAAGCTTAAAAAGCGCCGTTCAAAAGCCCGCGCTATGTAGCTGTCTTTTGCACCCACCACATGCAAAACACTCACAATATCATTATTACCTGCCATGGCACCACGGGTGGCAAACAGCACACTTAAAGCGGTAGCCACCAGCACCAGCACGACAACCGTAAGACCTGCAATCACAAAGTTCCAGCCCACCGCGCGTAATTTATCCATCCAGAGGCGGTGGTCATCCAGTGATGCAGTAGGTACAGCCTGTTTAAGGTCGGCCTGAAGTTTAGCCCAATCCACCAAGGCATCATCATCAACCTGAATAACAATCAGCCGCGGCGTAGGCAGATTATCAAGCGAAAAGCCTTTGCCGAGCCATGGCTCCAGCAAGGCGCCGATTTCGGTATCCGATAAGGCGTTTGTTTCCCGAATGCCCTTCACTTTTTTGATGAGAGCCTGTGCTTGCGTGACATCGTCATCAATGTTGCGTCCTCCACGGGGCATGACCTGTACTGTGACTTCTCTGGCAACCTGTGTCTCCCAATTTTGCGCTGTGGTATGGACAACATCCACCGCACCAATGCTCAAGGCGGCCAGAAACGTCATGATGGTAATCACCATAATAAGAGCATGACCCGCGATGGTTTCCGTGGGAACAATGGAGGCGGGTTTATGAGGCCGTACAGGCACCGGCCATTTGAGCAGCCGGTAGATAAGAACTTGCAGTCTGTAGGGGAGGAGATTGATGAAAATCATCAGTCTTGTTTCCTTAAAACATATGGCCACAGTATAACGTGGTGAGACAAAACATAGTATAAGACTACCGAAGCGCAGGCAAACCTGTGGGCGTCACCCGCCACCACTCACCTCGAAATGCGGCTGTGGTGCGGGGAATAGTGCAGGTAGAACGAGCATCGGAACGCAGCGTACTTAACGTACGTGAGTACCGAAGCGCAGGCAGACCTGTGCTAGTCACCCGCCACAGCCGCATTTCAATCGTAGATATGCAGACGGCCATCACTCAATACCAACCTCCGTGCATCGCATAAATCCATGAGGGCGATATCGTGGGTGGCGATAACCACAGACGTACCGGACTTATGCAGTTCTACAAACAGCCGCAGCAAACGCCGTGCAAGGTGTGGATCCACGTTTCCTGTAGGCTCGTCAGCAAGCAGCAATTCGGGACGGCTGATGAGCGCGCGCGCAATCGCAGCACGTTGTTTTTCCCCGCCGGAAAGAACGGGAGGATAGGCGTAAATCCGTTCACCCAGCCCCACCCAGCGCAGCAACTCAATAACCTCGGCGCGGTAGCTGGCTTCTTCGCGGCCTTGCACACGCAGAGGCAGCGCGACATTTTCAAAGGTGTTGAGATGTTCAAGGAGCCGAAAATCCTGAAAGACAATCCCGATTCGCCGCCGCACCATGGGCAAGGTACGGCGTGGCATACTGGCAATATCCTGCCCGAACATTGTCACAAGTCCGCGCGTGGGGCGCAGAGCTAAAAACAGCAATTTGAGCAGCGAGGTTTTTCCGGCACCGGAAGGGCCGGTTAGAAACTGGAAAGAATTAGGCTCTATCCGGAAATTTATATCCTTGAGAACTTCCGGTCCCAAACCATAGCGCAGACCGACATTTTCGAATCGAACCACGTTGACCTACTCCCTGAAGCGCTTTTAGCGAAAGCATATACTGTTGAGCCAAAATTGCATGAAAATAAAATGTGTCATGGTTTTGCAGCATTTTTTTGCAACAAAGCCGTTATGGGACAGTATCAATCGGCTTACATTAACTGTCCGTTAACGGTATAGGGTGTGAATTGTAAAGGAATGAATAACGGTAAGCCACTTTTTAACCGTTTTATTCCACAAATCACCTGCGCAAGAGTGTCATGCGCGGCCTCACTGTTTCGTGTATTGCGTAAAAGAAAACACGCGATGTTCCAATGATAAAACGGAGCATTCAGACGTTTGCGTTACCATGAATTCCTGTTGTAGCCCGTCTCATTGGTGCCTTGATGATTATTGTCTGCCCCACTTGTTCTGCTTCGTATGAAATTCCTGCATCTTCGCTGGGAGCAACAGGCCGCAGTGTGCGGTGTACGGAATGCAAAACAGTGTGGTTTAATCCTCCTGAGGAAAATGATGAAATCATTTCCGAGCGCGGCGCAAAGAAATCGCCGGCTGTTGTGACCTTGCCTGCACAAAAATCCGCAGCAAGCAGCAGCGTGGCTTCTGGGGAAGAAGCCGCATCTGATTCTGTTAATAAGGGGGATGTCCCTGCGGTTTCTTCTTCATCGTCTGGGGTGGCAAGGCGCAAAAGTGTACCCGCAGCCGCGATACACAAAGATGAAGCGATCAATGAAACGGATATTGAAGCCGTATTTTCGGAAGTCGCTCAGACAAGCGAAAACAAACTTTCTGCGGAGCTCAAGGCGGAAAAGCGCGGCTGGTTCCGGCGAAAAGCGCGTACCGCGGCGGTATCCTCGCCGCGCACAGGACATGCTGATTCTCACAAGGCAACAAAAACTCCGTTATGGATGACGCTTTGCCTGTTGTGCGCCATTGGTGGCCTGTTCTGGCTGGTGGCCAAGCGCGATTCTGTTGCGGCATTTCTTCCTGAAATGGCGCACCTGTATGCTATGGCTGGCCTGAAAGTGAATGTTCAGGGTCTGGATATTCAAAATATTAAAACCCTTGAAACAATGCAGAACGGAACGCCTCTTCTGGTGATTGAAGGCGTTATCAAAAATGTAACGACTCATGGTGTTGATATACCGCGGTTGCGTTTGGCTGTGCAGACAGAAAATGGCCGTGAGCTGTTTGCGTGGACAGCGGTACCGGCTGTGCCAAAACTGGAGCAAGGCGGCGAAATCCCTTTCAAGGCGCAGTTGGCTTCGCCACCTTTGGAAGGAAAAAAAGTTGCGGTTCGCTTTACAACACGGCATGATAACCTGATGCGTAAAGAATAAGTTTAGGAAATATTACGTGGCTATTCCGAAAATAAAAATACTGTTTAATACAGAAGATTTAGTCAAGCGCAACAAAGAACTGGCGCATGAAATTGCAAAGGTTGCAGATAAAAGGCTTCTGGTTATTTCTGTGCTGAAGGGCAGTTTTGTTTTTACAGCGGATCTTATTCGGGAAATGTCTCAGGCGGGGCTTACACCGCGCGTAGAGTTTCTGCATCTTTCCAGCTATCATGAGGGCAAAACGTCATCCGGTCAGGTGGATATTATTCATGATGTCCAAACCAGTGTGAGCGGTTGGGATGTCTTGTTGATTGATGACATTCTGGAGTCGGGGCGGACGCTGGCATTTGCCAAGGATCTGCTCAGCGCGCGGGGTGCAAAGCGTGTTATGACCTGCGTGTTGCTGGAAAAGCCGCATAAGCGTGCGGTGAATGTGAATGCTGATTTTGTCGGGTTTTCGTGTCCGGATGTGTTTGTGTTAGGATACGGCATGGACGTTGCACATTCGTTTAGGGAATTGCCGTATATTGGTATTCCTGAAGACAACACTAATCTTGTACAAGCGGGAGAAAATGCCTGATGGCTCGTATTCTGATTGCTGAAGATGAAGACTCTGTTCGTGGTTTTGTTTCCCGTGCCTTGCAGCTGGATGGGCATGAAGTGGTAGCAGTGCCAGACGGCGCCGATGCTTATGATATGCTGGCAACGGGCGAACAGTTTGATTTGCTGCTTTCCGATATCCGGATGCCGATCATGGATGGCATTGCACTGGCGCTCATGGTTGCCCGTGATTTTCCTAACTTAACAATCTTGTTGATGACCGGCTTTGCCGATCAGCGTGAGCGGGCATCCGATCTCACAGCGCTCATTCATGATGTGGTCACCAAGCCCTTCAGCCTTGCAGATATTCGCACCGCTGTAAGCCAGGCCATTGCATCGCGCGCCGAAGCGGCTTAAGCCTGAAAAAAATAAAGGCAGGGTAAATTCACTTTGCCATGCAAAGGAAATTACCCCATGCGCCCTCTTGATGGCCCTCGTTTAATGCCGGCCTCCGGCAACAATCCTTCCCATCTTGTCGTTTTTCTGCATGGATACGGCGCCGATGGCAATGATCTGATTGGTCTTGGCAAAGAATGGGCTGAACCGCTGCCCAACGTTGCCTTTGCAAGCCCCAATGCACCAGAACCCTGCGCCATGTCATCTTTGGGTAAACAGTGGTTTTCGTTAAGCAGGCGCGATGAAAACGAGCGCAGCAATGGTGTTGAAAGCGCAAGGCCGGCATTGGACGCCTTTCTGGATTTAGAGCTGGAGCGCCATGGCCTCTCACCGGATAAACTGGTACTGGTGGGCTTTAGCCAAGGCACCATGATGGCGCTGCATGTAGGCTTGCGCCGTACCGTTCCCCCCTGCGCAATTGTTGGTTTTTCAGGGATATTGGTATTGCCAGAAAAGCTGGCAGAGCGCACTGGTAATCCGCCTGTTCTGCTGCTGCACGGCACCCATGATGACGTGCTGCCCTTTCAATCCTTGCTGGATGCAACAAACGCTCTGGCGGAAGCAGGCCTGCCCTGCCAATTCCACATTGCCCATCGCATTGGCCATGGCATTGATCCAGAAGGCTTGCGGCACAGCGGCAAATTTATCAAAGCTGCCATTAGCCGTTAAAACAGCGATAAAACGACACAATAAAAGCATGAGAAAACAATCATGCTTTTTGCGACACGCGTTTTATTTTGCTAAAAATTTTGCGCTTTTGATTGTGTGAGGCGGCTGTTACCGGCGGTATGAAAAAGCAAAAGCCCCGGCAAACCGAGGCTTTCAAACCATCTGGAAAATTGGAGCGGGCGAAGGGATTCGAACCCTCGACCCTAACCTTGGCAAGGTTATGCTCTACCCCTGAGCTACACCCGCTCGCTCCAACCGGAGGTATCAAACCGTCCGTGCAGCAGTATATGCAGCATTCTGAAAAAGATTGCAATGGGTTCGTGTGAATTTTTGCAATCTTTTCTTGCGAAGCAGGATAAAGATTGCAATATCAAGGATACACATTGTGCATTAGTGTGGAAAAAACAAATTTGATGGAGATGGAAACGATGTTTACAGAGCAGGCGGCAGCGAATCCGGCAGAAAAAACCGGCGTTAAAGAAACATCCACACGCACATTTGCACAGGATGTCCTTGCTCCATCCCAAAAGAATCCTGTTCTGGTTTATTTTACGGCTTCATGGTGCGGGCCTTGTAAACAGCTTTCTCCGATAATGGATGAAATGGCCAGTCTTGCGGAAGGGAAGCTCCATATTTTCAAGCTGGATATTGATAAGGATCCTGCCATTCCGGGGCAGTTGGGTATCCAGTCTGTGCCAGCGGTCATTGCCTTTGTGAAAGGTCAGCCGGTTGATGGATTTATGGGTGCGTTGCCCAAAAATGATATTCTGGCTTTCATGGAAAGGTTGGTAGGGTCATTGGGAAGCACGACCCTTGAGCCTATTCTTGATGCCGCAGACAAGGCGCTGGAAGCCAATAATCTGGTTGAGGCGGCGGAAACCTATGCAGCGGTTCTTTCTCAGGATGCAAACAATGTCCGCGCAATTGCAGGGCTGGCACTGGCACAGGCAAAATCTGGCAACAGCGAAGCCGCTAAAACCACACTGGCTATCCTCAGCGAAAAAGACCGCGCTTCGGCTCCGGTGCAGGCCGTACGCGCCAAGATTGACCTGATGGAACAATCTGCACATTTGGGCGATGCCAGTTCGTTTGAAGCCCGTATCAGCGCCAATCCCGATGATTTTGAAGCCCGTCATGATCTGGCCTTGCTGCTTGCCGCAGCCAATAACAAGGAAGAGGCGCTCAAGCATTTGTTATATATAGTGCGTAAAGACAGAGAATGGAACGAAGACGGCGCGCGCAAGCAATTGGTGCAATTTTTTGAAGCGTGGGGCGCGGCAGATCCTGCAACGCTCAAAGGCCGTCGGCAATTATCTTCGCTTTTGTTTGCCTGAACTGTGTGAGAAACATGTCTATTAACCGCTGTCCAACAACGATCCAGGAACTGCCTCGGCACATCGCTTTATTCCCGTTACACGGAACAATTTTGCTTCCACGGGGAGATCTGACGTTAAATGTTTTTGAACCCCGTTATATCTCTCTTGTGGATGATGCTTTAGCGGACAATCGCCTTATAGGCGTTATTCAACCCATGAAAGAGACGGGTAAAAACTCGCTTCATCCCTTGCTTGCGCCCGTTGGCTGTCTGGGACGAATAACGGCATTTCATGAGCTACCGGAAGGAAAATACGCTATTACCGTGACGGGCATTTGCCGTTTTCGGAATGCAGGGGAGCTTGAAACCCAAACCCTTTACCGAAAATTAGAACCGCTGTGGGATGAATTTGCCGCTGATTTGATCCCCAACAGCCAGACCAGCACGATTAACCGGGATCTGGTATTTACAACCCTTCGCTCGTTTCTCAAAACGTTTGAAATGGAAGCGGATTGGGAGGAGATTTATAAAGCCCCCGATGAAGCCTTAATTAACGCGCTTGCGATGATTTCTCCTTATGGAATGAAAGAAAAGCAAGCTTTGTTGGAAGCACCGGATTTGAAAAACCGTTCCGAGATGTTAATTGCAATAACAGAAATGCTGCTGTCACGTCACGATAATGCTGGAAAAACATTGCAATAATTCCTTTAAGAAAGAGCAAACCATGAGCTTTCATGCCATTGACCCGCGCCTATTAGAAATTCTTGTTTGTCCCGTAACCAAAGCCACACTGGAATACGACGCTGAAAAGCAGGAATTGATTTCCCGTCCAGCGAAACTCGCCTACCCTATCCGCGACGGTATTCCCATTATGCTCCCCGATGAGGCACGTTCATTGGATGAGAATGATAAAGCATAAGAATAAGGTTTACTCCAAAGTGCCGCGCTTGAATAAACCCGTTGTCACAGAAGTGCAAAGAAATGAATTTTACGCATCCATTGAAAATGATTTTCTCAAAAATTTGAACGATCATTCCGCTAATCCAAAAAATAATATCGATAAGATAAAATCTTTCATTGGAAATGCTGATAGCGCAAGGCAGTATATGGACAGTCTGAGCAATGTTTCGGATATGCGCTATTGGAAACTCACAGATAAAACAACGTCTGCATATGGTTTTTTAGTAACATCTATTCCAGCGTTGCAATTTCACCCCGATGTAAAAAAATTGCATCAGATATTCCCAAATTTACCTCCTGATCACTTTTTAAACGATCAAGAAAGCCACGCAGTAGAAATACCCAATGCAATAACCAAAGAATGGGAAGTGGGCTTATCAGGTTCTGGCGGCGTATTAACAGAGCACACCTTACGTCTCGCAGGAACGAAAGGCGTAGTTTCCACATATACAACAGTATATTCAACCCCTTATAACGAACATCTTGGCTTCCGCATGAATGAAGAAAGCGAACATGTCCTCAGACCAATAGAAAACCCGGATATCTGGGAGCTGAAAGACAGCAAAGATCAAAAAGTTGCTGTAGACGCTATCTGGTCACTGGGCAAGCAAGAAGCCGATGCCATAAACTGGCAGCGTGTTGGGATTAAAGGCGGCTATCTGCGCGATGCTACCCTATATAAAACACCTGCACCATGAATGCGAAAACCCGCCTTGAGAAATATTTCGGCGGGTTTTATTGGTGAGTTGATGAGACGATGCGTGTATAAAATTCACGCCCTCAAACGGCGGCAGACACCATCCAACTGCTCCAGGGTTGCATATTTAATACGGATTTCTCCGCCGCTGTCTTTGTGTTGAATATCGACAAATAATCCCAAAATATCGGTAAGCTCTTTTTCAAGCGCCAGTGTATCGGCATCTTTATTGGTGCTGCGCGGCGCTTTTTTGCGTGGTTCTTTGCCAGCATCGGAAGCTTCGGCTTGCGCCATGGCTTCCACTTCACGCACAGTCATGCCCTTTTCAAGCACTTTTTTAGCCACAGCTTCCGGATTGCTGACCGCCAACAGCGCTCTTGCATGACCGGCGCTCAGGCGGCCATCCAATACGGCTTCGCGCACTTCGCCAGGCAATTTCAAGAGTCGCAATGTATTGGCAATATGGCTACGGCTTTTGCCGATAATCTTTCCCAAATCGTTTTGGCTATAACCATAATTGGCAATCAGAGACTCATACCCTGCCGCTTCTTCAATGGCATTTAAATCTGCACGTTGTACGTTTTCAATGATTGCCAGCTCAAGAGCCTCACGATCATTGACCTCCAGCAACACCACAGGCACATCGTGTAATTCGGCACGCTGGGCGGCGCGCCAGCGGCGTTCACCGGCAATAACTTCATAAGCATCCACTTCGCCAGCAACGGTGCGCACCAGAATAGGCTGGATAATCCCTTTTTCTTTGATGGATTCAGAAAGATCACGCAAATCTTCTTCCGAAAAATGTTTGCGCGGATTTGCGGGATTGGCGCGCAAAAATTCAATGGGGATGCGGCGCTGCCCCCGCGCACGCTCAATAGCCACCGATTCTTCGCCAACATCACCAATTAAAGCGGCAAGGCCACGGCCTAAACGGGAACGGGGTGCTTCATCAGCCATTGTTCAACCTCTTATTATTGCATTTCCGAATCGAATAAAGCCGGCCTGTTTCAGGCAGCTCGCAGCGCCTGTTCACGGCGAATAATTTCAGAAGCCAGCTTAAGATAAGCCTGACTGCCGACACATTTTAAATCATAAAGCAGCACCGGCTTGCCATGGGATGGCGCTTCTGAAACCCGCACATTCCGCGGGATAACCGTTTCATAAACTTTATCACCCAAAAACTCCCGCACATCCGCCATCACTTGTGCTGAAAGATTATTCCGCGCATCGTACATTGTTAACACAACGCCTTGGATGGACAAGACGGGATTAAGCGTTGTACGCACCTGCTCCACCGTCCGCAGCAGCTGCGACAAGCCTTCAAGAGCAAAAAACTCACACTGCAACGGCACCAGAATAGCATGTGCCGCTGAAAGCGAATTGATTGTCAGCAGGTTTAAAGAGGGTGGACAATCAATAAGAACATAGGTGTAAGGTTTTTCACCCATCCCGTCATTGAGCGTCATCAATGCGTTGCGCAAGCGGTAAACGCGATCTTTTTCATGTGCAATCTCAAGCTCCACACCCAACAGATCCATGGTGGAAGGGGCAACATCCAGACCCGGAACAGCAGCAGGAATAATGACATCCTGTAACGTTGCATCGCCAACCAGAACGTCATAGGTGGATGTTTTACGGCTTTTGCGATCAATCCCCAGTCCGGTTGAAGCGTTTCCCTGCGGATCAAGATCAACCAGCAAAACGCGCTCACCAATAGCAGCCAGTGCTGTGCCAAGATTAATGGCGGTTGTGGTTTTACCCACTCCACCCTTTTGATTGGCTACAGAGAGCACCCGTGGGGTGCGGGGCAGTTCAGTCATGTTACCTTACCTGCTATTCTTTAGGTTTGACATCTGCAAGTACAACAATACATGCGTCTGTGTCAGTGATGCTGGGTATCAAAGATACATCCATGTTCCAGTATTTCTGCGCTTCGGTCAATTCCTGTTGCGCATCTTTACCCTTTGGAAAAATTCCTACAGCGCCATTCTGAAAAGCAGGGTGCGCTAATTCCAGCAATTTAGCAAGGGGTGCAAGAGCCCGCGCGGAAACCACATCAACAGTTTTATTGCAATGTGTGAAAAACTTTTCTGCACGCTCCGTATGGACACTCACATTAAGCCCCATATGGCGGGCAGCCTCACGCAAAAACACGCACTTGCGCAGATCACTTTCCACCAAATGCACGTGGCAGGATGGCACATCAGCACAGGAGGCAGCGACCACCAATCCCGGAAAGCCACCCCCTGAGCCAATATCCACCCATTGCGTAGGCGAATCGATCAGCGCAGCAATCTGCAAGCTATCGGCAATGTGGCGCTCCCATATATAAGGCAGCGTTGTGGGCGATATCAGGTTGATGCTTTTTTGCCATTTCTGGACAAGCGAGACATACACCTCAAGGCGCTGAAACGTTTCATGTGAAACTTTAGGAAAAAGTTTTTGCAATTCAGAACGGCTATTAACAGACATAATACAACGATCCTGCGCTGCGTCACAAATAACCCGAACCCAGCACTTTCAAGATAAAATCTTTAAATAAGAAAAGACATGTATAAAACAGACAGCAAAACCTGAAGCGACTTAAGCGCTGGCTTTAACATTCGCCTGACGGCGCGAATGCGCAACCAAAAGCGTCAGCGCAGCAGGTGTCATTCCTTCAATGCGTCCCGCCTGCCCCACGGTACGCGGACGAATCGATTTTAATTTTTCGCGCAATTCATTTGAGAGCCCTGCAATGCCATCATAATTGATGCTTTCCGGAACAACAAAAGATTCATCCCGGCGGTACGCTTCAATATCATCCCGCTGCCGATTCAAATACACCGCATAGCTCGCATCAATGCCCACCTGATTGCGCACCGCAGGTTCGTGTTGTTCAAGCTCTGGCCAGACCTTTATCAGATCATCAAAGGTAATCGTAGGATAGGCAAGCAAATCAAAGGCGCTGCGGCGCACACCATCTTGATTGAGTTTAATCCCAACTTTTTCAGCTTCAGTGGGCGTCAAACTCAATGCCTTCAACGTATTTTCCAATGCTTTGAGCTTCGCAGATTTAGCCCGCCATGCTGCTTTGCGCACAGAACCGACACAGCCTATTGCAATGCCTTTTTCTGTTAAACGTTGGTCAGCATTATCAGCACGCAAGGACAGGCGATATTCTGCCCGTGAGGTAAACATGCGGTAAGGCTCACGCACACCCTTTGTAATCAGGTCATCGACCATGACGCCAATATAACTTTCAGCCCGATCAAATAGGACAGCTTCTTTTCCGCCCGCAAGAGCCGCAGCATTGAGCCCTGCCACAAGACCTTGCGCACCCGCTTCTTCATATCCGGTAGTACCATTGATTTGCCCGGCCAAAAACAAACCTGCGAGCAGCTTGGTTTCCAGCGTCGCTTTCAAACCTGTGGGATCGAGAAAGTCATATTCAATCGCATAGCCAGGTTTCAACACACGCACATCTTCCAGCCCTGGAATGCTGCGCAGAAAAGCAAGCTGTACATCTTCTGGCAATGATGTTGAAATTCCGTTTGGATAGACCGTATCCACATCCAGACCTTCTGGCTCCAGAAATATCTGATGGCTGTCGCGGTCTGCAAAGCGAACCACTTTATCTTCTATCGAGGGACAATAGCGAGGGCCACGGCCTTGTATGTCACCCGAATACATCGGCGCACGATGCATATTCGCCTGAATGATAGCATGAGTTTGTGCCGTCGTGCGGGTAATGAAACATTTGATTTGCGGCGTAGCAATAGCTTCGGTCAAATAGGAAAACGGCTCCGGCATATCATCACCAGGCTGCTCTTCCAATTTATCCCAATGAATTGTAGTGCCGTCCAATCGTGCCGGTGTGCCGGTTTTCAATCGCCCCAATGCAAATCCAAGATTGGTCAATCGTGCTGACAATTTTGTCACCGGCTGTTCGCCCATGCGGCCAGCAGGAATTTTAACTTCGCCGATGTGAATAAGCCCGTTAAGAAAAGTGCCTGTTGTCAAAACAACGCAGGCGCACCGGAAAGAGCGCCCATCTTCTATTGTAACACCTGCGATTCGATTGTTCTCAACAATAAGATCTTCTGCGGAGCCTTCTATAACCGTCAGGTTAGGTTGTTCTTGCACCAGCTTTTGCATGGCAGCAGCATAAAGCTTACGGTCAGCCTGCGCCCTTGGTCCCCAGACCGCAGGCCCTTTCCGCTTGTTCAGCATCCGAAACTGGATACCGCCCTGGTCAATCGCACGCCCCATGACACCATCCATGGCATCAATTTCGCGCACCAGATGCCCCTTGCCCACACCACCAATTGCAGGGTTACAGGACATTGCACCAACGGTATCAAAACTGTGTGTAACCAGAGCCGTACGCGCACCCATCCGCGCGGCCGCTGTAGCGGCCTCGCATCCGGCATGGCCGCCACCTACAACAATCACATCAAATGCGTTTTCCATGCCATTCGCTCCGCCATCATCTTTTTACAAAAGCAAGAAAGAATGCCATTTTATGCTTTCAACATAGCAAACAATCTATCTTGTCTTTACAGCTACACATACGCGAATTAGAGGCTATATTCCAGAAAAATAAGATGACCTCTTTATTCTTTTGATCTCCTATTTTCCAATACAAAAGGAGGAAAATATTTCGCCCAGCACTTCTTCTGCATCCACCCTGCCCGATATACGGCTTAGAATGCGCGTTGCAAGCCATAAGTCTTCTGCCAGAAGCTCACGCGGCAAATGAGAATAATTGGCGATGCTTTGTTCTAAAACCGAGTGCAACTGCTGTAAAATTACACGATGCCGCTCACGGGTAATTAATGGTTCCTGATCCGATTCAAATTCTTCGCGAACCCATTGCGTTAACTGATCCAATAAATCCACAACGCCATCGCCCTGCTTTGCGGAAATAAAACAAATTTTTTCAGCTTGGGAAAAAGCGAAAAGCTTTTCACGTGAAACATGCGCATCCGAATCGAAAATATCAGCCTTATTGAGTATCACCCAAAAGCGCTTTGTTTTGAGCATATCGGGAATCTCAGGCATCACGTTTGCACTGCTATCAATCATCCATAAAACCAGATCAGACTTTTCAAGCCAATCCTGCGCAATACGCACGCCTTGTTTTTCGATAGCATCTTCTGTTTCACGTATCCCCGCCGTATCCACCATCGTTACGGGATAACCTTCAAGATCCAGATTAACTTCCAATGCATCCCGCGTGGTTCCGGGTATATCGGAAACGATTGCTACGGAGCGCTGCGCAACACGATTTAAAAAGGAAGACTTTCCGGCATTGGGCAATCCAGCAATGGCAACAATAGCGCCACTGCGCAAGCGTTCACCGCGATTTTGGTCATTTAACAACTGTCCACTTTCGTGATGCACTTGCTGCACCAGATGGAATACTTCAGGATTTAATTCTTGCGGTACTTCATCTTCCTCTGGAAAATCGATTTCCGCTTCCACCCAGGCCAAAGCGCGCAATAAATGGCCACGCCATTGTTCTGCATGATTACTTAAAAGAGCATCTAACCCGCGAACAGCCTGCCGCCTTTGCGCTTCTGTCTCCGCATCAATGAGATCTGCCAAAGCTTCTACTTCCACCAGATCCATTTTGTTGGCTTCAAAAGCACGACGCGAAAACTCACCTGCTTCCGCTAATCGTGTGTTTGGAAAAGTCGCTAAAGCATGGAGAAGACGCTTCACCACAGCGCGGCCACCATGAACTTGAAATTCTAAAACATGCTCGCCAGTAAAAGAATGCGGCGCATTAAAAAAAAGAACAAGCGCGCGATCAATAACGCTTTTATCTTCAGGGTGGCGAATAACCAAAAGCTGCGCTTTGCGTGGTTGAATATCTTTATCCAGCATGGCGGAAATAATTTCAGGAACACGATTTCCAGAAACACGGATTACAGCAACCCCGGCTTTTCCATATCCTGATGAAAGCGCATAAACAGTATCCGTTGATCGCATATATCTAACCTTTTACACTTATAGTCTGAAACCTATAAAATGATTGTATGTTTCAGGCTATAATTTTTTGTTTTATTGCAATGTTTTTAGCTGTGCTGGCCGCTCGCTCCCTTAAGACGATCATCTTTTTGGAACCCGGCTATATTAATATATTATACCGTATATGAATCAAATACCCCCGTTTCACGTGAAACAGGGGTATCGTTTTCGTAGCCGAATCTTTAAGTCTTAGGTGTTCATAGAGTCAAAGAATTCGCTGTTTGCTTTTGTTTGGCGCAACTTATCCAGCAAAAATTCAATCGCATCCACCGTTCCCATTGGATTGAGAATACGCCGTAATACAAACATCTTTTTAAGAACATCAGCTGGAACCAGAAGATCTTCTTTGCGGGTACCGGAACGACTAATATCCATGGCAGGGAAATTGCGTTTATCAGCAACCTTTCGGTCTAGAATCAATTCGCAGTTACCAGTACCTTTGAATTCCTCAAAGATAACCTCATCCATACGACTGCCGGTATCCACCAAAGCGGTTGCGATAATGCTGAGTGAACCACCTTCTTCAATATTTCGTGCAGCACCGAAGAAGCGTTTAGGACGCTGCAAAGCATTGGCATCCACACCGCCTGTAAGCACCTTGCCAGAAGAAGGAACCACCGTATTATACGCGCGTCCCAAGCGGGTGATGGAGTCAAGCAATATCACCACATCGCGCCCGTGTTCTACCAGGCGTTTTGCTTTCTCTATAACCATTTCTGCAACTTGCACATGTCGTACAGCGGGTTCATCAAAGGTTGAAGAGATAACTTCACCTTTTACAGAACGTTGCATGTCAGTTACTTCTTCAGGACGTTCATCAATGAGCAAGACAATCAGATAGCATTCAGGATGATTGGTGGTGATAGAATGCGCAATATTTTGCAGTAATACGGTTTTACCTGTACGCGGCGGCGCAACAATCAAAGCACGCTGGCCTTTACCGAGCGGAGCAACAAGATCAATCACGCGGCCTGAAAGATCCTTACGGGTAGGATCTTCAATTTCCATCCGCAAACGATCCGTAGGATAGAGCGGCGTCAAATTGTCAAAATGGACTTTGTGATTGGCTTTATCGGGATCTTCAAAGTTGATGCTGTTCACTTTAAGCAGAGCAAAATAGCGTTCACCCTCTTTTGGGCTTCTAATTTCGCCTTCAACAGTATCACCGGTGCGCAGTGAAAAGCGGCGCACTTGCGAAGGTGAAATATAAATGTCATCAGGTCCTGGAAGATAATTGGCATCGGGAGAACGTAGAAAACCGAAACCATCCTGAAGAACTTCAACAACACCTGTTCCGATGATCTCATAATCCTGGGATGCAAGTTTTTTCAAAATTGCGAAAAGCAGCTCTTGTTTGCGCAGGATGCTGGCGTTCTCAATTTCAAGTTCTTCTGCAAGGGTTAAGAGCTCGGTGGGGGTCTTTTTTTTAAGGTCGTATAGCTTGATCTCCGACATGGAAACCTTCTCAAATAATATATTCTGGAAATGCCAGATATGTGGAGGGAGGGGAAAAAGAAAGGAAAAGAAATAACGGGGAATGTGGTAATTCAGTCAAAATTCTGGGAGAACCTGCAATGAATAATCGCCGTAGCATCCTGGATGCACTGTTAATATACGCTTGTTATAAAAAAACGGCAAGTGCTTTTTCAAACACCTGCCGCAAGCTCACGCTGAAATTAAGACAAGAAGAAAACTCAAAAAGGTTTTACCACCACAAATATGACTATGCCAATCATAAGGACTGTTGGCACTTCATTAGCGAAACGAAAATAACGGCTGTCATGAACATTTTTATCCTGTGCAAATTTCTTCACCTGCACAGCACACCAACCATGAAACCCGGAAAGGATCAAAACCAGAGCAAGTTTTCCATGCATCCAGCCCTGGCTCATCCAGCCACCAGTCATCATTAAATAAACACCTGCACCCCAAGAAACCAGCATCGCCGGGGTCATAATAAAGCGCAACAAACGCCGTTCCATGATTTTGAAGGTTTCAGATTGCCTGGAACCTTTTTCACTCTCTGCATGGTAAACAAAGAGCCGCGGAAGATAGAGAGAACCGGCCATCCATGCGATAATCGCAATAATATGCAGCGCCTTTATCCATTCATACATTTTTAATCCTATTTGTTAATCAATCGCTATCGTAATGAACGTTCAATTTCCGATAATTAAAGAGATTTTATGATAAATTCCGAACCCGTTTCACAAGCTGTTCAACATGCGCAACGGGCGTTTCTTTACGAATGCCATGCCCAAGATTGAATATAAAGGGTCTGCCGGAGAACCCGTTAATGATTGTATCAACAGCTTTATCCAGAGCTTTACCGCCTGCAATTAAAGCCATAGGATCAAGATTTCCCTGCAATACACAGGTTTTTTCTATATACCGATTAAGCGTTAGAGGATCTTCAATTGTATCGACCCCGATGCAAACATTCTTCACCGCCTCGGCAAAGCGTATAATTTTTGTGCCGCAGGCTCTAGGAAAACAGATGATGGGAATATTCGGATAGTGCTCCCGTACGCCGTTAACAATTTTCAGTGTAGGCTCAATGCACCAGCGCTCAAATTGTTCAGGGGGCAATTCGCCTCCCCAGCTGTCAAAAATTTGAACCACTTCAGCACCGGCTTTAATTTGTCCAACAAGATGCTGCACCAGAAAATGCGTGAGTTTTTCAATCAGCAATGAAAAATTATCAGGATTCCGGTAAGCCCACCTTTTTGCTGCGCCGTGATCTGCCGATCCTTTTCCTTCTGCAATATACGTTGCAAGCGTCCAGGGAGCCCCCACAAAGCCAATCAGCGTTGTTTCTGGGAAATCCTGCGTTAAAACTTTTTTAACCTCTCTCAGCGCCTCATAAACAGGATTGATGAATCGCGGGTCCATTTCATCCTTCAATCCGTTTACAACACTCGTTTCATCAAGTGTCTGCAAGTGGGGGCCTTCGCCTTCACGAAATTCAAGGTGCAATCCAAGAGCGTGAGGAACCACAAGAATATCTGAAAAGATAATAGCCGCATCAAAATTGAAGCGCCGCAGAGGCTGGAGTGTGACTTCCGCTGAAAATTCAGCATTATAACAAAGATCAAGAAACGATCCTGCGGTTGATCGAAGTTGTCTGTATTCTGGCAAATAGCGTCCAGCCTGGCGCATCATCCAAAGGGGAGGCCTCTGGAGAACATTCCCTCTGAGTGTTTGCAGGAGAGGTTTACCGTCATCCCTCATGAATTAATCCTTTCTTAATAATTTCTTAGATTTTTATATTCTGTTTTTATTAGTCTGTGCATATCAGGAGTTCATGCAAAAGCATACGCTTTTCAACAGCCAACCCAGAAATAAAAAGTTAAATTTTTCTTAATTCATAAAAACGTTTTTTTGAGGTTTTTAAGGGTTTTTTAATCGTTCTTAAAATTTTCTTAAATTTCCTTAATTCACGTATTTCACATTTCCATTTTAGTGCATCAACAATTGACGTTGTCTGTGCATATTTTTGGAGCTTACCCACAGTCTCATTCCATATCCGATTCAAACCGATAACTTATCCACTCTTTCACACAGGTCTTGGTGACGGGGTTTCACGGTGAAACATGGCACTTTTAAAGTCAAAATAAGCATTATAAGCATTTATTGAATTATCAGCGATTTCTTCAAATACTCTATAAAGAGGGGAACGTGAATTTTTAAATCTCTGTTCTTAAAAAACCGAAGAAAGATAAGAAGGCGTGATATTTAAAATACAGCTGAAACGAAAGATGAGAAAAGGTACAGATATTAACATATTGAAAATGATTATGTTGTTATGTTTCATTTGCGATATTAATTTAATCATTAAAATTTAATGTGTTATCATGAACACTTCATTTTCTTGTTTACCGCTGAAGCCATCAATCTGGAAAAATAGTTCTTCTCTTGTTCTTGCATCGGGCAGCAGTATCCGTGCGGAAATGCTGAGAAATGCATCAATACCAATCGAAATTATTCCGGCGGATATTGATGAGCGAAAAATAGAAAATAATATTTTAAATCAATGTGTTAATTTGGAATCTGTGGCCTTGGGCCTTGCTTTGGAAAAAGCAAAAGCAGTCAGTAATGTTTATCAAGACCGTTATGTTCTCGGATGCGATCAGATTCTTGTGTTTGATAATAAAATATTAACCAAGAGTGTTTCACGTGAAACGGGTTTAAATAAGCTTAAAGAATTAGCAGGAAAATCTCATAAACTTGTTTCTAGTGCTGTTTTAATAAAAAATGGAAAAATATTGGCCAGCGTAACGGATAGCGTAAGGTTGCGGATGCGAATCTTATCCGATGATTTTTATAGTTGGTACTCTGAAAATGCTCACGATGCTCTTATATCAAGTGTCGGCGGCTATCATTTTGAAAAATCAGGATGCCATCTGTTTGAAGAAGTTCAAGGGGATTTTTTTACAATTCTTGGGTTACCCCTTATCCCGCTGATTGCTGAGTTTCGTCGTTTGGAGCTTGTTATACCGTGACCGATTCAATTTATAAAAAAGCGTGTGTTATTGGTGATCCTATTAAACATTCACGTTCGCCATTGATTCATAATTATTGGCTGCAAAAATATGGAATATCTGGAGAGTACAGCAAAGAGCACATCCTACCGTCCAACCTTAAACAATGGTTTTTACAATTTGCAGAACAAGGTTATGCGGGGTTCAATGTAACACTTCCCCATAAGGAAATTGCTTATCAGCTTGTTGAGTGTGCGGATGATACTGCCAAAGCAGTCGGCGCAGTCAATACAGTGTGGATCGAGAATGGCATTATCCATGGCGGGAATACGGATGTTTATGGGTATCTCGCCAATCTCGATGCAGTTTTACCCCATTGGGAAAAACAAACATCCCATGCTGTTATCATGGGAGCAGGTGGCGCCGCCCGCGGTATTGTCTATGGATTTATAAAACGTGGCATTAAAAAAATAACGGTTGTGAATCGAACGCTGGAAAAAGCGGACAGTCTTGCTAAGGCATTTTCATCCCCGTTATCCCAGTCAACAAAGGTTAATGCTTCGCCATGGGATGACCTTAACGTCATTCTTGCAAGTGCAGATCTGCTTGTGAATACTACGTCTCTTGGTATGACCGGCTCTGCTCCGCTTGAGATTGATTTGAAGTGTTTGCACTCCGCGGCTATTGTTTCCGATATTGTCTATTCTCCCTTGGAAACAGATTTACTTCGGCAGGCCAGACTGTGCAATCTTCAGACAGTTTCTGGCTTGGGCATGTTGTTACACCAAGCTGTACCAGGTTTTGAAAAATGGTTTGGAGTGAGGCCGGAAGTGGATGCAGATCTTTACACGATGATTGTTGCGGATCTGAATCGATAAGATTCGAACCTTAACCAACGTTTAGCAATGCGCTTTTTAAACTGTTTTCACGGTTCAATCATTACAGCAAATGCATTGCAGTCACATCATTGCTAAATGAGATACTTATGAAAATTATTGGTCTCACAGGTTCAATTGGCATGGGTAAATCGGTAGCCGCTAAATTCTTTATGCAAGCGGGCATACCCGTGTTTGATGCCGATCAATGTGTTCATGATCTTTATAGGGATGAAGCTGTCGTTCCCATGCAAAATGTTTTCCCCGAAGCAATTGTTAACGGCATTGTTTCCCGTGAAAAGCTTTCAAATATTATAATACAGCAATCGGATGCATTAGAAAAAATAGAATACATCATCTATCCGCTTGTGCGTGAGGCGCGCGAAAAATTTCTGAAAGTGTGTAAAGATAACAATCATCGCTTTGTTGTTTTCGATATACCGTTGTTGTTTGAAAAACAGCAAAATACTTTATGCGATGTAATTTGTGTGGTTTCTGCTCCTGCGAGCATTCAAAGGCAGCGGGTGTTATCGCGGCCGAATATGTCTGTTGAAAAATTTTCAGCAATTGTGGCAAAGCAAATGCCAGATAGCGAAAAGCGCAAACGTGCGCACTACTGCATCATTTCATCCAGCTATGAAAAAGTAGAACGTGATATTGCAGATATTTTGCGCAGCCTATAAAAATTGTTTTTACAGGGATATTCCGCTGTATTCCGGTTTATTCCGGTTGTTTCATTCCGCTTTGTTCCGCTATAGCCGGGTTCAATAAAAATCATCATTTTATATATCTCAGGCTCTATGCTAAGTTTGTTTGTATTCAGCAAGTGCCGGGACTAACAGGAAGAGATTTAAAAAGAAATGCGTGAAATTGTTTTTGACACTGAGACAACGGGTCTTGAAGCGCATAAGGATGATCGGCTGGTTGAAATTGGGTGTGTTGAAGTTTTTAATTACACCCCTACCGGTAACACCTTTCATGTTTATATAAATCCTCAGCGTTCAATGCCCGTTGAGGCTTTTCGGGTGCATGGTCTTTCAGAAGAATTTTTAAAAGATAAGCCTTTATTTGCAGAAATTGCGGATGATTTTCTGGCTTTTGTGGGAGATTCTAAACTTGTAGCCCATAATGCTAATTTTGATATGGGATTTATTAATGCTGAATTGAAGCGTTTGCAAAAAGAACCTATTCCTTCAGAGCGCGTCATTGACACGCTTCAGCTTGCACGCCGCAAGCACCCCAACACATCAAACAAACTTGATGATTTATGCGCGCGTTATGGCATTGATAATTCTTCCCGCGTTTTGCACGGTGCTTTGCTAGATGCTGAATTATTAGCTGAAGTCTATTCAGAACTTGTGGGGGGAAAGCAGGCTGTATTGGGCTTAGGAAAGCAAGAAAATACAGTTTCTCAGATAACGGGTGAAGCGGTAAAACCCAGCGCGTACCAAAGACCAAAGAAACTAGCGACACGCCTCACAGATGCTGACAAAGAAAAACATACAGCGTTTATAAATACATTTAAAAGTGAAGCACTTTGGAAAAAATATCTGCATAAAAAAAGCCGCACTATAAATGCGGCTCCTCATTTTGCTTTAAAATAAATTATCAATTAACGGTTGGTTCTGTCTCATCAACATGATTGACAACACGCTGTTGGTAAAGCGCTGCAAAATCAATTGGATCGATCATAAGCGGCGGGAAACCGCCATTGCGCACGCATTCGCTTACAATCTGGCGCGCAAACGGGAACAGAAGACGTGGGCATTCAATAAGAACAACAGCCTGGCGTGATTCAGCAGGAATGTTTTCAACGCGGAAAATCCCTGCATATACAACATCAAAATTGAACAGCACATTTGCACTTTCGCCAGCCTGGCCTTCAATTTTAAGTTCTACTTCTACATCGGTATCAGAAAGTGCTTTAGCGTTCACATTTACCTGAATGTTGATTTGTGGATTTTTTTCTTGTGGTACAAGCGAACGGGGTGCTTGCGGATTTTCAAAAGAGAGATCTTTAACGTATTGTGCAAGCACGTTAAGTGTTGGGTTGGATTGTTCAATTTCTTTTTCGCTCATGGAAATATCCTTACAGGGTGGAAGTAAAAAACAGGGTTCAGATTAAGGCTACGCAAAGGTTGATTTCAGGCAAAGGACTTTCACATAAATGTCCTAAAGTGATTGATTTTTCATTACTTAAACTTATATATTATAAGGCGCTAGCATGTGTTCAAGACATGAATACGGTTATGCCCACAAAAAATAGAGGAAATATCGTTATTTTTCAATGAAACACTTCCTGTCACAAAAAGATAGGCAAATGATTGCAAATCTTTTACAGTGACGAGAATTTTTCACATTAAAGCCCATAAAATAATTAAGCAGGTTTAAGTAATGAGCGACGCATTTGATATTTATACCCTGATTTTCCTAGGTTTAGCGGTATTTATTTTGGTCAGGCTTCGCTCCGTTCTCGGCACGCGGACAGGACACGAGCGGCCTCCGCAAGAGACATCCTTATCTCGTGATGCTGCAAAGGATATGAACGACAATGTGATTCCGTTGCCCTCCGGTGAAACATTGCCAGAGCAAAGCAGCCCCTTAAAAACAGAGCAACAAAGAAGCATAAGTCCTACTGTGCCCAGCAGCAACGATGCTTCTAAAGCTCTTTTGCAGATTGCACACAAAGATCCCGATTTTGATATAAACACGTTTTTAAAAAATGCGTCTTCAGCCTATGAAATGATTGTGACTGCTTTTGGAAAAGGCGATAAAAATACTCTCAAAGATCTTCTGTCCAATGACGTCTATTCAGATTTTGCAAATGTAATTAAAGAACGTGAAGCCAAAGGCCTTCATGCACAAACGGAATTTGTTTCTATTAAACCGATAAGAATTCCTTATGCATCTTTAGAAGAAGGCACAGCGATAATCACAGTTGAATTTTTATCAGAAATAGTCACGACCATGCGCAATAAGGAAGATGTGATCGTTGAAGGTTCTGATGAAAAAATTGCAGAAGTAAAAGACGTATGGACATTTTCCCGCAATCTTGGCTCTGCATCCCCAATCTGGATATTGATTTCAACAGAAAACGAGGAATAATGCCTTGTCTGGAGTAAGACAATGCGCAATCCAATAAAAAGAGCATATACTTTCATCGTGTATATAGCTGTGATTTTAGGTTTTCTTTCACATGGTCATCTTTTACATGCTCAAGAGCTGGTTCCAGTTCCTTATTCAGCTTTGAAGGGATGGAAGGATGACAATCATAAAGAGGCCTTTGGCGTATTTCAGCATTCCTGCGCTGTATTTGTAAAAAATAGTGCATCTCAAAAATTGCGGGCAAATGCGGATAAGCATGCAAGGATTGCAATCTGCAACAAAGCGCGGCATCAGCAATCTGAAATTATAAATTCGCAAGATGCTGCCAGGCGCTTTTTTGAACAATATTTCCAACCATACACCGTTAAAAATGAACAATCAGCTCCTTTTTTTACGGGATATTTTGAACCGGAAGTGTTCGGTTCACGGCAAAAGACAGCATCGCATCACACACCTTTGCTGCAATTGCCTGAAAACCACAGCAGTAAATCCGTATTTTCACATGAATTGGGCATTCAGCTTACAGCAAGCAGGCGCTCAACAAGCGGAAAAAATATTCCCTATCCAAACCGCAAAGATATTGAGACAGGAGCTTTGGGAAAGGATGCACTTCCTCTCGTCTGGCTTGATCCTGTGGATGCCTTTTTCATCCATATTCAAGGTTCGGCGCGTATTCGCTTTGATGATGGGCATTCCATGCGAGTGGCGTTTGCAGGCAGAAACGGTTATCCTTATACCGCTATCGGACAAATACTGATGCAAAAAGGAATTCTTGAAAGAGAAGAAATTACCGCAGAGCGATTGAAGCAATGGCTGCGTGCACATCCTCAAGATGCTGCTCACATTATGCACCAGAATGCGTCATATATATTTTTTCAAAAAGACGTAACATTAAAGCAGAACGAAGGACCTCGAGGTGCAGCAGGGCTTTCTTTGCATGCAAAGCGTTCGTTGGCTATTGATCCAAAATATTGGCCGTATGGTTTGCCCATATGGGTTGATATAAATTTACCCATTCAACCGCATTCAACTTTACGTCGGCTTATGATTGCACAAGATACCGGAGCAGCCATTAAAGGCATGACGCGTTCAGATATTTACTGGGGAACCGGTGAAGAAGCAGGAATTGAAGCAGGTAAAATCAAACACACAGGCCAGTTTGTTGTGCTTTTTCCAAAAGTAGGAAAACCCTAGTGATGAAAAAGAAACGGCCCCCTATTTTAACGCAAGATATTTCTTTACTTTTTGGCCTTGGCACTGCTTCAGAAACTCAGGCTATAAATAATATTCTTTATAGATCGCACGCCAAGAAAGGCGATCTATTTCCTCAAAGCGATGCTCTATTATGGGAGAACGTGACAAAAACATTATCGCCTTTAAAAAACAGAGAAAAATTTATTCAGTCACCACAAAAAAAATCTGTTTCTTCTCCCGTTATATTGAAGTCTTCTGAGGATGGTGAAAGAGAAAAACACGGTATAAAAATGCCGATCATTCCAGCGCCAGTTGTTGTTCAAAATTTACAAATGGGAAAAGATATTTTGAGCGATCTAGGCCGGGGTAAGCGAATGATAAATCGCAAAATTGATTTGCATGGAATGCAACAAAGTGCGGCATATAATTATTTAAAAGAATTTATAAAAGCGTCATATCTTCAGGGGGAACGCGTTGTTTTGGTTATTACAGGAAAAGGCAGAAACAGTAAAATGCCAGCGTCTGCATTGTTACGTCGGCTAGTGCCACTTTGGCTAGAAAGTGAAGAGTTTCAGCATTATATCGCAGGTTTTAGCCAAGCCCATATTTTGCACGGGGGTGGTGGAGCATTATATATTCATGTGAAAAAAAGGTAGAGTGAATTTCTTGAACCATCTCCGCATTGCACTCGGATTCGTGTAGAAGCTTAAAAAGAAGCCGTGAATGCTGGATGTGTCTTGAAAACGTAAGAAGCGCAACTCTTTGCAGGTTGCGCTTTAATTTTTAAGGTAAAAAATAAGGATTTATTTTCCGCGCTTTTCCCGTTTTGCCAAACTGCGCAGCCGTAAAGCATTAAGTTTGATAAAGCCTTGGGCATCGCGGTGATCGTAGGCGACAGCACCTTCTTCAAAGGTCACTAATTCCTGATCATAAAGGGAATATGGCGAAGTCCGACCAATAACAGTCGCATGGCCTTTATAAAGCTTCACCCGCACAGAGCCGGTGACAAATTCCTGACTTTTGTCAATGAGTGCTTGCAGCATTTCACGTTCCGGTGCGAACCAAAAACCGTTATAAATCAGTTCCGCATAGCGCGGCATGATGCTGTCTTTAAGGTGCGCTGCTTCACGGTCAAGGGTAATGGATTCAATGCCGCGATGTGCGTTTAGCAGAATGGTGCCGCCCGGTGTCTCATAAACACCTCTGGATTTCATGCCCACAAAGCGGTTTTCCACCAGATCAAGACGGCCAATGCCGTTGATTTTACCCAATTCGTTCAGGCGGGTGAGTAAGGTTGCTGGAGACAGCTTTTCGCCATCAATTGCAACAGCATCACCACGTTCGAAATCGATAGTGATGATGGTTGCCTGATCTGGTGCATCCTCGGGGCTGATTGTGCGCTGATAGACATATTCCGGTGCTTCTTCATTTGGATCTTCCAGCACCTTTCCCTCGGAAGAGGAATGCAGCAGATTGGCATCAACTGAAAAAGGAGCTTCGCCACGCTTATCTTTTGGCACGGGAATCTGATTGAGTTCTGCATATTCCAGAAGGCGGGTGCGGGATGTCAGATCCCATTCGCGCCATGGAGCAATGATGGTGATATCAGGCTCCAGCGCATAATAGCCCACTTCAAAGCGCACCTGATCGTTACCTTTTCCTGTAGCCCCATGCGCTACGGCGTCTGCTCCAAGTTTGCGGGCGATTTCGATCTGTTTTTTAGCAATCAAGGGACGAGCTATGGAGGTGCCCAGCAGATATTGACCTTCGTAAAGTGCGTTGGCACGGAACATCGGAAAGACAAAATCACGCACAAACTCTTCGCGCACATCTTCTACGAAAATCTGTTTTACACCCAACAATTCAGCTTTTTTACGGGCAGGTTCCAGTTCTTCACCTTGCCCCAGATCGGCGGTAAAAGTAATGACTTCGCAATTATACGTATTCTGGAGCCACTTCAAGATAACGGAGGTGTCAAGACCACCGGAATAGGCCAGAACAACTTTTTTGACTGTTTTTGCACTCATCAGGCATTTCCTATTTAAGCAAGATGCTGAATTATCCGCATATAAACAGGGCATTTCACCACTGTCTGGCGCTGATAATTTTAGAGAATTTGGCGGCACCTTAGAGCAATTCTTGCGCAAATGGAAATTATTTTCGCGGGATTTTTTGTTTTCAAGGCTGGTTCTTGCTATAGCATGATGAAGCAGATTTATTCCAAACCACTTGATCTTCTGCAGGCACAACTCTATTTTTTAATTTCCGTGGCTTTGATAGGAAACTCCAACCATGGCGCTTTCATCCCATGACATTGATCGTTATGCACGGCATTTAATGCTGAAAGAAATTGGTGGCCCTGGTCAGAATGCACTAAAAAACAGTTCTGTGTTGATTATTGGAGCTGGCGGTTTGGGTTCTCCCGCAGCACTTTATCTGGCTGCAAGTGGTGTAGGGCATATCGGCTTGGTGGATGATGACACAGTGTCGCTTTCCAACTTGCAGCGGCAAATACTGTTCCGAACGGAGGATATAGGCAAGTCAAAACTCGATGTGGCACAGTGCGCACTTAAAAGCCTGAATCCCGATGTGCAAATCACTCTTTATCATGAACGCATAGTTCCAGAAAAGATGCCGGAGCGCATACAGAGTTTTGATCTGGTATTGGACGGGTCTGATAATTTTGAAACTCGCTATGCGCTTGCGGATACTTGCTTTTGTGCGCAAAAACCTTTGATTAGCGGTTGGTTAGGGCAAGTTGATGCAGGACTAACCACATTGCGGCCATACGAGCGCGCTTCTGATGGCGCTTGGAACCCCACTTACCGGTGCCTGTTCCCTGAAGCGCCTAATGCCGCGGATATTTTACCATGCTCCCAAGCGGGCGTGTTAGGCCCCTTGGCTGGCATGGTAGGAACCATGATGGCGTTGGAATCTTTACGGGAAATTGTAGGGTTTGGGCAAGGGCTTGTGGGCGTGTTCTTGCGGATTAATGCTTTGACGCTGGAAGTAAAACGGCTGCGTTATGAGCGGAATCCGGAAAATATGATGTGTATTTAACAATCACTGCCCCATTATTATATCTTATAGCACTCATGATTGGTGAGGTTGTGAGAGTCTGGCGGAAAGGCTGATCGACTGTAGCCCTTGAATCTGTATATCCTGGTAAAAACAAAGACTTATAGCCTGAGACAAATAATCATTTCATATGTCTCAGGCTATAAAATAAATTGTTCAGGTAAAATCCAGCGGACGCTCGCCTTGTTCATCACGAATAGAGGTGGGCAGACCCATGTGGTTGAGGTGGTTCAAGAAAGGCCGCGGCGGCAGTTCTTCCACATTCACCATGGTTTTTACGTCCCATTCGCCGGTGGCAATCAGCATCGCGGCGGCAACAGGCGGTACGCCGGCAGTGTAGGAAATGCCTTGGCTGCCCACTTCGTTATAAGCTTCCTTGTGGTCGGCCACGTTGTAGATAAATACTTCGCGCGGCTTGCCATCCTTGGTGCCTTTCACCAGATCGCCAATGCAGGTTTTTCCGGTGTAATCCGGTGCAAGAGATGAGGGGTCAGGCAGAACAGCCTTCACCACTTTCAGCGGCACGACTTCCTGACCTTCAGCAGTTTTGATGGGCTGTTCGGAAAGGAGACCAAGACTGTTCAGTACGGTGAACACGGTGATGTAACGTTCGCCAAAGCCCATCCAGAACCGCACATCCGCGCCATCCATATTTTTGGAAAGCGAGTGGATTTCATCATGCCCAGTCATATAGGTTGTGCGCGTACCCACCACCGGCAAATCCCAATCCTTGCGGATTTCAAACATCTGGTTTTTTGTCCACTGGTTGTTCTGCCATGACCAAACCCGACCTGTAAATTCACGGAAGTTGATTTCAGGATCAAAGTTGGTTGCAAAATAGCGGCCGTGATCACCCGCATTCACATCAATGATGTCGATGGAATCAATCTTGTCAAAATATTCATCCTTAGCCAGACGTGCATAGGCATTGACCACGCCTGGGTCAAAGCCTGCCCCCAGAATGGCGGTAATGCCCGCAGTGGCGCATTCTTCGCGACGTTTCCATTCGTAATTGCCATACCATGGCGGATCTTCGCAGATTTTCAGCGGATCTTCGTGAATAGCTGTGTCGATGTAAGCCACTTTTGCCTCAATACAGGCGGAAAGCACGCTCATATTCAAAAAAGCCGACCCAACGTTAATGACAATCTGGCATCCTGTTTTTTGGATAAGCGCCACGGTATCAGCTACATTCAGCGCATTGAGCTGATGTGCTACAATTTTACCTGTGGTTTTCAGGCTACCTTTTTCTTTAACAGAATGGACAATAGCCTCACATTTTTCCAGTGTACGCGAAGCGATATGAATATCCCCCAGGATATCATTATTCTGCGCACATTTATGGGCTACCACGAGCCCGACGCCACCAGCGCCGATAATCAGAACGTTTTTCTTCATTTGGGTCGGAAGCTCCTTTCGCAGTCCGAAGGATAAAAGTAATCAGGAGAGATTATCCCTGAAATCCTGATAGGTGAATGTGCGTACAACAGTGATGCGTCCATCTTCTTCGCGCATGGCAATTGTGGGCATCTGCACACCGTTAAACCAGTTTTTTTTCACCATGGTATAGCCCGCAGTATCTCTTAAAGAAACGCGATCACCGGCTTTAAGTTCATGGGGGAATTTGAATTCACCGAAAATATCGCCTGCTAGGCATGATTTGCCGCAGATCATATAATCATAGGCACCTTCATTGGGCTGCATTTTTCCAGATTGGCGGTAAATCAGCAGATCAAGCATATGTGCTTCTACGGATGAATCCACAATGGCAAGATTTTTCCCGTTATAGAGTGTATCCAGTACTGTTACTTCCAGCGTGCATGTCTGCGTAATGGCGGCCTCTCCCGGCTCCAGATAAACCTGAACGCCATATTTTTCGGCAAAGGCTTTCAAACGCGCACAAAACGCATCCAGTGGATAGTTTTCGCCAGTGAAATGAATCCCGCCACCAAGGCTCACCCATTTCACTTTTTTAAACAGATGGCCAAATTTTTCTTCAATCTGGTCAAGCATTTGGCTGAAAAGTGCAAATTCAGGGTTTTCGCAATTGTTGTGGATCATGAAGCCGTCAATGCGATCAATTACGGCTGCGACTTTTTCCACATCCCATTCCCCAAGGCGGCTGAACGGACGGGCAGGATCAGCCAGATCAAAAGTAGAGGAGCTAGTTCCGGGGTTAAGGCGCACCCCGCGGTTCAATGTGCTGCAGCGATCCGAAAAACGTTCGAGCTGTTGGATGGAGTTGAAGATGATCTTGTCCGCATAAGAAACCACTTCATCAATTTCATGGTCAGCATAGGCCACACTGTAAGCGTGGGTTTCCTTGCCAAATTTTTCACGCCCAAGGCGCACCTCAAACAGGGATGAGGAGGTTGTCCCATCCATGGAGTCGCGCATCAGATCAAACGCACACCATGTTGCAAAGCATTTTAGCGCCAGCAGCAGCTTGGCACCGGAGTGTTCGCGCACATAGCGGATGGTTTCCATGTTTTTGCGCAAGGAGCGTTTATCAATGAGGTAATAAGGAGTTTGCAGTGTCAAAACCGTGATGCCTGTAAAAAATACGCAAAGTCGGAAAAGTTTATACGAGATGTTCTGCGTCATCGCTCTTTCAGGGCGTGCGCAAAACAGAAACCTTCCGTTTGGGGGGCATCAAATACATGTGAGCCATCCCCAATTGGAAGAGGGCAACACATACCATAGCGTCCTCTCCAACCAGCAGATGCAGCTGCAATCTGCAGCAATTAAATCAAGGCTATTGCTATAGCATGATGCGCCGAAATTCAATAACATTCTTGAATTCCGGTTATTTTCAAAAAATGATACCAAGCATGTTGCATATGAGTGAATGCAGCACGCTCTAATATCCCGCTTCAGGGTTAACTTTCCCCCACGGTGACGCACCGATTTCAATATCCTTAATCTGCTGGATAACAAAAGCTGTAACATCTTCAGGAACGCTTACGGCTGCATTATGAGGGGTTATAATCACGCGCGGATGATCCCAGAGCGGTGAAGTGGCCGAAAGTGGTTCTTCTTCAAACACATCCAGCGAAGCACCGCCGAGAGTACCATCCTCCAGCGCCGCAACAATATCCTTTTCAACCTGCAAGCCGCCGCGTCCAGCATTGATAATCACCGGCGCACCAAAGGCCGAACCATGATCCAGTTGTACAAAAAGCATTTTATTCAAAATACCTTTTGTATCAGGCGTCAAAGGAAGCAGGCTTACCAGAATATTGGTACGGCCAAGCAGTTCTTTAAGGCCGCTTTCACCGTGAAATACGGGCAAATCCTGTGCGCCTGCCGTTGTGCGTCGCCAGCCTGCAACATCATAGCCGAGCATCTTTAAAGCATGGCCAGCGTTTTGCCCCAATTCGCCAAAGCCTAAAATACCAACACGCACTTTTCCAGCACTAAGATTCTCACGGTGATCTTTCCAGACATGCGCGCGCTGTTGCTCCAGATAAAGCGGCAAGCGGCGGTGATGTGCCAGCACTTGCAAGCACACCCACTGCACCATCTGTGCGGTCAGGCTGGTATCAATTACCCGAAACAAAGGAACATCGGGCGGCAATTGCGGATCGCTCATCATGTGATCCACACCCGCACCTAACGAATGAACAGAAAGCAAATTAGTAAAAGCAGCCAAAGCCCCGTGCGGATGCTTCCAGCATAATACATGCCGCACATCTTCGGGAAGATAATCTTCGCCTAAAAGATAAACCCTTGTATCCGGCAATGCCTGTTGAACCCGTTCCCGCCAGATTTGTGCATCCCAGGCAGTAATCGCCAAAACGATACTCATCACGCCGTTCCTTTAAAAGGCCACATCATTGTTGAGTGCTGCCTGCATGAGAGTGCGGGTATATTCTTGCTGTGGTCTGGCAAAAATATCAGCGGTTAAGCCCTCTTCCACCACTTTGCCTTCACGCATAACGATAACGCGGGAAGCCATAGCGCGCACCACCTTCAGGTCATGCGAGATGAAAATATAGGCCATTCCGGTACGGTCTTGTAAAGTGCGCAATAAGTCGGTGATCTGCGCCTGTACCGACATATCCAGTGCGCTGGTTGGTTCATCCAGAACCAGCAAAGCGGGTTCCAGCACAATAGCGCGGGCAATGGCAATGCGCTGCCGTTGACCGCCAGAAAATTCATGCGGGTAGCGATCCGCCATTTCAGGCAATAATCCGACACTTTCCAGCGCTTCGCATACTTTCTGCTGGCGCTCTGCCGCGCGCAGTGCGGGTTGATGCACACGCAAGCCTTCTTCAATAATCTGCCCCACCGCCATGCGCGGTGAAAGGGAACCGTAGGGATCTTGGAACACAACTTGCAATTTCTGCCGTAGAGGACGCAGGGTTTTGCTTTGCAAAGGCGCAATATCGCGGCCTTGAAAAACAATTGTTCCTTCGGAGCGAATAAGCCGTAACAGCGCCATCCCCAGCGTGGATTTACCAGAACCTGATTCGCCTACAATTCCGAGTGTTTGGCCAGCATGGAGAATGGTATCAATCCCATCGACGGCTTTTACATGCCCAACCGTCCGCTTGAAAAAACCTTTTTTAATGGGAAACCAGACCTTGATATCCTCAGCCTTCAGAATTTCTTCGCGGTTTGCATCATAGGCAGGAGCAATGGATTTGGGTTCAGCGGCCAGCAATTTTTGCGTATAAGGATGCTGCGGCTGTTTAAAGACATTCTGCACCGCACCGGCTTCAACAATTTCGCCGCCCTGCATCACGCACACGCGGTCAGCAATCTTGCGCACCAATCCCAGATCATGGGTGATAAACAACAGCGCCATACCATACCGCTGCTGTAAATCTTTCAACAGTTTGAGGATCTGCGCCTGTACGGTCACATCCAGTGCCGTTGTGGGTTCATCGGCAATCAGAAGATCAGGATCATTTGCAAGCGCTATGGCAATCATCACCCGTTGACGTTGCCCACCGGAAAGCTGATGCGGATAAGAATTGAGTTTTTCTGTCGCATTACGAATGCCTACCTGTTCCAGGAGTTCAAGCACCCGCGCACGGATTTTCGCGCGGCTCCCTCCTTGATGAACGGCAATAATCTCTGCAATCTGCTGTTCTACCGTATGCAACGGGTTGAGCGATGACATTGGCTCCTGAAAGACCATGGTAATGGCACGTCCACGCACTTTGCGCAGTTCTTTCGTCGGAAGATTGAGCAAATCCTGACCGCCAAACATTACGCTGCCGGTGGGGTGCGACGCTGCCGGATAAGGCAGCAGTTTCAGAATAGAAAGCGCTGTAACCGATTTTCCTGATCCCGATTCCCCTACCAAAGCAAGGGTTTCGCCTTTTTTCAAAGAAAACGAAACGCCTTTCACAGCCTTTATTTCTGTTTCATTTTGCCGAAAATGAACGGAAAGATTTTCTACATTCAGTAAATCAGCGTTATTCATGAAAACCTAATCCCGCACAGAAGGTGCATTCTACTCTTTCGTCGCATTCATTCTATTCAGATTTGCGCTTTTTTCTCTATATTTTAAAAGACAAGAGCAATAAGGTTCAGCGTGGCGCCCGTTTTGCCAAAATGCGCTGCAAGGTACGGCGATGCATATTCAGACGCCGTGCAGTTTCTGAAACATTACGCTCGCACAATTCATAAATACGCTGGATATGCTCCCACCGCACCCGATCCGCCGACATGGGATTTTCAGGCGGTGGCGCTTTTTGTTCCCCATTGGCAACCAGTGCCTGATGAATTTCATCCGCATCGGCGGGTTTTGCTATATAATCCACAGCGCCCAGCTTTACAGCGGTCACAGCCGTGGCAATATTGCCGTAGCCGGTAAGAATTAAGCCACGCGCGGTGGGACGCTTTTTCTTGAGCGAAGAAATGACATCAAGCCCGTTTCCATCTCCCAGCCGCATATCCACTACTGCAAAAGCAGGTGCCTTTTGTTCAACTTGTATAAGGCCTTCAGCGACACTTTCGGCCGTATAGACAGTATAGCCGCGTATTTCCATGGCGCGGGCAAGGCGGGATAAAAAAGGTTTGTCATCGTCCACGATGAGCAAAGTGAGATCAACCGGAGCGGATGGGGCTTCATCTTTCATGGCCAAGGCTACCTTTCGCACTTTATCGGCATATTTTTATAACAGCTTACGCATCTGTGTAAAGGAAAAGCCTTTGAAAATTCAATAGGAGTACGAAATTTTTGCATATTTCAAGCAAAATTTGTTCTTATCCTGTTCTTGATTGTGCTGTGAAGATGTGCTTTATACAGAGAAAGAAGTGGCAAAAGTTTTTCGGTAACTCTGTATGGTTGTTTTTGTATCCACGGTTGCGTTTGAAGGCATAGAAGCGCGTCCGGTTGATGTGCAGGTGCATGTGGCCAATGGCTTGCCCGCATTCACAATTGTAGGCTTGCCTGACAAGGCTGTCAGCGAAGCACGGGAAAGGGTGCGTGCGGCATTGGTGGCATCGGGTCTGTCCCTGCCTCCGAAACGGATTACCATCAATCTTTCCCCTGCGGATCTTCCTAAAGAAGGCAGTCACTTTGATTTGCCGATTGCGGTGGGGTTGATGGCGGCGGTGGAAGCTCTTCCTGCGGACAGCATCAAGCATTTCACGGTCTTGGGTGAATTAGCTCTGGATGGCAGCCTGACCCCTGTACAAGGTGTTCTTCCGGCTGCGGTGTATGCCAACGCACAGGGGCGCGGGTTGATTTGTCCGCAAGGCAACGGGGCAGAAGCTGCATGGGCAGGTGATGATATGCCGCTGTTGGCACCCGCCTCCCTGCTCACATTGGCAAACCACATTAAAGGCACTCAGATCCTCTCCCGCCCTCAACCGTCGCTCCCTGAAGCCGTCAGCGATCTTAAAGATCTCCGCGATGTTAAAGGACAAGAATCAGCCAAACGCGCGTTGGAAATTACAGCAGCAGGCGGGCATAATCTTTTAATGGTTGGCCCACCCGGTGCTGGAAAATCCATGCTGGCAAGCCGGTTGCCCGGTTTGTTGCCTGCCTTGTCGCCGCAGGAAATTCTGGATGTTGCGATGATTCGCTCTATTGCGGGTGATCTTGCAGGTGGAGGATTATCCAATCAGCGGCCTTTTCGGGCGCCGCATCATTCTGCTTCCATGCCATCATTGATTGGGGGCGGTGGGCGTGCGCGGCCGGGTGAAATCGCTCTTGCCCATCATGGTGTCTTATTCTTGGATGAGCTGCCGGAATTTCAACCCACCGTGCTGGATGCCTTACGTCAACCCTTGGAAAACGGCGAAGTGCTGGTTACCCGCGCCAATTACCGCATCACCTATCCCGCACGTTTCCAGCTTATTGCTGCCATGAATCCCTGTCGGTGCGGTTATGCTGGCGAGCCGGGGCATAAATGCAAACGGGGAATCCGGTGTGAGCAGGAATATCAAGCGCGGCTTTCTGGTCCTTTTCTGGATCGGATTGATATTCATCTGGATATGCCCTCTGTTTCGGCAAGCGACCTTTTGCTGCCATCGCCAAAAGAAGGAACGCGCGAGGTTGCCCAAAGGGTGGCACAGGCAAGGCTGCGGCAGAGCATGAGAATGAAGCATCTTGGCCAGCCAGAACATTTAACAAATGCGCAAGTATCGCCTGCTTTGCTGGAAAGTGTGTTGGCGCTTGATGGGGATGCAACCGCTTTTTTAAACAATGCGGCCAATGCAATGAAACTTTCAGCGCGCGGCTTCCACCGTATTTTGAAGGTTGCACGCACGATAGCCGATCTGGATGATACCCCTCAGGTTTCGCTGCAGCATCTGGGCGAAGCGCTTTCCTACCGCACACTGATGAACCGGACAACGGAAATGTCTGCATGAGTATTGCAATGAGTGTTATTATTGCTTTTCTGTGCGGAATTGTTGGATTTTTGCTTGGCAAACGTTCTCAAAAAAAGTTTGCAGCGGCTAAGCCTGCTGTTAGCGTACCGCTTGTTGATATGACCTCTGGCCGCACAGCGCAGGAGGAACGGCAGTTTTTTGCGCATGTCACGCACGAGCTGCGCACACCGGTTACGGGTATGGTCGGCATGGCGGATTTGCTGTTGGAGAGCCAGCTTACTCCAGAGCAGCAAACATATGCTGAATCCGTACGCGCTTCGGGCGAATCTCTGTTGCTGTTAATTGATGATGTGCTGGATTTTGCAGCCGTTGAAAGCGGCAAAGCGCCGTCCAAGCCAGCGCCGTTCGAGGTGGAGATGTTGCTGGCGCGGGTTGTAGAATTGCTGGCACCCAGCGCCCATGCTAAAAATCTGGAAATTGCCGCTCATATCAGCAATCAGGTGCCGGCTTTTCTCTTTGGTGATGCGGGGCGTATCCGGCAACTTTTGCTGAATCTTGCTGGCAATGCTGTAAAATACACGGTGTCAGGCGGGGTTGGTTTGCGGGTGGATGTTGCCGCTTCCGGTATTGTGTTTGCAGTACAAGATACCGGGCCTGGCATTCCTAAAGAAGCGTTAGAGCGTTTGTTTGAAGATTTTGAACGCGGTAGCAACACGGATGTGCCTGGGAATGGATTGGGGCTTGCTATTGTAAGGCGTCTGGTTGCCGCACTAGGAGGAGAGTTATCCGTAGAAAGCACCCCGAATACAGGCTCGACCTTCGCTGTTACATTGCCCTTGCCCGCAGCATTAGGCGCTGTAAAACCCATACCTGCACTCAATGGCAAACGCATTTTAATTGTGACCAATTCTGTTTTTGAAGGCCCCTGGATTTCAGAAAAACTGGCAGAATGCGGCGCGCAGCCTTTTTTAATCAGCAATGCTGACGTTGCAATGAAAAAACTGGCAGAGCAGTCCTGGTCATCGGTGATTATTGATCGGACAATCGGTGATAAAACGCTGGAGCTGGCTCATACAGCCAACAGGTATTCTATCCGTGCTCTGGTGTTGGTGACCCCGCGTGAGCGTGCCGAACTCAACCATTTGCGCGCTGCAGGATTTGACGGCTATCTGGTCAAACCTGTGCGTCGTCGTTCGCTTGTGAGTATTGCATCAGGTGCAATCCATACTGTTGCGCTCTCACCAGCCCTTCCCTCACAAACAAAAGCAGCGGAGAAACAACAAAAGCGGGTATTGCTTGCGGAGGATGATCCCGTAAATGCGCTTTTGGCGCAGGTGCATCTTAAAAAGTTAGGTTATATGGTGGAGCGGGTCGAAGATGGTCTCAAAGCGGTGGAAGCTGTGAAGGAAAGTCATACATTGCTAAAACCATTTTCGCTGATCGTCATGGATTTGCGCCTTCCCCAGATGAGCGGGTTTGATGCGGCACGGCAAATTCGGGGCTATGAAAAAGAAAAAAACCTGGCTCCTGTTGTGATTGTGGCTGTATCAGCCAATACCTCCGAAGCAGATAAAGCGGAAGTGCTGGAAGCGGGTATGAATGCTTTTCTTCCAAAACCACTCGATCCGGTGGCATTAATGGAGTTGCCCACATTAGCCACCCCCTGACATTAGCGCTATGTTCCAGTTATATAGCCAGAGACCTATAAAATGATTATTTCTCTCAGGCTATAGAGCTGCGTTTCAGATAAAATAATCATGACTTCGTTATAAAGCGCGTTTTTAATCCAGCTCTTTGCCGTAGATGCGCCAACGGCGGGTAATTTGAGCGGGAAGGTTGCGGGTGAGGTTCAGCACGGCAGCATTATCCTCCAGCATCCAGCTTACTTCTAACCGTTCCACACCGGCACGCTGTGCTTGTGTAATGGCATTGGCTACAAGGGCAGAGGCGGCAAAATGTTTTGCACGCTTATTGCCTTCCACATTGCACACCCCGATCAGCGCCAGCCGCGCCCGTTTAGTGCCGCGCACCTTGAGGCGCCACAGATACAAGAACCAGCCGAAAGGCAGTAGTTTGCCCCCAAGGCCGCGCGCAGCTTCATTTAGATCAGGGATAAGCGAAGCAATGCCTACGGGTTTTCCGTTAAAATATGCGGTTTTCAGCCATGAAGATTTGATCCAAGGCAACATCATTTTTGCAATAAAGGTGGCTTCATCCTGTGCAGGCACCAGCATATGCCAGTTGTTTGCCCATGCCTTACTGTAAACGGTATTGGTGATACGTACATTCTCTTTGAGCTTGAAAATATTAAAGGATTTCAACACCAGCCGATGGTGGTCAGGCCATTGGCTTAAAAGTTCTGCAACACGATCAGGATAAACGTTTTTTGTAATATCTGCCTCTACTGCAAGAATATCTTTCACGGGTGCAAAGCCAAGTGTTTCCAGAGTCTTGGCGTAGCGGGACGGGGCATCGTTGGTTTTGAAGGTGGTAGGTGTACCATCTCCATTGAGCAACAGACCGATCTCGTGGTTTATAGAAGCGCTGTAAGGACCTTCAAGGCGTGATAATCCATTGTTTTTTGCCCATCGCATCGCAAATGCCATGAGTGCTGGAATAATTTCAGGATTGTCTGCCGCTTCCAGAAAACCGAAGTGGCAGGCATTATCCTGATAAACGGCCAAATGATGCAAGTGCTTGATGACCATGATTCGACCCACCGGCACACCGTTATGGAAGGCGACACAGAATGCGTGCGGATTAGCGCGGTTAAAGGGCGTACCTTGTGCGTTAAAAAGTTTTTTTGTTTCGACACTGAACGGAGCAGTCCATGCAGAATCGCCTTTTCGGGCGTTGTGGGCTGCCTGAGCGAATAGTTTTGCCCCCTCATTCCCGCAAACAATCTGGATATTAAGGTCAGACGTCATGGGGAACAGTGTTGCCGCGGAGAGACTTGGCCAAGGTTGCGGTTGCCTTCAGGCCAAAATTGGCTTTACGCAATCCTTCTAGCTCTTCGGCAGTTGTTTGAACCGCTTGTATAATCTGCTCCCGGGTATGTTCACTGGAAAGAAAGAACCGTAAACGTGCGGATTTTTCGGGTACTGCAGGGTAGATGATGGGCAGGGCATTGATGTTTCTGGCGAGAAGTTTATCGGCTAGCGCAACCGCACGCACTGAGTCACCCACCATCACGGGAGCAATGGCATAAGGCTGTGCCAAGCCTGTATCAAGGCCAGCTTTTTGTGCTTCTTCAATAAAGAACTGTGTGTTGGCATTAAGGTTTGCCACACGTTCCGGTTCGTTTTCCAGCACCTCCAGTGATGCAATGGCAGCGGCGGCAATGGCGGGTGGCATTCCCACCGAGTAAACAAAGCTGGGCGATGTGCATTTAAGATAATCAATAAGCGCGGAATGGCCTGCCACATAGCCGCCACAGCCGGAGAGCGTTTTGGAGAGTGTTCCCATCCATATATCAATGCGCAGCGGATCAATACCTTGCGCTTCAGCGATGCCGCGGCCTGTTTTACCCATTGTGCCGAGTGAGTGGGCTTCATCCACCATCAGCCATACCTTATAGCGTTCTTTAAGCTCCACAAGCCGTGCAAGATCAGGCGCATCCCCATCCATGCTATAAAGCCCTTCCACCGCAATCAGAACGCGCTCGAAGCGGCCAGCCTGTTCGGAAAGCATGGCTTCAAGAGCATCATAATCATTGTGCGGGAAGGCGCGGCGTGCGCAGCCGGAGAGTTTAGCGCCGATCATAATACTGTTGTGGATATAAGCATCATGGAGCAGCAGATCTTTTTCTTCACGCAGCAATTGGCCGATAAGCGCCACATTTGTGGCGTGGCCGCTCACAAAGGCTGCAGCAGAAGGGACGCCCACAAAGTGTGCAATGCGTTCTTCAAGGGTGCGGTGAATATCCCGTTCACCGGCCACAACGCGGCTGGCGGAAGCGGAGATACCGTAGGTATCGATAGCAGCTTTAGCGGCTTCTCTCACATGGGAATGGCCGTTCAGCCCTAAATAATTGTAGGAGGCAAAATTCAGGCATTCCCGCCCTTCAATGATGGAAGTTGCGCCCGCATAGCTTTCGTGGGAGCGGAAGAAAGGATTTTCAATCCCCAGCAAGGATGCCACAGAGCGTTGGATCTGGTAATCCTTGTATTCGGGAAGGTCGGCAAAGCTCAGAGCCTTACGGGAGGGAACCTTGAGCTGCATGGGTTCAAGGGAAGATGCTGTATGTGCTGCTTGTCGGGCATTGCCCAGAAGTGCGGCTTTAACGCTGCCGGAAAGAGTACGCTTGGTCATTAAACAGCCTTTTGTGTGCGTATGCCATCGTTGTGCTGAATGGCTTTGCGCAGAGCATCAATATCGCCAGCATCCATATCCTCAGTAATATGGTGGCTGAGAAGGGTGTTTTCCGCATCAGAAATTGTGGAATCTTCTTCACTATAGGTGTCGCTGTTCATAACGCGGCTTACAATGGGCGCTGCCAGAGTAAAGAGCGTGGTCTGGTCCGACATGGAAACCAGAGGCAAATCAATAGTGAAGCGTTTTTCAACATTCAACCGCAGTTCCAGTGCCATAAGTGAATCCATGCCGAGCTGCATGAGCGGCTTTTGAATATCAATATCGGAAGAAGGCAATTTGAGGATATGAGCAACTTCTGCACCCAGCAGATTTGCGACAATCGTGCGTGCCTCAATGCTGGATTTTTCGGCCAGAAGCGCACGCAGATCAACGGTATCGCCGCAGTCAAGGCTGGTAGTATCCACATCATGCAGAATTTCCGCATAGGTGGGCGTGTTCAGGATAGCCAGTTCGCGTTGTGCTGCCGCCCAATCCAGCGGAGCCACAAAGACTGCTGCTTCTTTGGCATCCAGAGAAGCGTTGGCAAGAATAACGCTTAAGGAAGCCAGCGCGTCACTGGCGGCAAGAGTATAGGTTCCCAGTTTGCGAGCCAGCTTGTCTTGTACATCTTTTTGTCGAGCCAGATAACCCACATCGCCCAGTGCGCCCCAGCCTACAGCCAGACCGGCTTTGCCTGCTGCGCGACGTTTGCGCATTAGGCTTTCCAGATAGGCATTTGCGGCCACATAGTTGGCCTGCCCCGGATTGCCGATCACCGTGGTGATAGAAGAATACACAACAAAATAGTCGAGTGCATCATCCGTAGTGAGAGCATCAAGATTATCAGCACCTGCAATTTTCGGACGCATTACGTTGCGGAAGCGTTCCGCATCAAGATTCATGAGCAGGCCATCATCCAGCACCATGGCGGCGTGGATTACGCCTTTAATGGGAGGCATGGTGTTGCGCAACCCGGCGAAAGCTTTGCCAAGTGCATCCGCATCGGCGTTATCACAAGCAATGGCCGCAACGTTTACGCCTTTTGCTTTTAGAGATGCCACAGCGTCCTTGCCTTCAGGTGTGGTGTCGCCCGAACGGCTGATAAGCGCGATATGGCGTGCGCCGTTATCCGCAAGCCAATGCGCCGTTTCCAGACCCAGACCGGAGAAGCCGCCGGTGATGATATGTGTACCTTCCGCAGAAGCTGTAAAGCGCTTTTCACCACGCACATGCGCCAGTTTTTCGGGCGGTGTGATAATGATTTTGCCCACATGACCGGATTTCTGCATGAGCCGGAAGGCATCAATTGCATCAATGGCTTCAAAGCAGCGGTAAGGCAGGGCAGTGAGGCTGCCTTCATTGAACAGAGCTACAATATCCGTGAACCAGCCGTTGGCGCGTTCAGCGTCAAACGCAAACAGTTGGTCAGCATCAATCCCGAAATAGGAAACGTTGCGCCGGAAGGGGCGCAAGCCAATGCGGGTGTTGGCGTAGTAATCCCGCTTGCCCAGTTCGAGGAAGCGGCCAAACGGTTTTACCAGACCAATACTGTATTCCATGGCATCGCCGGAGAGCGAATTGAGAACCACATCCACCCCGTTGCCATCGGTGACATCCATAACGGCATCCACGAAGCGGGTATCGCGGGAATTGAACACATAATGCGCACCGGCACTGCGCAGCAGAGCGCGTTTTTCATCATTGCCCGCAGTGGCAATCACCGTAGCGCCACGGTTGAGGGCAATTTGCAGTGCCGCAAGACCAACTCCGCCAGCGCCGCCGTGGATCAGCACGGTTTCACCCGCTTTCAAACGGCCAAGCTCGACTAGCGCATACCATGCGGTGATAAAAGCAACCGGCACGGTGGCCGCAGCCTCGAAAGAAAGTCCGTTTGGAAGCGGAGCAACAGCGGCAGCATTGGTGATGGTGTGAGTGGCAAAACCACCCGCTGAGAAAGCAATCACTGCGTCACCCGCTTTTACATTGGTGACGTTAGCGCCCACAGCCTCCACAATACCGGCAACTTCAAGACCAAGCGTGGGGCCTGAAAAACCATCTTCCAGTGCTTCTTCGGGCAATAGACCCATCGCCCACATGACATCGCGGAAATTCAGACCGGTGGCTTTAACGGCAATCAGCACCTCATCATTGGCAGGTTGAGGCACATCAACGGATTGCCAGCGCAGTTCATCAAGGCCTGCACTTGCGCCAAAGCTGAGTTTTTGTCCCTGAAGCGGATTACCGTTAAGCGGAACGTCAGCACTGTTCTTTTCCCACGGAAAGCGAGTACGCATCCGAGGAACGCGAATATTCTCTTCCGCAATGTGGATTTCCCTGTCCGCGCGTGGCGTGGCAATTTCTGCCGCGAACCGTGCGCACAGTTCTTCTGCGTCAAGGCCTGGCACGGCATCAACCACCCGGAGATCAAGCCCTTTAAATTCATTGGCAGCAACGCGGGCAAAACCTGTTACAGCCGCGGCCATCGGGTTATGGGCATCGGGAGAAGATGCATCGCCGTAAGCGCCCCGTGTGAGCAGCCACAAGCGTTGACCGGCATCATGCGCCTTAGGCAGCAATGTGCGCAGGATCTCCAATGTTTCGGTGAGCGCTTCGACAGTATTGTCTTTCAAAAACGCTATGGGATAAATCAGGTCGCTGGCATTTTCATCGGCATTAATGCCGTGTTCCTGCAAATGCGAACCCAGTGTGTCTGCCCATGGGGCGCTATGCAGTAGCGCGAAACTGCGCTCGTGTGTTGTCTTCTCGATTACTGTCTCTGCAACAGCAGGGCGTTGCGCCACAATAAAGCTGGCGGGAATTTCTTCACCATCCAGTGGAGCCACATGCACTGCAAGCCCTGCTTGTTGCAGGGTTATTGCCCAATCCTCAACGCTGCGCAGCTGTCCTATGGGCAGTTCAGCAACAGTGCTCGCGCTCAACCAATGGGAATCGGCGGCATGGAGAAGATCCTGCAAGGCGGAAGGCTGTTTTTCTATCGCAAGCAAAAGCGCATCTGGGTTGAGTGCATTGCACAGTGCCAGCGCAGAGCCGGCATCACGCAGCAGGCCGCTCAAGCTGTTTCCGGCAACGGCCATGTCGTGGGGTGGCAGGGAGGTGGCGGCATCATCATTTAGAGAGAATGTCTGAAAGCAGAACCCGGCATGACCGCTATAGTGCAGTGTAAGCCGTTGCACGGTTGCCGGATCAGGGTCGGTGACGGTTATGCTTAAACGGGGATCATCGAGATACCGCGCCAGTGTATGGGTAAGACCACCCGCACCGGCTCCCAGTTCCACAATACGGAGCGGTTGATGCTCTGGCCATGCGGCGAGCATATTTTCCAGCGTGAGAGTGAGCGCGTCAAAGCTTTCCTGCGCGAAGGGCGCGCTGGTCTGGGCATGAAGGGCTGTGGCAGACGAAAACGGCGATGTATGTTCCCATTGTTCCACACCGTTTGCCAGAATTTCCGGCAGCAGCTTGGCCATCCGGTTGGCCATCAGGGCAATGGTGCCGTGTTGCGGATAGTCTGCCAGAATGGTACGCAGCACCAGATCAGCATCGACACCTCCTTCGGCAGAAAGAAGCCGTGTACCTGAAGCTGTTTTGTGAAGCCGCTGGTGATTTTCAAGATGCTGCATTAGTGTGTAATAAAGCGGCAAGGCAGAAGAATGCACCTTATTGCTGGCGAGCAATCCTTCAAGGGTAAAGTCCGGCTGGTCTGCCAGTGTCTCCAGAGCTTCTCCTGCTGCCTGTACAGCAAAAGCATCAAACAGCAATGCGGCTTCTGATGCTTCTGGTGAAGAAGTAGTCAGGCCACGATCATGGATATGCTGTGCAACAGCCTCTATGGAGGGGATAACCGCATCATCGTTGCTGGCAACGGTATCCCATTCGGTGTTCAGGAATACCCGTTCGAGACGAAAAGGCTTTTGGAGTGTTGCCGCTTTGAACCGTGCGCCACGCACCAGAGCAACGCAGTTACCATCTGTATCATAAAGATGGAAGTCAGCCAGAATGGAAGCGGTTGAATGCTTGTTCAGGATGACGGTAGCGTAAGCCACATGTCGTTGTGCAGCAAACAAACGCACTTGCCCCATGCGGGTGGGCAGATAAACAAGGTTATGATTTTCAGAGGCCGCGCTATCGGCAAACAGTGCCATCAGGGATTGATAGGCGCCATCAAGATCGGTGGGGTGCAAACCATAGCCTTTGTGCGGCAACTCATGGGCGGCAAGTTCTGTAAACAGGGTGTTTCCTTGCCGCGCCACACGTTGCAAGCGTTGGAATGCAGAGCCGAAAGCAAGGCCAAGTGCGCCAGCCTGTTTGTACAATGGCTGGGTATTTTGCCAATCCATGGCAGCCCATGCTTCACGATCAATTGCTTCAGGAAGAGTTGCGCCGGTGGGCAGAGCGGCAATGCGGCCTGTGGCGTGCAGTGTCCAGCCATCGGTTTGCAGACGTTGACGGCTCAGAATCTCCACAACGCGGCTTTCGGGTGCAATGCGCACTTGTAAGGTTCGGGTGGCGGTTTCATCCAGCGTCAGAGCATGGAGAATTTCAAAGTCCTGCACCATAATTTTTTCGGTGTTCAGCAAAGAACAACCTGCTGCCAGAGCCATTTCAACCAATGCTGCGCCAGGAACAACAATTGTTCCGCTCACCACATGATCGCGCAGGTAAGGCACAAGATGCGGGTCAATATCGGCAAACCAGACAGGCACATCACCCTGTGTTCGTTCTCCAATCAGCGGATGCTCATGCTCAGGGGCACCGAAAAGAGCATGGCCTTCCACGCTGCGGTGGGAAGCAAAGCGTGTGCGCTGCCAAGGGTAGTGTGGTAACGGAGCGGGGGTCAGGGGTGCTGCGCCGACAAACGCATCTTTAGCGATGGCAGCTCCGGCCACAAAGGCGTGCGCCAGAGTCTTGAGTGCGGGGTTGATACCTTCGGGCGTATCGTGGTCAGTGCAGGAAAGCAGCGCACCTTTGATATTTTCTTCGCCAAGGTTTTCCCGCAAATACGATTGCAGGATAGCGCGGGGGCCAATCTCGATAAAAGCACGCATCCCCAAGCCAAGAGCTGTTTTGATGCTGGCCTCAAACTGTACTTGCTCGCGCACATTTTGCCACCAGTAACTTGCATCCAGCTTTTCACCGCCCATTACAGTGCCGGTCACTGTGGAGATAAACGGTATGGTGCTGTTATGGGGTTCAAGATTTGCTAGTGAAGCCAGCAAAGGCTCCCGTACCCCGTCGATAAGAGCGCTATGGAAAGGGTATTCCAGATCAAGTATGCGCACAGGCGTGCGTTGTTTTTTACCAAATTCTGCCAGCTTTTCGATACTTTCCCGTGTTCCGGAAACCGTCACGGATTGCCCACTGTTAACGGCAGCAATTTCGAGGTCATGGCATCCTGAATCAGCAATCAGCTCCCGCGCTTTTTCAGCGGAAAGCCGTGCAGCAGCCATGGTGCCGGAACCAAACGCGATTTCCTGATGTACACTGCGGGCGTGAATAACAGCGACAGCATGGTCAAGGGAGAGGGCGCCGGAAGCTTCGGCGGCGGCAATTTCACCCACACTGTGTCCAAGAACAGCATGAGGTACAAGTCCCCGTACTTTCAGCGCTTCGGTTGCGGCAGATTGCAACGCAAAAATCAACGGTTGAGCAATTTCGGCGCGTTTGAGTTGCGCTGCCAAATCTTTGGCCTGCATTTTTTCGCGTAGCGACCAGCCGCTAAGCTTACTGAACACAACATCGATAGCATCGAATTTTTTACGGAAAGTCGCACTTGCAGCATAAAAACGTTGACCCATACCGGCCCATTGAGAGCCGTTTCCGGTGTAAACAAATGCGGTGGGCAGATTATCACCTGCGGCTTGCCCGTGTGCGAGCGCCGTTGATTCTGTGCCGTTTCCAAAAGCCGCTGTGGCCTGTGCAAGCTCGTGTGCGGTGTTTCCAATGAACACGGCACGCTGGTCAAGCGAGTCGCGGCAGTGCAGAGCCGTTGCCGCCAATGTCCGTACAGCCGTGTCGCTTTTTTTGTCCAGCACGTTGGAGAATTGTGCGGCGCGTTGTTGCAGTGCTTCGGGCTTGGCGGCGGAAAGCGCCAGCACAAGCGGTTTGTTGGAATGGGTTTCAACGGGCGCGTTAAAGCGGGGCGTGATAACGGCTGCATCGGGGTCGGCCAGCACCACATGGGCATTGGTACCGCCGAAGCCGAACGAGTTCACACCCGCAAGCCGGGCGCTGATGGAGCGCGGCGCAAGCAGAATGGGTTGCTGAGCAACCTTGAGATTGAGAGTGTTAAAGTCAATATCAGGGTTAAGAGTGTCAACATGCAGTGTTGCTGGCAGCAGATTGTGCTCCAGTGCAAGCATGGCCTTGAGCAAGCCAACCAGACCGGAGGCGGGTTCAAGGTGACCCACGTTGCTTTTTGCGGAGCCTATTGGCAAGGGCGCGCTGCGTTTTTGTCCGAGAACATCACCGATGGCTAGTGATTCGATAGGATCCCCGACACGCGTTCCGGTTCCGTGGGCTTCAACAAACGCCACGTCGTCAGGATTGAGGTTGTTTTCGGTATAAACTTGTTGCAGCAGTGCTTTTTGTCCTTCAACAGAAGGAAGAGACATGCCAACGGTGCGGCCATCCTGATTAATGCCGGAGGCCATGATTTTTGCGTAGCTGCGTTGCCCTTGGCGTGCCGCTACATCTTCCCGTTGCAAAATAAGTGCAACTCCGCCTTCACCGCGCACATAGCCGTCAGCGGAGGCATCGAAGGCGCGGCACAGCCCTTGGGGAGAAAGCATATTGGCCTGTGAGAAGCCGATGAAGGAAAGCGGCCCCATAAGAATATTGACGCCGACAACAACGGCAGTCTCCACGCGGCCTGAACGAATCGCCTCAACGGCTTCATGAAATGCCACCAGAGCAGAAGAACACGCGGTATCAATGATGAAACTAGGACCATGCAGGTCGAAGATATAGGAAATGCGGTTGGCGATAATGGAAAGCGTATTGCCTGTGGCGTAATAAGCATCAAGGCTGGCAGGGTCGGCGGAAAATTGTCCGGCATGGTCGAGAGCTGATGCGCCCACAAAGACTCCCACATCCTTTCCGGCGATGCTTTTTGCGGGGATTGCGGCATCCTCCAAAGCTTCCCAGACAAGTTCGAGCGCCAGACGCTGTTGTGGATCCATTTGTTCGGCTTCCCGTGGGGAAATGCCAAAGACAGATGGGTCAAAATCATGGATATGATCAAGCAGTGCGGCTGCGGGGGCATAAGTGCGCCCTGGCATGGTTTTGGTCGGGTGTTGGTATTTTTTCAGTGACCAGCGGCTGGAATCGAGCGGTTTGACGCTGCATTGTCCTGCGTTAAGCAGGTTCCAGAATTCTTCAACGCTAGCAGCGCCGGGTAACCGGCAAGAGCGTCCAATAATGACCGCCATTGTACAACACTTTCCAGATATATTTCCCCGAAGCTTACATGTTCGGGTGCAAAGAAATAATTCTTGCGCAGTTCAGCCAGCCTCTGGAACAAGAGACCTTTCCAGCTATCCATTGCATCTATTTAGCGTGTAAGCATAGGTTAATGCAATCCTGATGAGGGTTATAAGAACAAATAAGAATACAAGTGCTACTGCAATAATGTGGCAAAAGAACGCAAATCACTGTGCTAAAGGCCATTCCTTTTTGGATTGCAGCATCCCCATCAAGGGCGCGATCTGTTTCATTATGGTTTTCTTGGGTAACATTTTTAAAAGCGTAATTTATTTTTTGGGGATTTGTATCCAATTTGGTTAATTTTATATTAACAAGCGAGACGAATCATGTGTAACATTACAACCAGTGATTGACGGCTCAAGAGAAAAAAGAACATTTAGCTGCGCAATCATTTTGTAAACGCAATGCCCATTTCACACCCTGTATGCGTCTGCATTTGTAAAATAATGATTATTGTTAGCAATAACAGCTATCATCAGCATTTTTTTTTAATAAATGGCTTAATTTGGTTTTCAGCGCTGGTTGTGACCTCAAGGGTTTGTCCTGAGATGGCGTAACGTCTGCCGCTAAAAGCGTTATAAGCCGAGTTCAGAAAAATAATCATTAATATTAGGGGCAATGGCATAATGTCACGAAGGGATCAAATAACTTCGACGAGCAATTTAACGATGGCTGATGTGGCGCGTTTGGCAGGCGTTTCGGCTATGACGGTATCGCGTGCATTAAGAACGGGAAGCCCGGTTTCTCCCAGCACGCGCCGCCGTATTCTGGAAGTGGTCGATAACATCGGTTATGTACCGGATGGGGCAGCCGGTGCATTATCGTCACGGCGTTCAGGTTTTGTAGCAGTATTGGTGCCATCCATTGTGCAGCCCGGTTTTGCAGAAACCGCACGCGGCTTGGCAGATACATTAGCAGCACAGCATTTGCAGGTTTTGTTGGGCTATACCGATCATAATCTGGAACGCGAGGAAAAAACGGTAGAAATCATGCTGCGCCGCCGTCCCGAGGCTATTGTTGTCACCGGCGGCAAGCACACAGCGCGTACCCGTCGTCATTTGGAAAATGCGCGCATTCCTGTTGTGGAAATGTGGGGTGAACCGCAACACCCGATAGACAGCGTTGTGGGTCTTTCCTTTACAAGCGCTGCCGTATCCATGGTGAAGGCATTAGCGCAAAAAGGCTATAAAAACATTGGATTTATTGGCAGTGCGCCGGAGCGAGATGTGCGCGGCGATGAATTGTATGAGGGTTATTGCCGCGCTTTGAAGGCTGGTCATCTAGGCGGGCCACGTGCGATTCGCCATGGCGGGCCGGAAATGGGGCCGGAGCATGGAGCGCGGGGTATTGTGCAGTTAATGGCGGCGCATCCTGAAACCGATGTGGTGATCTGTACATCGGATGTTGTGGCCTATGGTGCGATAACAGAATGCAGTCGCCGAGGTTGGAGCGTGCCGGAAAAGGTAGCGATAGCGGGTTTTGGCGATCATGAAATTGGCCGTTTTTGCACGCCAGCGCTTACAACCGTATCGGTAAATTGTTACGGTGTGGGTGTTGAGGTAGGCAAGCTGGTGCTTTCCAATCTCGATTCGGTGCGCCGTCATAAAACGCCGGCATCTTCCTTGGTTCATATGGATTTTTACATTGTAGAGCGCGCCAGCACCTGAAGGAGTGCGCACCATGAACCCCTTCACAGTGTGAGAGAGGTTATTTATCGGTGGTAGAGCGAAGAAGCCACGATTATTATGGCATATGTTCGCTCTATAAAATTATGATTATCCTGCGACAGGCCTTTTGAATTGGCCAGTTTTGCGGAAGCGATAAAGATATTCCGGCACCATGCTTTCCAGAGCGGTAGCTTCAATGCCGCATCCGCCTAGCGTGCGGTGTTCGTCTCTTGCATTTTGGGATACTACATTGTCTTTTTCCAGCAGAATAACCTGATCGGGTGTTAAAGGCTTTCCGGGAATAAGCTGGGCTAAGGTTGCAAAAAGACGCGCTGCAAAGAAGGGAAGAGGCAGCAGCAGACGCTTACGTTCCGTAATTTTGAGGACAAATTCCATAATGTCTTTGAAGGTAAGTGTTTGGTTACCGCCCAATTCATAGGTTGTTCCTGCTTTTAACTCACCATTGCCACCTTTAACCGCCATTTTTGCCACATCACCCACAAATACGGGTTCAAAGCGTGTATCGCCGCCGCCAATCAGCGGTAGGGCGAGTGAAATCCGGGCCATCGCGGCAAAGCGGTTGAAAAAATCATCTTCTGGGCCAAAAACCACAGAGGGGCGCAAGATGATAGCGCGAGGGAAGTGTTCGAGAACGGTCTGTTCACCGAGCGCTTTGGTGCGTGCATACGCGGAGGCTGATTCGGCATCGGCTCCCAGCGCGGAAATATGCACAAGCTGTGCAACGCCTGCGGCGGCGGCAGCGCGCGCAATCACTTGAGCGCCGGAATAATGGATGTTCTGGAAGCTTTGTTGCCCACTGCCGTGCAATACCCCCACGAGATTGATAACAGCGTGCGCACCCTTTACAGCAGCGTGAACAGAGTCCGGAAAGCGCAGATTCGCCTGAATGGCTTGTATCTGGCCAACGGTACCGAGAGGTTGCAAGAATGCGGCAAGGTCTGGACGGCGCACAGCAACCCTGATACGCCATCCTTGAGCAGCCAGTTCCCGCACAACGTGTCGGCCAAGGAATCCTGAGCCTCCAAATACGGTAACAACGCGGTCTGCTGGCAAGGAGTGTGAAAGGGAGGAAAGGGTCATTTGCAACCTGCCGATCTGAATGATTCAAGGAACAGTTATGGGCTTACCATGGCAAAATATTTATTTCCAGAACATCCTGATGGTGGAATGTTACGGATTCCACAAAAATAATGTGATGTGCCCTGTTTATGGCATTGACAGCGGGGGGAACAACCCGTTAAGAACACAGCATATGCCCAGATGGCGGAATTGGTAGACGCGCTAGCTTCAGGTGCTAGTAATCGCAAGGTTGTGGAGGTTCGAGTCCTCTTCTGGGCACCAACGCTTTTTACTTCTCTTGTCAAAGAAGTTAAGTTCCAGCCATACCACCCCCCTTTATAATTTAGGCTGCAATACTCTGGCGTGTGTCAGGGATGTAATTCGCTGCAAATAACTTGAATAGTGCTGTTATCTTCGATAATAAGGTTGTGTATTGATGGAAGAGCTTTGCTGAGTGCAAGCTTTACGCCAACCTTCCGACTGCTGTTTTCTTTCCCGTGAGAGAAAGGATGGCAAGGCTGCTCTTGAGAAAAGTTTAATTTTAATGGCTATTACCCTGCACAAAGGCGATCTTCCTGACAACATAGTTTTTTCAGGCGCAGTTGCAATTGATACGGAAACCATGGGGCTTAACCCGCACCGTGACCGGCTGTGCCTCATTCAGCTATCGGGTGGCGATGGCACCGCGCATTTGGTGCAGATTGCACCTGGACAAACATCCGCTCCCAATTTGGAAAAACTGTTGCGTGATCGCAGTGTGGCCAAAATTTTCCACTATGCTCGTTTTGATCTGGCCGTTTTATTTAAAACTTTCGGGGTGATGGCCGAGCCGGTATGGTGTACCAAAATAGCATCGCGGCTGGTGCGCACCTATACAGATCGCCATGGTTTGAAAGATTTGACCCGCGAAATGCTTGGCGTCGAAATTTCCAAGCAGCAACAGTCTTCGGATTGGGGCAGTGAAAAACTCAGTGAGGCGCAAATGGCCTATGCCGCATCCGATGTTTTGCATCTTCACGCATTGCGCGAGAAATTACAGGAACGCTTAGTGCGGGATGGCCGCACAGCTTTTGCAGAAGCCAGTTTTGCTTATCTCCCTATCCGGGCAGCGTTGGATCTTACCGGATTTGCAGAAGACGACATTTTCGCGCATTCTTGACCCCATGACATTTTTATCGCCTTCATTACAGCCCGCCGTGGGCAGCCCTGTTGATCTGGAAACCCGCAATCGCGCTCACCGGGCAGCGAAACAGCATTCTGTGCGCGTGAAGCAATTGCGCCGAGCTTTGCCGATTCTTACGGTGCTTATTGGCATTGGTTTTTTTGCCACGATGCTGCTGGATTCCCGTATGGCGCTCACCAGCCAAGGCTCTGTGGATGATCTGGGTGTGGCCGGTGCCAGCATTACGATGGAAAATCCGAAGTTAACGGGTTTCAGTAAATCCAGCCGCCCCTATGAAATTCTTGCAACCCGTGCCGAGCAAAGCCTTCAAGAACCCAATAGGGTTACCCTTTCAGAGCTTGATGCCAAAATTGAAACCGGCAGCAGCGGAATGACACGGCTGACCGCTCCGCGTGGCCGCTTTGAAACCCAGAAACAACAGCTTTTTTTGGATGAAAACGTCACCATTCGCAGTGATAAGGGTGATATGGCTGATTTGCGCAATGCGGAAGTGGATCTTGAAGCAGGAAACATTGTCACCCGCTTGCCGGTGCGTATCAAAATTGGCCAGACGCAGTTATCTGCTGATACCATGCAGGTGCTGAAAAACGGTGACCAGATTATTTTTGACGGGAAAGTGCGCATGACCATGCACCCGCGGCAGGATGAGCCTATAGCGGAACCCCCATCCGATATGCTACATATTGCGCCAAATAACGGTACCGGCACTCCGGTGCCTGCTGATGCGACAATACCAGAAGGAACACCCGAGTGAGAGCTGCCAGCCCTTTACGATTTTTAGCCGCAGCAATAGTGTGTGCAGTGGTCACCACGCCGGCAGCAGCGCAATCGGTAACAACCGCCTTTGAAGGCTTCAACGGACGCTCAAACGCACCGGTGAACATTGAAGCGGATCGCCTTGAAGTGCTCGAAAAAGACGAAGCGGCCATTTTTACTGGCAATGTTGTCGTGGTGCAGGGCGAATCCACACTGCGCGCTTCCAAACTCACCATTTATTATGTGGGGCAAGCCACGCAGGAGGCGGATAAAAAACAACCGCAGGCACCTGTGCAGGGTTCATCCAAAAATGAAAACAGTCCATTGCCAACCGGACGCGACATTCGCCGGCTGGAAGCCGATGGCAATGTGATTGTGGTTTCCAAAGAACAGCGGGCAACAGGCAACAAGGGTGTGTTTGATATGCGCTCCAATACCGTAGTTCTTTCGGGCAATGTGGTGGTGAGCCAAGGGCAGAACGTGTTGCGTGGCGCCCGCTTGCTGGTGGATCTAACCGCCCAGACATCTCGACTGGACAGCGCAGGCGGTGGTGGACGTGTCCAAGGTCTTTTTTTGCCAGGTAATCGCAATTAGTATTGTAAATGTGTAAGGAATCGTTGGCGTGTACGGCTCAATAGACGAGAATACAGCAGCGGAATATGCAGCGATGCATGAAAACGGCATCTATGCAGCGCAGCCCTTGAAGAGTGGGCAAGGCGTATTGTCGGCGCGCGGTCTTGCGAAAAGTTACAAGGGTCGTCAAGTTGTTATTGATGTCAGCCTTTCTGTGCGCCGTGGTGAGGCGGTGGGACTGCTGGGGCCGAACGGTGCGGGTAAAACCACCGTGTTTTACATGATTACGGGTCTTGTACCTGCGGATCGTGGGCGTATTGAACTTAACGGCCACAATGTAACAGCGCTGCCCATGTATCGGCGGGCTCGGTTGGGCATTGGCTATCTGCCGCAGGAAAGCTCCATTTTTCGCGGGCTTTCGGTCGAAGATAACATCAAGGCTGTGCTTGAGGTTGTAGAGCCGAACAAGGCAAAGCGGGAAGAAGAGCTGGAAGCGCTGCTGGACGAATTTTCTGTTACCCGCTTGCGCAAGTCGCCCTCGATTGCGCTTTCAGGCGGTGAACGCCGCCGAGTAGAGATTGCGCGCGCCTTGGCCTCCCGTCCTGATTTTATCTTGTTGGATGAACCCTTTGCGGGTATTGACCCCATCGCGGTGGGCGATATTCAGGTGCTGGTACACCATTTGAAGCAGCGCGGTATTGGCGTATTGATTACCGACCACAATGTGCGGGAGACCTTAAGCCTCATAGACCGCGCTTATATTATCCATGGCGGCCATGTTTTGATGGAAGGAACCCCTTCCGAAATTGTTGCCAGTCCTGATGTGCGCCGCCTTTATCTGGGTGAAGAATTTCGTTTGTGAGCGCATGCGTTGCTCTACAAAAGCCATGTTTATTGGTGATAGGCCAGCATAATCTTTTTTATAGCCTAAGTCATATAAAATGACTCAATTTTGAAGAATTGAGGGATTGAGCAATTGAGTTTTTTCGCCACGCTTTTGTTTGCGCCAGATGCTCTAAGATTGTGAGAGTAGGAAGGAGCAAACTCTACCTATGCCCATTTTCTTGAATATAGCAGAGATCCCATAAAATGATTATTTTATGGAAGCTCACGGCCAGCGCAGCTAAAACCCCGTAGATACTTCAGCTATCGTCAGACATTCTTCATATCAAACGTCTGAAACTTTAAGTCTAGATCCAAATGAATATGGCATCCATAGGATATACTCATTTTGCAGAGCTTGGTTTATAACGTAAAAATCATTGCTCTTTCCAATCAGGCGTTAATGAGAATACCTTTTTGGAAAGTGCAATGATTTTTATAATATGTTCACCAAGTGTGGTAAGTCAGGTGAAGAGATCGGCTGCCATAGCCCGATCCTAGGAATAAAAATTTAGGCTGCTTCTGCTTCTGTCGTCTCTGATGATTTATCCGTAGTAGGAATTTCTTTAACTTCAGCGGTAGCTGCTTTGTTAATGCGACGTGGGCCTTTGGAAAGAGCATTTTCAATCATCCGCACAGCTTCACTTTCTGTGATGTCATGGATGGCAATTAATTCCCGAGCCATGCGATCCAGAGAAGCTTCATAAAGCTGACGTTCGCTGTAAGATTGTTCTGGCTCTAGATCAGAACGGTATAAATCACGTACAACTTCTGCCAATGCGATAACGTCACCGGAGTTGATTTTGGCTTCATATTCCTGTGCGCGACGGCTCCACATGGTGCGTTTTACTTTGGCGCGGCTTTTGAGGGTATCCATTGCTTTGCCAATAAGATCAGAATCCGCCAGACTTCGCATTCCAGCGCTTGCTGCTTTCGCTGTAGGTACGCGCAAGGTCATCTTATCTTTTTCAAATGTAATAACATATAGTTCCAGTTTATAGCCTGCAACTTCCTGCTCTTCAATTGCAATAATCTGACCGACGCCATGCGCCGGGTACACGATGTACTCATGAGCCTTGAATGCTTTAGGCGAAGACATCTTTTTAGTGGCAGGTATTGTCATTGTAGGGGAAGCTCCATCGTTTAAACTATTACACGTCAGATTGATTTCAATCTAATGGTAAGGGGCTGGATGCATTTGGAAAAAGGATATTAACAAAATATTATGCATCTCCATTACCGTTCGCGCAGAACTTTATCCTTGCTGCACCGCTATCCAATCAGAACGCAGCGCGGAATACTCATCTTTTATTCGGAAAAACGCTAAAGGGAGAAGCGATTATTCTTGAACAAGCGTGTATTCATTATATTAATTTAACTTATACCACATACTTGACGAATAAGCAAATGTTTTGACAAAGAATCGTTATAACGACTCGCGTCAACATCTTGCTTTTATTCATAACTTCGATCTTTTTTATAAATATCGTCAAAATATTATGATTTGTGTCAATAATCATAACGGTGTAATTCTTTGGATTTAAATAATTTTTACATAGAATTTTATCTTTGTAAGAGTCTCTTGTCGTTTTTATATTTGGAGACTTTATCGCGTAAATTATATTTTTAATTTATTTTAAGGGATGAGCAAATATTTTTGCAGTATTGCATCTGCTCTATTCTTTGTTGGTTGTAGAAAAAAATAATAAAAGCGGAGGCTGTGAAGCTCCGCTTTGTAAAGATATGCTTTTTCACCATGAATGGTTTTTGGGATCATATTTATAGCGAACGAATGGTAAAATGATGCCGTATGTTCGCTATAAATCGTTGTTTTTCCGCAGCGCTTTTATACTGTCGCGTGGTTACACTGGTGAGCGTGCCAGATCACCCAACAGATTGGCCACAACAGTCAGCTTAGCCAATGTGAGGCCGGATGCTACAATATCACGCACAGTGTTTTGTACGCGGGCGACTTCAGGACGCGCCGCGGCCCATGCTTCAACGGCTTCTGCACCCACTCCGTTTGCAGTGGTGATGCGGGAGACAAGAGCACGTTCTGCGCTTTCAATCTGATCGATGGCACGGTCCAGAGCCAGCCGTTCATAGTAATCCGCTATCTGGATAGAGCGGGCAGCCAGACGGATGCGCTCCAGAGCCAGCGTATCGTTTACAGCAAACAGAGTTGCAGCAATATCGGAAGCCTCCCGACCTGCTGTCTCTGAAGTCAGCACAATATCCGGTGCAGCAACAAGGTTGGGCAGCGATGCCAGCCACAAGGCAAGATTTGCAGGAACGTTTTGCGCCACAAGCTCTGAGGTGCGTTGATCCAGTACAGCTTTGGCAGCTTCGCCCAATGTAACAGGCAGGCTTTCACGAATAGCATCTACTCCGCGCTGGAAGCGCAATGCAACATTTTCAAGACCCGCTCTCAAATCCACATTGCGCAAGAACCAGACAATCCGCGAAAGCGTGAGATCCTGAATCCATGCGTAGAGTTTAAGCTGTACTTCGCCGGGAATTTTTGTATCCAGCGCGTCAATTGCCGCATGGAGTTCAGCCAGACGGTAGGCATCCCGTACCATTGCAAAGGCTGCGGCAATATCGGCAACATCCGCACCTGTCTGATCGACCAGACGCACCACAAAGGATGGCCCACCGCGATTTATCATGGAATTTGCAAGGATGGTTGCGATGATTTCACGGCGCAGACGATGTCCCTGAATTGCATCGGGGAAGCGCTCCTGCATTTCTTTAGGGAAATAACGTGCCAGTTCACGCCCCAGATAAGGATCATCCGGCACTGTGGAGGCTAACAAATCATCAAACAATGTGATTTTTGCATAAGCCAACAGCACCGCAAGTTCTGGACGGGTGAGAGACTGGTTTGTGCGAATACGTTCGGCAATCGTTGCATCCTCAGGGAGATATTCAACGGCTCTATCCAGCAATTCACGCGTTTCCAGTGATTGCATGAGGCGTTGTTCAAAGCCAATATCTTCAATACCGCGCCGCTCTGCCAGTGAAAGTGCCAAAGTTTGCTGATAATTGTTGCGCAGTACAAGATGTGCGACTTCATCCGTCATGCTGGCAAGCAGCACATTGCGTTCTTCTTTGGTCAGGCGGCCATCATTAACCGGCGTTGTCAGGGCAATTTTGATATTCACCTCAACGTCAGAGGAATTTACACCGGCGGAGTTATCAATCGCATCGGTATTGATTTTCCCCCCATTGGCTGCAAATTCAATGCGGCCACGCTGGGTTGCTCCGAGGTTTGCCCCTTCGCCAATAACGCGGCAACGCAATGCGGAACCTGTCACACGAATGGAGTCATTGGCACGATCACCCACTTGATCGTCACTTTCCGCCTGAGAGCGGATATAGGTGCCAATACCGCCAAACCACAAGAGATCCACAGGCAAGCGCAGAATGGCCGACATAACAAGCTGCGGCGTGGCTGTTGCCGTGGTTATGCCAAGAAGTTGCTGGATTTCCGGCGTGAGAGTAATGGATTTTGCAGCGCGTGAGAATATACCACCACCTTTGGAAATCAAGGTTTTGTCGTAATCCTGCCAGGAAGAGCGGGGCAAGGCAAACAAGCGTTTGCGCTCTTCAAAGCTGCGTACTTCATCCGGAGTCGGATCAATGAAAATATCACGATGATCGAACGCGGCCACAAGGCGGGTTTGGTGCGAAAGCAGCATACCGTTGCCGAACACGTCGCCAGACATATCGCCTACACCGGCTGCGGTGAATGGAGTTGTCTGGATATCAATGTCCATTTCACGGAAATGGCGTTTAACCGCTTCCCATGCACCGCGAGCAGTAATGCCCATTTTTTTATGGTCATAACCGACGGAACCGCCGGAGGCAAAGGCATCATCCAGCCAGAAGCCGTGTTCTGCGGCAAGACCGTTGGCCACATCGGAAAACGTTGCGGTTCCTTTATCCGCAGCAACCACCAGATAAGGGTCATTATCATCGTGACGCACAACATGGTCAGGATGCACTAAAGCATCGCCCTGAAGATTGTCGGTGACTTCCAGCAGTGCATTGATAAATACTTTGTAAGAAGCAGTGCCTTCTTCAAAAATAGCTTCGCGCGGGCCAGCCGGCAGATGCTTTGGTACAAAGCCGCCTTTTGCACCAACAGGCACGATCACGGCGTTTTTCACTTGCTGTGCTTTAACCAGCCCCAGCACTTCTGTGCGGAAGTCCTGCGGACGGTCTGACCAGCGCAAGCCTCCACGCGCTACTTTTCCAAAGCGCAGATGCACCCCTTCAACGCGCGGCGAATAAACAAAAATTTCGTACAAAGGACGCGGAGCAGGCAGTGCCTCAATTTTACGGCTCTGCATTTTGAATGCAATTGTATCGCGGAAACTTCCGTCGGGATTCTTTTGATAGAAATTGGTGCGCACAGTGGCCTGGATCAGATTGACGAAGCGCCGTAAAATTCTGTCTTCATCAAGTGATTCCACATTACCAAGAGCATTTTCAATATCTTCCAGCAGTACTGATTCGTTTTGTGCGCGCGCATCAGCGGAAATTTCCGGTGCAGGCACGAAACGCGCATGAAACAGTTCAGCGATTTTTGCTGAAATAGCCGCATGTTTCACCAAAACGCCCCACATATAATCCTGTGAGAACGGTATCAGAGCTTGGCGCAAATAGCGGGAAATCGCGCGCAGTACGGCGATATCCCGCCATCCGAGATCCGCTTCCAGAGCCAGCGCATTGTAACCATCGTTTTCTGCGTGTCCTTTAACCACGGCAATGAACAATGCGGTCAGTTCTTTGATAGAGCGCTCCAGATTAATGGATCCTCCATGAGAACGCTCCAGAGTCATGTCATGGATCCAGACGATTCCGGTTTCTTCACGGCTGGGATCAAGACGGTATGTGCGTTCGTTGATGGCTTTAAAGCCCATATTTTCCAGCACCGGCACCCGTTCAGACAGGGGGATTGGACGCACAAAAGATAATATTTTCAAGGAAATGCGGAATTCTGTATCTCTCGGCCGCCGGTAGAACTGAATAGCCAAAGAATTATCAGCACCCAGATTTTCCAGCGCTACAAGATCGTCAACAGCGGCTTCCGGCGTAAAGGCGTCCTGATAGCCTAAGGGGAATAATTTTGTGTAACGCTGTGCCAGTTCGCGGGTTTTGCGACCATTGAACTTTCCGCTCAGCGCTGACTTGAGACGGTCATCCCAAGTCTGCACGAGTGCTGCGGTATCTGCCTCCAACTCCTCGCGGGGGATGTCAGGGATAGCTTCACGTTTGTCGTGCGCAATAATATAATGTGTGCGCGCCAGTGCTGTATCGGTAAAGCTGGTTGATGATGTTGAAACGCGTCCATCATACACCCGTGCCAGATAATTTCCTACCCGAATGCGCACGTCCGAGGTGTATTTATCGCGCGGCATAAACACCATAACGGAGACAAAGCGATTAAATTCGTCAATGCGTGGCAGCACGCGAACGCGGGGGCGCTCATACAGATTAACCGTCTCCATGGAGAAATCATAGAGAATATTAGGATCAATCTGGAACAGGTCATCACGCGGATGGTTTTCCAGAATATTGGCCAGTTCTTTACCGGAATGGCTGTCATGGTCAAATCCTGCGCGGCGCTCAACCAGATTGATTTTGCGGCGCAAAAACGGAATGGAGCGTGCTGTGCGCGTATAGGCCGTTGACGTGAACAGACCCACAAGGCGCAATTCACCCGTTAAAGTGCCGGATTTATCAAACAATTTTATGCCGATATAATCCAGATGTGAACGGCGATGCACCCGCGAACGCAAGCTGGCCTTGGTAACAATCAATGGCACAGGCTCATGCAAAAAGGCGCTGACTTCTGAAGTCATGACCATGAAATCGCTGCCTTCGCGCAGCATTCTTACATCCGGATTGCGCAAAATGCCCAGATTGGTTTCAGGTTTTGGTTCAAGACGATCACCATCCTCCCCGCGAACGTAGGCATATTCACGAACGCCAAGGAAGGTAAAGTTATTTTCGATCAGCCATTGAAGAAAGGCATTGGCTTCCGATACTTCTTCTTGCGGCAAAGGGGGAGGGGAATTTTTGAAATTCTCCACCACGTCCTCAACCCGCTTGAGCATAATCTTCCAATCGGTCGTGGCATAGCGGACATCGGCCAGAACGAGATCCAGTGCGGCAAGCAGATCATGACGCGCATCCTCTGAATCAATCCGTTCGAGATGAATATGGATCAAACTTTCGCGGGCTGTTCCTTCGGCATCCGCACGGTTGGCTTCACCGGTGAAGTTTGTCAAAGCACCTGCGGGATCACGGGAAAGCGCCATAATAGGATGGACGATCAGGCGGATTTCACAATTGCGCTCATTGAGTTCGTTCAGTGTAGAATCCACAAGGAACGGCATATCGTCATTAACGATTTCAACAATGGTAATATCGGGATCGTTTTTGTCCGTAAATTCAGGATTATAAACGCGGATGTTATGAGAGCCATTACGGCGTTCTTGCAGATGCACCCATGCTTCCTGCGCCAGCAATGTGAGCGCTTGTTCTGAAAGCAGCGCCAGATCATCCGGTGCAGCATGTGCAAAAAGGGCATTTACAAATCCTGATGGAATACCATTTTCTGATTTGTTGATGCGCTCTGAAACGTTCTCAATCTGAACGCGCCGCTTTGTTTCACCAAATGCTGGCATTTTCTTCTCCAAAGAATAAACATACGCAAAGAAGTAGAACCGTTCTGGTTAAAACGTTCTTACCAGAAAGGCTCTAAATTTTCTTTTTCCCGCATTTTACTGCGCGGTTAAACCTTGGAATAGGGTTGTAGCCTGTGCTGGCAAATTTTGCTAGTGCGTAACACAAGTGTAACGGTTTGTTTCAGGCGTCTGAATGTGATGTGTGGGGATTGTTTTTAGAAATGTCCTGCGCATCATGCTTTTGCCGTATTGATTTTTCGGCAATTGGCCTTCCGGCAATCAGCCAATAGGCAAGCCCTGCACTCAAGCCAGCGGCAAGGGTTTCCAATGGCGTTATGCGCAGCAATTCTCTAAAATCCAGCCAAGCAAGTTCATAAGGCACTTCAAGGTTCATTTCCTGCATTCTTTGCACGGCAAGAGAAAGCGTAAAGGCGATGCACGCTCCTATTATTGCATAGCCGGCCCATGCGCGCATGAGCAGTATTTCACAAACAATAATCGCAAGAGAAGCAAGGGGAAAAGCCATTGTTCCCACAACAAAAAATACAACAAACCATTGCGATACAAGAAACACTGTATCCGCATCACTCATCCCGCTATCGCGCAGGAGCGGAAGCCATTGCGGCAGAACAATCACAGTAGAAGCTGCTGCTATGGCGAGAATAAAACCCAAGGTCACAAGAATGAGGCGTCCAAGAACATAACCCATGGCTTATTCCGCTGCATCCTGAGTGGCTTCCATATCTTCGGCTTCTGCCAGAGCCAGCCGCGCGCGGGCGCTCAATTTTTCGGTGGCTGATTTCAATTGGCCGCAGGCCGCCAAAATATCGCGTCCGCGTGGGGTGCGTATGGGGCTTGCATAACCGGCGCGATAGACAATATCGGCAAAGCGTTCAATGGTATCCCAGCTTGAGCATTCGTATTTTGAACCGGGCCAGGGGTTGAACGGGATGAGATTGATTTTTGCCGGAATGCCCTTGAGCAGACGCACCAGCTCCCGTGCATGTTCAGGGCTGTCATTCACGTCTTTGAGCATCACATATTCAAAGGTAATGCGCCGTGCATTGGAAAGGCCGGAATAATTGCGGCAAGCGTCAAGCAGTTCGGCAATATTGTATTTGCGGTTGAGCGGCACAAGAAGATCACGAATGTCATCCCGTGTAGCGTGAAGGGAAATTGCCAGCATGGCGTTGGCTTTTTCCCCAAGTTCACCGATCATGGGTACCACGCCCGACGTGGAAACCGTAATGCGGCGGCGACCAATGCCTAAACCGTCACCATCAGACATGACACTGATGGCATCCACCACGTTCTCAAAATTATAGAGCGGCTCGCCCATGCCCATAAACACAATATTGGAGACAAAGCGCCCGACATCGCCTTTTCCGTCACGGTTTTCACGTTTTGGCACAAAGGCACCTGCTGGCGGTTGTTGTCCCATCCAGTCGCCCAGACGGTCGCGTGCGACCATAAGCTGTGCAACAATTTCAGCCGTGGTCAGGTTGCGCACCAGTTTCTGGGTGCCAGTGTGGCAGAAGGTGCAATTCAGCGTACAGCCTACTTGGGAAGAAACGCACAATGTGCCGCGATCCACCTCTGGAATATAAACAATTTCCACATCATGGGGGCGCTTGTCGGAAGGATGGGGCGGCAAGCGAAGCAGCCATTTGCGGGTGCCGTCTTTGGAAATTTGTTCGGCAACAATGTCAGGGCGTTTAAGGGTAAAGTGCTGGGAAAGATGTTCACGCACAGCCTTAGAGACATTGGTCATGTCCATAAAGTCGTGTACACCGCGCAAATAGACCCAGTTCCACAGCTGCGCCACGCGCATTTTGAGTTCTTTATCCGCTATGCCGATGGATTGCAGCGCCTCGCCCATTTGCGTGCGGGTCATTCCCACCAGTGAAGGCAGGGTTACCGCATCAGAAGCGGCGGTGGGGGCAGTCGAAAGGGTATCGAGCATAGCAAACCTTTTAATGCCAAACCTTATTACAGGCTGGTTGCATAGAGCATGTGTGTAAACAGCACCGCTCATAGCACACTCCTGTGGCCGTGGAAACTGTTTCGTTATAAAAGGGTAAAGATGAACTCTTTAACAAGCAAAAACGGTTTGCAGATGGGCTTCAGCATCCAGTACGGCTTGCGGGGTGCCAACGTGCATCCATGTGCCTTCCAGACGCAAGCCTTTGATGCGGTCTTTTGCGATCAGTTGATCGAAAATGCGGTTGAGAGAAAAGGGTTCTGCGTGCCATCCTGCAAAAGCTTGCGGAGCGAGAAGAGCTGCACCCGCATAAACATAAGGAGCAATGAGTCCTTCCTGCCGGCGTGTGAGCGTGCCATCCTCATCCATTGTGAAATCGCCACGTCCATCATAGCCAAGGCTATGGGCGGTGGGTGCCAGCAGCAGCAGGCAATCCATGGATGCTGGATCAAAGTGTGCTGCCATACGCGCTAAATTCGGTGTAACGCTTTCTGTCCAAATGGTATCGGCATTCATTAGGAAGAATGGTGCGTCGCCCAGATGGGGCAACGCTTTGACAATGCCGCCGCCGGAATCAAGCAGATGCTCCCGCTCATCAGAAATAATAATAGCGGGAGAAGCACGCCCTTCAAGATGTTGTTCAAGTTTATCCGCGTGGTAATGCACATTTACCACAACGGTTTCAATATGGGCATTTTCCAGCGTATCAAGCACATGGTCAATCAGCGGCTTTCCGGCAACCGCAACCAGCGGCTTGGGCAGATTATCCGTGAGCGGCCGCATCCGCGTGCCCATCCCCGCTGCCAGCACCATTGCTTTGGTTATCCGGTTATCTGCCATAGCCGCTGGGATCCTTTAAAGTGGATGGTGTGGTGTCGGGTTCCAGCGCGTGTTTGAACCAGGCTTGCAGCTCTGCCAGATGCGGATGCGCAAGATCGCGCTCCAGATAACGCAACAGGCGTGGAATATGTTTGAGATAAGCCGGTTTTCCATCGCGCACATGCAGACGGATAAAGATACCAAGAATTTTTGTTGCGCGCTGCGCCCCCAGCACCGCGTAGCTCCGCGCGAAATCTTTGGCGTCAAATTCCAGATCAGCCATGCGGCGCCCACCCACATAGCGGCTGAGCAAATGCAATTCCATCGCTTCGGGAATATCCACCCGAGCATCTTGCAGCAGTGATACCACATCATAGGCGGCACTGCCCATCAGGGCGTCTTGAAAATCAAGCAGCCCAATGGCCTGCGTACTCTCGCGGCCTTGCAGCCACATAATATTGGGAGAATGGTAATCCCGCAGCACCCATGTTGGTTTTTCTGCAAGTACAGGTGCAAAGGCATCCCGCCACAATACAAAAAAGTGGGCTTTTTGTTCGGCTGTTGCCGGTTTTGCCCTGTGCGGCAGATACCACTCCAGAAACAGTTCGGCTTCCACCAGAAGTGTATCAAGGTCGTAATTGCGCAGCGTATAAGAATGCAGCCCACTCACGGCCAGCGCGGGTGGCGTATCGGTGCTGTGCAGTTTTACAAGCGTATCCACTGCAAGGCTATGCCGTTCGGCCACAGCTTCGTCATTTACAAGAAGGGGCTCATTGCCAAAATCTTCAAGCAGCAACAATCCCTGTTCAAGATCAGCGGCATAAATGTGCGGCGCAGAGAAGCCCCGCTCCCGCAAGCCTTGCGTCATGGCCACAAAAGGGGTGACATCTTCGGCCAGCTTTGCCCAGACGCTATAGCTTTTACCGCTGCGGATTGCAGGGCCATCGGGGCGGCGTGGAGCATCCATCAAAATAGCGGTTTTGCCATCCGGCCGTGTCAGCCGTTCATAAAGACGGGTAGAGGCATCGCCTTGAATAACGGTGCGCTCTGCGTCCACCCAGCCATTTTCGCCAAGAAAAGTGAAGACATGAATGGCGCGCTCCAGCCGTGTTGCCCATGCGCCATGCCCGGTGAGTGTGGCGGTGCGTGCGGAATGAGGGTTGGCGCTATCCAGCACAAGACGCACATTCAGGCGCGTGTGCGGCAGGGTATCGCCTGCCCGCTCTGGCCATTCCATGAGAATAATGGCATTGTTATCGGCTTCTTCCCAGCCAATTTCGGCCACTTCTTGGGGCGATGTCAGGCGATAAAGATCCACATGGGCAACGGTTGCCCGCGGGGTTTCATAGATTTGCAACAGCGTGAAAGTGGGGCTTGGAATTTCAAGGCGTGGATCACGGGCAAGATGGCGGATAACCCCGCGCGCGAGTGTGGATTTTCCTGCGCCCAGATCGCCTTCCAGCGTAACAAGATCACCGCCTTTTACCATGGATGCCAGCATGGTGGCGAGTTCCAGTGTGGCGCGTTCGTCATCCAGCGGCAAAGTGATGCTGTAAGGAGCGTGGAGGGCGGATTGCCCGGTGGTTAAATAGGCGCTCATTCGGCTGCAATCCGTGATGTATCTGAAACAAGCGGGAAGACACAGGTTACAGCGGTGCCTTCATTCGGTTTACTCTCAAGCGTAACCGTACCGCCGTGTAATTCCACAAACGAGCGTACGATGGAGAGTCCAAGTCCTACGCCGCGATGACGTGAACCTTGCGTATGGCTTTCAAAGCGGTCGAAAATGCGTGCGGCGATTTCCGGGGTCATGCCGCAGCCATTATCACTGACGCGGAATACGATGGCATCGTTGCGCCGTTCGCCTTCAAGTCGTACAGTTCCGCCCTCCGGGCTGAAGCCGATGGCATTTGAAAGCAGGTTGAACAGAATTTGCCGGATACGTTTTTCATCGGCGCGGAAGGTGCCAATGGTATCGCTGGCCTGAATATCCAGCGTAATGCTGGCTTCTGTGAGACGGTCTTTTACGCCTTCTGCGGCGCCGTTCATGGTTGCTTTAATATCCACATCACCCAGATTCAGCTCCATTGCTCCGGCATCAATGGTCGCCAGATCAAGAATATCATTGATAATAGCCAGCAAGGCGGCCGATGAATCCAGAATATGCCCTGCATACTCTTCCTGACGCTTGGTGAGAGGGCCGGTATTCGTATCGCCCAGCAGCTGGGTAAAGCCGATGATATTGGTGAGCGGTGAACGCAGTTCGTAAGAAACATGCTTGACGAAATCCGTTTTAACCTGTGCTGCCTGTTCCAGTGCTTCATTGCGCTCACGCAGGGCGCGTTCCATCATCACGGTGGCGGTGATGTCGATAAAGGTAATCAACGTGCCGCCGTCCGGCAGAGGCACTGTGCTGATATTCAGCACGATGCCGTCTTCCCGCTCGTTGATAAACGCAACAGGCGCGCGGTCTTGCAGCGCGGTGATGCTGGTTTTCAGGGTGGCCCAGGTATCATCTTTGGTCAGATGTTGGCGGCAAAGTTCTAACAGGCGATCCGCATGAGGGTGCGCTTTGAGCGTTTCCGCATCAAACTTCCAAAGGTTTGCAAAGGCTGGATTGTGCAGTTTCAGGCGGCCATCAGAGCCGAACACGGCTACGCCTTCTTGCAAATGATCCAGCGTTTCGCTTTGCACATGAATGAGCGCATTGTAGCGGGATTCAAGGTTGATGCGTTCAGAAACGTCATCAAACAGATAGGTTACGCCTCCTTCGGGATTGGGGGTTTGCACCACGCGCAGAGTGCGGCTGTCCGGCAGATACCACCAATGCTCGCGGGATTCCAGCGTATGATAGGCTTCGTGAATCTGGCTTTTCCAGGTGCGGAAATCGGCCTGTTCGGGAAGATGGCGATCCGCGCGCAAGCGATCAAGAATGGTGGTGTCCGAAGGGCTCTGGTCAAGAAAAGCCGGATCAAGATGCCAAAGCTGGCAGTAAGCCTGATTATAAAACACCAATGCGCCGCTGGCAGAAAAAATGGCAACGGCGGTAGCCAGTTCGTCCAGCGTTTTGCGGTGGGCATCAATCCGGCGCCCCAGATCGTTGCGAACTTCTTCTTGTTCGGAAACGTCAATTGCAAAGCCAGCGCCGCCATTTTCGCTTGCTGTTTCCAGCACATCCAGCAGTTTGCGTTGTCCTGCTACCACGGCAGCGGTGCGTTTTTTAAAAGCCTGCCCTTTTGCGCGCAGTGCAATGGCTTCTTGCCGCGCAGGCTGATCCAGCAGTTCCAGTTTTTTCTCGACGGCTTCCTGTTGTGTCTTGGCTTCTACTGCGTGCGCATAGCTTTGGTTTACCCAGATCAGATTGCCGATTTTGTCACGCAGCCAGGCTGGACAGGAAATCTGGTTCAGCAGACTTTGTAATTTTTGCACGTCATTTTGAATCTGTCCGTGTTGCGCTTCAAGTTCTGCAAGCGCCAGCTTTTCACCGGTCATATCGCGAATGCGCATAATGGCGCGTCCGGCAATGGCGCGGCCATCAATACCTACATGGCTGCCCCGTTTGGTTGGCACGGTGATATGGAATGCTTCACCGCGTTCGCGCAAGCCATCCACCAATTGTTCGAGTCGGGTCACATCTTCCGGCGCGAGCCATGTGCCAAAGCCAAGAATGCGGCGACCGGCGGGCAGCATAATGCGTGCGGCAAGATCGCCGGAGACTTCCGGTTCTTCTCCGGCACTGCCGAATGTCACCAGAATATGGGATTCGGCTGCCAGCAGGGTTTCCACGCGGTCAAGCTTTGCCCTTACGGCATTGAGATCCGCTTGAAGCTGGGCTTCATTTTTTTGCGCTTGCTTGCGTGTATTCACCAGCATGACGCCAGCAGCGACGCCCAGCACCAAAAAGCCACATGCCAGAACAAGCGCACCGATGGAAGTTGATGTCATGCTGAGAAAAGGCACAGAGACCGGAACAGGCGCGGAGGGAGCAAGCGCTTGTGCAAAAGCTTGGCTGCCCGAACCGACAGCGGCGGTTATTCCGGCAAAAAATGGTAATCCAGAATGGCGCATCATTGCTCTGGCCTGTCCCCGCATGGGCAATGCCCTTTATTGAAATGGATTTTCCGCCCCGCGGTGCGTTGGTATTATTGAAAACGCATAGCAGAGAGAATACACACGAATCACCTGACTTTAACTGCAAGTATGGTCATTGCTCAAACCATCATTGCCAAGTTTTGTCTGATTCAACAAAATCACCAACACAAAAAAAGCATAATGGTGCATATAAAACACGAAAAAGCCGCAGACAGAGGTCTAGGAACGGCTTTTTGTGTTTTTTCAGGCTTGGTTTAAATGGTCTGGTTGTAGGCGCCCACTTCAGGGTGGGTGCGCAAGATACCATCAATGGCTTTGAACATATCCCGCATTCTTTGTTCAGAAACAGGACTTTCTACCACCACAACCAATTCGGGCTTGTTGGAGGAGGCGCGCAACAGCCCCCATGTACCATCTTCAACCGTTACGCGCACGCCGTTTACGGTGACGAGATCACGGATTTTTTGTCCGGCAATTGCGTGGCCTTCGGCTTGCATATCCTGAATGGCTTTGGTCACCTGATCCACAACGCCGTATTTTTTTTCATCGTCGCAATGGGGGCTCATGGTGGGTGAGCCCCATGTGCGTGGCAAGGCATTTTTTAAATCAGCCATGGTTTTATCAGGGCTGCGATCCAGCATATCGCACACGGCAATTGCAGAAACGAGACCATCGTCATAGCCGCGCCCTATGGGAGCGTTAAAGAAGTAATGGCCAGATTTTTCAAAACCAACCAGCGCGCCCGATTCATTGACGCGGCGTTTCATATAGGAATGGCCGGTTTTCCAATATTCGGTTTTCACACCGTTGACCAGCAGTACGGGGTCAGTGGCAAACAGGCCGGTGGATTTTACATCCACGACGAATTGAGCATTCTTGTGGTGCGCGGAAAGGTCCCGCGCCAGCATGACGCCCACTTTGTCCGCAAAAATTTCATCACCTGTGTTGTCAACAATGCCGCAACGGTCGCCATCGCCATCAAAACCTAGCCCTACATCGGCTTTATGCTCCAGCACAGCATCACGGATGGCGTGCAGCATCTTCATGTCTTCCGGGTTCGGATTATATTTCGGGAACGTATGATCCAGTTCGCAATCAAGCCGGATAACCTCGCAGCCCAATGCTTCCATCACCTGCGGCGCAAAAGCACCGGCGGTGCCGTTACCGCAAGCCACAACCACTTTTAGCTTGCGTTTGAATTTTGGGCGATTTGTCAGGTCGGCAATGTAGCGTTCTGCAAAATTGTTGACCAGATCATAGCTTCCGCCTTCGCGGGTTTTGAAGTCTCCATTGAGGACAATTTCTTTGAGGCGAGCCATTTCATCGGGGCCGAAGGTGAGCGGACGGTTCACGCCCATTTTCACGCCTGTCCAGCCGTTGTCGTTATGGGAGGCGGTCACCATTGCTACGCAGGGCGTATCCAGATCGAACTGGGCAAAATAGGCCATAGGGGAAAGAGCCAGACCGATGTCTTTCACCCTGATCCCCGCAGAAACCAGACCGTTGACCAGTGCCAGCTTGATGCTGGCCGAATAGCTGCGAAAATCGCTGCCGGTCACCAGATCAGGGCGGATACCCATTTCGTGAATCAGGGTTCCCAAACCAAGCCCCAGAGCCTGAACACCCATAAGGTTGATTTCTTTTTCGAACAGCCAGCGTGCGTCGTATTCCCGAAAGCCGGTCGGCTTTACCAGTGGCTGGGTTTCATAGGCGTAGGTATTGGGTTGCAAAGCGGGTTGGGGTTTGGAAAACATGGGAGGCCTTTTCACAGCTGGGAGCAAATCACGCATACATTCTTGTTGGATAGCACATTTGCGGCAAAGAAAAGACCGCACATACGGCTTAGCCACTTAAATTTTGCACCATACTGTTTTTTGAGAAAATCAGCCTTCAATGAAGAGTCGCCCTTGGGTGACTTCAAAGCGGCGCAATTGCCGCAGAAAGGTCATGCCCAGCAGGTTTTCAGAAAGGGCGCTATCGGGCAGCACCAGTGCTTCAACATTATAGACGCTGATTGTCCCAACCCGGACGGCATTGAGATGAATCCGCACCGCATCAACCGTTCCGTTCGCGGTATTTACCCGGGCATCTGCACGCTGTCCTGAATGTGCCAGCCCCAGACGGCGGGCATCGCTTTCCCGCAGCACGACAGCACTGGCACCCGTATCCACAATGGCAGTGAGCTGTCTGCCGTTGATGGTAATGTCGGCGCGAAAATGGCCACGTCCATCGGCTGCTAAAGACATGCGGCCAGATGACGCAGGTGTAGCCGTTCCGATAATCTGAACAGGAGCAGGTTCGGAGGGCTGGATAAACTGTTCTTGAGAAAACCGCGCGAAAAAAGTGGGTGCATAAACAGCAAGAGCAAGAGCGCCAAAGGCAAAAAATAATATCTGATTCATCGTGTTGCGCCCTATCGTGTTTTTCAGGCAGTGTGTTTACAACAAGGTTAATTTTTAGTTTATATTGTGTTTCTACATAAGTTTATAAGACATATTATTATATTAGGTGCTCTTTCGTAAGTAATAATAAAGAGTCATTCTTGGTTGTGGGTAAAAAGATATTTTTATATTCCAGAACGGAGTGACGTATGAAAACAGTATCTCATATATTGTTTGCTTTTGTTATGCTTACGTCATTCGGTATTTTATCTCCGGCAATATCCAAAGAAGAAGTTGATGTTCAGCTTGTTCTTGCTGTTGATATTTCATATTCCATGGATGAGCGTGAGCTGGAATTGCAGCGGCAGGGCTACATTGCGGCCATTACCTCGCCGGAAGTGATGGCTGCTATTAAAAGCGGGCTGTTGGGGCGTATTGCTGTTTCCTATATGGAGTGGGCTGGTGCGGAGCAGCAATATATTGTTGCAGACTGGCACATCATTGAAACCGCTGAGGACGCCGCGCAATTTGCAGAAATTCTGGAAAAGGCACCCATGCGCCGCGCTTACCGCACCTCTATTTCCGGTGCTTTGGCCTATGCCGCTACACTCTTTGGCCGAAGCCCGTATCAAGGGATGCGTCAGGTGATTGATATGTCTGGCGATGGCCCCAACAACAGCGGCCCTGCTATAACCTATGTGCGGGATGCGGTGCTGGCGCAGGGTATTGCCATCAACGGTCTGCCGTTATTTTTTGACGAGCCGGAAGAAAGCACAGCACAGGTTGATCTGGAAGGCTATTACCGTGACTGCGTGATTGGCGGTGTTGGCTCATTTCTTATACCTGTGCGGGGCGTGGAAGCCTTTCCGCAGGCGGTGCGCACAAAAATGGTACTGGAAATTGCAGGTATTTCTCCTGAACCTACCATTAAACACGCAGCCGGAAGCCGCATGGTGCCGTGCGTTGCCGGTGAAGCCATGTGGCAACAGCCTTAAAATCAGAGCGGTACAATACACATTCATATAAAGCCATCCTTATATGGTGATTGCATTGAGCGGCAACGTTGTGTAAAAGGGGCGAGAATCCTCCCCTACGTCACACGAAGGACGCGCTATGACTTTTTCTGATTACAAAATCCGCGACATTTCTCTTGCTGAGTGGGGTCGCAAAGAAATCATTATTGCTGAAACCGAAATGCCTGGCCTCATGTCTATCCGTGAAGAGTTTGGCGCAGCGCAGCCTTTAAAGGGCGCGCGCATTGCCGGTTCGCTGCATATGACCATTCAGACAGCGGTGCTGATTGAAACGCTCAAAGCGCTGGGTGCAGACATCCGCTGGGCATCATGCAACATTTATTCCACACAGGATCACGCCGCGGCGGCCATTGCGGCTGCTGGTATTCCCGTATTTGCGGTTAAAGGTGAAACACTGGAAGAATACTGGGAATACTGCCACAACATTTTTGAATGGGCGGATGGCGGCGTTCCAAACATGATTCTCGATGACGGCGGCGATGCCACCATGCTCATTCATTTGGGTATGCGCGCAGAGCAGGGCGATACAGCATTTCTGGATAAAGCATCCAATGAAGAAGAAACCGTCATGTTCGCGGCGATCAAAGAGCGCCTTAAAACCAAAAATGGCTGGTACACCCAAGCGGCAAAAGCCATCCGTGGCGTCAGCGAAGAAACCACCACAGGCGTACACCGCCTTTATGATATGATGAAAGCCGGTACTCTCTTGTGGCCTGCCATCAACGTCAATGACAGCGTAACCAAATCCAAATTTGACAACCTCTACGGCTGCAAAGAAAGCCTCGTAGATGGTATCCGCCGCGGTACGGACGTAATGATGGCCGGTAAAGTGGCCATGGTTGCCGGTTTTGGTGATGTGGGCAAAGGTTCTGCTGCATCCTTGCGCAATGCAGGCTGCCGCGTTTTGGTTTCTGAAATTGATCCGATTTGCGCACTGCAAGCGGCAATGGAAGGCTATGAAGTCACCACCATGGAAGATGCAGCGCCGCGTGCAGATATCTTTGTAACAGCAACAGGCAACGTGGATGTTATCACTGTTGACCACATGCGCGCTATGAAAGACCGTGCAATCGTGTGCAACATTGGCCACTTTGATAGCGAAATCCAGATTCAGGGTCTCAAAAACTACAAATGGCACAACGTGAAGCCTCAGGTGGATGAAGTTGAATTTGCCGATGGCAAGCGCATTATCGTGCTGTCGGAAGGCCGTTTGGTGAACCTTGGTAATGCAACAGGCCATCCTTCTTTCGTGATGTCTGCATCCTTCACCAACCAGACGCTTGCGCAGATTGAGCTGTGGTGCAACACGGACAAATACGAGAAAAAAGTCTATACATTGCCAAAAGTTCTGGACGAAAAAGTAGCGGCTCTTCACCTTGAAAAAATCGGCGTGAAGCTCAGCAAACTTACAGATGAGCAGTCCACCTATCTCGGCATTGGTCAGCAAGGCCCCTTCAAGCCGGAGCATTACCGCTACTAAGCTTTGAAATGCTAGAATAAAAAATGGCGATCCTCTTAGAGTGATCGCCATTTTTGTATGCACTACCGCAATCTCAACATAAGTGTATCGGTTTTTGCGCCTCCGCCTTGCTCTACCGCCAGCGCAGCCAAAATTGGCGTAAATTGAGTAAAAAGAAACCGGACGTGTGTGCGTCCGGTTTTATAAAAGGATTTTCCATATTCAATCTCTCGCCTGAAAGAGATTTCTAGTGTCAGGCTTCGCCAACCGTTTCAAACATTACCAGTTCCAGAGATTCGCGGGCGGTTTTATTTCCCGATACAACATAGTTGATAGCATCATAATATTGTTCACATGCTGCCAGTGCTGCCGAAACCATGGTTTCGCATTGTTTCCCTGTAGGAGGCAGACCGTCCGGCAAAAGTAAGGCGTGGCGATACATTACCACATGTTCTTCGCTCCAATAATCGAAATGGCCAATATACATTTGCTCATTGATTTGATTCAGGAGGCGTAAAAGTTCTATGACACGTTTTTCTGCAACCTTGACATCAAAGGCGCAACCGATATGCAACGCTTCTACCTCTTCCATCCATGTAATGGATACAAGGTAGGTATTATTGTCGCTTTCAACGCAAATAGTGATCTGATCTTCATCAGAGCGTTCAAATGACCAGTCGTTCAGCGTTGCCATTTCTTCAATGACATCGACAGGATGAATAGCTTTTGTGTTATCGAGGTTTAATGCGGACACTGGAGCCTCCCTTGAATGGATGGGTAAATGCCAAGCATTTTCCTTGGGGCGCCCAAATTTGTACCGCTTGTTGCAAACGGTACGGCACACGACGGACGGCTACCGGGAACAGGGGGCAACTCGAATCGCGCCGCTTTATTCACTATAGAGCATTTTGGAGTTTTTTGGAAATGCAATTAAAAGTTATCCTTCTGCGGTGATGGACATCAAAGCATTAGGTGTTTGTTCCAATACGGGCTTCCAATGCTGCAATGCGTGCTCTAAGGTGCTCATTTTCTTCCCGTGCTGCAACGGCAATTGCTTTCACCGCTTCAAATTCATCCCGCTTTACCACACCGCAGTCGTTGAGAACTTTTTCAATCTGCGAGCGTGTGGCGGTGCTTAATTCGCGTTTTACACCTTCGGCTGCCCCCATAGCGTCGGTCACCAGCCGCGAGACTCCATCCAGCAAGGAATGTGAGAACTGTGTCATATTCTTCTCCATAGCATCAGAAAGACAAGAAACATATCTTCCTCTTTCTTCATGGCATTGCACAGATTGTATTTCAAGGCGGTGGATGGCAAAAATATTTTTTCGCAGAAAAAATCCCGAAAAGCATTAAGACGCCGTAATTTTGCATCATTGCTTGTTTTTTTAGCTGTGATAATGCCCTCAGTCTTTGCGCCATCCTTAAAGAGATGGTAAGGGTGCCGTGCATACTCTATTTTCTGGGGTTGGAGTTTTCTTTCTTATGGTCTGGAACAGTAAACAGCGTCGGCACAGCCGGCAGGAGCCGAATTTCGGCAACCATGCTACTTCTGAGTCGCAAGATGAGTATTTTGTATCTTCTGGCAATATGAATTACGAGCGCCGGGCCATGCAGCAGGAATATTCTAGGGCGTATGAGGGGGAGGCGCGGGATGCTCCTCCCAAAAAATCATTTTTCCGGCGGCTTTTAAGACAGATCTTTTTTGGGCTTCCCAAGCCTGATAAAACAGCGCAGACCCGTTCTGTGAACGCCCGGCGTTCCGCTGGGCGTTATGCGGATTATGATGATTTACCGCTGCAAAACAATTCGCATTACGCCCACCATGATGATTTCGAGGATGATGATTTAATGCCAG
>JBMDXK010000006.1:0-19703 GCA_048594375.1 Methylopilaceae bacterium
AGTCAGCGCAGGGTTGGCCGCACCATAGATGCGGCTCAAGTCATCCGCCGTCACCGTAATGCCGCGCTGCGTCACTGTAAGGTTACCCGCCACATAGGTAATGGCGTAGTTGGCGTTGTTCAGCGTGCCTTGGGTGATCGCATAATTGCCTACGTTGGACGTGCTGTTTGCCGTGGTCGCCAATGCGCCGGACAGGCTATCGCCATTGACCAATGTGCCGCTGGTGACAGCATAAGTCAGCGCAGGATTAGCCGCACCATACATCCGGCTCAGATCGTTCGCGGTCACCGTAATGCCGCGCTGGGTCACGGTAAGGTTACCTGTATTAACAAAGTTTAAATTATAACCACTTGTAGCAAGGGCTGTGCCTTGCCCTACTGTAATACCATAAGTGCCAACAGCCGCATTCGTAGGCGAACCAGCCGAAGTCACACTGAAGGAGCCCGCTACAGTGGAACCGATGTTATCGCCGAGGAAAGCTCCTGCCACGCCTGCATAGAAGCCGGTAACGGTATAAGCAGAACTTAAATTGATGGTATTTCCATAAACTTTTGTCCGGTCTGCTGATGTGATGGTTAAAGTCTGTTCTTGGCCGAAGTAATAACGGTTTCCAGAAGTATAGTTATAATTATCAATCCAGTCCTGCACTGCATCCGCATTCCAGACAGCACGGTTATTGCTATTCAATCCTCCAAAAACGCTGTCTCCAGGATTATCCGCACGCACGATCCATTCGTAATTTGCAATCAGCGCTGTGCTGCCACTATTGTTAATGAAATTGCCTTGGGCAATCATATCAATATTGCCGGCGCTAATGCTTACGCCATTATTGATGGTAATGTTGCCGTTACTAAAGAAGCGCACCCAATAAGCACTTCCCCAATTTTTTGACACATCAACGGAGAGATGACTGGCATTTGTGCGCAGACGCCATTCATAAAGATCATTGATTCTGTTCTCAAGAGTAGCGTTCGCACCGATAGCGGTGTCTAGGTGGTTTAGCATGTCATTGAGAGATGCCGTATTTCCTGTTATGGAAAATACTTCATCTACAATATCAGCAAACTGAGTGACGGCTGCACCTGATGTCACAGCAAGAGAAGCGCCATTGTGAACTGTGCTTTCAGCAATAACGGGGGTATCTGCTGCAAGTGTGGCCGATGGCAGCATCACATAAAAATAGCCGTTAGCCCCAGCAATTCCGCTATTTGGTAATAACGCTCCATCCTTATAAAACTGAATTATGTTCGCTGTAGCTGAGGTGCTTGCTACCGCGTCCAAACCTTTTAAAACCTGTACCCCGCCAGGAAAAATTGCTTTTAAATAAGGATAAAGACCATTTTCATTTCCCTCCCAGTCTGCGCTTCCAAAACCTGCAAGAAGCCCTCCGCTTTGCAATTGCTGGGTCGTTAATCCGGTAATGCCTGTGCTTGCACCATTTCCTACTGCATTGGCTAAGCCGCTGGTCTGTGTATCCCAATACACATTTGTAATGGTTCCTGAATCGTTGGCTCCAATAACACCGCCATATGGCCATTGATTAGCAAAAACAGCTGACGTAGAAAAAGCACTGTTTATATCTCCCTGATTAAGACCAACTAATCCACCTACAATTATGTGACCCTTGACATAGCCCATCGTATAACTGTTGCTGATAGTCCCGAAGTGCCTCCCAACCAATCCGCCAACAAATTCAAATCCTGTAACTTTTCCTGTTGAATAACTTGTTGAGATAGTGCCTGAGTAATAATTTGCACCTGCAAAACCGCCTACGGTAGAGTGTCCTGTGACCGATCCAATGGCATAAGAGTTTTGGATCACAGCATCATTGCTGCCGATAAAACCACCTGTACTGTTAGTTCCAACAATATTTCCCGTTGCATGAGAATTCTGGATCGCACCATAATTATAACCAATAAAGCCGCCTACAAATTCATCTCCTACGACACTGCCCATTGCGTAAGAATTATCAATCGCACCATCATTATAACCAATAAAGCCGCCTACTGCATCATCTCCTACAACACTGCCCATCGCATAAGAATTATTGATCGCACCATAATTCACACCAATAAAGCCGCCTGTTGACAACACTCCTTCTACATTTCCTGTTGCATAAGAATTCTGGATCGAAGCATCACTCCAACCAGCCAGCCCACCAACCCAATGAAAACCCTTCACGCTATTTGTTGCATGGGAATTAATAATACTTCCGCCATCAATTCTTCCGACAAGCCCACCTATTTGTGTTCCAGCGGAAGTATATACACTTCCTGCAGCAGTATTGTCCTGAACACTAACACCATCAAGAACGCCAGCAATACCGCCGCCAAATCCGGTAGTTCCACTCAGTGTAACAGCGCCATTATAGGTATTATTACGAAGATAGCCGTTATTAGCGGCGTTATGAGCGCGCCCGATTATCCCACCTACATAATCTACACCGATTACGTTCGCGTTGACAGTGCTGTTCTGGATTAAAAAACTGCCCGTGGCATAGCCCATTATACCGCCGACATAGAATGCAGGCCCCGTAATATTACCACTCACAGCAGCTTGAAATACATTTGTATTGCCCACGCTCGTGGCGACCAGCCCAGCAACGCCGGATCCTGAACCGGGAACCACGATATTTACATTGGTAAGGTTTAGATTGCGCACTGTCGCATTCTGGCTCAGGCCAATGAACGCTGTATCGTCCAATGTTCCGTTGATACCCAGATTGTTGATTGTATTGCCAAGACCGTGCAGTATGCCTGTAAATGTCTGCCCGGAATTAGGAGCAATCAAAGAACGGTTATAGGCAATTCCGTTCGCATTCAAATCATTTGCGATTGCGTAACGACCCGCCAGACCCTCGCCATAGACAGTTAATGCTCCTCCATTTGTTGCGTTGACTGCGTCAATCGCATCAAGCTGTGCCATAGTATAAACTAGGGTGTAAGCACTGCCATTGACGGAAAACGTCTGTCCTGCAATGGTACCTGCGCCGGCATAGGTGATCTTTCCATTTGCCCCGAAATATAAATTAGAAATGTTGGCAATATTATAATTCAGGTCAATACCACCACTTCCCGCCATATGGATAGCATTGTTGATAATGATATTGCCCGTACTTTGGAAACTTTTGCTGACACCGTCAGCAAAAGTCAGATCTTGATCAAAGGTAAATACAGGCGCAGAAAGGGCGTAAGTAGTGCCTTTTAAAGCAGTAAGAGCATTTGCCAGAGCTGTATCCGAACCGGAAAGCGTTGTGAGAGCAGAAATTAAAGGTGCATGGTCAATTTGTGACCAGCTTGCCGCAGACGTTCTGTAATAATTGCTTCCACCATACAGCGTCATCGCATTTGAATTTGTATTGTTTGCCAGAAGGGTATCCGTGCGGCTGGCCGTCATAGTACCGTTGCTGTAAACAAGAACATCGCTGCCAGCGGCGGCGGTATCCGCAGGCATGAAAATATAATAGTAGCCGTTGTTACCAACCGTGGCAGAAGCAAATAACTGGCTGCCGTTGCGCGCATGGACAACGTAAGTATCAGTGGCGTTCGTCGCTGCAAGAGTGAGACCCGCAAAATCTTTATAAGCCGTTCCGGCAATAACCTGCACGCCATTTGCATGAATTGCCTTGAGATAAGGATAGATACCATTAGCGCTGCCACCCCAGAGCGCGGGATCAAAACCGGGAAGTATCCCTCCCGTTTGCAATTGCACTGTTGTGCGTGAGGCAAGCCCTGCTACAGCGGTGCCGCCACCCAGTCCTATTGAACGGCCTGAGCTAATTCTATCCCAATGGGAATTTGTGACCACCCCTGTCGCTTCATTGCGACCAAGGAAGGCGGCAACATTTGTTGTCCCGCGCACAACACCGGTCGAATAGGCATAGGTTATTGAGCCACTGTTTAAACCCGCAAAGCCACCAACCCGATCCGTTCCACTGGTGAGACCATAAGCAAATGCGTTGGAAATAGTACCCTGATTATATCCGGAAAAACCGCCGATATAATCATCTGCTCCAATAACATTTCCAATTGCATAACTGTTTGTAATTGAGCCTGCTACGTCGTTATTCCCTACAAAGCCACCAAGAGCATGTAAACCCTGCACACTGCCTGTTGCATAAGAATTCTGGATCGTACCCGTATTAGAGGCAACACCCCCTCCAGCCGTATAGGTCCCCTGAATGTTTCCTGTTGCATACACATTCTGGATTGAACCATTGTTGATAGCAACCATTCCCCCTGCGAAATATTGACCTATAACATTTCCCGTTGCATAAGAATTCTGGATCAAATTACCATTAACACCAACAAAACCTCCGGCTTCGGATGTAGACTCTACATTGCCCGTTGCATGACTGTTTGTAATAACACCTGTACTGTAAATTTCACCTGCAAAGCCGCCTGCTCTATCTCCACCATTAACGCTTCCCGTTGCGTGAGATCCGCTTATTGAACCATACGTTGAACCAGCAAAACCTCCTGTGTTTGTATCCCCTACAACGCTCCCCGTTGCATAGCTGCCTGAGATAACAGCCCCGGTTGAATTGCCTCCGACCAAGCCGCCGGTTTCATCTACACCTACAACATTCCCGGTTGCATAAGAATTCTGGATCGTACCCACCGCCGGTGCATTCACACCGACCAATCCACCTGTTGTATACGTTCCTTCTACATTGCCTGTTGCGTAGGAACTCTGGATTGTACCTAAATTATAACCAACCAAACCACCGACGTACCAATCACCCTTTACAAGATTTGTTGTATTAGAATTAACGATAGTTCCGCCATCAAAAAATCCGATTAATCCGCCAGCATACTCACCATCGTTAACAATATCCACTCCACCCGCAGCAGTATTGCCGCTGATAGAAAAACCTCCTTCCAAATGGCCCGCAATGCCCCCGGCATAACCAACACTGCCTGTAAGGGTTACGTTGCCGCTGTAGCTGTTATTAAGAAGATTACCGTTATTGCTGGCACTCACAGAGCGCCCGATCATTCCGCCAACATAGTTGCGTCCACTCACATTGCCGTTAACGGTGCCTTCCCGAATTAACAGACTGCCCGTGCCATTGCCAACAATTCCTCCAATGTAATCACGCAGCCCTGAAACATTTCCACCAAAAGAAACCTGAAACACATTGGTATTGCCAAGGCTATTAGCAATCAATCCACCAACGCGCGTTCCAGTACTCGTTACAGAAACAGTTGCATTGGTGAGTTTTAGATTGCGCACTGTCGCATTCTGGATACGGCCAATGAGCGCTGTATCGTTCAATGTTCCGTTGATACCCAGATTGCTGATCGTATTGCCCAGACCGTTCAGCGTACCTGTAAACGTTTGACCAGAGTTTGGAGCAATCAAAGAACGGTTATAGGCAATTCCGTTGGCATTCAGATCATTTGCAATTGCGTAACGACCCGCCAGACCCGCACCGTAAGCGGCTAATGCCCCACCATTTGTCGCATTCACGGAATCAATGGCATCAAGCTGCGCCATGGTATAAACAAGCGTGTAAGCACTGCCATTAACGGAAAACGTTTGCCCTGCAATGCCACCCGCACCGGCATAAGTCACCCTTCCGCTGGCGCCGAAAGACAGGTTTCCAATATCCGCAGTGCTGTAATTGAGTGCAAGACCGCCAGCGCCTGTAATGTTAATGGCTGCGTTGATGTTGATGCCTTTTGCGGCGGTTAATGTCAGGGTAGTTGCTGCATTCCATGTAACGTTTGTTGCTACAGTGATATTACCATCCTGCGTGCCCCCTGCTCCGGTGGACACTGTCACATTCGCCAGAGCTAGTGCATTTTGCAAGGTTGTGACGTTGATAACGCTATCATTGCCGTTAGCCGTAAAGCCTGCACCTGTGGTCTGCGCACTGGTAGAAATCGTGACGTTATACGGATCCAGCAGCAGATTGCCGAATGAGCCTTTTACCGCAGAAAGATCAACGACACCGGTATATCCCAGCCATGCTTCACCGGAAACCTCAACCTCGCCGCCGTTGCCCCCTTCCACGCCACCAACGGCTGTAATTTTACCTTCAAACGTTGTTGCCTTATCTGACCAGACAACAACATCACCGCCATTGCCTTGCACCGTCGCATCTGCGCGGATGAGACTGCCAGCATCCATTGTTACAGTTTCAGCACGCTGGATGCCTTCGCCACCTTTACGGCCACCGCCCACGCGCACTTTGCCACCACCGGCACCGCCGGACGCATCAATCTTTGCGTTTTGCAACTCAACTTTACGGCCCGTTACCTGAACATTCCCGCCCCGTTGCTTCCGCCCTCCGGTTGCTTTGATTGTACCGGAGACCTTGACACTTCCGCCTTCGCCGCCGCCCAGCACTATATTCCCAGAGCGTCCTGAAACGGTACGCGCTTCAATGACACCGCTCATGTTCACTGCTTGCCGTGCGGCTCTGCGCGCCGTAGCAGCCTTGATTTCTACCCGGCCACCGTTAGCCGAAATGGTGCCGGATTGTTCAATCAACGCTTTGTTGTTGTTGCCGTTATCCTTGCTTGGCAGCTCCACCTGCATGAAGCCATCGCCAGTCAAGTCAAGCGCCACCCTTTCACCGGCACCTAAGCCGACTTTGCCCAACGGCACAGAAATCGTGCCGGAGTTTTCAACCTCTCCGCCCATCAAGGCCGCATAACCGCCGCGGTTTACGGTGATGGTTCCGCGGTTAACAACTGCCGCAGAATTGCCATTCCCCTGAAATTTGCGCTTGCCGGATTTAAAATCCTCATCTTTGATGTCGAGAGTTGAACCCACAAAGCCGCTGGTTTTTACATTGCCTGTGGACGTAATCATAATCCCGTTGGGATTTACCAGATACACCTGACCATTCGCGTTTATCTGACCGGCAATGGTGGATTGGGTGTTGCCTGTCACACGGTTTAACAGGGTTGAATTCTTATCAGGTTGAGCAATATCAACCCGACCGCCCTTGCCCACAGAAAAGCTCTGCCAGTTCACAATCGCGGAATTGGACTGCTGATTGATGTTAAGCTGCGATGCAGAAGGACGGTTGATGCTCACCGTGCCTGAAGAGATTGTTTCACCACGGGGCATTTCTGGCGCTTGCGCATAAGCAGGCAGAGCGGGCAGTATGCCAAATGCTGATGGCAGAATAAAAGAAAGACGCGTTAAAATGGATGCGAACGGGCTGGGCTGCATTCTACCCTCCACCAATCAGGCAATAAGCACTGGATTGCGCATTCATTTTCATTCTAGCATTATCCTAAGTGGGCGTACTATTCCTTATCACCTTTCAATTGTATGGTACCGCTCTCAGTAAATCCTTAATTTCACATGTAAACATGTATAAATAACGTGATTTTTTGAATATGATTGCTGCACGATTGCATGGCAGCTGACAAATTAAGTCAAATTGTAATAATAGTATCGAAAAAATGGCATGGTATAAGCATTCACATACCAAAGACAACCGCGCCACGCGCTTTGTAGTTGTGAGAGTTTAAAAGAGATTTTGTAAGAGGATTTAAACGCACTGTATGCCGGGCGCGAAGCCTGTAATGCTTTTGTGCCGATGCCCAATAGGGCATAGCAAAGTTGTATTCAGGTTAATGGCGGAGACGGAGGGATTCGAACCCTCGATACGGATAATCTCCGTATAACGGTTTAGCAAACCGGCGCCTTCAGCCTCTCGGCCACGTCTCCACAGCACTATGGCTACACATCTTGAGGCTACAGGTCAATCCATAACAGCATTCTTCAACAGGCATTCTGGCACATCTCCACAACTGGTTGCGCACATTCAGGCATTTTTCGCATTCAAGGGCTTGACCCTCTACCCTTTGGCGTGGAAAAAGTGTAAAGACTGTGTATTCCGAATATAACCAACTGTGGTATTTGTTTTCTTTGAGGCTTGATATGACCGAAACTGTTCGCGCTGCTGAACCCTCTCAACGCCTGAAAGGTGAAACGGGCGAATGGGAACTGGTTATTGGCCTTGAAGTCCATGCGCAGATAAACTCGCAATCCAAGCTGTTTTCTGGCGCTTCAACCACTTTTGGTAACGCCCCCAATGCAAATGTGAGCCTTGTTGATGCAGCCATGCCCGGTATGCTGCCGGTGATTAACGAAGAATGCGTGCGTCAAGCCGTGCGCACAGGGCTTGGGCTGAATGCGCAGATCAACCTGACTTCCGTGTTTGACCGCAAAAATTATTTCTACCCTGATTTGCCGCAAGGCTACCAGATTTCCCAGTTCAAATATCCCATCGTGGGAGAAGGCACCATTGTGCTGGATCTTCCCGAAGGCAAACAAATCTCTGTTGGGATTGAACGGCTGCATCTGGAACAGGACGCCGGAAAATCCATCCACGATCAGGATCCTGCCAATTCCTATGTGGATCTGAACCGTTCCGGTGTGGCGCTCATGGAAATTGTTTCCAAGCCCGATATGCGCTCTGCAGAAGAAGCCAAAGCCTATGTCACCAAACTGCGCGCCATCTTGCGCTATATGGAAACCTGCGATGGCGATATGGAAAAAGGCAATCTGCGCGCCGATGTGAACGTTTCTGTGCGCCGTCCTGGGGAACCCTTTGGCACACGCTGCGAAATAAAGAACGTCAATTCCATTCGCTTTATTGGTCAGGCGATTGATTACGAAGCCCGCCGCCAGATTGCGATTCTTGAAGAAGGGGGCGTCATCGATCAGGAAACGCGCCTTTATGATTCGAGCAAAAACGAAACCCGCTCCATGCGCTCAAAAGAAGAAGCGCATGATTACCGCTATTTCCCCGATCCTGATCTTTTGCCGCTCAAAATCTCTGAAGAGTTTGTTGCACAGCTCAAAGACGCTCTGCCAGAGCTACCGGACGCTAAAAAAGCCCGTCTCATCAATGAACTGGGCATTATACCTTATGATGCCTCCATCATTGTTGCCGAAAAAGAAACCGCCGATTTCTTTGAAGCAACATACGGTTACGGCAATGCCAAGCGCGATGCCAAACTGGTGGCCAACTGGATTATGGGTGATGTAGCCGCATTTGCGAATACGCAAGGCGTTGGCATTTCTGAAACGCACCTCAAACCTGCACAGATTGCAGGCATTGTAGATCTCATTTCTGATGGCAATATGTCCGGTATAATTGCCAAAGTCGTGTTGCAGATCATTATCAATGAAGAAAAAGACGCTTATCCAAGAGCATTGGTTGAAGCGCGCGGCATGAAACAGGTGACAGACACCGGCGCAATTGAAAAAGCGGTTGATGACATTATCGCCCAAAACCCTGAAAAGATTGAACAGGTTAAAGAAAAACCCAACCTGCTGGGATGGTTTGTGGGGCAGGTAATGAAAGCCACCGGCGGGAAAGCCAATCCGCAAGCTGTCAATGACATTCTCAAACAAAAGCTTGAGCTTTAAAAAATGGAACCCATTGCCCCGGCAGTGGGTTTTTCAATATTCCTGGGTGGTGAAACTTAAAAACCATAAAAACTATTCCAAGAAAAAGGGAGATGAACCATGGCTGAAGTGACCCAAAACCCCATTGACCTTTATTTCTGGCCAACCCCGAACGGCTTTAAAATCACAATCATGCTGGAAGAATGTGGTCTGCCTTATGCGGTTCACACGGTGGATATCAGCAAAGGGGATCAATTCAAGCCAGAATTTTTGGCCATTTCTCCTAACAATAAAATGCCGGCGATTGTTGATCCTGATGGCCCCGACGGCAAGCCCATTTCTATTTTTGAATCCGGTGCGATTTTACAATATCTTGGCCGCAAAACCGGACAATTCTACCCCACCGATGAGCGCATGAGAATTGAGGTTGATGAATGGTTGTTCTGGCAGATGGGCGGGTTTGGCCCGATGCTGGGACAAAATCACCATTTTTCACTGTATGCGCCTGAGAAAATTCCTTACGCCATCAAGCGGTATCAGGAAGAAACCCGCCGTCTTTACAAAGTGCTTGATACACGCCTGAGCCACCGCAATTATGTGGCCGAAGCTTATTCTATTGCCGATATTGCCATTGTAGGCTGGGCAAAACTTTATGAGCGTCAGGGTATAGATCGCAAGGATATACCCAATGTGTTGCGCTGGCTGGAACGTCTGCTGGAACGCCCTGCGGTGCAGCGCGGCTTTGCTGTCAAGGCTTAAAAAAACGCATTGCTGATGATAAAGCCTGAAGCACATCAAATGATGTATGTTTCAGGCTATTAGTTTTTGTTTTTTAGCTGCGGCTGCGCTGTCCGCAGTGCAATAAAAAACCCTGTACACTTTTGCTAAATTTGCTATATGGCCAAAAGCCATATCCATTTTATCATGCGTTTTTTGTTCTGGCCAAACTCTAATAAAATGTCGGATTATTTCAGATAAAGAGATTTTTTTTCCAGAAAAAGGCTGTAATTGACTGCGCTTAATTTAACCCTTTCATTCAATTTAATTACAGCAATATTACTTTATTTGCTAAAATATATATATATTTTCACAGTGTGAAAGCTTCATTGATATAAAACAACTAATCCATAAAAACCATTGAAAAACAACGCTATTAAAGCTTAACCACTTTCAATGCATAAAATTTTAAAAATAATATTATTAAAGTATTATATGGTGAATTTTATCTTTATCATTAATCATTAACAGTTCAATTTATGATAAATTTATAATTAAAACAGAATTAAGTACTTGTGTGATAACAATTACAGAAGATGAATGTCTTTTTTATTGTGTTACCAGGTGTCTTTTTATGGTCTCTACACGGAAAATAAGTTTCTTTTCGAGGGCGGCTCTAAGGGCTTTGGTATCGTATACCGCTACACAAGTATTCCTTGAAAATCTGGTGCGCAAAGTGTGAGGGTGTTGATGGTTATGCGCCCGAAATATGCTCAGGCGTTGTTTGGTGGCCTTTTGGGAATGGGGATGATTGCGCACGCGCACGCCCAGACAGCCAGCCAGATTTTGCCGCCATCGCAGTGGGAGTTGCGTCCGCGCATGGAATCCTCGCGCTCGTCTATAGCTCTCCCTGAAGCGGACAGTTTGCAACCACCTGCGGGAGCGGAAGATTTACATGTTGTCCTTAAAGATGTTGTCATTAATGTCGATAACGGTGATAAAAATCAGGCTGCGCCTCCAGAGGGTGACAAGGCAGCTCTTCTTAAAGCGCTTTCTGGGAAACGAGCAAGCGTAACAGACATTTTTGCCGCCGCACAGGCTTATGAGCAAAGCTTTGTACGGGCAGGTTATCCTTTGATGCGTGTTATTGTGCCTGCGCAGAATTTGCAGGATGGTAACGATCTCACCCTGCTGGTTATTAATGGATATATTGAAGAAATTATTGCAAAAGGACTGCCGCGCTCGCTGCAACGCAGAATAACCCGTGTCATGTCGCCTTTGGTAGGTAAGCGTAGCGTGACATTGGGTGAAATTGAACGGCGGTTACTTCTGGCAGGAGATACACCCGGCGCATCCTTGCGCAGCACACTCTCAGCAGGTGGTGTGCGTGGTGCGGCAAAGATTACCCTCGAAGCCGATAAAGCCAAGTTGGTGGAAGGTGCAGCTTCTGTCACCAACAATCTGACTCCTCAATCAGGCCGATGGTTAGGGTCAGCAAGTTTTGGCTTCAATTCTGTTTTGGGATTAGGCGAACGCATCCAGTTCAACATGGCCGGCAGCCCAAAAGAAGGGCGCTTTGGTTTTTTTGGAGATAGCCCATCCGTGCGGATGTTTGGCGGAGCCATGATTATGCCTGTGGGTATTAACGGATTGGCATTTCATGTTGACGCGCAGCATAGCAAGGCGCTGTCGCGTTCGGGAAGAAATGGCTTTCCGGTTAGCCAAAGTCAGCTCGAACATGTGAGTTTTGCATGGAGTTATCCATTAATACGCAAACGCAGCCTGATTATGACAAAAACCATGCGGTTTGATATCAATGATGAGCGTGTGCTATTAGCAATCAATAAATTGCCGCTTTCATTTGATCGTATGCGTGTTCTGCGTCTTGCTTCGGATACCACGTGGTTTACGCCGTGGAACGGAGTTTTATGGGGCAAGGCCACTGCTTCATTTGGTTTGGATGCTTTTGGTGCGCGTTCTGCAAAAGATGCCTCTCCCCTCCTTCCTTTATCACGGCAGGGAGCGGATTCCCGCTTTCAAAAGCTGGAAGCCAGTTTTGGCTATAGTCAGGTTTTTGCCCAGAAGATTGGTGTAGATTTTTCAGCAAGCGGGCAGACAAGTTTTGGTAGGCCTGTGGTGAATTCCGAGCAAATGGGATTGGCGAACAGCTCGGCGCTGTCAACGTTTTATTCTGGTGCTATTCAAGGAGATACCGCAGGCTATGCCCGCCTTGAGCTTTCGGCGCCGATGGCGACACAATCCAATATTGGAGCCATGAGTTTCAAGCCCTATATTTTTGCAGCGGGTGGTATTGCAAAGCTGGAAAAACCGACAATTCTTGAAACAGATCTTATACGGGCGGCATCGTATGGTGTGGGTTTCATATGGAGTCTGGCGCCTTTTGATAGTCAGTACCGTCTTAATCTTTCGCTTGAATGGGGGCAGCAATTGCGCAGTGACCGTGAAGGCGTAGATGATCGCGTAAATGTTGAAATGAAAGTATCTTTTTAATAAATCAACACACATAAACTGATTACGCTTTTCTTCGCTGTATCCTGAGTTATATAAAATTATTACCTGCCTCAGGCTACAATTATTGTTTTTCTATTCGCTACAATAATTACTTTACTATAAAAATCTATTGCATTATATTTGTATTCATGCTCAATCCTCACCGATCAATCATGATCCGCATAAGCAATCAAGAATCGCATTTTTAATTGCCTTATGCTTTTATGGATTTATGACGCATCACTTGTTTTCTTTTTTTAACCGCCCTGCGGATCAGGTTGCGCCCGAACTCATTGGCGCGACACTGTTGTTCAATGGCGTGGGCGGAATGATTGTGGAAACAGAAGCCTATACGGGTGATGATGCGGCCTCCCACAGTTTTGCAGGCCAAACGCCGCGCAATGCCAGTATGTTCGGCGCTGCGGGAAGGGTCTATGTTTACCGCTCGTATGGGGTGCATTGGTGTTTTAATCTGGTGTGCGCTCCGGCTTCGGCAGTTTTAATCCGCGCTATTGCACCTCTCCATGGCATTGCGCTTATGCAGGAACGGCGCAAGCGGCAAGCGCTGATTGATCTGTGTTCCGGCCCCGGCAAACTGTGTGAGGCGCTGGGTATCACGCGTGCGCAGGACGGGCTTGCCATCCATGAAAACCCGTTCAGCCTTGTGCTGGCCGAAAGCCCCCCTCCCCTTGTCACCGGCAAGCGCATCGGCATTTCACGCGCGGTTGAAAAGCCGTGGCGCTTTGGCCTTGCCGGTTCTCCTTATGTGAGCCGGCGCTTTTAACACCCTTACTTCTTGCCGTGTTTGTGGTGATAGCGTGGGCGCTCGGCAAGAGCCTGCCGCTGCTCTGCATCCAGACCTTCAATCACATTCACCGCTACACCTTGCACCACTTCCTGAAATTCCAGTGTTGCGGAGCGCATGGTGTCATAGGCGGTGTCCAGTGCGGCTTTGTCAAACGGTTCGGCGCGCATGGCTTCGCGTACGGCTTTGCGGGCATTTTTCAGATTTTCTTCAACGCGCTGCAAGGGAGGTTCTTGCCTTTGCATGGCTTCTTTGACTTGTTGGCGTACTTCGGGCGACAGCCTGCCCATATTGGCAAACAGCGAGAAGCGATCAACGCGCCACTCTGCCCTGTTTTTTTCCATGCGCGGCGCCTCATGCCCTCCTGTGCGCATGAAATGGGTCACAGCAACGCCGCCAGCAAATACATTAAGCGCCAATGACAGGCCAAGAACGGGAATAAGCCATTTTTTGCTCTTGTTTGTCATAAGATTTCTCCTGTAATCAGCGCATCGAGATAGGCGTCCTGATCTGGGTCAAGATCATCGTTTGCGGTATTGTAGGCTAGGGTGTAGCCGCTTTGTGGTTCGGTTTGTGTGAGGCGATCCCCTGTCCAGATGCCGCCGGTGAACAGGACGCACGCCATGGCGAAGGATGCAAAAGCCAGGCGGGGCGAGAACAAGGCGGCGGTGCGGTTGGCTTCATAGCGTCTGCGCGCCAGACCGGCCATCAAACGTCCCTGCGCTGCGCTATCCATGGGCAAGGGTGCGAGCAATGCGTGCAGCGCCTGTTGTTGTTGTTCGGCTTGTTTGAGCAAATGCTGTGCTTCCGGCTGTGTGACCAGCCATGTTCCGGCTGTTGCGCGGATAGCCGCTGGCCACAGGGCAATATCCGCCCCATAGCGATCCAGAAGATGGGTAAAGCGTTCAATTGTGAATATGTTATCCGTCATTGCCTTTACCTCCAGCTTTCGGTTGCGTGTGCATCCTGCGCGTGCCGTTCCTGTGCTTTTTGCCGCAACGTGCGTCGCGCGCGTACCAGCAGTGATTCCAGTGCTTTTTCGCTGATGTCCAGCGTATCAGCGATATCGCGGTTTGAGCGTCCGCCTTCGGCTGCCAGCAGCAGCGCAGCCCTTTGGCGGGCAGGCAGAAACTGAATATCAGCCAGAACGTGCCGCAATTCTCCGCGGCTTTCCAATTCTTCTTCCGCATTGAGCGTATCGCTGGCGGGTTCGGGCAGATCGCCAAAGGGCAACCAGCGCCGCCATTTCATACGGCGTTCGCGGTCAATGCAGGCGTTAATCACAATCCGGTGCAGCCATGTGGTGAAGGCCGCTTCGCCCGGTCGCCATTTGCCTGCATGTTTCCATATTCGCCAGAAGGCTTCCTGCATGACATCTTCGGCATCGGCCATGTTTCCCAGTTGCCGGAATGCCAGCGTTCTTGCGCGTGCGGCGTGGCGGCGGGTCAGGCTGGCAAATGCCGTTTCATCCCCCCGCCCTGCTGCACAGAGCAGGTCATCATCACTCACCATGGATGGATCATGCATGAAAGACAGCCTTTTGTTCCTTACTCATTCCCGCACTATGGGGGTTCCTGACGGGCGAACCCGTCAGGAGAGGGGGTAGTTTTATCGTGGGGCTTTTTTATCGCCTTTGGTTCCTTTATGGAACTTTTTGGCACCCGCTTCAAATTCGGCTTTGCTGATTTTACCGTCCTTGTCGGTGTCAAGTTTCATCAGCCATTGTTCGCCTTTTTCAAATTCGGCTTTGCTGATTTTGCCGTCTTTATCAGCATCGAGCTTCATCAGCATACCCATCTGACCGCCGTGTTTTTTGCCGTGACGGGCTTTGCGTTCGCCTTTGGCTTCGCGTTCACCTTCGCTTTTTTCCAGACGTTCACGCATTTTTGTGGCGCGTTCTTTGGCATTTTCAACGTGGACGGCGTATTCTTCACGGCTGATAGAACCATCGTTGTTGGTATCAAGTTTATCGAACAGTTCTTCAGTACGCTTTACGTGGTTATCAATGCGTTCAAGGCGTTTTTCTTTGGCTTTTTCCTGCCATTTTGCCTGATGCGCTTTTAGCTCTTCCGCGTCAATGAAGCCGTCAGTATTGGTGTCCAGTTTTTCAAATTTTTTCTCACGGGCAGCTTTCAGCTCATCGCTGTCAATAAAGCCGTCATTGTTGGTGTCATAACGTTCAAACATGGCTGCGGCGGTGGGGCGTTCACCGGCTGCTTTGGGTGCTTTGTCTTGGGCAATTGCGCCGGTGATTGCGGGCAAAGCCAGCGCCACACCCAAGGCCATCACAGAAACAGAACGACCCAGAAAACCCTTACTCAAAATTGCAGTCATATGAAACGGCTCCTTATTTTTGTGTTTATAGAAAACGGCTTTTCAACAAGCCGCCCTGCTATAACTTTTGGCTTCAAGCATAGTGGTGTTCAAAAAGTCGAATACCTTGTTGGCACCATGCTCTCATACACCTTTAACGCATGGTCAGAGCCTTCCCTGCGTATTTTTTTGAAAAAAAATCATGCTCCTTTGAAAAAAGGGGATCGTTTTTCCATGAAAGCCTGTACGCCTTCTGCAAAATCTCCTGTATTTCCAAGGAATCCTTGCGCGTGTTGTTCATGCTGCAATTGTTGTTCCCAGGTGTTGTGTGCGGCGGCAAACAGCGCTTTTTTCAATTGTTTAAAGGCTGCGGTGGGGCCATCGGCCACTTGTCGCGCCAGCACAGCCAGATTGCGGCCGAAGTTTTTTTCTTCAAAAACTTTATAGACAATCCCCAGTTCTTTGGCTTCGTGTGCGGAAATTTTATCCGCGGTCAGCATCAAGGCCAGAGCGCGTTTATGTCCGACCAGGCGGGGCAGCACCCATGTGCTTCCGGCATCGGGCAAAAGACCAATCTGCGTGAAAGAAAACTGGAAATAGGCCGGTTCCGTGGCCACCACCAAATCGCTGAGCAAAGCCAGACTGGCACCTGCGCCCACTGCTGGGCCATTCACCGCAGCAATTACCGGAATAGGCAATTCCACTAACGCGCGCACCACGGGATTGTAGCGTTCTTCCAAAATAGCGCCCAGATCGCGGTTGCCGTGTGCATCAACAGCAATGTCTTCCTTGAGGTCTTGTCCGGCGCAAAAGGCATCGCCTGTTCCGGTCAGCACCAATGAACGCAGATCGTCTCGCGCAGCAATGCTTTCCAAGGCGGTTTTCATCTCGTGCAGCATAGTGGCATTAAGCGCATTCATGCGCTCTGGCCGGGCGAGCGTAATCACCGCAAGACCATCGTCAAAGGCCACTTCTATGGTTGAATAAGACATTGGTTTGGCTTCCCCTTCATGCTTTGCGCCCAATCATGCAGGGAAATGGTTTATTATTCTGATAATGCTGCGCTATTTTTTGTAGTCTGAGACACATAAAAGGATTATCTGTCTCAGGTTATAACCCCTTTTTCATCGCAGATTTTTATTCAATAAAATGTTCATTTCATTGAAACTCGGCTAGAATTGGCCATTCCTTGAACGGCCACTCTTCTGGTAACCTGCGCTGCAATCGTCCACACTTTTAAAAAGTCAGGATCGCCTCTTATAGCTTTGAACTCAAGGGTTTTATAATGTTTTTTTCCGCCTTGCTTGGATTGTCCAATGAAACAGAAACAAGCAGCTCTTTTGGTATTACACTCCATTTGCCATCTTCATTGCCCATAGTGGCCGGAATAATCGCATCTGGTAATGCAATAAAGGCTTTTGGTTTGTTGTTTGCTTCCCCGTTGCCTGGATATTCTTTTGCAAGCACAGAACCAATTAACCGATTGCCTGCCGCTTCAAGTGTTCCACGCCATCGCGCATCAATATCAATGCCGTTTATGTTTAAATATCTCTGGGCGCGTAAAATGGATTGTATCTGAGTATCACGATCAGCAAAAGTAGGCTTTCTTTTCCCTTGATGGATTAAAATTGATTGCCCTGAGCGGGTTGTTCCAAACTCATTGTCGGATTTTTGCCGGTAAACTTCAACCGCAGCCTGAAGAAATTTGAGCGTCAACGGACTGCGGCTGCTTCCAAACATAATATCATTGTTATGTAAAAATGGCATAGGCACATTTTCTGTGTACGCTTTATGATTTGGCCTTACAGGCTCTGTGGGAGAATAGGTTTCAACAGGATATGCATATCTGGCTATAATGCCAACACCCGTAGGAATATTATAATCGGTAGGAAAAGAATTTTTACCATTGTCGTCAGCGCGAGTGTCTAAATCCCAATCAACCACAGCACCGCCTTCTTTATATAAAATCGCAAGCTGGTTCAGGTCTTTTTTAGCGGCATAATTGGGATATACCCCCACTCCCTCGTTTTTTTGGATAGTATCAACATTGCGCCGTGTTTTTTGTATATTACCGTAATCGGCGTTCTCATTCACAAATCCTGTTATCGGTTGAGGAGTTGGCCAGTCACTGGCATAGATAGCGTCAATATTGCGCAGAGAAATGCCATGAACCGACAAGACTTGTTCCGGTGTCGTCTCAATATCCAGCCTTGTAATATCTTTTGAAAGAGCCCTCGTGATTGAAGCCGGATTTGCAGCCCAGATAATTTTTTCAAAATCCGGATTGTCTTTTGCAACCTTCAGCCCATGCTGCAACCTTTCCGAGCTAATATCAGAACCATACCATTGAAAATGGATTCGGTTGGGCATTACAGGCATATCTTGGTACTCAACTGTTACACGGTGGCTTTAAAAAAGTTTTTTAGACGTATTACCACCAATTTGCGCGATGAAAAGCCCGCCTTATCGCCGTTCAAACTTAAAGCGCACTCTGCTGCACAAAAGGCGAGATACCGGCTTTTTCAAAGGTCACGGTATCTTTGTGGCAGGTCAACGCCGTTTTGAGAATGTTGGCCACCAGAGCCGCTGCGCTGCCATCGCCCAAACGAATGCCCAGATCCAAAATCGGCTTCTTGCCCAGTTTTTCCAGCAAGGAAACATGTTCAGGTTCATGGGTGCAGGAACCGGCAATGCAATGATTCAGCGCACTGCTATCGAGTTCATGCAGCACCGCTGCCGCTGTACAACTGACAAAACCATCCAGAATGACCGGCACCCGTTGATGCCTTGCTGCCAGAATAGCCCCGGCCATGGCAGCCATTTCCCGCCCACCCAACCGGCGCATCAATTCCAGCGGGTCCCCCTTATGCACACCGTGCAATTCCACGGCGCGGCGGACAATTTCCCGCTTGGTATCCTTCATGGTGTCCAGACTGCCTGCTCCCTGCCCTACCCAATCTTCGGGTGTTCCGCCATAAAGGGCATTGCACAGCGCGGATGCAACCGTACTGTTGCCTGCGCCAATTTCACCCACGATCAACAGGTCTGCACCGCCAGCAATCGCTTCCATCCCGAATGCCATGGTGGCCGCGCATTCGGCTTCGCTCAAGGCCGCCCCTTCAATAATATCCTGCGTTGGCACGTCCACGGCCAGATCAAACACTTTCAAGCCAATGTTATGGGCTGCGCAAATCTGGTTGATGGTGGCGCCACCGGCCGCAAACACATCCATCAGCTCCCGTGTGGCTTCCGGCTTCAAGATAGAAAGACCATGGCGCGCTACTCCATGATTGCCCGCAAAAATTGCCACCAGTGGCCGGTCAATGTGTGGCGGATATTCCCCCTGCCATCCGGCCAGCCAATGCACCAGCTCTTCCATGCGCCCCAGACTGCCGAATGGCTTAATCAGCTCCCTTTCCTGTTCGGCCGCTTTCGCATAAGCCTCATCATCAATTTTAGGCATTGCACGCACAAGGGCGCGAATATCATCAAACGGTAAACCGGTGGGAGGCTGGAGGGTCATGGTCAATTCCTTGAATCACTGCCGCACATGACAGCGTTTCCTTCATAAAATGATTCAAGCAGAAAAGAAACTGATTCAACAAAAACGGCCATAGCTTTGATTGCGTTTGTTTATTGGCCCATTCCAACCCCACAAACCCATTTTTAATATGTAAAACTGTCAAAAAATTGAAGAATAAACCTTCTATAGCCTTGCATCAGATAGAGATTTTGCCGTTTGGAAGGTTCAATGCAGCTCTCCTCCACCATATTATCCTTTGTTGAGGATACAGGGCTGCATGAACAAGCGTCATCCAGAGCGCAAACGGCTACGGATTTTTCCAGTCATCTTCCATCGCGTCCGGCTTCTGCTGTTGCCTCGCAGAATATTCCGGTGGATTCCGGTAGTTTCGTTCCGCTTCGTTCCGCTGGGGGTGGTGGTGATAATTCTGTTGGCAATGAGGATGTTGAGAGC
>JBMDXK010000007.1:0-9371 GCA_048594375.1 Methylopilaceae bacterium
GTACGTGAGCACCGGAGCGCAGAAAAATGGCGGATAGCGTCCCTCCTATTCCCTTGTAATATGTTTGGGATGAGACGAAAGCCGTTGTTTTTCGAGCACCGGAGCGGAGCGTACATAAAGGTACGTGAGCACCGGAGCGCAGAAAAATGGCGGATAGCGTCCATCCCAAGCATATTACCTTTCGGCTTTTATGATTTCGGTCATTGTTACACCTAACTTATCTTCTACGAGAACCACTTCCCCGCGGGCGACGAGGCGGTTGTTGACGAAGATGTCGATGGCTTCCCCGACTTTGCGGTCAAGCTCTAGAACTGCGCCGGGCTTTAGGCTGAGCAATTCGCCCACATCGAGTTTTGTGCGGCCGAGTACGGCTGAAACACTGACGGGAACATCGAAAACCGCTTCCAGATCGGCAGCAAATTTTGGTTCCTGAGTGACCGGCTCTTCCGCAGCGATGTCATCCATGCGCAGATCAAGATCATTGTTGAGTTCTGGCAACGGAGGCACTTTTTTGCCTCCACCGTTGCCTTGATCGTTTTCAGTATCACTCATTGTGCAATTCCTTCATTGTCTGGGGTCGGCGCATCAGGCTTTTCCAGATAGCGCTCAATGGCGCGGTTGACCATATCCAGAATGGCGCCACTGTCATGGATGAAGCCGCCATCAGCCCATTCCAGCTTGCCATCGCCCGGCTGCATATCCGGATCACCCAGTACGATTATTTTTCCTGAAAATCCGCGCTCATTGGCAAGAGCGGTGAGATGGTTTTTCACACCTTCCACATGATGTTCATTGACGCGGGCAACAACATGGGGGGAAAGCCGCGCCTCTGTGAGGCACATGCGCGCCGTATCTTCATAGGCGGCATAGGGATAGTGTTCCATAGCATGACCCGCAAGCTTGCGGGCAATGGTCACTGCCAGCGCAATGGCTTCGTGTTGCTGGGACTGCACCCGCACGGCGCTTTCCTGCGCCAGATGCTCGAAAGCACTGCCCAGTTTTTCAACCGCCTGTGCCATACGCAGGGTAGCGGCGGCATCGGCATCGGCCTTGCCCTGGTGTTCCCCGCGGGAAAAGCCGCGTTGTTCGGCAGCCAGCACATCGCGGTCATAAATGTCCTGCAAGACGGTTGGCGGTTCCACGGTTTGCGAAGCACCACCATCCAACGCGTTTTCCTCGGCCTTGAGAGGCAGAGAGAAATCTTTGTTGAATGAAAAGGGTATCCGCATTCTTTGACCCATGTGCTGCTATCCTCAGGTGCGTTTGGCAAGTGGCAATAAACGTAAAATCAACGATCAATAAACCAGTTCATCATCTCCTTTGTTTTTAGAAATCATGATTTCACCTTTTGCAGCCAGATCTTTTGCAACAGAGACCATGTTGGATTGCGCGTCATCCACATCTTTCAGGCGCACAGGCCCCATATTCTGAATTTCCTCTTGCAGCATTTTTCCGGCACGTTGTGACATGTATTGCAAGAAGAAGTCGCGTACATTCTGGGTTGCACCCTTGAAGGCAACGGTCAGTTTTTCGCGCGGCACATAGCGCAGCAGGGTTTGGACAGCGGCAGCATCCAGTTTCATCAGGTCATCGAAGGTGAACATCAAAGATTTGATGCGGTCAGCGGCTTCGCGGTCGCTTTCTTCCAGCGAGGTGATGAAGCGGGATTCGGTCTGGCGGTCAAACGAATTGAAGATTTCGGCCATTTGTTCATGGGCATCGCGGCGGCGTGTCTGCGAAAGGCTGGACATAAATTCAACCCGCAGGGTTTGTTCCACCCGTTCCAGCACATCTTTCTGGATGGATTCCATGGCGAGCATCCGCTTCACAACATCAATGGAAAACTCTTCCGGCAAAATAGCCAGCACCCGTGCGGCGTGTTCGGTTTTGATGCGGGAAAGCACAACGGCCACGGTTTGGGGGTATTCGTTTTTGAGGTAGTTGGCAAGCACCTGTTCCTGCACGTTGGAGAGTTTTTCCCACATGGTGCGCCCGGCGGGGCCGCGGATTTCTTCCATGATAGCGCCCACGCGATCCTTGGGCAGGAACTGGTTGAGAATGCGTTCGGTGGAGTCAAAATTCCCCATGAGCGCGCCGGTGGTGGACATCTGGGAAACAAACTCGACCAGTACATTTTCCACCAGATCCGAATCGATGGTACCAAGACCGGCCATCGCCACAGAGATGGCGCGAATTTCGTCGTCATCCAGTTCTTTCCAGATTTCCGCGCCGTATTCCTGCCCCAGTGAGAGCATCAGAATGGCAGAGCGTTCCGCACCCGTAAGATATTTGCCGCGGTGCATGAGCTTGGGATTGCTCTGCGGTGCAGCACTGTTCTGGGATACGGGAGCTGTTGCGAGTGCATTCATGTGTTAAGCCGGTTCTGCTAGCCATTGACGGATAATCGAGACGGTTTCATTGGGGTTGTTAGCGGCCAGTTCTCCTACCCGCTGGATAGATTGTGCCTGAACCTGACCGTTCACTTGCGCCAAATCAATCATGCGGGCTGCGGCACCCACCGGCGCAAGAGCATTTTCATCCTCAGGCGCAGGCAAAGCGGTCATTTCCCCCTCAGCCCCACCGGCATTGCCAAGCTTGGCCACTTCTGCGGTGCTGGGTTGCGGGCTGGTCAATCGTTTCAGCACCGGACGGACAACCAGCAAAATCACTAGCAGCGCCAATACCAGCAGCACACCTTTTTCAGTGAGGGCCATCAGGTCATCTTTGGTCAGGCCGAGAAAGAGCGCACCTTCTGCACCATCCGCCAATTGCGAGCCAGGCGGCACCGCATAGCGCAGGTTTACCACATCCACTTTATCACCGCGTTGCTCATCAAAGCCTACGGCGGAGCGCACAAGCGCGGCAATCTGGTCGAGTTCGCCTTGTGTGCGGGGGGTGTAGGTCACTTCGCCATTTGCATTGGTGGTGTAAACTCCATCAACAACCACCGCCACGGTAAGACGCTTCAGGCGGCCAGCTTCATAAGTCTGGGTACGGGTGGTGCGGGAAATTTCATAGTTTGTGGTTTCATCGGCCTTGTTGGAGCGTTCTTTTGGCCCTGCATTGGCTTGTTGGTTGGCTTGCGCGTTGGGCAGTTCGTTGCCCACGGTCACGCCCTGTTCGGCTTCTGTGATTTCGCTGTTTTCTTCGCTGGTCTGGTTGGAGCGGATAACGCGGCTTTCGGGGTCGAACTGGTCGGATGTTTCCGTAAGGCGGCTGTAATCCATCTCGGCGCGGACTTCGGCGCGGGCGCGGCCCGTGCCGACAATGCGTTCAATCATGCCTTCGATCTGGGATTTCATGCGGCGTTCCAAACCGGCAACCCGTTCTTCACCGAGCGTTGCAATGTCTTGGGCTTGTGCGCCGTCCGCCAGCAGATTTCCCGTTTCGTCAACAATGGAAATGCGTTCGGGCTTCAGTCCTTGTACGGCGGAAGCGGCCAGATGCTGGATAGCGCGGATTTGCTGATTGCCCAGAGTGCCGCGCACCCGCAGCACGATAGACGCGGAAGGCTCCACCGCATCGCGGCTGAACAGCGGGCGTTCCGGCACCACCAGATGCACACGGGCGGAAGCCACGCGATCAATGGAGCGGATGGAACGGGCAAGTTCCCCTTCAAGGGCGCGCAGGCGGTTGACGTTCTGGAGGAAGCTGGTTGCGGAAAGGCCATCGCTTTTATCAAAAATTTCATAGCCCACACCACCACCGGCGGGCAGGCCGGATTCGGCCATTTTCATGCGCAGGGTTGCCACCTGATCTTGTGGTACAAGAATGGTCGAGCCATCATTGCGCAATTCGTATTTAATGTTTTGGCTGTCCAGTTCGCGGGTGATGGAAGAAGCGTCGGAAAGCGGCAAATCCGTATAAAGCACACTCATGTTGGGCGCGGCCATGCGCAGCCCCACATAGACAAAGAAACCGATCAGGGCGAGCGTGACAATTCCCATGGCAGCCAGTTTGGCCGGGCCGAGTTTTTGCAAAGATGCGACAAAATCGTTCACGGTGTAATCCCAAAAAGTCTGCGGCAGATTTTTTCAGGCTGGTTTTTCGTCGAAACGCGCGAAAAAGCCGCCCTCTATGCCACTGTGCTGAACTGGATAATCAACGCAAAACGCAACGCAACATTACATTTACCGTGGCAGAAAAAACGCTTTTCTGCCTGTTTATTCCCTGAAATGTTAGCGCACACATTGCGCCTCAGGGGACAGTGTCTTGAACCCGCATATCATCGGGAGATATAGGTGTAAGGACAGTTTACCCGCCTTACAATTCAACTATCAGCCAAAACCCGAATGTTTAATGGCCACTAGGCAGAATATGCCTAGCCAAGGTTAACAGCCGGTTAACAACTTTAAAAAATGATTCAATTATGAGGGCTTTTAAGCGCAGATTGCGTGTGTGAAATAAGGGAGATAAGGGAGGAAAACCGTTGCAAACTGGATTTTTTTGCCTTCACGGAGCATAGCTTGAGCTTCTGTATTTCCTTTTATTAACCCTTCGTCGTATCTTGCAAGGGAGAAACTTGGCTCACACAAAATGAGTTTTTAAACGCAGCGTTTATTCGCTGCGCTGACCGTTGGCTGGAACATGGCTAAATTCTCTCCGCCGAAAAATGCCGCAACAAAATCGTGCAGCATCCCTATCATGTATCTCAGTATAATCTAACGGGTTAAAGGATAGAATCCAGCGTCCTCATCAGCAGCGATTTCGGCTTCGAGAATCCGTCTTTCTTCAGGACTTAAGCGCTGATTATCTTCCCCGGGATAACGCACACTGACGTTCCTGGACAATTCCGCATTTTCTTCGCGTATCAGAGGCTTAGAAAAGTTGGGCTGCCTGACGCTTTCTCCACGATGCAAGGCATTGTTAGCCCCGTTATCAGGCGCAGGAGTACTATTGATTTGCCAGTCTTCATTATTCAGCCACGGGATACCCAATTCCCCTGAAATCTTTTCTGCGGGACTCGAAGGTAAAGCCATTTCTCTGGGATTATAAGGGAAGGTTGTAAAATCATTCTCTCCTGGAGAAAAAGTGGCCGAAAATAATTGTTCTTCATTTCTGGGCGTATTCCAATCAGGACTTGCAGGCGTGAAACCATTATCGGATAATCCGGGAGTGCTCCCGCGACTTGAGCCATCGCGGCTCTCATCATCTTTCCCAAAGAATGTATTGATGCCATCAAACGCATCATCTTTACCCGGCATATATGTGGCGTCAGGATTTTCTGGCTTGGGAGATTGTGAAGAACCGTCCAGAGGCACTTTTGGCGGCACTGGTGGCGGCGCGTCTTGCACAGGTGTCTCAGACCAAGCGCCACCCTGCGGCAAATAATAATCATCCCCATCGCCGCGCGGCAAAGCGTCTGCTGCCATCGGCGTATCAGCATCATATTTTTGTGCTGCGGACTCAATTTTTTGGATTATTATAGCCGTCGATCCACGCTGCGCCGACGGAGATTGAGGTATAAGGTCAGTATTGGGAACGGCACGGTTAAGCGGCTCAGGAACGGAAACCAAGGATGGCAGCCCCACCTCCTCGCGATCGACCTTGATAAGATAGAGTAAGCCTTCGTAATTATTAATGAGTTCAAATTTTTGTTCATACCCATCAGGAAATTTATTAATGTCTCCTGTTTTTATATCAATATCAAACCCTTCATTCCTTATTTTTTCCAAATAATTTTTATATTCTGTTTGCAGCTGTTCTTTTGTAAAATAAGCGCGCTCTTTCAAAAAGTCGTTGTTGCCAAATTGTTCAGTGAGAACATCTTTAGTCTCAGGTGTTCTGGAGATAAGTTCAGGGAAATCCCGCACAGGCGTATCACCCAAAGGCGTTTGATCTGCACCAGAAGGCAGATTATATCCGTCATCCATGCCGGGCATGTAAGTACTCGATGGCGCATAATCATCTGCTTTGGATAAAGGTGCGGCACCATTTTTGCCGCTATTAGAATTCTCCTTAAGCCATTGCACAGCAACATCTGCAACTTTGGAGGCTACTTGCTCAGAAGAAAAATTTTGCGGTTGCTGAATCAAAGTATTACCACTTTTAGCGCTTCCGTAACGTGGCTGAGAATCGGTAACAGCCGGCTCTTCCGCAATCGTGGGCAAAACGTTCACATCACGTTTGGAGGAAGCCTCCGGTGTTTGCTCTCTACTGGCTGACCTGAACATATTTTCCAATAAGCGTTGCGAATTATCTTCACCAACCGGCCTTCTGGGAAGAGTAAACTGTGGCTTGCCACCTGCATTGGAAGAAGCACGAGGAATTTCAGAATGAACCGATTTAGACCCTGGGTATTTTTTTCTCGCTTCCTCTATGGAAAGAGGAACGTACTTCACCGCAGAATTCTCGTCTGTTTTGGAACGCAAGCCTAAGAAACTTTTCACCTTATTTTTAAAGCGTTCCCTCTTGCTAAGAGGTTGGGCGCCGTTATTTTCATCCGGCGAACCACCAGCATTCTCTGACCGAAAAATCTCCGGCGCACGCCTGCGCGGCGGAACAGCAGCCAGATTATAGAATTCGCCATCTTGCCTCTTAAGCAAATTACCTAGCGGACCAGATCCCAGCCTATCTGAAGGGGTATTATTTCCGGCCACGGGCTTGCGCGGCGGAACACTTGCCAGATTGTAATGCTGGTCACCATGCGGGTTAGACCTCAGACCATCTGAAGGGGCATTATTTCCTGCCACGGGCCTGCGCGGCGGAACACTTGCCAGATTATAAGATTGCCCACCATGCCCCCCAAAAGAAAAATCACCAGCATGGCTATTCAATCCCCCAAAGGGATTGTTACCCCCTCCGAAACTGCGCGTGCCGTTATAAGGTGGCTGGGGAACAGGAGCGCCAGAATAATCCGGTTTCTGACTATTTCCGTTGTTGCCGAATGACGGATGCGGAACAGGAGCCGACCCGGCAGGGCGAACAGCCATATTCTGGTTTTGCAGTGCGCTGTTTGTGGAGGACGCAAAATCTTCCTCTAAAGAAAGCTTATTACTGCTGTTTAACCAATCTTTTGAGTTGTTTATACTGTTAACCACAGATAATACTCCACCACAAATACTGCATATCACAGTATTTATAGCAGAAATAAACGACAAACAAAACAGATAAAGTAAAAAATAAGTTAATTTATGGGTACAGTTAATTCAGGCTGCAACCTCTTCTTGCAAAGAAGGTTTGATACCCAGCATATGACATAACGCGAATACAAGTTCTGCTCGGTTAAGTGTATAAAAATGAAGATCTTTTACATCTTCATCAATTAATTCCATTACTTGTTCTGCGGCAACAGCCGAAGCAACCAGCGATTGCGTTTCCGGGTCATTTTCCAAGCCTTCAAACCGGCGTACCAGCCATTGAGGAATACTAGCACCACAACGTGAAGCAAAATTATAAACTTGCCGGAAGTTATGGACGGGTGTAATGCCTGGCAACAACGGTATGGTAACCCCTGCCGCTACAGCCTTATCGCGAAACCGCAGGAATACTTGGTTATCAAAGAAGAATTGTGTAATCGCGCGATCCGCACCGGCATCCATTTTACGTTTCAGATTATCAATTTCGGCATCAATACCGGGATTTTCGGGATGCCCTTCGGGATAAGCCGCAACGGAAATGTCAAAATTGCCGCGTTTTTTCAGCCCTGCCACCAGATCAGAAGCATAAGCATAACCGTCAGGATGCGGTTCATAAGCGGTGCCAACCCCGCCTACGGGGTCACCCCGCAGCGCCACAATGCGGTTGACGCCAATATCCAGAAACGATTGCGCTACCAGATCAATTTCTTCGCGTGTTGCAGCAATGCACGTGAGATGCGCTGCGGCCGAAAGCGTGGTTTCTTTTCTTAAGCGCGCAAGGGTGGCATAAGTAAATTCCCGTGTGGAACCCCCTGCCCCATAGGTTACCGAAATAAAAGCCGGATCAAGTGGTGCCAGCCGTTGAATGGCTTTCCAGAGCGTTGCCTCCATATCCGAATTTTTGGGCGGAAAAAATTCAAAAGAAACACGCAGAGGCAGAGCCACAGATCGGCTGAGACGCTCGGTTTTGGGCAGCGCTGACTTCATTTTTTTTCCCTTTGCATACATTTTTGTAGGTGTTTTGTATTGGTTTCAGGCGATAGCACGGTCAGTGTGCATGGGTGATAGACTATCGCACTGCACAGCCTGATTTTGCCCCACCCAGAGCGAAACCGTGAGCCCATCAGCAAGATTATCCGGCGGTGCCATGGCGTGTTGGCGCACCAGAGTAAGTCCAGCCTGTTCCATCCACCCAGTGAGTATATCTTTATCAAAACCCAACCGGCGGTGTGCGTGTTGTTCTCTCAAGAATTCGAGATCATGCGGCGCGAAATCTACGACAATCAATTGACCCTGTGGGCGCAAGACCCGCGCGGCTTCCTTGATGGCTTTTGCTGGTTCTTCCAGAAAATGCAGCACCTGATGCACAATCACACGATCAAAGCTACCGGCGGGCATGGGCAGGTCGTAAATGTCACCATGCCGCAATTGCACATTGGAGAGGCCTGCACGTGCCAGATTTGCGCGTGCTACGCTGAGCATTTCAAGGCTTTGGTCAACACCAACTGCAGTGACAGCCTGCTTGGCAAACAGCTCGAGCATACGGCCTGTGCCGGTGCCAATGTCAAGAATATCCTGAACATTTTGCGTTCCGAAGGCATCATCGATGGCTGTTTCAAGAGCCTGTTCAGAAACATGCAGAGCGCGGATTTTGTCCCATTCGGCGGCATGGCTGCTGAAGTAAAGCGCCGCGCGATCCGTATGGTGTTTGCGCACTTCTTTAAGCCGCGCCAGATCATGCTGGCACTGAGTATCATCCTGCGTGATATGGGCGATTATATCGCGGCACAGCGCGGCTTCCATTCCATGGGCTGCAAGGCGGAAAAAGGCCCAGCTTCCTTCGCGGTAGCGTTCAATGAGCTTTGCTTCGGCGAGCAGTTTGAGATGCCGTGAAATGCGTGGTTGGGATTGGCCAAGAATGGTCGTCAGATCAGTAACATTCAATTCGCCTTCCTTCAAAAGAGCAAGCAGCCGCAGCCGTGTGGGCTCACCCGCGGCACGCAGAACTCCAAGTACTTGCTCCAGCGAAGCTGAAGGAGGATGAAATTTGAAAAAAGACATAAACATATCTTTATACGCTTTTACCGATTCAGGCAAGCGGAGCTTTTTTGCTTCGAACAGCGGGATTTAAGCCAGAATATATGCAGATTTTGCACGTCTTTGCTTTTGCAATGCAACGCGGGTTAAAAAAAACAAATTTCCTATTTATCTTTTATTTTTATGAAATTCTGGACGGCAACATGATTATATCAACCGCATTTAAAGCAAATAAAAATATTATAAAATATTCAC
>JBMDXK010000008.1:0-40664 GCA_048594375.1 Methylopilaceae bacterium
GCCTGTATTCTGCGTTGGCTCGGTTCTTTCAATGGCTGGAATGATTATTCGTAAAGAACAAGGTGGAAGCCTGTTGCTGGACTCACAGTTAATTGGGGGCGGGCTTCTTATTCAGCTTATCATTGCTTTGATAATGGAATGGTTCCGCCGCAATGTAAACGCCCCATTAGCGCCCGTTGAGGCAGAAAAGAATGAGGCGGAAGGAAAAGTTATTGCTGTACAGGCATCCAATGCCGAAAAAAACGAAGTAACCTCTCCTGCGTAAAAATAAAAAACTGCCCATAGCAAAAGCATAATGGGCAGAAGTATCACCGGTTAAAAGTTGTAAGCAAAAGAGATTAACGGCTGTATATTGCTTCCACTTTTTTAGAAAATTTATGATTAATGAATGGAAGCAGCACTCGTTGTGCAATTGTTCAAACGCTTGATTTCATCTTTCAAAAACAGCTTGCGCCGCTTTAGAGCCGTAAGGCGTAACTCGTCAATACTGGGACGGTTCATTTCACTTTGTATCTGACGCTCCAGAACCTGATGTTTACGTTGCAATTCAGTGAGATGCGACACTATCGACATGTAATCCCCTTATCATTGTGAACACAAGAAGCATGGACTTGAGTGTGTTTGTTTTAGGTTAAGTAACAGAAAGAAATTCTGTCATACTTTATGCTGAATGTCGATTATGGCATTTTTTCAACAAACGGTGATAATTCTCAATTCTTAAAACCGTAATGCGAATAGGGTAACAGATCCAAGCGCGTTTTTAACTTCACAATATCATAAAAATAGGCTATAACTTTTTCACTGTAAAATGTTTTTCTTTTTGAAAACAACATCTTAAGATGATGCAGGCTATCATACATTTAGAGGCGAGATCACACGGGCATGTCTGAGACACAATCGCACAATGAAAATGTTGAACTCTCTCGCCTGAAACAAGAACACCGCGATCTCGATGGCGCAATTGAAGCCTTAGAGCGTATCGGTGCAGGGGATCGGCTCCAGATCCAGCGTCTTAAAAAACGCAAATTAGCCCTGCGGGATCAAATATCTTTTATTGAAGATCAAATTACACCGGATATTATTGCTTAAAACTGGCTCCTAAAATTTAAGCTTTCTTATGCCTTTCAAAAGAAAGGCATAAGATCACGGTGAATGTTTTCATTTGCCGCCAGAATTGTTCCATTCTGCAACATGGCATCTTTTCCAGCAAGGTCAGATACAAATCCGCCGGCTTCCCGCACCAACAAAATTCCGGCCGCCATATCCCAAGCGGCAAGATCACGCTCCCAGAAACCATCCATGCGTCCAGCAGCAACGTAAGCAAGATCCAGTGATGCCGCACCAAACCGCCGTATACCTGCTGCCTGCGCTTGCACTTTCTCTAACTCACGGCGAAAGCGGATATGATCGCCGCGACCCAGATGTGGCACACCACACCCAATCACACAATCGCGCAACATTTTACGGCCAGATACGCGCAACCGACGATCATTTAAGAAGGCTCCGCGCCCACGCTCCGCATTAAAAAATTCATCAGTAATAGGATTGTAAACCACTGCAGCAATAATCTGCCCTTGCTTTTCCAGCGCAACAGAAATAGCAAAATGTGGGATACCATGCAGAAAATTGGTCGTGCCATCCAATGGATCAATAATAAAGCGGTGCATGGGATCATTGCCAGCAACCTCGCCCCGCTCTTCCATTAAAAATCCGTAATCAGGACGCACACGGGAAAGCTCTTTGTAGAGCATATCTTCCGCTTTACGGTCTGCCATAGACACAAAATCAGCAGGGCCTTTGACAGACACCTGAAGCTGCTCTACTTCACCAAAATCACGCCGTAATGAACGACCTGTTTTAAGGACAGCCTGAGCCATCACATTCATCAACGCTGAACGTGCCATAGTGAAGTTTCCCGATCATCTAAAAAGAGCAAGCCGCACCAAATCGCTCTGGTGAGACGTGGCATGACATACCTTATTTGCGTAAGAAAGGGAACCTTCTTCAAAAAATAATTTTGAAAAGAAATTAGGGATTAAGCGCAACTCCGTTGAATTTATGGCAATTTCAGCAGATGACTCTTGAAAGAGAATTGCTAAAAGCATTGCGCAACACATCTGGAATACGCACAGGCTTGCCTTCTTTGATAGACGCAACAGTCACTTCCGCTTCAAGAAGCAGCACATTATCTCTCCAGACGGTTTGCTTCAAAACAATCGTTGCTCCACCCATAGTCAGCAAGCATGTTTGGACGTGAATGAGATCATCAAGCTGCGCAGAACGCTTAAAGGCTAACTGCATCCGCCCGACAACGATTGATACACCTGTTGCTTGCAAAAATTGCAGCTGATGGATACCGAGCAACCGTAAAAAATCACTCCGCCCACGCTCCATAAATTTAAGATAATTGGCGTGATACACTATTCCACCACCATCTGTGTCTTCCCAATAGATCCGCAAAGGTAAATAATGGGATCCATTTTGAATATAACCAGAAATATTGGGAAATTTAGTTGTCATCGCAATCAAACAAACTTAAATGTGTAGTGTGGTTGGACGGCGGCTTTAACCCCATATGGGTAAATGCAAGCCCTGTTAAAACGCGACCGCGGGGAGTGCGCTGTAAAAATCCTTTCTGGATGAGATAAGGCTCGATAATATCTTCCAAGGCATCGCGCGGTTCAGAAAGCGCCGCAGCAATGGTTTCAATGCCCACAGGCCCACCACTATAAAACCGCGCAATGACATCCAGATACTTGCGATCCATCATATCAAGACCAATAGCATCAACATCCAGAGCCCTGAGAGCTTTATCCGCTGCCATTTTACCAACAGTAATATCCCCTGCAACGATGGCAAAGTCCCGCACACGCCGCAGCAATCGCCCCGCAATACGGGGGGTTCCCCTTGAACGGCTGGCAATCTCAAAAGCCCCCTCTTCATTCAGTGGCAAGTTAAGCAGTCGCGCACCACGCGAAACGATTTTTGTGAGCTCTTCCGGAGTATAAAACTCCAGACGGAGCGGAATACCAAACCGATCCCGCAGCGGAGTGGTCAGTAACCCTGCCCGTGTGGTTGCGCCCACAAGCGTAAATTTGGCCAGATCAATCTTCACTGAACGCGCCGCAGGACCTTCGCCGATAATAAGATCAAGCTGGAAATCTTCCATAGCCGGATAAAGAATTTCTTCCACTGCCGGATTGAGACGATGAATCTCATCAATGAAAAGAACATCCCGCTCTTCAAGGTTTGTCAGCAATGCCGCCAAGTCGCCAGATTTTGCAATTACAGGTCCCGACGTTGAACGAAATCCCACCCCCAACTCTTTGGCAACAATTTGCGCCATTGTGGTTTTGCCAAGACCGGGTGGGCCAACCAGCAAGACATGATCGAGAGCCTCTTTGCGCGCTTTTGCAGCCTCAATAAACACCGAAAGATTGGCGCGTGCAGCCGCCTGTCCTGTAAAATCTGCCAGCCGTTGAGGCCGCAGCGTTGCATCAGCATCATCTTCGGTGCGGCGTTCGGGCGTAATAAGGCGTTCAGACATACAAAAAGTTAAACTCGTAAAATTTAAACCAGTATAATTGACCTTAAGAACTCAACTCTTTCAGGCCAGCACGAATAAGGGCTGAAGTCTCAGCATCGTCTCCAAGTTTTTGCACTGCAACCGCTACAGCGCCTGAAGCTTGCGGCGCACTATAACCCAGATTGGTAAGTGCGGAAACAGCATCCCGAATAGCCGACGACGCATGACCCGATTGCACACCATCTGAAAGCGCAACATGGGATTTTTCCAGCGTTGTTGCAGAAAATGCAGGCACTTTGTCTTTCAATTCACTAACAATACGCGCCGCTACCTTGGGTCCTACGCCCGGCGCGCGCGCCACGGTTGCCTTATCTTGCAATGCCACGGCGTTTGCAATTTCGGAAGGTGATAAAATTCCAAGAATGGCTAATGCAACCTTTGCACCCACTCCTTGCACCGATTGCAACAGACGAAACCATTCCCGTTCGGATTCGGCCAGAAAACCGAACAGTTTGATTTGGTCTTCCCGCACATAGGTTTCGATGAAAAGCCCTATGCGATTGCCATCATGAGGAACGCTATCCAATGTGCGGGAAGAACTATGCACCAGATAGCCAACACCATTCACATCAAGGATCATCCAGTCTGCGCCAACACTATCCACAATGCCGGTAAGCTTGCCGATCATAAAAGCTCCCCTTCGATATACTAAAAGCAAAGAAGCACAGATTGCAATGAACCGCAAGAAAAGAACATAACAAGAAAATTATTTCTGTTAATGCTCATCTGTTTGCAACGAAGGCTAACCAATTTTAACACAGCTATGCAGCGCACGGTGATGCGCGTGTGTAATGGCAATGGCCAGCGCATCCGCAGCATCGGCTTTTGTAAAAACTGCTTTAGGCAGCAAAATTTTCACCATTGCTTGCACTTGCGCTTTATCGGCCTTCCCTGCGCCAACAACTGTTTTTTTGATGAGATTTGGCGCATACTCATGCACCGACAGCCCCATTTGAGCTGGAACCAACAGGCAAATCCCCCTTGCCTGTCCTAATTTTAATGTAGAAACCGGATTTGTATTCACAAATGTTTCTTCAACTGCGGCTTCATCCGGCTGATAACGCATCACCACGGCATGAAGAGCGCTATGCAAATCACACAAGCGCATGGCCAGACTTTGCGTATCATCCGGCACAATCACACCACATGCAACATATGACAGACGGTTTCCTTCCGCAGCAACAATCCCCCAGCCAAGGCATCGCAAGCCGGGATCTATGCCTAAAATGCGTACTGCCGTCATAAAACCTCAGCATTAAAAGAAAAAAGTCAGGATATTTTTGCCATCAATGCTTCTGAAATTTCAAAATTGGCATAAACGTTCTGCACATCATCACTATCTTCAAGATTATCAATGAGTTTTAGCAACTTTTCCCCAACATCATCCTCAACCAGAATGGTATTCTGAGGTTTCCAGATTAGCCCGTTTTTATTAGGCTCACCGAATTTTTCTTCCAAGGCTTTTGCAACATCGTTGAGACTTTCCATTGCACAAATAATTTCATGCTCTTCTTCGGAAGAAGTGACATCATCTGCGCCAGCTTCAATCGCAGCCTCCAAAACATCATCGGCGCTGCCAACGGTGGCGCTGTACACCACATGACCCACACGATCAAACATAAAAGAAACCGCTCCGGTTTCTGCCAGACTGCCTCCGCTTTTTGAAAAATACGACCGCACTTCCGGTGCAGTCCGGTTGCGGTTATCTGTAAGCGCTTCAACAATCACAGCAACGCCGCCAGGGCCATACCCTTCATAGCGAATCTCTTCGTAGTTATCGGCATCTCCGCCCGCAGCTTTTTTGATAGCGCGTTCAATATTATCTTTTGGCATGTTTTCAGCCCGGGCTGCCTGAATAGCAGCGCGCAGGCGTGGATTCATTGAAGGATCAGGCATTCCAAGCTTTGCCGAAACAGTGATTTCCCTTGCAAGCTTTGAAAATATCTTCGAGCGCTGGGCATCCTGACGCCCTTTGCGGTGCATAATATTTTTAAACTGGGAATGTCCGGCCATAGTGAAACTCCATGCGCATGTAAAACAGTGATAGCGCAGCAGCAGAGCGCGCAATCATTGCCCTGTTATCTCGAAAGGGTTTTTATGTATAAATCAAGCCAGAGGCAAATTACAAACATTAAACGCTTTTGAAATTAATTTCTTCCGGTGCTATAGCAATGCACATACTGTGGTTAAATGGAAAAGATGTGCGCATGTCCTCTCGCCTTTCCGCCTTTCTTATTGCTGCTTTTGTTCTCATTGCCGATCAGCTGAGTAAATTATGTGTTGTGCATTACTGGCAGATGCAAGAAGGCGATCGATTCGCGGTGATGCCCTTTTTTGATATTGTCTTTGTATGGAATCGTGGGATCAGCTATGGACTTTTCCAGCAGGAAACACCCCTTGGACGCTGGATATTATTTGGCCTTACCCTTGCCGCTGTTGTCATTCTCTGCATCTGGATAATGCGCGAACCCAGCGCCCTGATGCGCAATGGCCTTGGGCTCATTGTTGGCGGTGCCGTGGGTAACGGTATTGATCGCGCGGCCTATGGTGCGGTCGTTGATTTTGTATCGCTGTATTTTGGCCATTTTGCCTGGTATATATTTAATGTTGCAGATGCAGCAATTGTTGCAGGCGTTGCCATCCTTCTGTATGGTAGCTTTTTCACGAAAGAAAAACCGGCAACGACACCACACGAAGCCAAATGAATACGGTTGCAGAATACAGAAATATTCTGATAACACGCAAACACGAGATGGATGACATGGGGTTTAAACCTTCACTCTTTTGCCTTGCTCTTGCTGGAACGCTTTCTCTTGGCGCGGCCTTCTCGGCTCAACCAGTAACAGCGCAAGACAGCACCTTTAAAAGCATTATGCAGGAAATCGGCCTTGCGCCATCCAATAAAGAAGAAATTGAATACCGTGAACGCGCTCCGTTAGTAGTGCCGCCATCCGGCGCTACAGGCACATTGCCTCCCCCTCAGGCAGAGCGCTCAGTGGCAGGCAATCCGCAATGGCCAACAGATCCAGATGTCGAGCGCCGCCGCAAACAGCGTGAAGAAGACAATGTCTATGCAGGAAAAGATTATAAATCTTATTTGAATCGCAATAATCCCTGGATCAATCCAAACGAATTGCGCGCAAACCGCCGCGAAGGTGCTGGATTGGTGACACAAGCCGATGCCACTAACCATGATGGCCGCACCGTTGTGAGCCCTGATGAGCTGCGTCGCGGCAACCCTGCTATGGCACGCCAACAGGATAACACCGTTGAGCCAACACGCCGCCGTTTGACAGATCCACCGCCCGGTTACCGGACAACTGTACCTGTAACAAATCCTGACGGTACGGTCTCCGCAGCAGCGCCAGAACCCGAAAAAAAGGGATTTTTTAAACGGATAAACCCTTTCAGTAAAGATTAACCTAAAAAAACCGGATAGAGCCGAGTTCCAATAAAATGGTCCTTTTATTGAAGCCAACGGCAGGCGAAGTTAAAAATTCTTTTATAAAACAGAGATTTAACACCCGGAGACATATAAAATGATTATATGTCTCAGGGTATATTACAGTGTCGTCCCTCTGCGATGCAGTGGAGCTCAGGCAAGTGCCTTCATATAGCTTTTAGCAAGTATTTTGCCTTCCTCAACGGCCGGCTGATCGTAGGGATCCACCTCCATAAGATCTGCGGCAATCACGGTTTCAAGCATAAAGTGCATCAGTAGATAACCAAGCGCTAGCTCATCCAGCTTCTCGCTATGGATATGGCGCACGGGGCAGCCGTTCCGCGCCAAGGTATCAAGAGTGGCTTTGCCCTGCACCGCCACCAGATCTCCCATTGTTTTAGATGCGAATACCTCCAGATGCGCCGCTTTACAATGGGCGGCATCAAACAACGCCCCTCTCCCACGCGTGCCTGTGGTCATAACCGTAAAAAACTTGTCGCGTGGCCCTGCCAGATGCAGCTGCAACTGGCTGTGCTGATCCACGGGGCCAATATTACGCAGCGGTGTGCTACCCTTGCCTGATTTTCCAAGACTTTCAGCCCATAGCTGTACCCACCAAGCTGTAAGACGCTCAAGCTTATCCGCATAAGCCATCATGACCGTAATATTTTTGCCCTGATGCGCAGCTTCGAGATTTAAGATCGCACCGGCCACAGAAGGTATTTCCTCAGGCGTTTCCGCTTGCAGGACTTGCTGCACTGCCTGCGCTGCACCCGCACGGATGGCACGAACATCCAGCCCCGCAATAAAAGCAGGCAACAAGCCCACATTTGTAAGAACAGAAAAACGGCCTCCAATGCCGCAATCATGCTCCAGAAATGTCACCTTGAAAGGTTCAAGCAAATCCCGTAAAGGATGCGGTTTACCATCAACACGCGGCTCAGAGAGGCCGAGCACACGTTCAGCAACACGCGCCGCGAGTCCTGCACGTTTTAACACATTCAGAACTGCAATGGTTTGTACCAGTGTTTCAGCGGTTCCACCGGATTTTGAAACCACAATAAAGAGGCTGTTTTCAATCGGTAAATAATCTAGAAAACGTTCGAATGTATCCGGATCCAGGTTATCAAAAAAATGCAATCGTGGGGTCTCGCGCATTGTACCAAGGCCGGGCAGATTATAATCTGCGAGCTGGACAAGCGCTTGCGCCCCTAAACTGGAACCACCCGTACCCAGAATAACGACATCCTGCGCATCACGGAGATAAGGCTGTATCGTTTTTTGAAAAAGAACAATATCTTCTGTTTTTTCAGGAAGGCGCAAAAAAGGCAGGCTTTCATCCTTATAGGCCCGCCGCAATTTTTCCACACTGCCTGCCGCATATTGCAGCTGCGCGGCATAACGCTGCGCGCTTATCCCATGCGCACCAATGACAGCCTCAAAACTCTTTTCATTATCAAAGACAACCGGCATGGGTACTCCTTGTATCGAAGCGCGGCTACACAACATGCAAACGCAATTTAAAACTGCATTCTTATGCGATAATTTCTACCGATATTTATGGCAGAATAAGGAGCTTAAAAAAGATAATTGCTGGATATCAACGCACCATCACCAGTTATGGAGCCTTTTCAACAACAGCGTCGTCACGTTGTTCAATCCCTTCGGGCTTTCCGGCAGCAACCACCAGCAAGGAGCCATCACCCAGAATGCGTTTTGCAACCCGCATCACATCCTCGCGGCTGACGCTTTTGACAAGGTCGTTGCGCGTAGTGATGTAGTCTGTCGGCATCCCTTGCAGCTGAAGTTCACGCAGGCCACGGGAAATTTTAGAAGAAGAATCAAAACTGAGCGGATAAGAACCCATAAGATAAAGTTTAGATTTTTCAAGCTCTTCTTCCGTTGGTCCTTCTTTCACAAACCGGTCAATCTCCGCTTCAATCAAAGCAACAGCCTCTTTGGCGCGGTCATTGCGTGTCGCCAGTGCGCCGCCAAACAGCGACGATTGCGCCAAGGGTGCAATATAGCTGTAAACAGAATAAGCCAGCCCACGCTTTTCACGCACTTCATTGAACAGACGCGACGTAAATGTACCGCCGCCGAGAATATGATTCATGACCACGGCCGCCATATAATCAGGATCATGGCGCGCAATGGATGGACGGGAAAATAAAACCGTTGTTTGTGGAATATTCTGTTCGATAACAAGGGTTTTTCCTTGTCCCTGAGGTTCGATTGCCGGCACTTCAATCAAATCTGATTTTTCAGGTAAATCACCAAAAATCTCATCCAGCATAGGCGCTAATGCTGCCGCATCAATATCACCCACCACAGCAACAACAAGATTATCACGGGCAAAGTTTTTAGCATGAATTGCTGTAAGATCATCCCGGCTTAGACCGCCCAGCGTTTGCTCTGTGCCATACGATGGCTGGCCGTAAGGATGATCCGGAAATGCTCGCTGCGCCCATGCTCTGGAAGCAATGCTTTGAGGATCGGTTGCATCACGCCGCAAACGGGTGAGAAGCTGGGTGCGAATGCGCTCTACAGGCTCCGCATCAAAGCGTGGCTTTGTCACTGCCAATTTAAGCAAAGCGACAGCTTCGTTCTTTTTTTCAGAAAGTGTGCGCAAGCTGCCGTTAAAGCTATCCCGCTGGGCTTCAAAACCCAGCTCAATTGCATGTTCTTCAATTTTTGTTTGGAACTCTTCCGATGCAAGCGAACCTGCGCCTTCATCCAGCAAGCTTGCCATCATTGTAGCCAGTCCGGCCTTATTGGCAGGAGCTTGCGTTGCTCCACCTCTGAAAGCAAATTCCATGGCAATAACTGGCACAGAATGTTCTTCCACCAGCCACGCAGTAATTCCTTTAGGAGAGGTAACAGTCTGGATTTTAACAGCCGCATCGGCAGCCTGATGAGCAACTACAGTCATAAATAAAGCCATAATAAAAGAGCGTATCACGGATGAGCCTTTACAGCTGATTTCCAAAAAGTTGGCAGACTTTCTGGTTAAAAAATCTGCGATAAAACAGGAGCACAATCACGGTTTTTCTGCGGACTGAGTAGCATCAGGCAACAAAAGCCCTGTAACGGAGCGGCGCAAATCGAGCGTTTGACGGCCCGCTTCCATGATATCTTCAGCCGTTACCGCCTTAACCCGATCAGGCCATTCCAGTACATCCTGAACGCTTTCCCCACTGGTAAGCGAAGCACCGAATGTGCGCGCCATAGATGCCTGATTATCACGCTCATAAATAGCCTGGGCAACAAGACGGGTTTTTGCCCGCTCAAGTTCACTCGCCTCAACGCCTTCTTTAAGAATGCGCGCAATCTGCTGATCCAGAGCCTCTTCAAGCTTTTCAAGCGAAACGTTAGGGCGCGGTATGGCATAAACCACAAACCGGCCAGCATCGAGAGCGGTTCCACTGTAATAAGCACCCGCTGCGGCCGCAAGCTCCTGTTCGATGACAAGTGTTTTATACAACCTGCTGGTAGAGCCACCTCCAAGCACAGTGGATAACAGATCCAGTGCATGGGCTTGCTTGCCCTCGGCACGACTATAAGAAGGCGCAACATAACTGCGCTGCAACGTAGCCTGACGAACACGCGCGTCTTTTAATGTAACACGGCGGGGCGTGATATGCGGAGGTTCTTGCGGACGTTGACGTGGCCCGATTTCATCCCCACGCTCGACTGTTCCATAGGTTTCTTCTGCAAAGCGGCGTACCGTCTCTTTATCGACATCACCCGCAACCACAAGGATCGCATTATTCGGACGGTAAAAATGCTTATAAAAAGCAATGGCATCATGCCGATTAAGATCACGGATTTCATGCTCCCAACCAATAATTGGCAAGCGATAAGGATGATTAAGCCATAAAGAAGCAGACACCGCTTCCATAAGCTGCGCAGAAGGATCGCTATCCGTACGCGAGCGGCGCTCTTCCAGAATAACATCACGCTCAGGATTAACTACTTCATCCGTCAGCACCAGACCTGTCATACGATCCGCTTCAAATTCCATCAAGGTTTTAAGAGCTTCTTTTGGAACGCGCTGATAGTACGCCGTATAATCGTAGGATGTGAAGGCGTTTTCCTGCCCACCCAGCTCTGAAACTTTGGCGGAAAACATACCCGCAGGATATTTTTGCGTACCCTTAAACATCAAATGCTCAAGAAAATGCGCAATGCCGGATTTTGATTTTGGCTCATCCGCAGAACCTACCTTGTACCAGATCATGTGCGTGACGACTGGAGCCCGGCTGTCAGGAATGACAACGACTTCCAAGCCGTTTTCAAGCGTGAAGTTTTCGATCTTTGGCTCTGCACTGCGCGCAGCCTCTGCAAGGGCAGCGGGAGCATGTGCAAAAGGGGAAAGGGCTGTACTAAAAATTGAAACTGTCATGATGAAAGCATAGCGCAACATAAAAAAACCGGAAGGTAATTTAAAAGAAAAAAGAGCATCACAGGGGACAAAAAAAGGCAAAAAACCTTGAAATCCTTCGCATAAGCATACCTTGCACCGCTAAGGTGATGATTGCAACCGCTAAATGCCCATACAAAATAAAAACCTTGCTTACGGCAGAATAAAGGCAAGCAAGGTTCACTGTTTAAAATGTTTTAACAATCGCCTCTGTGATTTTCTTGGCATCACCAAACAGCATCATGGTATTATCACGGAAAAACAACTCGTTTTCGATGCCAGCATAACCTGCGCCCATACCGCGCTTGATGAACAACACGGTCTTGGCTTTTTCAACATCCAGCACAGGCATTCCAAAAATGGGAGAAGCAGAATCCGTCTTGGCGGCAGGATTTGTTACGTCATTCGCACCAATCACGAATGCCACATCCGCTTGCGCAAATTCGGCATTGATGTCTTCAAGTTCAAACACATCATCATAAGGCACGTTCGCTTCCGCCAAGAGAACATTCATATGACCCGGCATCCGTCCTGCTACGGGATGGATGGCATATTTGACCTCGACACCCTCAGATTTGAGCTTATCAGCCATTTCCCGCAGAGCATGTTGCGCTTGCGCCACCGCCATGCCATAGCCAGGCACAATAATCACGCGGGAAGCATTTTTCATAATAAAAGCAGCATCATCGGCCGAGCCTTGCTTGACAGGCCGCTCTTCCGCAGCGCCATGCGCCGCAGACACATCATTGCCAAAACCACCAAGGATCACAGCGATAAAACTACGGTTCATGCCTTTGCACATAATGTAAGACAGTATGGCACCGGATGAACCCACCAACGCACCCGTGATAATCAGTGCCAGATTGCCCAATGTAAAGCCAATGCCCGCAGCAGCCCAACCCGAATAGGAATTGAGCATAGACACCACCACAGGCATATCTGCGCCGCCAATGGGGATAATCATCAACACGCCCAACACCAGCGCGAGCGCGGTTGCCACCCAGAACAGCGTATAGCTTTCGGTAAGAACGAACAGAATAACCAATAAAATCAGCAAGATAACCAGTGCGCTATGCACCCAATGGCGATAAGGAAGCAAGATCGGTTTACCGCCCATCCGGCCATCCAGTTTCAGAAAAGCAATGATACTGCCTGAAAACGTAAATGCGCCAATAACAACGCCCAAAGCCATTTCAATCAGACTTGCATGGGCAATCAGACCCGGCCTTCCAATGCCAAACGATTCAGGTGCATAAAGCGCCGCACCAGCAACCAGCACTGCCGCCAAACCAACCAAGGAATGAAAAGCCGCCACCAGTTGCGGCATGGATGTCATGGAAATTTTGCGTGCAATAACAGCACCTAAGGCACCACCAAGCGCCAAACCACCAACAATAAAACCCCACCCCCACAGACCAACAGGACGCGCGACAAACAGGGTTGTGGCAATGGCTAAAGCCATACCGGCCATGCCAAGAAAATTACCGCGCCGCGCTGTTGTGGGGTGGGAAAGCCCACGCAATGCCAAAATGAACAGCACTGCGGAAAAAAGATAAAGAAACTGTACAAGATTCTGCATAAGTTAGCTGCCTTTTTTCCGGTACATTGCGAGCATACGGCTGGTAACAAGAAAGCCACCGAAAATATTGATTGCAGCAAGGAAAAGTGCTGTAACGCCAAAGCCTTGAGCCCATGCCATATTTGCAGAAGCTGAAGTGTCAATACCAGCAGCCAACAAGGCTCCAACCACAATTACGGAAGAAATGGCGTTGGTAACCGACATAAGAGGGGTATGCAGTGCCGGAGTAACACTCCAGACCACATAATAACCGACGAAAATAGCCAAGACAAAAACGGCAAACTGAAACACCAGAGGATCGACCGCGCCCTGGGTCAAACCATTGGCGGCATTGCCTAATGCAAGGGCGACCTGATCGGCTGCGGCAAAGGCGGAATCGGCTGCTTTTTGAGCATGTTCGGCTGCCTGAATTGCTTGTTCAGCCGCTTGTTCAGGACTGATTTTCTGTGCTGTTTCAAAGGCCATTCTGCTTCTCCTTTTTCTGCACGTTATGCGTTGGTAGCAAGTGAGGGGTGAACAATACGCCCACCATGAGTAAGCAACATGGCCTTTATCAGCTCATCATCATGGTTAAGCTGTAATATTCCTTCCGCACCCTCAAGCATCGGACTAATAAAAGCAAAGAGATTGCGCGCATAAAGCATGGATGCAGAAGCTGCAATACGTCCAGCACCATTGGCAAGACCTAAAATACGCACCCCTTTATGCTCTACTTCTGTATCCGGCTGCGCCAGTTCTACATTGCCGCCCCGCTCGACAGCCAGATCAACAATAATGGAACCGGGCTTCATAGAAGCAACCATTGCCGCACTGACCAGACGCGGTGCGGGACGACCGGGGATAAGTGCGGTTGTAATGACGATATCCTGCTTTGCAATATGGTCGGACACCAATTCGGCCTGTTTTGCCCTGTATTCTGCCGACATTTCACGGGCATACCCACCCGATGTTTCGGCGGCGCGGAACTCTTCATCCTGCACCGCGATGAATTTTGCCCCAAGACTTTCAACCTGTTCTTTTGCCGCTGGCCGCACATCGGTAGCGGTGACCACCGCACCAAGACGGCGGGCTGTGGCAATGGCTTGCAGACCCGCAACACCGGCGCCCATTACAAAAACCTTGGCCGCAGGGATGGTTCCAGCCGCCGTCATCATCATGGGGATTACTTTTCCATAAGCATTGCTGGCTTCAATGACAGCACGATACCCCGCCAGATTTGCCTGGGATGACAAAACATCCATGGATTGCGCACGGGTAATACGGGGGAGAAACTCCATACCCAAAACCTGCGCACCAACGGTTGCCAGCGCTTGCAATTCACCTTCATAACCAAAGGGATCCATAATGCCGACCACGATACATTCCGGCTTTGAATCGCGCAGAATATGCGCGGAAGGTCGGCGCACACAGAGGATAAGTCCGGCATTTTTTGCCGCTGATTCGGCGCTGGTTTCAAGCACTGCACCGGCATCGCGGTAGGCCGTATCAGAAATACCGGAACCCAGCCCGGCACCGCTTTCAACAACAACCTCTACGCCAATTTTTTTATATTTTGCAACAGTTTCCGGTGTAGCAGCCACCCGAAGCTCGTTTGGAGCCGTTTCTTTCAGTACTGCAATACGCAAAGTCATCATGTTTTCCCTGCCCACACCCAAAGAAGCAATTACCACGAGGATAACAGCCACCGCTTAACATCATGGCCGGATTTATGATTTTTAAAAGAGAAAAGGGGGATATCTGTGCTTTTTCACACAGGTTTTGCCGGATTTTTTGCCAGCAAGAATAATAAACCCTTGCCCTGCGGAACAAAGCGGAATGAAACAATGCGGAATAACCGGAATAAAGCGGAATGGCATTGTCACGCCTCACCTCTGGAAAAGACAAGGGCGATACGAACTTATCCCCCTCCTTCAAAAGCGATTATAGAATGATGCGAACAAGCGTTTTAGAGCCGTGGGGGGGGGGGGCAACAGCATTGAAATGGGGATGTGAGTATTGAAACACATGAAACGTGCCGTTCGCAGGCCGCCAGAATAAATTTAACTGTGAATGTGCTAAGGCGCGGGGAAGAGTGCGGGAAAGACCCTGCCCGAAATTTATTATGGTGAGGCGAGAACAAGCGTTTTAAAGCACCGCAGCGCAGCATACTTTTGGTATGTGAGCAGCGAAGCGCATAAAACGTGCCGTTCGCAGGCCGCCAGAATAAATTTAACCGGCGGTAAGAGCCCAGAGAAGCAAAGCAATGACAGTACTGCCTACGATGGGGATGATACTGTGGCTGCGGATTGCAAAACTGATGACGGTGGCAATAGTGACCAACACTCCACCCACTACCCCGGCAAAATAGGCGTCAGCAATGAGGCCGATATACATGCACACCAGTATGGCAATTGTGGATGCGGTGGTGACGATGGAAAGCGCAATGGTTTTTGTGTAAGTGTATTCATGCGCTTCATGGTCATTGCCTTTAGCGGTTGAATAAACGGGCGCACTATGATCTGCCATTGTGAGATTCTCCAAATAGGGTATTTGAAAAAACTTCTAAAGGAGAATAGCGGTTGCGGCAAGGATTCTCTTCTGCCTTTTCCATGCGACACGAAACCCCATATTCAAAGGATTGTTGCACTCAATTTTTAACCCGATACAGCCTAACGCTGAAGGGATTGAACAAAGCGTTTCTGATGCGGGTTTGGGCAGGCAAGGACAAGCGCTCAACAAAGCCGCCCTGCTCCAGAGCTTTGTGCTCCACGGTATTGACGTAGATGATAAAAATGGTGTGCTGACCGGCAGCCGCATGGTTTTTAAGATGCTGCATAAACTGCGCCATCACCACCGCATCAAAAGGATGAAACAGGCACAATACCAGACCACCCTCTGGAAATGCCATCTCCAAAGCACTTTCATGCCGCGCTGTGATGGGTTTGTGCGGCACAAGGCCGGTTTCGAGGGCATGGGTGACGTTAACAACCGCAGCATTATGCAGCTCCTGCGCGTATTCAACCCCGGACACGCTGATAAAATCATGCTTCGCAGCACGCAGCATATTATAACCCCAGCCTGAACCCACATCCACAAAATGAAACGCATCGGGGTTTATGGGCAATGCCGCAACCGCCCACTCCAGCACCTTCGAGGGCATAGGCGAACAATGTGTGCCGCCCGTGGCTTCTTCCGCATGGATGGCGGTCAGCGTCATGCCTTGCAACGCCCGCTCACCATACAGAGGCTGCTGCATTTTTCCCATGAACGGCAGATCAAACAGCTTCATATGCGCACGCAGCAAAATAATCGTACGCGCCGAACGAAAAGTAGCAGTAATGCCGTCTTCCCGCAGGCCAATAAAAAACAACAGCATATCCCGAACCAGCTTCGGATAATGTTCAATGCCATACCGCTGGGCGCGGGTTTGATGGTGCTGCGGCGCGGAAGGTTGAACACTCATACGATGGTATCCGATACAGATGTTAGCTGTTTAGCACACTGCATCCTATAAAAATCGTATTAAAACAAACACAATGAAACGCATCGCTTTGTATATATAGCTTGGAACATCGTGTTGCTTGAAGCAAAATCTTGCTCGGCAGGGTTTGGTCGCTTTTGTGCTTGCTTCCGGAAGTATGAAACTTTTTTCAGGAAGAGTTAAAAATACACATCAGCATAGCTAAGCTATAGCCTTTGGATACGGCCTTAATGTGATACAGAAAACGCTGATAAGAGAGCATCGGAGCGGAGCATACAACAGCACAACGCACAGCAAGAACTGCGCTTCACGCTTTCAGAACAAAACGCTCATGGATGCGCTGCGGTGAGGGGAATAGTGCGGGTATGGCGAGCATTGGCACGCAGGGTACTGAACGTACGTGAGTGCCGAAGCGCAAACAGATCTGTGCTAGTCACCCACCGCAGTAATAATGTTTCTGAATACGCTGCGGTGAGGCAGAAAACGCTGATAAGAGAGCATCGGAGCGGAGCATACAACAGCACAAAGCACAGCAAGAACTGTGCTTCACGCTTTCAGAACAAAACGCTCATGGATGCGCTGCGGTGTGGGAAGTAGTGCGGGTATGGCGAGCATTGGCACGCAGCGTACTGAACGTACGTGAGTACCGAAGCGCAGACAGACCTGTGCTAGTCACCCACCGCAGTAGCATCCAGATTTTCAAGCTCGACAATCATCCGCTCAATGAGCCTCAACCCATTCTGCCAGAAAGCCGGATCGCGGGCATCAAGGCCGAACGGTGCCAGAAGTTCCGTATGATGCTTGGTGCCACCCGCTTTGAGCAAATCAAAATACCGCTCTGCAAAACCTTCGCTTGCATTCTCGTACACAGAATAAAGCGAGTTCACGAGGCAATCGCCAAACGCATAGGCATAGACATAAAACGGCGAATGAATGAAATGGCCAATATACGCCCAATAATATTCATAACCTTCGGAAAAGCGGATTGCTGGCCCAAGGCTCTCGCCCTGCACGCTCATCCACAACTCGCAAATCTGCTCGGTGGTCAACTCGCCTTCCGAACGGCGCAACGTATGCACCAGACGCTCGAATTTATAAAACGCAATCTGCCGCACCACCGTGTTGAGCATATCCTCAACCTTGCCCGCAATCAGGATTTTCTTGATCTTTGGATCCGTGGTTTTATCCAGCACCGCACGAAACGTCAGCATTTCCCCGAATACTGAAGCCGTCTCTGCCAAAGTGAGCGGGGTGGGCGCCATCAACGCACCCTGCTCTGCCGCCAGAACCTGATGCACCCCATGCCCCAGCTCATGCGCCAGCGTCATCACATCACGGGTTTTACCCAAGTAATTCACCAACACATAAGGATGCGCAGACGGCACCGTGGGATGCGCAAACGCACCCGGCGCTTTGCCCATACGGGTGGGCGCATCAATCCAGTTCTTGTCAAAAAACTGACGGGCAATAGCAGCCATTTCCGGTGAAAATGAACCATACGCATTCAGCACCGTGTCTTTCGCTTCTTCCCACGGAATAACGCGGTTGTCTTCCCGCGGCAACGGGGCGTTGCGATCCCAAAACTCCAGCACATCCTTGCCCAGCCACTTGGCTTTCAAAGCATAATAACGGTGCGACAACCGCGGATAGGCATCACTGACAGCCTCAACCAAGGCTTCCACAACCTCACGCTCCACACTGTTGGCCAGATGGCGGGAATCCGCAATATCCTCAAAGCCGCGCCAGCGATCAGAGATTTCCTTATCCTTCGCCAGCGTGTTCGTAATAAGCGTAAACACCCGCGCGTTTTCCTTGAACACCGCAGCCAACGCCATCGCCGCCGCCTTACGGGTCGCTTCCTCAGGGTCTTGCATGAGGTTCAAAGTCGCCTCAAGGCCAAGGGTTTTGCCGTTCACTTCAAACTGCAAGCCCGACATGGTTTCATCAAACAAACGGTTCCATGCACCGCGCCCCGTAACCGATTTATCCAAAAACAGCTTTTCAATCTGCGCATCCAGCTGATACGGCTTCTCCTTGCGCACCTCTTCAAACCACGGCCTGTAACGGGACAAACCCTGCTTGCCCAACGCAGCATCAAGCTTTGCATCATCAAGCTGATTGATTTCCAACGTGAAAAACAACAAATGCGCCGACATGGTGGTCAGCTTGTCCGACAGATCACCGTAAAATTTGGCAATTTTAGCATCCTGCGTATCACCCGCATACAGCAAACCCGCATACGAACCCAGCTTTCCCGCCAGATCATCAATCGCCTCATAGGCTTCCACCGCTTGAAGCAATTCCTGATGCCCATCGGCTTTTTCGAGCAGCTCTGCCAGCTTGCCCTTATAATTGCGCTCAAAAGCTTGCGCGTCTTTTTCAACCCGCGCCAGATCCGCCTTGACCTGCGGATCACTCAATGATGTGTACAAATCAGTGAGATTCCAGACAGGCAAAGCCCCCAGAGCAGCATCCGCTTCAGCATGAGCCGCAGCTCCGGCAGGGGCATGAACGCGCGAAAAAGCCATGTAGAATACTCCATCATAAAGCCGAGTTCCCCGTAAAATCATCACTTTACAGGTTAAAACTCCGCGACAAAATAAGGGCTAACAGCAAAAGCCAAGGGGTTATCCAAGCTTTCGCCATCGTTAGAAAATTGCGCCTACTCTGCCCTCACCACTGGAACAAATCAAGCCCGAAACAAAAGTTCCACCCCAAATAAAATATAACGGGGATTTTATGAAATAAGACTAGACCGCTTGTCCAAAAATGGTACATATTAACCCATTCGTAACTTTTGGCGCCAAAGATGAGTGCCATTGAACCGCCGAAAACGTTCCATTTATGGATTCTTACACGCTATAAGGTACACGTTCCGCATGACTGCTACACTGCTGATCGCCGATGATGATCCCGTTCAACGCCGCCTGCTGGACGCTATGGTACGCCGCTTTGGCTACACTCCCCTGCTGGCCGAAAGCGGTGATGACGCGATTCGCCAGCTTTCCGCACCCGAAGGAAAACACATCGACCTGCTGATACTCGACCTCATGATGCCCGGCACAGATGGCTTTGGCGTCATGAAATGGATGCAGGAACACAACATCAGCACGCCTGTGATTGTGCAGACCGCTCACGGCTCCATTGATACCGTTGTCACCGCCATGCGCTCCGGCGCTGCGGATTTTGTGGTCAAACCCGTAGGCCCCGAACGCTTGCAGGTGTGCATCCGCAATGCGCTGAAACAAAACGCCCTTGAAGGCGAAGTGCGCCGCATCAGCCGCAAGCAAACCGGCACACTCACCTTTACCGAGATTCCCACCAAAAGCGATACCATGAATCGCGCCCTCAACCTTGGCAAACGCGCCGCCCACTCCGGCATTCCGGTGCTGCTGGAAGGGGAAACCGGCGTGGGTAAAGAACTGTTCGCCCGCGCCATTGCCGCTTCCGGTGACCGCGCTGGCAAGCCGTTCGTGGCGGTGAACTGCGGTGCCATTCCGGCCAATCTCGTGGAAAGCGTGCTGTTTGGCCATGAAAAAGGCTCGTTCACCGGCGCAACCGAAAAACATGCGGGTAAATTTCTCGAAGCCGATGGCGGCACCCTCTTTCTGGATGAAGTGGGCGAACTGCCTCTTGATACACAGGTAAAGCTGTTGCGCTCCTTGCAGGAAGGCGAAGTTGACCCCGTTGGCGGGAAAAAATCCGTAAAAACAGACATTCGCATTATCTCCGCCACCAACCGCTCGCTGATGGATATGGTACGGGATGGCAAATTCCGCGAGGACCTCTATTACCGTCTTGGGGTTTTCCCCATCGCCCTGCCCCCTCTGCGCAACCGCAAAGAGGATATTCCCGATCTGGCGCGGCGCTTTCTCGCCCGCTTTGCAGCAGAAGAAAACCGCACCATCCGCGCTATTTCTTCCCGCGCGTTAAACATGCTCGCCCAATACAGCTGGCCGGGCAATGTGCGCCAGCTTGAAAACACCATCTTCCGCGCTGTAGTGCTGGCCGAAAACGACGAACTGGATAGTGCGCAATTTCCACAAATTGCCGCCCATCTGGGGCTTGCTGTGGATGACGATGGAACCACAGCAAGCCTACCAGCGCCCAACTCTGCAAGCATAAACAATGAATCGGCAAAACTCTCTCTGGTCGATAATGGCCATATAAAGACCCTTGTTGATCTGGAACGCGAAGCCATCCGGCAAGCGCTTATCCGTTACAGTGGACAAATGAGCGAAGTTGCACGCCGTTTGGGCATTGGACGCTCTACCCTTTACAGAAAGTTAAAGGAATTAGGGCTTGATGAACCCAAGTGTGATGCGGGAGATACACCTTCCAACGAAGCTGCGGAATGACGCTCTAGCGCAATTTCAGCAAAAGTGTATGCGGTTTTACGCAAGATAATTGCGTAAAAACAATAACTTATAGTGGTTTTATATAAAATTCTTAATTGAAACCACGATAAGAGCAGATATTTTAGCCTCGTATTTACACGAATCAGGCATGAATAATGCTGTTGGGTATTTGCGTGCGCTGGAAAGAAAACAATTCCGCGAACAATACCCCACAGGACAACGGGGTATCAAAAGTAATGCGTAGTGTTTCTCTTCTCCCCTGCGCTGGGGCTCAGCGCACCCGCTTATGTGCAACAAGACATACGCTCAGCCTTGTGGCGTTTGCGTTAGCGCTGGGTATCTGCCCCGCCGTTGCCGCGCCACACACCGGATTTGCCGCTTCTGAAAACGCCATGTATGGCGTTATGCAAGCGCAACCACCGGCACCAGCAATCACGCCAGAGGTGGCAGAAGCAGAAGCAGAACCAACCCCACAAACGGCTCAACCCGCCGTTTCAGAAGAAATACGCACCGCTCTTGCAGATTATCTTGGCACGCCGGATGCCAGACAGGTTCTGCCCGAACTGGCAGACATGTATGCCGCCAACAATTACACGCCCCTCTGGCTCATTGACGGCGCTTTTGCCCCTCAGGCAAAAGCCGCCATTGACCGCATCCGGCAAGCAGACAGCGACGGACTGGATGCCAAAGCCTACGCCCTGCCAGATCTCGCCCCGCAAGCCGATGCAGCAACACAGGCAAAAGCCGAAATCATGCTCTCGCAAGCCATTGCCAGCTATGCCATCCATGCACAAGCTGGCCGTATTGACCCCAAAAGCATCAGCAAGCTGATTACCGCGCAACCGGAAAAACCCTCCGCGCCCGTAGCCGTGATGCGGGTTGCCCACGCACAAGATGCCGCCGCAACGCTGGAGAGCTTCAATCCACCCCATCCCGAATTTCAGGCACTGCGCAAAGCTCTGGCCGAAGAACGGGCAAAATCCCCCGCCCTGCCAAAACCACGCATTGCCTATGGCGCCGTATTGCGCGCCGGACAAAGCGATCCCCGCATTCCTGACATTCGCGTGCATCTGGATGTGCCTGCGCCCCAAAACACAGATCCCGGTGTGTATGATGACGCGCTGGTGGAAGCGGTAAAATCGTTTCAGCAAGCGCACAATTTAAGAGCCGCCGGAATTCTGGGGCGCCAGACGGTTGAAGCACTCAATGGCAATCTGCCAAAAGACAATACCAGCGCCATCTTGGTGAATATGGAACGCTGGCGCTGGGTGCCGCGTGATTTTGGCAACTTCCACATCATCGTCAATGTGCCGGAATATATGGGGCGCGTTAAACGGGACGGCCAGACCATCCATGAAATGCGTGTGATTGTCGGCAGTGTTAAAAACCAGACACCGCTGTTTTCCCATGTCATGGACCACATGGTGGTGAATCCCTACTGGCATATTCCACGTTCCATCGCCACCAAGGAAATGTTGCCCAAGCTGCGCAATGACCCCGCCTATCTTGCACGGCAGGGTATTGAAGTGGTGCGGGTAGCCAATGGCCGGCAACAGGTGGTCAATTCCACCATGATTGACTGGAATGCGGACAATATTACAGGGCTGCATTTCCGCCAACCACCCGGCGAACGCAATGCACTGGGGCGCATCAAATTCATGTTCCCCAATGAACACGCCGTTTACCTGCACGATACGCCCTCACGCAACCTCTTCAACCAAAGCCAGCGCGCGCTAAGCCACGGCTGTGTGCGCGTACACGATCCGTTTGCTCTGGCCGAAGCCATCCAAGGCGCACAAAAAGGCCAGCAATTGCGCAAAATGGTGGGCGGCAGCGAACGGCGGATCAACTTAAGCGACCAACCGCACGTGCATCTGGTGTATTTCACCCGCTGGACAGAAAACGGCGAACTGGTCTCCCGACCTGATATCTACAGCCACGACAACCGCATGATGGCCGCAATGGGATTGGCGCGGTAACGCGTCAACACCAATAACCATAATAACCACCAAGTAAAAAACACAATACATTACAATTTTATTTAAACTGCAACGATTGCTGCTTTTTCCGCACCAGACCGCCCGCAGCTCCCGGAAAGTGCTTCTTTTTGGGAGTTAAAACCCCACTTCTTAAAGAAAATTAACCAATACCAAAGACTTCAGCGCAAAGAATATTTAAAGTTATCTTAGCGCACACCGCAGGATGATAGCCTTTTGCTTCATAGACTTAAGCAGCAAACAATGCCGCAGCGCTTCCGCTTCCACCCCGATAAAAAAGCCACACTGTTGCACAATTGCACAGATACAAAAAATTATTTATAAGCCGATTTTTCTGTGAGAATGATGCTTTTCTGCCACTTTTTGCCCACAAAAGACTTGCGATATACGCATTAAATAAGTTAAGTACTTTTCCAGTAAGAAGCTCTTAACCAATTTGCGTAATACTTTATTTGTTATAAGTGCAGACATCACTTCACGTTCTGCTGTGTTTTTGCGTACTCCAACATTTAACGGGTCTTCCATTGGCGCATCCATCACCAAAGCAATCCTGGATGAAACGGTTCATGCGATCCTGCGTGACGCTCTGCGTTGCCACCGCAACCATCGCCATCACCGCAGGACAAACCCAAACCGCCATCGCCAACGGCGATACCCGCAGCCTGAGCATCTATTTTACCCACACACGCGAAAAACTGGACATCACGTTCAAACGCAATGGCCGCTATGACCCCGAAGCCATCAAAAAATTAAGCTGGCTGCTCCGTGACTGGCGCCGCAACGAAGCCACAAAAATGGATCCACGGCTGTTTGACATTGTATGGGAAGTCTATCGGGATGTGGGCGCCACCAGCCGGATTGTAGCCGTTTCCGGCTACAGATCCGCAAAAACCAACAACATGCTGCGCTCCCGTAGCCGCGGTGTTGCACAGTTCAGCCAGCACACCCAAGGCCGCGCCATGGACTTCTATATTCCCGGCGTGAATGTGACAAAACTCCGCGAAGCCGGTCTGCGCTTGCAGCGGGGCGGTGTGGGCTTCTACCCAACAGCAAACTCGCCTTTCGTCCACATGGATGCTGGCAGCATCCGCCACTGGCCGCGCATGACCCGCCAACAACTCTCACAGGTGTTCCCCGACGGCCGCACAGTGCATATGCCTACTGACGGCAAACCCATGGCCAATTACGCGCTGGCCCTAGCTGATGTGCAGCGGGGCGGTGGCGCTGTAAACACCCGCTACGCTCAAATGGCCGCATCCGGCAACAACCAACGCAGCCGTGGCTTCTTAAGCCGGCTGTTCGGCAACGATGAAGAAGAAGATTCCGAAGCCTCATCCGGTGGCGGCGATGAACGCTACGCCACGCTGGCACCGCGCCGCCGTCCGCAAGACCAGATCCGCGCAGGCCGCGCTCCCGCTGGCCCCGCTCCTGTGAACACCACGCCGGTTGAACCCATTCCTCTGCCCGTGGAAGCACCCGCAACCGCTGCAGCACCCGTGGCAGAACCCGCCATCCCTGCCACATCACCGGCCGCGGATGCGCCTTCTGCACCTGTTCCCGTACCTGCGGCACGTCCGCAAGAAGCAACACCAGCACCAGAACCCGCAATGGTAGAAGCACCCAGTATGCCGGTGCCACGCATGGCATGGAACACCGGCGCAGCACCCGCTGCTGGCAGTACACCAACACCGGCCAGTCTGCCACCCGTACCGGCTGAATTGCCTCCTGTAGCCGTTTCCGAAGAAAGCACGCTCGTACAGGCCGCCGCTCTGCCCATGCCACGTCCGGCCAATCTTGGCGGCGCACCGGCTCTTGTCGCGCAAAACACACCCGAACAAAACCTCGGCACTCAAGTCACAGCCTTTGCAGCAGAACCACAAATCTCCCTACCCATGCTGCGGCCTCAAGGGCTAGAAAACCACCTTCAGGCACCACAGGCACTGCAAATCAATACACCGCGTACCGCCCGCTCCAAACCAACACCCGTGGCCGCTAACGGACATACACCCCGCGATTATATTTCACGCGCCTACGCCGCCAGCAGCCTTTCAACCGCCGCATTGCCTGCCGAACTGACACCCATCCGGCTCGATGCACAGGTCAGCAGCTATATGCTTTCCGCCAACCGCACCATCAACAATGGCAAAGATACATTGCGGCACCCGAACCAGCACAACCTCAAAACATTGATGCAGGTGCCAAACAAAGCCCTGCTCACCGGCTTTGGCAGCAATCCCATGGAAGGGTTGAGCATCCACAGCTTTAAAGGCAGCGCTGTCGCACTCTTGCTCAGCCACAGCTTTATAACACCCGACACAATGGAAACAACCGCATCCATTGGCCGCCGCCGGTAAAAAAAACGAATAGCCAAAGAAATGACAGGGGCGATAGCTGAGCTCCAATAAAATGATATATTTATCGGAGCCAACGGCTAGAGCAGACATAAAACTCTGCGAGAAAATAAAGACTTATCGCCCGACGCAAATAATCATTTCCTATATTTCAAGCTATAAGATGCGCATTTTCGTTTTACTATTGAAATACCCCTATTCCATAATTGACAAAAGTATTAATTTTTATTAATAAATCGCTCTGGATGAAATGAGTGAGAGTAAATTATGCGCGTAACAACAAATACAGAAATTTCTTCTTTTCAAGACTACTCCTTTGACAATACATTGCATAAAGCTGCACAAGACCTTGCCAGCCAGAATATGAGCTTGCGTGGAATTTTTTCTTCCAAAAAAAGTACTCCATCAGCCGCGCCAGTTTCACCGCAGAATATTGCAGAATCCGCCGCCCGCGCTTCCTCTGCCAAAAGCCATTACAATGAGATTTACCCGACAGCAGAACGCAATGCGGTGATGTCATTCGGTCAAAAACGCAAGCAAGGAAAAACTACCATTGCCTTTACCAAGGCGGATCAAACAGTAAAAGTTGACCTTTCAAAGGGTATGAAGGGAAATGATGCAACGCAAGAATACAGCATCAAACCCAATGCAGCATCAAAAGCTTATGATGAACTTGTAAATGCACATAATACACTTGTTCGCTATGAGCGCGGTGACGGCATCAGCGAACGCAAAGTGAATAAAGCAATACAAACCATTAGGCAGCAAGCACCGCTTCTCAACAGCTTGAAATTAGCATAAACTGCTTTGTGGAAGTTTATAAAAAAAGTGGGCTTCAAGCCCACTTTAGCATTACTCCAATGAATGGCATTTCACGTTTTAAGCATCGAACCTTACATTGCTGAATGCCGTATGGATGAGCGCCAGCTGGCTCTGAATGGGGTTTTCAACCCTTCCTTCAGGTTCTTCTTTATTGAGATCCTTTTCCAGCAGCACAATGCGTTCCTGCAAGCGATCCGCCTTGGCGATAAGAGCGCGCAAACGCTCCGGCATACTTAGGAAAATATCGGGCGGTACGGTGGTGCGCATGGTACTCAACCGGATCTTGCGCTTTTCTTCCATCGCCTGATCCCGTGACATTTCGCCTTCATTGGTGGCGCGCTGGATCAGCAGCCATGACGCCATCTGCATCAAACGGGTTGTCAGACGCATACTTTCTGTTGCGTAGGCCAAGGCTACCGAGCGGGTGAGCAAGCGTGATTCCTGTCGGCCATCCCCATCGAGATAGGCTGCGGTTTCTTCAACCAGGGTCATGCCTTCCCGAAAAAAGCTTTTGAAGCTTTCAGAATTAACAAGACGATGGCTGAAACTCACCATGGTATCGTTATGAATTTCGGTTTTTTCAGGAGTAAAATCAGAAAGGTGACTCATGCTACGCCAATCCCTAAGCCCTTTGCTGCCGCTGATTGCTTCTCAGTCAACAGAACCGTATTTATCTTCTGGATATAACTTTACAGAATAATTGGAAAAACAAAAGACAATTCTAAATAAAAGGTTAACATGCCAGAAATAGAATGTATTCGCTGTGCAGTATGGATGTAGTTTTTAGTAAAATTGTAATCAGGCACAAAAAAAGCTGCCATTCTGGCAGCTTAAGTATTTATGACAGGGAGGCGTCAATAGCGTGACAAGAGCCACAATCCAGCAAGTGGATATAGATTATTTATAGTATAGAATGGTTAATGAATGGTAAAAAAATGCCAATCACCTTAACTTATTCTGTATCTTTTTGATTCAAAAGGGGAATTTAGCGCCCTGACTTTCGTATAATACAGTTAATTATTTTCAATCTGAAGTCCTTCGGAGTTGAGCTGTATTTCCACGCCCGCAGGCTTGGTTTCTTCGCGGTAAGTATAAACGCCGAATCCGATTACTAAAACGAGAAGAGCGCCGATAACAAGGTATAGGCCATTCCGATTCATGCCTGTTCTCCACTAGAGGTTGTTCACATGTGGTAAAGCTTCACACGCACAAAAGTTGCATAAAAAATACCAAACACACAACTTTTATAGCAAATATTCTGTATGAGTGAAAAAAATAACCCCATCCCCGTTGCGCTGACCCGATCAACTGCCTATAAAGTGGAAAGAGCTCTCCTGAACGGGGAGCAATTTGTGTTGTTTAAACCCATTCCAGCGCAAGCGTTATCTGAACGCACAGTCACTAAGGAGAATGTCTATGTCGAATGCTCCGCTTATGCCCAAGGCCACTGCGGTATGGCTTGTCGATAACACCTCTTTGACCTTTGTTCAGATTGCGGATTTTTGCAAATTGCATGAGCTTGAAGTCAAAGCCATTGCGGATGGTGAGGCTGCACAAGGTATCCGTGGGTATGATCCCATTTCCATGGGGCAGCTTACCCGCGAAGAAATCAAGCGTGCCGAAGAGAATGCGGATGCCCGTTTGCGCCTGATTGAATCCAAAGTGCGGCTTCCTGAGCCAAAGCGCCGCAAAGGCGCGCGCTACACCCCGCTCTCCCGCCGGCATGATCGTCCCAACGCCATTTTGTGGTTGATCCGCAATCACCCGGAAATGAAAGACGCGCAAATTATGCGTCTGGTTGGCACCACCAAAAGCACAATTGATACCCTGCGCGACCGTACCCACTGGAATTTTGCAAATCTTGCTCCTATGGATCCCGTAACACTGGGGCTTTGTTCGCAGATTGATCTGGATTTTGAAGTCAACCGCGCTGCTAAAAATGCTCCGCAGGTTCAGTCTGATGACCCCATGAATGCAACTTTGCTTTCAGTGGAGGAAGCCACTGCCCCTGAGGTACAGTTGACGGAGCAGGAAAAAGAAGATCAGGATGTGGCAAATGTCTTTGCAAAATTAAAGCAGCTGCAGGGTACAAATCCTTCTGAGAATGAAGAAGAGTAAGCAATTTCATCTTTTAAGTGCTGGCAGCAGTGTGGGGTAACGTATTCATCAAGCTTAGCCCATAGAAATGTGGAAAGGATGGCATAAGAAGTGCCAGACAATGGTCGCTAGTGCGCCCTGCAATCGAAACATTTCTTTTGTTATTCTATGTTTTTGCTTCTTTTTAGCCTGTCTTTATGAATTCATATCCTGCATAATCATTCAGGTTATGCCTATTAACAACACTATGCCACCATAATCATTTTATTCCGCTACAGCCAACCTCATCCAAAATGAGTATGTTCTGGAGATCCCATATTCATTAGAATGAATACGTAAAGCGTTGGGTGTCCGGCCAACGGAAGTGCTTACGATAGCTCAGTTATCTGCGGGTTTTGGTGTGGGTATAAGCGTACGCATAATAAAATAAAAGGCTGATGTAGATTATCCAGATTATTATAGCGAGTTCAATCCCGCTAAATTTTGCCAAACTTCTCTTGGCGAAAAAAACATTACATTGCTGCTCCGCGCTGGCCTTTGAATTGATGCCGTTAATATAAACGCTATTACAGGCATGCCCTGCCTGATCATTAATAGTCTTGTCAGAGCAATTTCAGCAAAAGTGTAAACGGTTTTGCGTCCGAGCCAAAGGCCAGCGAAGCTAAAATTGCGTTAGAACAAGAGCTTATAGTGTTTTAATGTAAAATTTTTAATTGAAACCATGTTGATGTATAAATAAAAACTATATCTCACATTGACAACTAGAGCATAGCCACGTCAATTGTCAGCCATAATGATGGATTACAGATTATTCTTTCTCATAAAGATAAAAAGATCCATCCTCGGATATGGTCATCCCAGATAAAATAAGACAGAATAAAAAAACACTTTTGCTCATAAAAATTTCTTTTTTGCAAAAATTTATATTCCATATTTTTAAAAAAAATGAAATGAAAAGTGTTATAATTAAATTAATTACACTATAGTTAATGCATAACAATCAGTATTTTCTTTTTTGAACAGAACAATTTAGACAATAAAACAACCATAGCTTATACTAATGAATTAATAAAAATACTATTTAACAAAACAAATAACACTGTTAGGATATTTTAAATTGATTTAAATTTGTGAAATTGGATACCTTCTGTCATGAACGAGCTTATTCTTGATAAATTATCTGGGAACGCAAGCGTTTTAACAGTTGATATATATAGTGCATTCGAAAATGCACTTTCAGGAAAAAAATTACCTCCTTCTACTGAAAATGGAGTGAAGGATATGCTTGGCGATACTTCACCTCATGCTCAGGGTGAAAGTATATTAAAAGATACCAAGAAAACTGACAGCAATACGACTAATGGTGCTGGTGGCAACAGGGACGATGAGGTGGCCGAGCCTAAGATTGATTTTCCTGACTTTAAGGAAATATCAGGAAACGACATAACTAAATTTTTGAAAGACAATGACCTTCTCCGATTTGATGGCCCTCTTGCCGATAAAATGGAAAAAGTCTTTATCAAGAATATTGATAGCAGTGAATTCTTCAGAAAAGCCGTTATTCATGGTTTTGAAACTGAAGGCAAAAAAATGACCTTTGGCTCTGACCCCGATGATGCATCTGAAGGTGCAGCAGCATATGCAACCTCAAGAGATGGTCGTAACTTTATCTGGCTGGGCAATGAAAAACATGCGCGACAGGATCTTATTGCACACGAATTTTTCCATGCTGCACTTGGAACCGATGATGGTGGCACCAAAGATGATCTGGGTGACTATGGAGAAGTGCCGGGTTCGAACCAAATCGCTGAAGCTGCTTTTGCAGAAGAAGCCGGCATCGAGCATGGCGCGTTTGACCTTTACAAGAATGGTGAAATTACTCAAGCTTCAGACCTTAATATAGACTTTGATAAATTTATGGAAAACAAAGATAATGATAAGGTATTTGGTCAAGATGGCTCAAAAGATTATGACTATAAAAAATTGATTGAGAATTCTGGCAACTATGAATCATTCAACACTGATGAAGAATATGACGATCGGCTTAATCGGATTACCGAAGGCATCAGAGCAGGTACTGATGTTGATAACCGCAAAACCAAATATCTCATTATGGGGAAAGACGAAAATAACGATGGCCGTGTTACAAAATATGGCGAGCAGTTTATGGACCTTGCATTTTATTACTTAAGCAAAGATCCTGATATGTCCGCGGGAGAGGTATACAAAAAAGTTTCTAAAGACTTGAAAGATCGTCTTGGAAACTTCAAAAAAGAGTCCGACGTATTCAATGGCTATATCAAACGTCACGGTGGTGACGATCATATGAAATATTTGGCCGATCAAGCCTATAAACAATTTAATTTTAACGAGTATAATAAAGAACAATGGAAATAGAAAAAATATAAACCCTTTTCATCTTATTGGTAAGTTCCAATTAAATGCAGAAAGCTTTACTGTGCTGCGGCTTTTAGCATGGCTTGAAATGCGGGATCATCACTCTTCACCGGCACCACCACAAAGCGGTTGGAGCAACCGCCCTTGCCGCGCAGGATGGCACCCGTAATGCCCCAGATGGTTCCGTTTGCGCCAATGGCCCCGCCAGAATCACCGCGGCAGACCTGACCGCTGGCGGGAGAAGCAAACGCCAATTGCGCGCCGGTTTTTGTAAAGGTGATATTGCCCAGAACAGTGGTTTTAAGCTGGCCGGAACCGGCATTGGCGCCTGTGCCATTCATCCCGGCACCCATAATCACGCTGTGTTCACCTTTGGCACCCACGCGCGCATTGCGGCTGGGCGCAGGCAATGCAGAACCAAGTTTCAGCAGCGCCATATCGGCGGTAAGTTCTTGCTGCCGTTCGCCAATCGTACCTTTTTCCTGCCCCCAGTGCGGCTTGTGCCGCGGATGGCGGATAATGCGGGTAACCACGCCATAGGGCGGCACAGCTTGCGCGCCCTGATAAGCAAACACCGCAACACGCGCCGGATCACTGGTATTGTCCAGACAATGAGCCGCCGTCAGCACCAGATCATCCGCAATGCGCACGCCGGTGCATTCGCTAACCCGCATCGTGCCATCAGGCGATTCCTGATGCGCTTGCACCGCCACACTGATCTGCGCCATAGGATCATTGGCAGCAGCAGGCTTCCCCCCCTGCATGGCCAGCACAGGGGCAGCGCACAAGGCCGTAAAGGCGGTGAAGGCCGAAAAGCGAAGCAAGAATGAACGGTGCATGTGTAATCTTCCATCATGTTTTGCCTTGTTTGCCTCACGATAAAGGCATTTGTCAGGCAACAAACACTTGACAAGCTAACGGATCCTTAATCTTAATGCGCGATAAACAATAAATCATGGCCGTTGTGGATAATGCCGTAGTTAAGACATATTCACAGGTGAAAACCGAGCCGGTTCAGAATTTAAAAAAACACACGCATCCCACGGCCTTTCACAAGGCAGATGCCTGTGCGAAAAGGAATGAAAAAGTATGGATCCCGCAGTTGCACAAACAGCTATCGTTCATGACATGTCTTTATGGGGCATGTTCTGGCAAGCGCATTTTGTTGTAAAAGCCGTCATGCTGGGGCTGCTGGTTGCTTCCGTATGGTCATGGGCCATTATCATTGAAAAATATTTGCTGTTCGCCCGTGTGAAACGCAATATGGACCGCTTTGACAAAGTATTCTGGTCGGGCGCAAATATGGAAGAGCTGTATCGGTCACTGTCGCGCCGTCCTTCCGGTCTTGCCGCCCTGTTCGTAACCGCCATGGACGAATGGAAACGCTCCTTTGAAAAAGTACGCACCTTCACCGGCCTGAATGCGCGGATTGATAAAGTACTCGATGTTGCCATCCAGCAGGAATCCGAAAAACTTGAATCCCGCCTGATGGTGCTGGCAACCGTAGGTTCCGCCGCACCCTTCGTGGGTCTGTTTGGAACCGTGTGGGGGATTATGACCAGCTTCCAATCCATCGCCGCTTCCAAAAACACCTCTCTGGCCGTGGTGGCTCCCGGTATTGCCGAAGCGCTGTTTGCAACCGCAATCGGCCTGATTGCAGCTATTCCAGCAACCATTTTTTACAACAAACTCATCGGCGATGCCCAGAAACTCACCGGCCGGATGGAAGGCTTTGCGGATGAATTTTCCGCGATCCTCTCCCGCCAGATTGATGAACGGGGCTAACACATGGGCGCAAGTGTAAACATGGGTGGTGGTGGCGGTGGTCGCCGCGGTGGACGGCGCAAAAAAGGCGGCAAAGCCGCCATGAGCGAAATCAACGTCACGCCGTTTGTGGACGTGATGCTCGTGCTGTTGATTATTTTCATGGTCTCCGCACCCATGATGACCGTGGGAGTCCCCATAGATCTGCCACAAAGTCAGGCTAGTGCTCTCAATGATGAAAAAGAGCCGCTGACAATTTCTATCGATAAAGACAGCAATATCTTCTTGCAGGATACACAAGTACAACTGGATGATATTGTGCCACGTCTTGAAGCGATTACGCAACAAGGCTATGAAGAGCGTATTTATGTGCGCGGTGACCGCACTGTAAACTATGGTGAGATTATGCGCGTTATGGGCACAGTATCCTCTGCCGGTTTCCGCCGCGTTGCTCTCATCACTGAAATGGAACAAGGGGGATAAGGCTCTGCAAACGCATTCAAGTCTTTTGTATTCAGCCCTTTTTCATGCGGGAATACTGGCGCTTACAGTTGTCAGTTTTCCCAACGCGAAGCCGTTTGAAGTCGGCCCTACCGAATCCCTGCCCATTGAATTGCTCACCGCACAGGAATTCGAGCAAATCACCAAAGGCTCCAAAACCTCCAAAGTGGTGGCGCCCCCCTCTGTAAAAGCAGACCAGACTGCCGCTGTGCCAACCCCAGACCCCAAACAGGAAAATGTGCCGGTTGCAAAACGCGAAGTAAAAGTGGCCGCAGCTCCCCCACCCACGCCAAAACCCGCAGAGCCGGAAAAAAAGCCGGAACCTAAACCTGCTGAAGCCGAAGCAAAACAAGAACCTGTGCCTTTCAAAATGCCGGAGCCACGCCCCGAACCCAAACCGGAAGAGCCCAAAAAAGCCGAACAACCCAAACCGGAACCGGAAAAAAAGGTCGTAGAAAAACCCAAACCCAAGCCCCCTGAGAAAAAACAGGAAGCTGAAAAAAAGCAGCCACCCAAGCCAGAGCAACCTAAATTTGATCTCAATCAGGTTGCATCTCTTGTGGATCGCCGCGCGCCAACCACCACAGCCTCCATTGCACCCCAGGCGGCCAGCCAGACAACTGCTGGTCTGGCTTCCGGTACAGCGTCCAATCTTTCAGTTTCAGAACGCCGCATGATTGATGGCTATATTCGCGATCAACTGGTGCAGTGCTGGAACCCGCCTATCGGTGCTTCCAACGCTGAAGAACTGGTTGTAAGGGTCGGTTTCCAGCTCAATCCCGATGGAACTCTGGTAGGCAATCCCCAGTTGTTGAGCAGTGGCAGTGGCCCACACTTCCGCGCGGCTGCCGATAGCGCCCTGCGTGCTGTCCGCCGCTGTGTGCCGCTGAATCTGCCGCCTGATGCTTACGATTACTGGAAAGATGTGGAAATCAACTTTAATCCGCGGGACATGGTTGGTGGCTGATGCATCTTGCCGTATCTCCGGTTGCGGCACATGACCGCTTCTTTTTTATTTTTAAAGCGTCGCTGACGTAATTATGCCCATTTTACACGTTCATTTGAGACCGCTTCTTTTAAAGTGACCATCATGAAAAAAAATCTTCGCTCTGCCTCCCGTATTTTGCTCTCCCTGCTTGCCATGAATGTGCTTGCCCTTCCCATCATAGGGAGCGACGTACAGGCTCAGGTGCGCATTGATGTGACCCAGGGAACCGTACAGCCGCTGCCCATTGCCATCACAGATTTTCTGGGCGCAGGTGCCGATGCCGAAATGGCGCGCAATATTGCGTCCGTGGTTGAAGCAGACCTGAAACGCTCCGGCCTGTTCGCCCCGATTGATAAAAAAGCCTTCATTGAAAATATCACCAATATTGATGCGCCTCCACGCTTCGGCGACTGGCGAATTATCAACGCGCAAGCATTGGTCAGTGGCCGCGTTACCCGTCAGCCGGACGGACGCATCAAAACAGAATTTCGGTTGTGGGATGTGTTCGCTGGTGAACAAATGGCAGGACAACAATATTTTACCCAGACCGACAACTGGCGCCGTGTGGGACATATCATTGCCGATGCCATCTATGAACGGATCACCGGTGAAAAAGGCTATTTTGACACGCGCGTTGTGTTTGTGGACGAAAGCGGCGACAAACGCCAGCGGGTGAAACGCCTCGCCATCATGGATCAGGACGGTGCAAATGTACGCTACCTGACCCGCGGCGAAAATATTGTGCTGACACCGCGCTTTTCACCCAGCACCCAAGAAATCACCTATATGGCGTTTTCCGGCAACAATCCGCAGGTTTACCTGCTGAACATTGAAACCGGACAACGGGAAGTTGTCGGCAATTTCCCAGGCATGACGTTCTCGCCGCGGTTTTCGCCGGAAGGCCAGCGCGTTGTGATGAGCCTTTCCCAAGGCGGCACATCCAATATTTTCATGCTGGATCTGCGCTCACGGGCGACAACGCGTCTAACCGCTTCTTCTGCTATTGATACGGCGCCTTCTTTTTCCCCTGATGGCAAACAGATTGTGTTTGAATCCGATCGTGGTGGCAGCCAGCAGATTTATGTGATGAATGCGGATGGCTCCAATCCGCGCCGCATCAGCTTTGGCGAGGGGCGTTATTCAACGCCGGTTTGGTCACCACGCGGTGACCTGATTGCCTTCACCCGCGCCCATCAGGGTCAGCTGGCAATCGGGGTGATGCGCCCTGACGGCTCTGGCGAGCGTATTCTCACACAAGGCTATCACAATGAAGGTCCCACATGGGCGCCCAATGGCCGCGTGTTGATGTTCTTCCGCGATACCAGCGGCGAAACAGGCGGTTCGCAGATTTATTCCATCGATGTGACTGGCTATAACGAGCAGCTTGTAAAAACACCGTCCTTTGCATCTGATCCGGCATGGTCGCCACCGCTCAACTAATGTGAATGCGTTGTGGTGGGTGTTTTAATCGCTGATTTTTTTGTGCTTCGGTACTCATGTACTTTATGTACACTCCGTTCCGGTACTCAAAAAATCAATGCTTTCCATCTCACCAGAGCGCATTTTCGGGGAGAAGTTTTTGTAAAAGTGTGCGCATGTTTGGCTTACGCTGGTTGTTGGCTAAAAATGTGCTATATGTGCGTTTTAAGTTTTTATCATTGCTAATAAAAACTTTCATTTAACCATAATGATGCTAAGAAGGGGGCGGAACCAGAACCCTTTTTAAGCATTTAACGATTTTCCCCGTCCTGATTGGGGTACTTGAGGAGCTAGACAACATGTTGCGCGTTAATCGTGGCGTTTCAATCGCCGTTGCACTGACCCTTGCCCTGACAGCAGCGGCCTGTGCCAAAAAACCCGGTGCAGATGGCATGGCAGGCGCAAACGGCGCCTATGGTGCCGGTGGCCCTTCAACTCCGGGCAGCCAACAGGATTTTGTGGTCAATGTGGGTGATCGCGTATTCTTTGAAAACGACAGTAACCAGCTCACATCCGTTGCGCAGGATACTTTGAGCAAACAATCACAATGGCTGGGACAATATTCCCGTTATTCCATCGTGATTGAAGGCCATGCGGATGAACGCGGTACGCGGGAATACAACCTGGCACTGGGCGCACGCCGCGCACAAGCTGCCCGTGACTTCCTCGTCGCCCGCGGCGTACCTGCAAACCGTATCCGCACTATTTCCTATGGTAAAGAACGCCCTGTTGCTGTTTGCAACGATATTTCCTGCTGGTCACAAAACCGCCGCGCTGTAACCGTTCTGGGTGGTCCGAGCAGCTAATTTCTAAACGCTCCCCTAAAGAGTAACGCGAGTGGTTTCATGCACATTTTTCATTGAAACCACTCGATAATCCACCTCCCGTAAAACAATCATTTTATGGAAGCCAACGGCCACCGCAGAGCAGTAAAAGCCGGATATATTTTTGCTGACCGTGTGAAAATGTCATTCTTCCCGCGCGGCAGGCCATTCAAAAGCATTCACATCGTGCAGCAGATCAACAAAAGCCTGTGCGCCGTATTCCAGAGCCAGACGTCCTGATTCTGCGCTAGCCGCCAAGGCGTTGCCCATTGCCCCTTCAGGGTGCAAATCTTCGCTCAGCCAGCCAAAACCTACCGGACTTGTAGCGCGAAGCTGTTTGTAACGTTCGGCCATCACCACACTGCGCGGTACATAATTTTGCGCCTTTTCCATGCGCACTTTTTCAGGGTGCAGATGCAGCATCAGCGCGGTTTCAATCATGCCGCCATGAATGCCAAAACGGATTTCATCCGCAGGAAACAGCCCCTCTGGATAGCCCAACCGGCTGAAACTGGCTTGCACAACCATCATGCCATGGGCTTTGCGCAAGGTGCGCGCCACACTATCCATCACCGGCGCATTGCCGCCATGACTGTTGGCCAACACCAGCTTGCGCACCCCCGCTTGAGCAAGGTTTCCACCCAAAGCGCACCAGCTTGCCAAAGCTTGCTCAACCGGCAAAGACAGCGTGCCGGCAAAATTTTCATGCTCAAGGGAGACGCCTACGCTTTGGACAGGCAGAAACGTAACCGGCATTTCTGGAGGCAACCGGTTGATGGCGGCATCAAGATAACCTTGCAGAATATACTGATCGGTTCCGAGCGGCAGATGCGCGCCATGCTGTTCCACCGCAGCCAGCGGCAGCACCGCTATCCAGTTGCGGGTCTGCGCATCACGGATATCCGTGCTTATCATATCCATCCAGTAGCGGTGCGGCAAAACCATTTTTATTCCAGAATGTTGATAGAAAGGGGTTTCTTGTAAGCCAAGTGTTGACACAGGCACGATAAACCTGCTTGTTTTATAGCAATTTCAGCAAAAGTGTACACGGTTTTGCATTTGAAATTGCGTAAAAGTAACATGAGGGCGGTTCATCTCTCTTTTTTAAGCTGAAGCCGCTCTTTACACAATTTTCAAGAACCGATCATTTTCGCACCACACATCTGCGCTTAAAAAAACAAACCGAAAGAGATAACCATGACAGATTGGCCGATACATGCACAGAGTGATGGCTCTATCGTCATTATTGGCTTTGGTTCCATTGGCAAAGGTTTTCTGCCGCTGCTGCAACGGCATATCAAGCACCAACCGCAGCAGGTGACGGTGATTGATCCCCACAGCCGCCACGAAGCGTTTCTCAACGCACAAGGCATCCAGCTTATAAAAGCGGCGCTGACACCCGAAAATTACCGCACCATCTTAACCCCCCTGCTTGCAGACAAAGCCAACAGCGCCGTGGTTAATCTTTCCGTGGATGTCTCCTCTGTGGCGCTGATCGGCCTGTGCCAAGAACTCAAGGCAACCTATATTGATACCGTGGCTGAACCGTGGCTCGGCCATTACAGCGACCCTGACCTCACCCCCGCCGAACGATCGAATTACGCGCTGCGGGAAAACGTGCTGGCCTATCGCCGCAAGCATCCGGGAGGCTCTACAGCGGTAAACTGCTGCGGCGCAAATCCGGGTATGGTGTCGTGGCTGGTCAAACAGGCTATGCTGAATCTGGCGCAAGACAGTGGTGTGGCCGTAACCACTCCGCAAAACCGCGCAGGTTGGGCCACGCTGGCGCAAACTCTCGGTATCAAAGGCATCCACATTGCCGAACGGGATACCCAACGCGCCCAAAAACCCAAACCCATGAATAAATTCGTCAATACATGGTCGGTGGAAGGCTTCATTGCAGAAGGCTTGCAACCCGCCGAACTGGGCTGGGGAACCCATGAAAAGGCATTGCCAGTGGAGGGGCGCTCGCATAAAGACGGCTGCGGTGCCGCCATCTACCTGATGCGTCCCGGCGCTGGCACCCGCGTGCGGTCATGGACGCCTACCGCGCAAGCGCAACACGGGTTCTTAATTACCCATAACGAAGCAATTTCTATTGCCGATTATTTCACGGTACGGGAAGGCGAAAAAGTCGTTTACCGCCCCACCTGCCATTATGCCTATCGCCCAGCGGATGATGCCGTCATTTCCCTAGATGAAATGGCAGGAAACCAATGGCAAGCGCAGCCAGATTGGCACATCTTGGAAGAAGATGAAATTCTCGATGGCATGGATGAACTGGGTGTACTGCTCTATGGCCACGCTAAAAATGCTTACTGGTATGGCTCGCAGCTTACCATTGAACAGGCGCGCCAGCTTGCGCCCTATCAAAACGCTACCGGCTTGCAGGTCACTTCCGCGGTGCTGGCCGGTCTTGTCTGGGCTTTGGAAAATCCTGATCGGGGCGTCGTGGAAGCCGATGAAATGGATTTCAAACGCTGCCTTGACATACAAACCCCCTATCTGGGACATGTTGCAGGGTTTTACACCGATTGGAACCCGCTAGTGAACCGCGCGGCGCTGTTTCCCGAAGAGCTGGATCATAGCGATCCATGGCAGTTCAGCAATATTCTTGTGCGTTAAGGCGAAAGAGCCTATTTCCAGACAACAGTCAGAAGAAGCCTAAACAATGAGGGGCAGTATGATAGATATCATACTGCCCTTATAAATATGCAATCAACACAGCGCAGGCTGACCTGCGCGCATTGTTCACCAAAGCGCCTCAGGCTTGAGGCTGCGGCTCCAGACCAGCATCCTTATCGGCATCTTTGGACGCTTTGGGACGCTTGCCAGACGAAGGAACAGATGAAGCTTGTGGGGGGCCGTCTTCCGGCAAATCCCGCACCGGCGGCTTGCCTTGCAGCAGGGCTATGATCTCGTCACCGGACAAAGTTTCATATTCCAGCAAGCCTTTAGACAAGGTTTCAAGATCCGCATGTTTTTCTTTCAGGATGCGCTTGGCTTCTTCATGCCCTTGCGCAACCAGAATTTTCACTTCCGCATCAATCTTGCGTGCGGTTTCTTCGGACATGGTGGATTGCTTGCCCATGGAATAGCCAAGGAACACTTCCTCCTGATTATCGCCATAGGAAACAAGGCCGACTTCCTCGGAAAAGCCCCAACGGGTTACCATGGCGCGCGCCAGTTTGGTGGCCTGATCGATGTCGGAGGACGCACCGGACGTCACACGCTTGGCACCAAAGATCAACTCTTCAGCTACGCGGCCACCCATCAAAATAGCCAGACGCGAGGTCATCTGCTCATAAGACATAGACAGTTTATCACGCTCAGGGAGCTGCATCACCATACCCAGTGCGCGACCACGCGGAATAATAGTTGCTTTATGCACCGGATCGGTTGCCGGAACATTCATGGCAACAATAGCGTGGCCACCTTCATGATAAGCGGTCAGCATCTTTTCTTCTTCTGTCATGACCAGAGTACGGCGTTCCGCACCCATCATGATTTTATCTTTGGCATCTTCAAATTCTTTATGGGTCACTTTGCGCTTGGAACGGCGTGCGGCCATCAAGGCGGCCTCGTTTACCAGATTCATGAGATCCGCACCGGAAAATCCGGGTGTACCCCGCGCCATAGTGCGCAAATCCACATCCGGCGCCAAAGGCACTTTACGGGCATGAACACGCAGGATTTTTTCGCGCCCCACCACATCCGGATTTGGCACCACAATCTGCCGGTCAAACCGACCCGGACGCAGCAACGCAGGATCAAGCACATCCGGACGGTTGGTTGCCGCAATGAGAATCACACCCTCATTGGCTTCAAAGCCATCCATCTCCACCAGCAACTGGTTGAGAGTTTGTTCGCGCTCGTCATTGCCGCCGCCAAGACCCGCACCACGGTGCCGACCAACCGCATCAATCTCGTCAATAAAGATCAGGCAAGGCGCATTCTTCTTGGCCTGCTCGAACATATCACGCACACGGCTTGCGCCCACACCCACAAACATTTCCACAAAATCGGAACCGGAAATGCTGAAGAATGGAGCATTGGCTTCACCCGCAATAGCCCGCGCCAGCAAGGTTTTACCTGTACCGGGAGGCCCAACGAGCAGCACACCGCGCGGAATACGGCCACCAAGACGCTGGAATTTTTGTGGATCGCGCAGGAATTCTACAATTTCTTGCAAATCTTCCTTCGCTTCGTCCACACCGGCCACATCTTCAAAGGTGACGCGGCCATTGGCTTCCGTGAGCATTTTGGCTTTGGATTTGCCAAAACCCATAGCCTTGCCACCCGCACCCTGCATCTGCCGCGACAGGAAAATCCACACCGCAATCAGCGCCACAAACGGCAACCATGAAATCAGAATACTGAGGAACCAGGGCATCGGTTCCGATTCAGGCCGCGCCGTTACCGACACACCCTTGCCATACAACCGCTCGACCAAAGAAGGATCATTGGGAGCATAGGTCTGGAAAGAACGGCCATCCGTATAATTGCCGCTGATATTAGGCCCCTGAATCAACACATCGCGCACCCGCTCCTCATCCACATCGGACAAAAGCTGGCTAAAACTGATCTCGTTGGTGG
>JBMDXK010000009.1:0-99574 GCA_048594375.1 Methylopilaceae bacterium
TTTAAGCATAAATCAGGCTTTTACAGCATTTTTTTACAAATCACCACAGGAGAAATTGTATTAAAGCAATTTCAATGCACTTTTAACTTTGCTTCCCATTGGCTGTGGATAGCGGGAAGCAACGGGGCGTTTAAAGCCAGACAATCAAGCAGAAACGCGCGCAAGAGCGGGCTGCAAAACCGGAGCAAGTTCCGGCAAACGGCGCGGAGTTGCACCATCCACAATTGTCCATGCGGTCGGATCGGCATAAAGCGCCCGAACAGTATTGATATTCATTTTATGCCCACCACAATAAGAACGGTAAAGCCCTTGGATAGGCAGACCTGCCAGTGCCAGATCACCGATAGCGTCAAGCGTTTTATGGCGTACAAATTCATCCGCAGCGCGAAGACCATTTGGGTTGACAACTTTTGTATCATCCACAACAACAGAATTATCCAGCGACGAGCCACGCGCAAAACCCATGGCCAGAAGTTTCTCAACATCTTTCATGAAGCCGAAAGTGCGCGCAAATGCAATCTGTTCACGAAAAACCTTTGGTGTAATATCCGCAGCAAAGTGCTGTTTCCCGATTACCGGATTTTCAAAATCAATGGTGACATCCACGCGGAACCCACCCGAATGGGGCAACAGTTCAGCCCAACCTTTCCCGTGTTCAATCCGCACAGGTTTAAGCACTTTCAAAAAGCGGCGCGGCGCATCTTGCTTAACAATACCAACGCTATCCAGCGCAGCGACAAACGGTGCAGAGCTGCCATCCACGATAGGAGCCTCCGGCCCATCCAGAACCACCAGCGCATTATCGATATTCAAACCGCGCAAGGCAGCAAGCATATGCTCAACGGTTGAAACGCCGCCATCATTCACATCACCCAGCACGGTGCAGAGTTCTGTGGCACCCACATGATCCACATGTCCCCGGAATGTCCGGTCAAGACCATCTTTCACTTTGCGGCGAAACTGTATTCCACTTCCCGCAGGTGCAGGGTGGAACACGGCTATCACCGGAGCGCCCGAATGCACACCCACACCTACAATAGTGACAGGAGCAGCAAGGGTTGTCTGATGGTGCATAAGCATGGGCATAAAACTCGCTGGAAAAAAGAAATGCTGGACACATTTCTTAAAATAACAGACAGGGAGAGCGCCTGTTACTGAACCATACAAAATCGCTGGAGAATGAACAAATCACTCTTGTTTACAGACTGTTACAGTTAATGATTTCAACAGCATTATCAACAGTTTTATTAAAAGCCGATTGCCAGATAAACGGATGCTTTTTTAAAATCCAATGGCCAGCGCATTAAAAAACGCTGTGACAAAATAAGGACTTATACCCTGAGACATATAATCATTATATCTTGCAGGCTATAGCGTTTGTTTACAAAAGCACTGGCATGGTTTCTCATAAAAAAAACCCGATACTTTGTACCGGGTTTTTCCAAATCTTATTTTCAGAACATGTCAGCCCTGACGGCGCAGGAATGCCGGAATTTCCAGTTGGTCATCTTCCAGACTGCGCGGCTGCAAGCGGCCATGAGGGTCAAGATTGCCTTGTGCAGCGCGCGGAGCAGGAGTAGCCGGACGGCGGTTGTATTCCTGTTGCGGTGCTTGCTGGTAAGCAGGTTGCTGGTAGGCATATTGCTGTGGCTGTTCATAGCCTTGCTCATGGGCATCCTGATCGGCATAACCGTAATCCGCGTGGTCGTGCTGTTGCTGTTCTTCTTCTTCACGGCGACCGAGACCAACAGCTGCAAGGCGCTGCAACAGGCTCATACGTTTTTTCTCGCCGCTATGGGCTTCGTGCGTGGCGGTTTCTGCGTGATGCGCTGCACGGATTTGGTTTTGTGCAGGCAGTGGCAGTTCGTCAATGCGGGGCAGACGGGCTGCACCGCGGGTAACCGCACGTTCTGGAGCAGGCGGGATGAAGGTTTGTGGATCTTCATGCTGCGGCTGCGCATAAGGGGCGGAGTGTGCCGGGTCTTCAAACAGAACAGGCTTTGGCGGCATTGGACGAATGGTGACGTCTTCTGCAACGGTCAAAGGAGCAACAGGAGTGGGCGCTTCGTAATACGCTTCAGGTGCTGCGGCATAGGTCTGTGCAGGTTCGTGTGCAACAGCGTGATGGGCAACAGGCTGAGGCTGAATTGTTTTTACGGGTGTTGCCTGTGTGCGCAGACGGTTGGTCAGCTCGGCAATGCGTTGTTCTGCCTGCGAAGGTTCTGCAACCACACCGCCCAGCGTATCAATACCGGTAGCCACAACGGAGACGCGGATTGTGCCTTCAAGGGAGGGTTCGAATGTCGCACCAAGGATAATGTTGGCATCGGCATCCACTTCTTCGCGGATGCGGGTTGCGGCTTCGTCCACTTCATAGAGAGTAAGGTCGTTACCACCTGAAATGGAGATGAGCAATCCGCGGGCGCCTTTCATGGAAACTTCATCGAGCAGCGGATTGGCAATTGCGGCTTCTGCGGCCTGAATGGCGCGTTTTTCACCGGTTGCTTCGCCCGTACCCATCATGGCTTTGCCCATTTCACGCATAATGGCGCGCACGTCGGCAAAGTCGAGGTTGATAAGACCTTCTTTTACCATCAGATCGGTGATGCACGCCACGCCGGAGTAAAGCACCTGATCGGCCATTGCAAAGGCGTCAGCAAAGGTTGTGCGTTCGTTGGCTACACGGAAGAGGTTCTGGTTCGGGATAACAATGAGCGTATCCACATTTTTCTGTAATTCTTCGATGCCGTGTTCGGCAATGCGCATCCGGCGCTGACCTTCAAAGTGGAAAGGTTTTGTTACCACACCCACGGTCAGGATGCCCATTTCACGGGCAGCGCGGGCAACAACAGGAGCGGCGCCTGTGCCAGTTCCACCACCCATACCGGCGGTGATGAACATCATGTGCGCGCCTTGCAGATGGTCGCGAATTTCATCAATAACTTCTTCGGCAGCGGCGCGGCCAACTTCCGGCTGGGAACCCGCACCCAGACCTTCGGTAACCTGTATCCCCATCTGGATGATACGTTCAGCCTTGGATTGTGTCAGTGCTTGCGCATCGGTGTTGGCAACAACGAAATCGACACCCTGCAATCCGGCTTCGATCATGTTGTTGACAGCGTTACAGCCGCCACCACCAACACCGAATACGGTGATCCGGGGCCGCAATTCACGGACATCGGGCATTTTCAGATTAATCGTCATTGCTCGCCTCATCGTGAGCGTTAATCGCTCGGGTTACTAAAACTATGGTACCTAGTGATGCTTCACTACATCATTAGACTATTAAGGTTAATTTTTCCTAACACTGGCGAAAATTCGCCCGTCAATGTTTGAAAAAAAATTAAAAACTATCTTTGAGCCATTGCCCCATGCGGGAAAAATAGCCGTCTGTTCCGGTAGCCGCAGCGCGCGGCCTTGCGGGTTCAAAGTGTTCTGCAGCAGCCACTTGCGGATAGACAAGCAAGCCGACTGCGCTTGCAAATGCAGGGCCTCTGCCTGCTTCTGGCAGCCCCCGCACACCCAAAGGCCGGCCAATGCGCACCTGTCGTCCCAGAATCCGGCTGGCCAATTCGCTTAAACCTGTGAGCTGGCTGGCACCGCCGGTCAGAACCACCTGTTGCCCTATACCGTTGGCATAACCGGAAGCTTTCAGTCTGTCGCGCACCAGTTCGAGGGTTTCCTCCACCCGTGGGCGTACAATTTTCATAAGCTGTGATTTGGGGACATGGTGCGCATGGTTGGCATCCTCATCACCAATCGGCATCACGGTAATCATATCATGGTCATCGGAAATGCCGGGGAATATGCTGGCATGGAGTGTTTTCAGGCGTTCTGCGTGGTCAGGCGATGTTGCAAGCCCCCGCGCAATATCCATGGTCACATGATGGCCACCCAGTGCAATGGCGTCCACATGCACAAAATGTCCGCCGGAAAACACGGCAAAGCTGGTGGTTCCACCCCCCATATCAATCAGAGTAGCGCCGATTTCAGCTTCATCATCGGCCAGAGTCGCAAGACCGCTGGCATAAGGTGAACATACAATGGATTCCACAGCCAGATGGCAGCGTTCAATGCAGCGCATCAGGTTGCGGGTTGGCGCAGCATCGGCGGTCACCACATGCATATTCACGCCTAGCTCTTGCCCCACCATACCGCGCGGATCATCAATTCCGTCAAGACCTTCAAGAGAATAGCCTGTTGGCAGGGAGTGCAACACGGCGCGGCCGGGGCGGATGGAATACATGCTGGAAGAACGCAGCACTCGCTGGATGTCGTATTCCGTGACAGGGTTGCCATTGGTAATGACCGAAGCGGCATAGGCTTCGGAACCCAGTCGCCCGGCGCTGATATTGACAATGACGGATTCAATCCGCGCTTCGGCCATACGCTCGGCAGCATCCACTGCCAGACGGATCGAGCGTTCGGCCGCTTCCATATCCACGACAGCGCCCGCTTTAATACCCAAAGAGCGTTGATGGCCGATGCCTAAAATTTCAATCCGGTGCGAACGACCGGGCAAAACATCCCCTGCCCCCACCGGCTTCAGACGGCCAATCATGCACACGATTTTGCTTGAACCAATATCAAGGATTGAAATATCGATCGCGCGACGTGTGGGCAGTGGTTTCAGGCGGGGCGTAATGCCGTGAGGAAATGTATTTCTCATGACCGTCCTCCTTTTTTAGCTTCTTTTGCAGCTTTGGCTTCGGCTTCCAGTGCGGTATCGGAAAGCCGCACCACGGCACGCCAGGGCAGCCGCAGATCAACGCCGATGACATCCCGGTCGGCAAGTTGTTGTGTTTTATCGAGATTTGCGAGCAGTTCGAGCGCCTGTTCATAGCCTTGCTGCGGCAATTTTACATCAATCCCGCTGGTCAGGCGCAAATTCCAGCGTCGATTTCCCACCCAGACGCTGGCATAAACCTTTTCCATCAGATCAGGATATTGTTTTAAAGCAGCAAGAAAGGCAGGAGCGGCTTTATCAGCGCCACTGCCCACAATAAGCGGCAAGTCGGAAAACCGCCCATCGCGCACTTCGTCAATAATGGTGCCATCGGCAGCAACAACCACCAGTTTGCCATCCCGTTGCCATAGGGCAAAAGGCTCGCGTTCTTCAATAACAATATGCAGGTTGTTGGGGTAAAGCTTACGGACGGTGGCTTCTTTTACCAGCGGATTTGCAATAAGTTTTTCCCGCGCGTCGGCTACGTTGAGAAACAGCAGAGAGCGCCCTTCTCCGAAGTTCAAAGCCTGAATAATTTCTTGATCTGTCAACGCTTGCCGTCCATCCACGGATACGCTGTCGATGCGGAATCCGGCGGCCTGGGCAAAAGCGTCCGGAATCCCGAATGCAAGAGTGCGGGCTTGCGGCCAATGCCCCCCGAGAGTCGCTCCATAACTTCCAACAGCACTAAACAACACAACAACACCCAAAAGACCAATACCGCGCTGACGCGCTACGCCGCGGCCAAAGTTTTTCCAAAAAGCCCATTCGGAAAAGCGGTAGCGCCGAATACCAACGGTGGCCAGAGACCGTTGTTTGCGCTGGAAAAAATAACGGATACGGGAGACAAAACCATGCAACCCTTCTCCACCCCTCAAAGGCGGATTTACCGGTTGATGCCTGCGTCCTCCACGATCCATGTTACCAACTCTTCAAAGGAATAGCCTGCATAGGCGGCCATTTCAGGTACAAGTGATGTTTCAGTCATGCCGGGCTGTGTATTTACCTCAAGGCAGACAAGCGCACCGGTGCCACCGGGCGTGTCATCATACCTGAAATCGGCGCGACTGATTCCGCGACACCCCAAAGCCTGATGTGCCGCCAAAGATAATCTTTGTATAGTTTGGTAAATATTCGGTGAAAGTTCGGCAGGAAGAATGTGTTTTGAGCCGCCTTTTGCATATTTTGCGGTGTAGTCATAGAATTCCGCATTGGAGAGAATATCAATAACCCCTAACGGTTTGTCACCCATGACAGCGCAGGTAAGTTCGCGCCCTGCAACAAATTTTTCAGCCAGCAGCAGATCACCATGCGCCCAGTCATGCGCCATAACCGCAGCGGGTGGCGCATTTTGACCCACAGGCACAATAACGACACCCACACTGGAACCTTCCACAACCGGCTTCAGTACATAAGGCGGTGCAATGGGATGGCCTTTAGCCAAATCACGGCGGTGAATAACCACTCCCTGCGCCACTGGCACGCCATTTGCAGCCATCACGGTTTTAGCGCGCTCCTTGTGCATGGCAAGCGCCGATGCCAGTACGCCAGAATGGGTATAGGGAATTTGCAGGGTTTCCAGCACACCTTGCATAACGCCATCTTCACCGAATACGCCATGCAGGGCATTGAACGCCACATCGGGCTTGAGCTCTTGCAGCACAGCAGCAATATTGCGTTCCACATCCACGCGGGAAACACGAAATCCTGCCCGCTCCAGAGCGTCGGCACACGCTTCACCGGATTTGAGACTGACCGCGCGTTCGGCAGACCAGCCTCCCATCAATACAGCCACATGCTGGCTCATGTTCCCTCCCGCAATGACGCAACGCATACCATGCCGTTAACCAATTGTGCTTAGAGAATCGTAAAACAAGTGATTTGTGAATCCCCTTGGAGAGTTTTCAGCCAGATTTTTTTCAAGCAGCATTTTTTAAAAGGCTATAGGTTATAGCCTCCAGCGTTCAGGATCTGACGGCATGGATCGGGAGGAAATGGCGTGAAGCCATTCAGTTGATCTGGTTCGCAGCGATGCACCTCAGTCAAACTTTATTAATTTAACCGATCCTTTTATAAAAAGGCAATTGAGTTGCATATACTGCGGTACGACCATCAATCATTTTATGGAACTCAGGATCACCCGGAGGGGCAAGCGGTTTACGCAATATAGTTTTGAATTGATCATATCCATCAGAAATAAAGGTTGCACTTCGACCGCCATCAGGAGTTACGGGGCGATTGGCATGGTTTATTTTATATTTGCCAAGATATTCTATGTTAGGAAACCCCTTTCTATGCACTTTATCAATAGCATTAAAATCTTTAGTGAGCGTATCAATCCTTGCGCTTTGATGAACAAGATATTCTGACTGCTCAACAAGAATACCATCTATATTAGCACTCGTTTCATCCAAATCAGAAGTATGTTTATTTATCTCTTTCAAATAATCCTTCTGCCATTGATCGAATAGAGCATTCGCGTTTCCTCTGTTTAACGGATCAACATGCACTCCCTCCAATTGATTGATAAATTTTTGATTTTCTGCAATTTTCTGGATATTTTTTTGTGCAATATTGCGCTTTACGTCAGCGTGTGTGCGCGCAAATGCATCATGCTGCGGTTGAGTGGCATCAATAAACCCTGCGTGTTGCTCATCCGACCCTTGTATTGTGTCACGATCAGGCAGGGCAGGAAGAGGCGACAACTCTTGATTGTCTTCTAAAAACTGATTGATAAATTCTTTGTCTTGTTGAAGAGAATTACGCTGTGCCTCAAGCTGGGAAAACGGATCAGCTACTGCCGCTTTCGCGGTATTAGTACCTTTCATATCCGATGGAGTATATATTATGAACGGGGCATTTCCATTGTCTATACCTGTCGGGGTGACCAAGCTACCCTCTTCAGGAAGGCGAGCTTGCTGTATTTGTTTCGCAACGACCTGTTGAATAACAGGCTGCTCTAACGCAGATACATCATCATGCCCCAAAAAATTATTTCCCGCAGCCAATTGCGGCTGGGGATGCTGCAACTCCGGCAATGATGGCAAGAATACACTTTCTGGATTTATACTCCCAAATTCTCCTGCTTGCCATTGCAGGGGCATCCCATAATTGAAACTATCCAAACCTTGCCCTGCAAGCCCGAATATACCATCGGGATCGCCAAAAGCATTCATTCCAAAATCGGCATTGCCAGGTGCTTGATGGAAAAAATCAGACCAAGAGTGGTCTGCGAAGCCCCCATCATTTATTGAGCTATCCAATACATCCTTATCTTTTTGAGTATTCGCGGTGGATAGGACAGGCGTCCCTATGACGGGTTCCTGTGCTAGAATAGTAGCTGGGGAAGGTTGGGGCGCACCTGAAAACTGGTTGCTAATATTGATATTATAGATCGTTTGCTGTGTATTTTGTAAGTCCGCCGTTCGCTGTTGTTTACGGCTTGGTTTTGCAGGTTCTCGCAACATGCGCTTTGTCTTGTTAGCGCGATTACGTTGTTGTTTATTTACGAAATCTTTAGCAGCAAGCGCCTCCCGCCCATCAATGAGCGTATAAAAATCAGGGTCATCTTTTTTTGCATTGGGGCTTTGAAGCAAATTATAATACAGTCTGCTTCCTTTATCTATATACACTGCATCGCGACCACCATCCGGGGTTACAGGACGATTTTCATCTGAAGCAGCGTATGAGCCATCATAGTTTAAATCCTCCACTTTTTTTCGATGAGATTGGGAAGTGTCATTTACTGCGGCAAGCAGACGTTCTTTTTCTTTCTTCTGTTCTGCAATCAACGTTTTTTGGTGCTGCACATAGGCATTTGTGAAAACTTTATTCTCTGCAAAAAACGCCTTTGGTGGCACGGAAGTACCCGCAAGAGGATTATCCCAGTGATTTATAAATGCTTGGACAGCATCTGAATCTTTCCAATCAATACTTTGAGTATTCCAGTCAACACCCCTGCCTTTTAACTGGGCAATCTGCTGACCCTGGCTGATGAGCGTGTCGGCATCTGCACGCATAACATCGAAAGGATTCGGCTCACTGACGGGCGCTTTTCCCTTATCGAGAGCAAACGATGAACCACTAGGAGAATCCGCTCGCTGTGGCACAAAATTCATTGTGGAATTTTCTGGAGTGTAAGCCGCTAGAGTTTCACCCCCATGAGACGCCGACGGCGATAAAGCATTTGCGCGCTGCTTTATAATATTAGTAGAAAAGCTGCCTGCTCTAGAAGACTCTGCATGAAAATCGTGTGAACGCGGAGTAGAGTTAACGAAACGCCGTACAGGAGACATAAAAAAACTCAAAAAAGTATTTACACGAACACTCTCCAATTAACCAATATTAATACATTATTCAATACTTTTATTTAAAATTTACTATTTTACTTTAAAAATAAAACAAATGGTTCGATTTTACAACCAGATACGCATCTATATATTAGACACATAGTATTGAAAACAATTAGCAATTTCAGCAAAAGCAAAACAAAGCAATGTGGTTTTTAAGCCAAAGCCTTGATTATTTCAGTTTTGCAGCCAATACATCATCAGATGGAAAGCGCGCGAATATATAAGAGCAGACAATCACCCGATTTTGCGATTAACAGCTTCCATCGCTTTAATGGCGTCAACAATCAAGCCCATTTTGCTCCCCAGAGAGCCTTTCACCATAACGGTGTCACCAATATTCAGAGTATTCAGCACAGAGGGCAGCAGTTCGGCAGATGTCGCAGCCCATGCGCCTTTGCGGTCGTCAGGCAGTGCATCATAGAGCGCCTTCATTTTTTCCCCTGCCGCAAAGACAGTATCAATTTTCAGGCTTTCAATAACCGGCGCAATGTCGCGGTGCAGTGCTTCGGATTGCTCTCCCAGCTCCAGCATATCGCCTAGCACAGCAATCCGGTGACCACCAACCGGAGCAGCATTCAGCAGAGCCAAAGCTGCACGCATCGAAGCAGGGTTGGCATTATAACTTTCATCCAGAAGGGTGATATTGCCGTGTTCGGTTGCAATAACCTGCCGCTCACCGCGTCCCTTTGTGGCTTTAAAATCATTCAAGGCGCGGGCAGCCGCACCCACATCGCCGCCCAGCAGTGCCACACTCAGCAGCACAGCAAGGGAGTTTTGCGCCAGATGCCGCCCCGGCGCTCCAAGCTTGTAAGCCAGTTCTTTGCCAAGCACGGAAACGGTCACCACAGAGCATTCCGGCAGTGCAGCAATGGTCAGCAAACGTGCATCGGCCTGGGGTGCCACACCAAAGCTTTTCACTGTAACACCAAGATTTTCAGCTTGGGCTTTCAAGCGTTCAAAATGCGGATTGTCAGCATTCAGAACAGCGTATCCACGTTCTGCAATGCCGGTAAAAATTTCGGCTTTTGCATCGGCAATTGCTTCGACGTTTTCAAAAAATTCCAGATGCACCGGCTCTACAGTGGTGATAATACCCACATGAGGCTTTACCATATCCACCAGCGGCACGATTTCACCGGCGTGGTTCATGCCAATCTCAAACACGGCGTATTCAGCGGCCTGAGGCAACCGCGCCAATGTCAGCGGCACACCCCAGTGGTTGTTATAAGAAGCAACCGAAGCATGGGTATTTTTTTCTTTCCCCAGCACCAGACGCAGCATATCTTTTGTGCTGGTTTTGCCAACGCTGCCGGTCACCGCAACAATGCCGGCCTGCGAGCGGTTACGCGCCGCGCGCGCCAGATTGCGCATGGCTTCCAGCACATCATTGACCACGACCAGCGAGCCTGCGCCCACCAGTTCAGGGAGTTTTTCTTCGGCAATCACCGCCATGGCAGCGCCATTGCCGAGCGCCGCGCGCACAAAGCCGTGTCCGTCGTGGTTATCGCCTGCAATGGCGAAAAAGATATTGCCATTTTCGCAGGTACGGCTGTCAATGGAAACACCTGTCACCGAGCCGGGCAATGGCCCCACAAGACGCCCACCAAGGGCAGAAATCACATCAGCGCCGGTCCAGAGTGTATTAACCATGAATTTCTCCTGTAGCAGCTAGAATGGCAGCATGATCGGAAAACGGCAACACCCTGTTACCGATAATTTGCCCGCTTTCATGCCCTTTTCCAGCCACCAACAACACATCACCCGGCTCAAGTTCTTGCACAGCCGTTGCAATTGCTAAAGCCCGATCACCAATTTCTCTAGCCGAAGGAGCGTTTGCAAGAATGGCCTTGCGAATGAGAGCAGCCTCTTCCGACCGTGGATTATCGTCTGTTACAATGATTCGGTCAGCTTTTTCATGGGCAACCTGCCCCATAAGAGGCCGTTTTCCCCTGTCCCGATCACCGCCAGCGCCAAACACAACACTAAGATTGCGACCAACATAAGGCCTTAGCGCATCAAGGGCATTCGCAAGCGCATCAGGCGTGTGGGCATAATCCACCACCACCAGAGCGCCGTTGTATTCGGCTACTTTTTCAAGCCGACCGACAGCGCCTTTTAAAGTCTGCAAGGCGCTGAATACGCTATCGGCATCGCAGCCCGTAGCCAGTGCCAGACCCGCAGCGACCAGTGCATTTTCGGCCTGAAAACTTCCGGCAAGCGGTAAGTGGACGTTCCATTTACGGTTATTGAACCGGATAGTCAGTATTTGTCCAAAGCCTTCCGGACGGGCTTCGATCAGCTGGATAAATTCTCCTGCACCGCCAACGGTAAACACAGGCACATGGCGCGCACGCGCCGCATTGACAAAAATGGAAGCGTCACCGCCATCGGCGCAGATTACCGCCGCGCCGTGTTCCGGCAGCAATTCGGTGAAAAGCCGCAGCTTTGCATTGCGGTAAGCATCGAATGTAGCGTGATAATCCAGATGGTCGCGGGAAAGATTGGTAAATCCTGCGGCGCTCAGGCGCAATCCATCCAGCCGGTGCTGATCCAGCCCATGGGATGAAGCTTCAAACGCCAGATGCGTGATGCCTTCCTGCGCCATTTCATCCAGCGTTTCATGCAAGGTTATGGTGTCCGGTGTGGTCAGGCTGGAAGGGATATGCCCTTTGGGGCTGACAATGCCTACGGTGCCGATGCTGGCCGCCTGATGGCCAAGACCTTCCCATATTTGCCGCAGAAAGGAAGCGACGGAGGTTTTTCCATTTGTTCCAGTGATGGCCACAACCACTTCCGGCTGGTGGGTATAAAACTGGGCGCTGGCGTGGGAGAGCGCAAGTCGTGCATTTGGCACCTGCACAAAACTTATTCCCGATGGCAGCGGCTCAAGAGGCGGTGTTTCGCTGGCAATGGCGATGGCACCTGCTGCTATCGCTTGGGTGATGAAGGCTGCTCCATCAGATTTTACACCGGGAACCGCGATGAAGAGAAAGCCGGATTTTACTTTGCGGCTATCGGATGCAACGCCAGAAATGGGGCGGTTGCGTTCGTGAGGCGCAACACTGGAAACGTCGGCAACCAGATCCGAAAGGGCAACCCCCCGACCACGCACAGTACTCACCATCAGTTTCCTCTTACAGCAGCCAGCGTAGGCGGTGCATTGGGTGGCAGATTAAATTCCGGCTCTACATGCAAAAGCGGTGCAATGCGCGACAGCACTTTTCCGGCCACCGGCACAACGTTCCAGCCCGAGGTGCGAAAGCCGTGGGTTTCAGGCAGACCTTTTGGTTCATCCAGCACCAGCAGCATCACATAGCGAGGGGCATCGGAAGGAAACACCGCGGTGAAGGCCGTCATTACGCGTTCTTTGGAATAGCGGCCATTGACAACCTTTTCGGCGGTGCCGGTTTTGCCTCCAATGCGGTAGCCTGGCACTTCGGCGCTTTTTGCAGAGCCTACCTCTGCATTCAGCCGCAACAGATAGCGCATTTGCGCACTGGTGAAGGGTTTGATGACTTGGGTAGCCACGGCATCGGCTTCTTCTTGTGAGCGGCGCAGGAAGGTGGGTTTGATGAGCTTGCCGCCATTGACAAGCGCGCCGGTCGCCATCAGCGTTTGCAAGGCTGTCACAGAAAGACCGTGGCCGAAAGAAATGGTTACAGTATTCAGTTCACCCCAGCGTGGCGGCAAGAGCGGCGCGGAGGATTCCGGTAATTCCGTACGCAGCCGATCAAGTTGTCCCATTTTTTTCAGGAATGATTTATGATGATCCACCCCCATCATCAAAGCCATACGCGCCGTACCGATGTTGGATGAATAGGTCAGCACTTCGGGCAGCGAGAGAATGCGTTTTTGTCCGCGAAAATCGTTGATCCTGAATCGGCCATATTGCAGCGGGGCGCGGGCGTCGAAGCGGTCATTCATGCTGACACGTCCTGAATCCAGCGCCATGGCAATGGTCAGCGCCTTGAAAGTCGAGCCCATTTCATAAACGCCCACATTCACGCGGTTGATAACGTCGGGCTTGAGCGCGTCGGCGGGAATATTGGGGTCATAGTCGGGCAAGGACACCAGCGCAATCATTTCGCCGGTATTGGCATCCATGACGGCACCGCTTGCCGCGATGGCTTTATAGTGTGCCATGGCTTTCATCATTTCGTCGCGTACAGCGTGTTGTACGGAAAGATCAAGCGACGTGACGATAGGTTCTTTCGGGTCAGATTTGCGCAAGCCGTTTACTTCCAGCAAGCCAGAAGTATCGATATATTTTTCAAGGCCGGAAATACCTTGATTATCCACGTTCACAGCGCCCAGAACGTGTGCCATAACAGGGCCATTGGGATAGATGCGGCGTTGTTCGCGCAGAAAGCCAACGCCGGGAATACCCAGCCGATGCACGTCAATGCGTTCGCGCGGTGTAATTTCCCGTTGCACCCACATAAACCCGCGATCGGAATTGAACCGGCGTGAAAGTTCATCGGGGTTAAGGCTGGGCAGCACAGTGGCCAGCTTATCCACCGCTTCATCGGGATCAATCATGCGGCGCGGTTCGGCGAAAATGGATGAAGCTTCAATATCCATGGCGAGAATACGCCCGTTGCGGTCATGGATAGCGGGGCGGCGCAAGGCGAGAGCGGCTTCGGCATCCACACGGGCTTTGACTTCTTCGTCGGGCGATGTTGCCAGCTGGACAAGCCGTCCACCAATAATCAAATAGACCACAGCAATACCGGCAAAAACGAATTTCAGCCGGTTCTTTGCCATTTTTGAAACGGCCAGAGAATGTGCGGGTGTTTTTTGTTTGCGCCGGAAAAATGTCATTGCGCATCTCCACTGTCACGAGGCGATACTTGCGGTGCAGAGCCAGTCGTTGGCTCATTCCATGTGTCTGAATTGAGCAACTGGTCAATCTGTCCTGTAGAAATCGGGGTATCAGCATCCGGTAGCCCTAGGGATTCGATAGCGCGTCCAATGGGGTCATCTTGTGCTTCCACAACAATCGGCACTTCAACATCACCGAGAGAAGCCAGTGCTTCGGCAATCATATCGGTGCGTTGCGGCCGCATGGGCAATGTTGCAGGGTCAACCCGTTGGCCGGTTTTGCGGTCGGCGGGAGCAAGGGCGAGGTGTTTTTCGGCCAGCGCCTGAATGCGGTCAGGGCGCGCCAATTGTGACCATTCGGCTTTCAAAAGAGCGATAACGGTTTTTTCCCGCGCGATGGAGCGTTCAAGGCGGGAGACTTCCTCGGCTTGCCAGGCGGATTCGTATTTAATCAGATAAACGGCTACAGCCGCCCCCACGAGAGCGCCCAGAGCCAGAAAATTGATAACGCGGGAAAAGCCGCTCATGGCATCTCGAATACGCGTGCAAGAGCCGGAAGCCGCGGCACACCGAAGGCCAGCGGATCGTTATTTCCGCGTGGGGGTGTGGCGGTACGTTCAGCGGCACGCAGCCGCGCCGAACGCGCCCGGGGGTTGAAAGCAACTTCACGCGGCGTGGGCATCATTACCCCGCGCGTTAAGGGTGAGAAGGTAGGCACTTCAACGGCCTGATCGGGAAGATGCCGTGATATACCGGCATTTTTCCGTGTGCGGTCATTGATAAAGTTTTTCACAATCCGGTCTTCGAGCGAGTGGAAGCTCACCACAACCAGACGTCCACCAGGCGCAAGAATGTTTTCGGCGGCAAACAGTGCGCGTGCCAGTTCGCCCAGTTCGTCATTGACAGCAAGACGCAGCGCCTGAAACGTGCGTGTTGCGGGATGGATGGGATCGCCGGGTTTACGCCCAAGAACGCTTTCCACCAATTGAGCCAGTTCGGCTGTTGTGGTGAAAGGTTTTTTAGCGCGTTCGCTGCAAATGGCGCGGGCAATAGCGCCAGCGCGGCGTTCTTCTCCCAGAGCGCGCAACAGAGCGGCAATGTCTTTATCATCGAGCAAGTTCACAAGATCGGCGGCAGTGGGGCCTTCATTGCCCATGCGCATATCCAGAGGTCCTTCAAACCGGAAGGAAAAACCCCGTTCGGCCTGATCGAGTTGCATGGAAGAAACGCCAATATCCAGCACAATCCCGTTGACTTTTTCAGCGCCAACAGAAGCGAGCGCCGCGTCCATATCACCGAAGCGGCTTTGCACAAGTGTGAGCCGCCCTTTGTATTCCTGCACAAGTCCCGCGCCATTGGCAATGGCTGTGGGGTCGCGGTCAAGGCCGATGACGGTGCAATCGGCATAGTCCAGAATGGCGCGGCTGTAACCGCCAGCACCGAAGGTGCCATCAATGTAAGTTTCGCCGTGAGCGGGGGCGAGCGCGGCCACAGCTTCATCCCGCATAACGGAAAGATGCGGTGCGTCCTGGGTAAAATCGAGTGCTTCAGCAGTCATCGGCATCAGAGTATCCCCCCTGAGCTGTCTGCGGCTTTTCTTTCCCCCAGCATTTTTCTCAATTCCCGCGCTTTTGCGCGAGCGACTTCCAGATGCGCGCGAAATCGTTCTGGCTCCCAGATTTGAAATTTGTGTCCATGTCCCACGAAAGTGACATTATCAGCTATTCCAGCATAAAGTTTTAAACTTTCGGTAAGTATGACGCGCCCTTCCGCATCTATTTTTAAAATTTCGCTTGTTCCCAGCAGTGCCGTTGACATTGCATCGCGCTCCTCTGAATAGGGTGCCAGACTTTCCATGAGGCGGTCGATTTCGCCGAGCAGTGCGTTTCCGCCAGCATCGAGCGCTTCAACATCCAGTGATTGCAGCACATGCAGCCCTTCATATCCATCACGCGCCAGCACGCCGCGGAAAGAGGCGGGAATGGAAACCCGTCCTTTCGCGTCCAGCCGGTTTGTAAAGTAGGATACAAAGCGATCCACAGCCACCCCTGACCTTTAAAGAGTGTTCCTGAATGCGCTGTAGTGAGGCAAAAAACGTTGATTTTCGAGAACCGGTGCAGAGCATACTTTTATCAAGTGAGCCACGGAGCACAGGAAATCAGCGTTTTATGACCATTGCAGTAGAATTCAGGGACACTCTTTAGCCTCAAACACAAACGTTTCCTTAACAGCTTCTTGGGATAAATGTCGGCAAGACACACATCGTCAATCATCCGTTCTGGATGCCCGCAACTCTTCCCGAAACACAACATAAGGGATATCTTGGGATACCATGGGAAACCATGGGACGTCAACGAAATAAGCCTCACCTTGCGCCGGTCTGGGAGACAAATTCAACATTCAAAAAAACAGTGGATAAAATTTATCCTTTGTTTTCAAGGTGAATAAGGTTAATTTTTGTAAAGTTATCCCCCGCTGCAATAAAATACTTCCATCCCACCCTCAAAAAAAATTCCCCGCCACTGGCAGGGAATGAAACAGGTACATTTTATTGTAACAAGCAAGATATAATAGAAATGCTTAACTTCATTTAAAATGAAGTATTTAAAAAATTTTTATATTTATTCATGCAACTGCATCATGCTACTGCATAAAAATTAATGTCATAATACAAATAAAAGCATCCATGCTTACACTATTTTTGTGAAAAATAGTATTTTTATATTTATTTAATTTTCATTTTTTAATTGACCGCTATTAATAATTGGTTTTAACTGCGCTTCGGCTGATGTTAACATTTTTTCTAGTCGATCTTTTATTGGATCATTATCGTCGTATCCATCCCATACTGTGGCTTCAAGTCTTTCTGCACGTATAACTTGTCTATCAGTTGGGTCATTGGGGCTAAGCCTCATTAAAGCTCTGGCCGCAACTACAATCTCTGCTTGAGTTTTATCAACATCGCGAAATGCATCTTCCATTTTATTCCCAAAAGTTGCACGCGCTCTATATCTACGGGATTTGATGCGCGCGAACAGTTCGGAGCTTTCTCTAAGCCGTTTTATAGGAATAAAAAAAGTATCGCGCTGTTGCCTTAAATTTTCAGGCTCATCATTACGCCCTTCTCTGTCAGCAGATTCATGGCTAGAGGACATAGGATGTCTGACATAACTAAAAACATCCACAACCTCATAAAGATCCGCAAGAATTTCCTCTGCCAGTTCAATTCTTCTTTTTCCAATCGTCTCTCTATGCCACGCTTGAATACCTTGCCAAGCAGCATAACCAGCCGCAAAAGCCATGAACATACTAGATAATGCAGAAATCCAATCTGTTAAACTTACCATTTCTATATTTTCCACCAAAAATTTCATAATAAATAACTCAATCACTTCTATAACTCACCCCCACAGCCTTAACTGCTCGCCCTGCCCCTCCTCCGGTTCATCCATGCCCTGCTCGCCCAAGCCGGAAAGCGTTATGCCCAACAGGCGGATGCCTTTTGCCACGGGGAACACGCCTTCCAGCAGAGCCACACCAATGGCTTCAAATTCAGCGGCAGAGCGCACACTATGCCCCAATGTGCGCGAGCGGGTGATTTGCTGAAAGTCGGCATATTTCACTTTTAGCGTCACGGTGCGGCCTGTGATGCCCTTGGCGTCGCACGAACGCCATACTTTTTGAGCCAAAGCGCTAAGCTCGGCGCGCGCAGGTGCAAAGGCAAACAGATCATCCCGAAAGGTATCTTCTGCCCCCAGCGATTTGCGCGGCCTATGCGGCTGCACAGCGCGGTTATCAATTCCCCGCGCAATGCTGTAATACCACCCGCCGGATTTGCCAAAATGCTGCCGCAGAAAGTCGAGCGGTTTATCCCGCAAATCCGCGCCGGTCAATATGCCCAGACGCTCCATTTTTGCCGCCGTTGCAGGCCCTACCCCGTGGAATTTCTTCACCGGAAGAGCCGCCACAAACCCCGCGCCCCGCTCTGGCGCAATCACCGCTTGACCGTTGGGTTTATTCAGATCGCTGGCTATTTTTGCCAAGAATTTGTTGTAGGAAATACCCGCCGAAGCATTCAGCCCCGTTGCATCGCGAATTTTGGCGCGAATGTCCAGCGCCGCCTCACACGCCAGCGCCAGACCGCGCTTGTTTACCGTGACATCCAGATAAGCTTCATCCAGCGACAGCGGCTCGATGAGATCGGTATATTCGGCAAATATCGCGCGGATTTGTTGCGATACCGCCCGATACACCTCAAACCGTGGCCGCACAAAAATCAGAGCGGGGCAGCGCCGCCGCGCCGTCACGGAGGGCAAGGCCGAACGCACCCCGAAGGCTCGCGCTTCGTAGCTGGCCGCCGCCACCACACCGCGCGCCGCTTCACCACCCACCGCCACAGGTTTACCGCGCAGATCGGGGTTATCCCGTTGCTCTACAGAGGCGTAAAAAGCATCCATATCAATGTGGATGATTTTGCGGATAGGATTGTCCATAGCACCACAAACCAAAATGCGCTGAACCTTTCAGGCGCACATCACTTTAGTTTGTTCTTGCATTGTTCGTCAAGCGGCTTACGCGCTATAATAATGTTTTACAGCGGGATGGTTGCGCAGCGGCTCTGGCCTATAAGGGGCTTCCTTGTCGTAATCCAGCACATCAGGCGCTTCAAACCGTTCGAGCACAGAATCGTGCAAAATGGCATCTTCCGGTACATTGCGTGCTTTCAGCCCCCACCGGAATCCCAGCTTGCCCCAGATACCGGGAAATGGCTTGCGCCCTTCGTCATGCTGCATACCAAGCGCCGAAGGAAACCGCTGTAAAGCACTGTGGTCGATGTCCAGAGGGTGCGGTGTGGATTGGAGCTGTTCCACCATCCAGTTAAGCGCCATGTCCGAAAGGCGGGCTTCGTTTTCTTCATATCCCCCGCCAATATCCCCATGGCATCCTGCAAACCACACTTGATGCAGCAATTGCGCTTCACCGAGCGCCCGAATTTTGCAATCTCCGGCAAATTCCCACGGCACATTTTGAAAATCTGTGCGGTCTTCATCAATAGAAATGGCGTGGCGCGCATAGCCTACCCGCGGGTTGAGCTTCAGATCATAGAACTGCATGGACCAGTTTGCCAGAAAGAAGCGTTTGCGTACCGGATGCCAGTAAAGATGCGTTTTAAGATAAAAGAATGTGCTGAGAAAGAATGCGATGCACCCTGTGGTGAGAACGCTTTGGCCAATTCCCCATCCGGTTCGCCATCCGATAAGCGCCCCCAGCCCCACAACAGCTACACCTGCAAGGGCAGCAATCCCCCAGCGCAGCGTAGAAGGCACGCCAAGGGAGGCCACGGTATCAAACACCCCGATAAAATAGGGCAGTTCATTGGCGCGGCCATCGGTATCCGAACCATAGCGTTCCCGAAAAGCGCGGCCACGTTCCCGGCGCAAGGCTTTAAACGGGTCGTCTTTGATGGAAGCACCATATTGATACACATGTTTGACAGCTTCATGCGCAATGGCGTTCAGCGAGGCATCATCATAGCGCAGCGGGGAGCCATCGGCTTCATGCAGCGGCATTCCGCACAGCGATAAAACCCCACCCAGACAGCGCACGGTGTAAGCGCCGCGGCTGAACCCGAACAGGTAAATCCGGTCACCCGGCCGCCAGAGTTTCAACAGCGCGGCATAGCAATCCCGGATGTTGGAATAAATGCCCAGACCTGTGCTTTGGCTGAGCGCGTTGTAAAGCGAACGCACCCAGCCGATGGGAATGCGCCCATTGTCATCTTGTGATCCGAGACCCGGATCATAAAAGGCAAGCTGACGCAAGGGGTTTACAGTGGAACACGGGCCAGAACGGGTAGCGCGATAGAGCTTGTAAATATTGGATATTTGTTCATCGGGAAACAGACCGCCACAAAGCCCTGTTCCATCGGAGAAAATCAGAATATTGCGCCCTGTATCGCTGCTCTCACTCATGCCGCATCCCATTCCACATGCAGATGCACGGGGAAAGGTGTCCCGCCAACATCAATCTGTCCCGCAGTTCCTGGGGCGCGCCGCAGGTTTTTCTTAACCAGCAGAGGTTTCAGAATGGCCGGAATAACCGCGGCATTGATATGCGCCCCAAAACAGGTATGCAGCGCATCCCCCCAGAGAATATAGTTATCCCATGGCCTTCCCGCGGTGAAGGTGTTGGGTGAGAGAACAATCTGAGGATCAAACATAGCGGAAAGGTTGCCTGCCATGACCAGCGTACCTTCCGGCACGTTACGCGCGCGCAAGGTACCGCGCCCCACCACCGTATCGCGCACCGCGCGGCGGTAAATCACCGGATTCACCGGATTGAACCGCAATGCCTCGAAAATGTAAGCGCCGAGTATGGCATCATCCCCAGCCCGCGCAGCAGCCTGCGCTCCAGCCAACGCATCGGGGCGATCAAGCAATTGGTCAAGCGCCTGCACACAGGCTTTGGAGATGGTTGGCACAGCGCCGATCATCAAGCCGATCAGATTGTTGCGGATACCCCGATCATCCATACCGGGCTGTCCTGCTTCCTGCAATACCAGACAGCGTCCCAGCACATCGTCTTTTTTGTCAGTGCTGGCTTTACGCGCGGCAATGGTTTCATCCAGATAGGCACAGCATTTGCGTGCGGCATCAAGAGCCTGTTCCCCCAGTTTGGGATCCGCCTGTAAATCAATAAACAAATACCAGAACATCAGTGTCGTCCACTGGATGAGTTCCGGCTGTGACGGGCCGGGGGTGCCGAAATAATCGGCCACCATGATGGAAGGCACGCGCAAGGTGAGCTCTTGCGGCACATCCAGCGTGTTGTGCGCTGCCCCAACCAGAGCATCGGCCTGTGTTGCGCACAAAGGCAACACACGGGTAGCAACATCCTCGCGGCGCATGGCCAGCCGCATGTTGGAAACATCGCGGGTGTATTGTGGGGTATCCTGCATTCCAAGGAAGAAGTTTTCCCCGCCGGTAATCTGGCGCATCCGTGGTTCATAAACCACCGCGAAATCCTCATCGCGCGCCAGCACATCTTTCACATCCTCAAAGCGGGTGACAAATGCCGTACCGTTGTTGGGGTAAGCGGTCACAAACTGTTTTTTCAACACAATGTTGGGCGCAAAAAACCGCAAGACAGCAAAGATGTTCAGTTGTGCTTGCGGCGTTGTCAGCGCATTTTTCAAGCGTTCGCCGGTGGTTCCCTGCCCACCGCGCCACGCCTTGAAGCCGGTCACCGCAAGGCATCCAAGCCCTTTGAATGCAGAACCCAGCATACTGAGACGGATGAAAACAGTATTAAAGAAATTCATAAAAAAGGCCATGGTGAGCAAACTTCCCGCCGCGCTTGAAGATTTAAGTCGGATCAACAATCCCCATGCCAATCATGCGCAAGGCGGTCATGCTGGGGATGAAGAAGTAGTCCCCGCCGCGTGTTTCCACAAATTGCGGCAGATCGGTGCAGATGAATGGCATTTCATCGCCTTTGGGATCGGCGGGAATAACAAATTTCTCGCCTTTGTGATGGTTGCCAATCATGGGGCAGGTGTCGTTGCCTGAGTCGAAGTCAAGCCCGTACTGCACCCATTGCTGCTGGATAAACTCGAACTGGCGGAACAGGCTGGCGCATACGGCCAGAAAGATGATGCCGTTATCTTCATTGTCAGGCAGGTTTTTATTGAGTTTATCCGAACCATAAGGCAAGCCGCGCCGCAAAATACGGCGGCGGTTGTTCAGCACAGAACCCCCGCCGCTTTTGGGATCATCGGGTTTTGCGGTAGGGTCAAGCATATCGCGCGGGTTCACACGGCGCAAGTGCGAACCCAGAGGGCATTTAACCCCTTCCGGATCGCTGTTATAGCGAAAATCGAGCAATTCCCGCGCCACAGAGCGTTCCTGTTTTTTATGGCTGCCTACTTTTTCAAGTTCTGTTTTTGCCTGTGCATTTTTTTGGAACGCGCGCCATTCTTTATAGGTTGAAGCCGCCATCAGTGGCACCCCGTCCGACCAGCGGCCAGCAATCTTGGCCATCAGGGTTTCTTCGGCTTCAAGCTGCGGCACATTCATCATGCTGGCATAGCGTTCGGCCATCTTTTTGATATAGTCAAAGAAGCTGGCGACATTCTGGTGCAGTTTGCGGTAGGCCATAAACGTGCCGTTGCGGCTGAAGACGAAGGGCAGCGATGCGGTGGGAATTTCTTGGGATTCGTCCGAATATCCCAACAAAAATTCGCCTGTCGCCAAAGGCCGCCATGTGCCGTCCGGATTTAAAGCGCCGCTCCCAATGGCGCGCAGATCTTCGAGTTCTTTGGTACCGTATTGTCCTTCAAAAACGGGGTCACCAAAACCATCGGTAAAGCCGAAATGTTCTTTGGCGGTGGGCTGCATAACGCCATCAGGGCCTTCCACCAGCAAAGCGGAAGCATCCTGCCAGAGGGCGGAGCCGTCAGAGCCATGCCCACCGATAACCCGCACTTTGTTATCCAGTTTTGAGCATTCATCCATGATCCATTGGGTGACAGTTTCCAGCTCTTCAACCGGCGTTCCATCGGGGTTCATCTGCGCATTGAGGGTCAGCAACACATGCACATGGTTGCTGCCGATGGCGTTGTTTGCCCAGATCGGATCCCATTTCTGGGTGCCATTGGGGCCTTTATCACCGAGAATATCTGCGCGTGCGCCCATTCCATCAATAAATTCGGGCGGCAATCCCCGCAATGTCGTGATGGGGATACCGAGGGAAAGCAGACCGTAAAACGTAAAACCGATATTGATGGCTACTTTAGGACGATCAACAATGACTTCGCCGGGATAGTTGGCTTTGGATTGCCACGGCGCGGCGGTAGTGATTTTGGGGCGCAGCACTTCAATCAAGGCGCGGCCAGCGGGTGCTTCTGCAATGTGCAAGAACATATAGCGTGCTTTGGGAAATCCCTGGCGTCCATAGGCGCGCAGAATATTACCCTGAAGATCGGCAAGATCAATTTTTTCTACCATAGGATTATTTCCATACATGCTCAGGAACGGATAACGCCAGCGGGCTGGGTTGGCCCCTGTACATCGGATGGTTTGTGCGTAGCAAGAAAAGCGCTAAAGGCCTGCTGCAATTCGGCGCCGTTTTTGCCTTGGGTTTCAATGGCAAACTGCGTAAATTTCTGCTGGAGGTAAACGGCTTTCAGCACAGACGGCAAATCCGAGTTGGGAGCCGTTGGAAAAGGCACATGCCCTTTGCGCAGAACGGTGAAATAGGAATAGGCAAGACCAAGAACAGTCAGTACCAACCCGGCCAGAGCAATCCATCCGGCATGTGCCACCCCGAACGCCGTCATAATCAACCCGGCCACACCAACCAAAGCCCCGATGGCCGCAGGAGCAATCAACTGGCCAAGGGACATGGAAGGCAAAGGCGGCGCACCCACCCAGTAATCGTTGAAAGGCATGGTGGTTTCCACTTGGCATTTCAGCATATAATCCTGAAACGCTTTGCTGTTTTGCACCACATGGGAGCCAACACAGGCATAGGAAATATCTTGAAATTCCTTTTGCATGGTGTTCCACAATTCGTCCAGATAGCTGCGCACTTCGGATTCATCATCGCTTTTCGCGTCAAAGTCGGCCACAAACATCAGGTACGGGCAATTCAGACGATCCACCGGCTGGGCGGCAAAGGCATTGGGCGGATTGGTGATTGCGGTTTTCAGCGCATCCACCGGATTGCGGCCGTTGTAAATCACGTCATTGATGACCGCGAAACGGGCAAAGTGGGTGCGAGGGCTGCGTGCGAACGGGCTGTTCATGCCAATCTGTTCGGTCACCGGCGATTGCAGGGCGGTGGGCAGTGTGCTTAACGCACTTTGCACCATACTCGCCGGAGAGCAGACACAGCCGTTGTCCAGACTCAGCACATCGGTGCGGATGGGGATAAGGCAAGTCAGGAAATAATGTCCGCCATCAAAATTAGGCATGATCGTAAAACCTTGTCAGGAAGAATAAAAAACGGGCGCGCAGAGAAACGGTATTTATGCGCACAGCGGCAGTGTTCATGCTGGCAAAATGCTAGCCCCATTTTGCGCGTACAAATGGCGCCCGGTTGCAGTCAGCATTGGCGGTATCATTGCTGGCCACAGGAGCATAACCTGCTGAGCTGAGGCAATTTTGTACGCCCACATAAAACTTGCGGTATTCTTTCTGGAAGGTATCCGCATCCATGGTGCCGACGCGCGCCTCCAGATCGCGCAAGGCAACCATAAGCTGGAGCGCGGATTTGATATCCCGTTGTGCGGAACCGGGTGTCGCATTGTAATAATAGCCCGTATCCACCTGATTGGCGCGGATGTAGTTTTTAAACGGCGTGCTGGGTACGGATTGCGGATATTTTGTTGCGCAGTACCAGAAAAGATCAAGGCCGTTGGGAATACCGTCGGCAAAAGCATCGATATACTGATCCCATGTGCCGTTAAAATTACTGCAAAACAGCATATAATCGTTCTGGAGGTTCTGCTTGCCCTGCCCCAGATCCGGCCATTGATCCCGCCGGATAATGACCCAGCGCGCAAAATGGATAAGAGAAAGCCCCAAGAGACCGGAAAGTGTTGCCGGCACCACCCGCGCCGTCATGAACAAGAAACGGTTCAGCCATGTCAGACACGGCTTCATGGGCGTGATGACATTCATGCCATAGGTTTTACCAGCAACGTTGGACATGATGCCCTCCTCACGTCAATCCAGAAATGATGAACGGGAAAGCAGAAAAAGTATTGCAATCGCATTGGCTGCACGTCAACACATGCGCCAAACGAAAGAAACGGCGAGCAAACTGCCGCGATAATATGATTCTGCTGTTCCCCTGACCTTATTTAATAAGGCCAATTTTTCATGACGTTAGGCGCAACACAGCCCACTGCGCAACCCTGAGGAAGCACTTATTCACAGTTTAGAAAAGTTTTATTGTGAAATTTTGGTTTCAATCTGGGCGGTAAAACATGGTTTCAATCGCCTAATAAGTCCAGCGCTGTGCCTTGGTCAACAGGAAGTCGCGGAAAACGTTGATCCGCGCCACATTGCGCATTTCTTCGGGATAAACCAGATAGGCATCAAGGCTGGGCATTTCCCGTTCCATCATCACATGCACCAGCGGGCTACCCGGTTCCACCAGATAATCGGGCAGAATACCCAGTCCTGTTCCTTGTTCCAGCGCGCGGCGCAAGCTGACCAAATGGTTGATGTTCAGCACAGCGGGGCGCGGATCGCGGGCATCGCGTCCAACGGTACACAGCCAGTTGATATCGGAAAGGAAGTTGGGAATTGGCCCCCCGAATTTGACAATCCGGTGATTATCCAGATCGGCAATAGAACGCGGCGTTCCATGCCGCGCCAGATAATCGGGTGATGCGAAAATATGGAAATGCACTGTAAATAACCGGCGGTGGATAAGTTCCGGCTGTACCGGCTGGCGCAGACGGATCGCCACATCGGCCTCGCGCATGGCCAGATCAAGCTCGTCATCGGATAAAATCACCTGCATGGTGATATCGGGATAAAGCTCCAGAAATTCCCCCAGACGTGGCGCCAGCCAGCTTGCCCCCAGCCCCACCGTAGTGGTCACGCGCAATTCGCCTTTGGGGCGTTCGCGGGTATCCGCAAGCGCGGAGCGTGTGGCCTCCAGCTTGGCAAACACCTCGCGTGTGGTGCGGAAAAGCAGGTCGCCCTGCTCGGTCAGCAGCAATCCGCGGGCGTGGCGGTGAAACAACGGTACTTTCAGATCCCGTTCCAGTGCCAGCACTTGGCGGCTTACGGCGGATTGGGAAAGCCCAAGCTTGTCACCCGCATGGGTAAAGCTTCCCGCTTCACCTGCCGCCATAAAAATACGCAATTTATCCCAGTCCAAAGGCATGACTCCACCCTTATTCAATCCACTTATTCGGCTGCATCCTGCCGTTCATGCAATTGCGCTAAAAAGCGTTCGGCATCCAGCGCTGCCATGCACCCCATTCCTGCGGCGGTAATCGCCTGGCGGTAGGTGTCATCGCATACATCCCCTGCTGCAAATACACCTTTGATGGCGGTTTTTGTTGTACCGGCTTCCACCTGCAAATAACCGTGTGGGGTCATGGCAAGTTGACCTGTGAACAGCTCTGTTGCGGGCGCATGACCGATGGCCACAAATACACCTTGTGTGTTATGCTCGGAAACAACGCCGGTTTTTACATGCTTCAGCCGGATGGCAGAAACTGCTGGCGGGGTGGATGTGCTGAGAATTTCGTCAACCACACTGTCCCAGATGATCTGCACTTTCGGATGCTGCATCAGGCGGTTTTGCAAGATTTTTTCCGCTTTCAGGCTGTCACGGCGATGCACCAGCGTGACTTTAGAGGCAAAATTGGTGAGAAAGAGCGCTTCTTCAACCGCCGTATTCCCTCCGCCAATCACAAAGATTTCCTTGCCGCGAAAGAAGAAACCGTCGCATGTGGCACATGCCGAGACGCCATAGCCTTTGAGGGCATCTTCACCGGCAACGCCCAGCCATTTTGCTTGGGCTCCCGTGGCAATAATCAGGCTATCGCACGTCCATACTGCATCGCCCTGCCCGTTCAGGCGAAAAGGACGCGCAGAAAGGTCAACACTGGCAATATGGTCGGAAACGCACTGTGTTCCAAACCGCTCGGCCTGTTGCCGCATGGCATCCATCAGATCAGGGCCTTGCACACCGGCGGCAAAGCCGGGATAATTTTCTACATCGGTGGTGATGGTGAGCTGGCCGCCGGGCTGGATACCGGAAATAAGAACAGGCTTGAGCATGGCACGCGCAGCATAGATTGCGGCTGTGTATCCTGCGGGGCCTGACCCCAGAATAATGAGGGGAACATGCGTTTCACTCATGGCTTTCTCTCAAGAATGGCACTATCACGCCTAGACCCATGCTTTTTGCGCATGGCATTGACAATAGCTTTAGCAATTTCCGGCGTAGAGTCCAGCGCTTCATAGGCATAGGGGCGGTATAATCCATCAAAAACCGTAATAATGCCGTTTTCTTTGAGTTTTTGCAGGAAAAAAGCGATCTTTTTACCCACTTTCAGGGGCTCGAACACCAGAACCGGCAGGCCGGTAGCAACCGCTTCCCCCACCATATTCACAGAATCAGCTGTGACAACAATACATTCCCCGTGAGCAAGCAGGGAAATATAAGGATTATTGCCGGTTTCATCCCATATCCATACCGGAAAACGGCGGCTCAATGCTCTCACGGCGTCCTTTAAAGCAAGCGGCGTACGGCGGGAGAACGTCACCAGCAACGCAGCGCCGCTGTGCGCCAGCGCCTCCAGCCGGGCGCGCAACATCTCCACATCAGCCGGTGTATAGCGGTAGTGCTTGCTATCGCCGCCAATCAATACGGCGCACCATGGCCGCGGCAAATTTTCGGGCCAAGGCACAGGTTGCAGCCGCGCTTCGGCCAACCGCGCCCCACTCACCCGATGCGGAGACGTCAGGGTGCGCAGAACGTTATCGCCGCGCAAAGCGTCATGTTCAGGCACCCAGATCAGATCGGCTGTTCCTGCCCCTGTGCGCGGATCTTTGAGAAAGACCGTAAAGGTTTTCCCACCGCTCAGTTTCTTAATAAGCCGCAGATACGGTACGGCACGCCTGCCGGAGGCGATGAGCAGATCAGGAAAGGGTGGCGAAATGGGGCTTTGCGGATGGCAGGGGTGTTCGCGCGGATCAATCCATCCGCGTGGCATCAACCAGCGCCACGGCGCGCGGGGAGCAATGCGGCGCATGGTTGGAATCGTTCCTAAAGCTTCGGCCACCCCGATGCACTGCGCTTCATCGCCCGCTTTTCCATCTGTAAGCACCCAGACGTGCATCAGGCCATTCCTTGCCGAAGGTTGAAAGGTGTAAACATGCAATCAACACTACCGTTATCGCGCTCATGTGACATTTTTTGAATGTAATCGATGCAATGTGAGGGAAAAAGTAACTTTTCCACTGTTTTTATACGATGGTATATGTCTAAAGCGGCAGCAATGCGTAAAACTGTTTGCAGATCAAAAACCTGCATGGGCTTCTTATCCTTTTCTGCAAGGGGAGAAAGCAACAATCCGAACAGGCATTCAAGACGCTTCAGTGAGGGGCTGCAACACAAATGAGTCTTTTTAACGAGATGAAAACCGCCGACGGGAAGGTTCGTGAAGCTTACGCGCCGCTTACCGAATGGCTTAATTCAGCAACGCCCGAACTTTTGGCTTACCGCAGCAAGGAGGCGGAAGAGCTGTTCCGCCGTATTGGGATAACCTTTTCGGTATATGGCGAGAAAGATGCGGAAGAGCGGTTGATACCGTTTGACATCATTCCGCGGATTCTGACCCAGCCTGAATGGCAGAGACTGTCGCGCGGTCTTGAACAGCGTGTCAAGGCGCTCAACCTGTTCTTGAAAGATATTTACGGCTCCCGCGAAATCTTGAATGCGGGGATAATTCCATCGGATCTGATTTTTCGCAATCCGGCCTTCCGTCCGGAGATGGTGGGGCATCGGCCTGCATCGGATGTCTGGGTGCATATTGCAGGCGTGGATGTGGTGCGGGTGGATGCGGATAATTTCTATGTGCTGGAAGACAATGCCCGCACTCCGTCTGGCGTATCTTATATGTTGCAAAACCGCGAGGTTATGCTGCGCCTGTTTCCAGAATTATTCCAGCAGCAGCGTGTTGCGCCGGTAGATAATTACAGCGATGAGCTGCTGGCAACCCTTGGTTCGGTTGCGCCCTATAGCGCCCCCACAGAGCCTAATCTGGTGCTGCTTACGCCTGGGGCATACAATTCGGCCTATTATGAGCATTCTTTCCTTGCGGATAAGCTGGGCATAGAGCTGGTGGAAGGCCGTGATCTTTTTACCCGTGATAACATTGTTTATATGCGCACCACAGAAGGTCCCCAGCGGGTTGATGTGATTTACCGTCGTCTTGATGATGAATTTATTGATCCTCTGGTCTTTAATCCGGGTTCAATGCTGGGTGTTCCGGGCTTGTTCGAGGCGTATCGTGCGGGGAACGTTACGCTCGCCAATGCGGTGGGTACGGGCGTTGCGGACGACAAAGCCATTTACAGCTACATGCCGGAGATTATTAAATTTTATCTGGATGAGTCACCGATCCTGCACAATGTTCCCACATGGCGTTGCCGTGAGCCGGATGCGCTGAAATATGTGCTGGATCATCTTGATGAGCTGGTGGTGAAGGAAGTGCATGGCTCTGGTGGGTACGGAATGTTGGTCGGCCCTCATTCCACCCGTGTGCAGATTGAAGCCTTTCGGGAGAAGCTGGTAAAAAATCCTGAAAATTTCATTGGCCAGCCAACATTGGCGTTGTCCACCTGCCCGACATATATCAATCAGGGCGTTGTGGAGCGGCATGTGGATTTGCGGCCCTTTGTTCTTTCTGGCGCGGATGGTGTGCGCATTGTGCCGGGTGGGTTGACCCGTGTGGCGCTTGAAGATGGCTCTCTGGTGGTGAATTCCTCTCAGGGTGGTGGCACCAAAGATACATGGGTAATAGATTGATATGTTAAGCCGTACAGCAGATAACCTTTATTGGGCATCCCGTTATATTGAACGCGCGGAATCCCTTGCCCGTATTATTGATGCAGCCCACCGTCTGGCGGCCTTGCCGGCGGCTTATGGTGGCACCATGAACGAATGGGAAGGCGCCCTGACAACAGCCGGCTGCAAGGAGGCCTTTCTTGCGCAATATGATGAGATTAACGCAGACAATGTCATCGCTTTTCTGGCGCTTTCAACCACAAATACCTATTCCATTCGTTACTGTCTGGATATGGCGCGCTCCAACGCCCGTGCGGTGCGCACCGTATTGACGGTTGAAATGTGGGATGTGATTAACCGCGCGTGGCTGGATTTGAAAAGTTTTTCCGGCAAGCAGTTCCGTGGTGAGGAGCTTAATCGCTTTTTGCAGTGGGTAAACGAAGTATCCTTGCGGTTTGACGGTTCGGTTTACCGCACCATGTTGCGCAATGATGGGTTCTGGTTTTTGCGTACAGGTTCTTTTCTGGAACGTGCCGATAACACGGCGCGTATTCTGGACGTGAAATACCATGTATTGCTGCCCCAGCATGAAAAAGTTGGGGGAGGTCTTGACTATTATCAGTGGTCGGCAGTGCTGCGCGCTGTTTCTGCCATCAACAGCTATCATTGGGTTTACCGTGAAAGCATCAAGCCGTGGCTGGTGGCGGATTTGTTGATTTTGAACGATGAACTTCCCCGTTCACTGGCGTCATGTTACACCGCCATCAGCCGTAATCTGGATGAGCTGGCGCGGGCATATGGGCGGCAAGGTCAGGCACAGCGGTTGGCGCGTTCCATGCGATCCCGCTTTCAGAATGCGCGGATTGAGGAAATTTTTCAAAGTGGTCTGCATGAATTTATTACCGATTTCATTGCAGCCAACAATCAGTTGAGCGCCGCCATTTCAGAGCAATACCTCAGCGGACAATAAAAAATTGAGAATAGAAAAACCATGCGCCTGAAAATTCATCACGAGACCCGTTACAGTTATACAGAGTTCCAGCGCGGCATTACCCAGATGTTGCGGTTAACGCCCCGCAATCATTACAGCCAGTATATTGTAGATTGGCGCATTGATATTGATAGCAATTGCCGTCTTTATCCGGCGGAAGATGCTTTTGGCAATATCATTCACACGTTTACAATTCAGGATCCGGTTGAGAGCCTTGCAATCATTGTGGAGGGCGAGGTAGAAACCCAGGATACCCATGGCATTTTGCAAGGAACGGTGGAGCGTTTTCCAACGGCATTGTATTTGCGTGAAACCGAGCTGACGGCGCGCACACCGGAAATGACCGCCTTTGCAAAAGAAATTGCGGAAAGAACCGGCGGCAGTGCGCTGGATATTTTTCATGCCCTGTTGAAAATGCTTTATACCAGTTTCACGTTTGATACAGGTGCCACCCACGCCCAGACTACGGCAGCGGAAGCGTTTGCCAACCGGCATGGCGTGTGTCAGGATTATACCCATATTTTCATTGCCTTGGCACGTTCATTGGGGTATCCGGCGCGGTATGTGAGCGGCTATTTTTTCCGTGTGGATGGCCGAAACGATCAGGATGCCAGCCACGCATGGGTTGAAATTCATATTCCGGATTTAGGATGGGTTGGTTTTGATCCGGCCAATGGTATCGCAACAACAGATGCGCATGTGCGTGTGGCAATTGGCCTTGATTATCTGGGCGCCGCCCCTGTGCGCGGCTCGCGCGTCGGCACCGGACGCGAGATTCTCGATGTTCGGGTGCTGATAACACCGATGTAATCTTAATATTGTCTTAAAATGCGTGTTTTTTAATTCCCGACTATCGCCCAATGGTGTGCACGTGTGATCTGTCGTATTTTATCTATTCTTGGGTAAGCAGATAATAAGGTTTGAAAATCTATAGTCAGCGGATGACACGGATGGATATATGCAGTATGCAGCGTGTTAAAGGTAATAGAATATACAGCAGGTTGAAATGACATATTGCGTGGGGATTTTGGTGCAGGAAGGTTTGGTGATGGTGGCGGATACGCGCACCAATGCCGGAATTGATCATATTTCCACCTTTCGGAAGCTGCACCAGTTTGAGGAGGAAGGGCGTTATTCTCTCCTGCTGTGTACCTCTGGAAATTTATCCATTACGCAGTCGGTGATGACGTTTGTGACGGAAGGCATAATCAATCCTGAAACCGGCAAAATTGACAAAATTACCGAGCAGCCTTCATTGTTTCATGCAGCGCAGCTTGTGGGGCGCGCTATGCGTGAGGTTTACCGCATTGATGGTTCTAATCTTGAGCAGATGGCGGGCGGCTTTGAAGCCAGTATTTTGATTGGTGGGCAGATTGCGGGCGATGCGATGCAGCTTTATCATATATACAGTGCGGGAAATTTTATTTCGGTCACGCCTGAAACACCGTTTATGCAGATTGGCGAGCACAAATATGGCAAACCTATTCTGGATCGGTTGATTAAGTTTGATAGTGATATTTATGATTCTCTGAAAACGGCACTCATTTCAATGGATTCCACCATGCGCTCGAACCTGAGCGTTGGCTTGCCAATTGATATCGCTATCTTGCGCCGTGATGTTTTGCAGTGCGAGGTGAGTAGGCGCATCGATCAGGATGACGCGTATTTTCTGGATGTGCGCAAGCGTTGGGGAGAAGCACTGAAAGAAGCGCAACAATCCATCCCTCTTCCGCCTTATCATGAAGAAACCGAACCGGCGGCATGAAAGCCGGTTTGGTTTTGTGCGGCATTACGCGCTCACTGGATTGTATAAAGCCCCTTGGCAATGGTAAATTCAGCGGGTGTAATCAGCTTGTTGTGCGCCACTTTTACAAATTTTAAAGGCCCGGCCAGTTCTTTTTTCCAATAGCTAAGGAAGCTTTCCAACACGGGAAAGTGCGGCGCTACATCGTATTCCTGCCAGAGATAAGCTTGCAGAAGATGCGGGTGGTCAGGCAACCCATAAATGATTTCGGCGGTGGTGAGGCCGTAGCCTTCAAGGGTTTTTAAAAAATCTTTATCAGCCATAAGCACATCCTTTAGTTAACAAACGCTAAAGTATGAGCCTCCCCCGTTTTTCTTATTATGAAACTGCGAAAAGTGTTTCCCGTCAAGAAATTTATGTGTTAGCACTCATGTGTGGTGAGTGCTAATTTTTTTCACCTTTCCCCCTTGCACCTTTTTAGAGGCTTACCTATCTGGAGGGTGCGCGGTTGGTTTTGTTGGATAAAAGCCGCGCTTGATATGATTTATTATTTTTTGTCGCTTCTATGGAGGACACTTATTATGGCGTTTCGTCCCTTGCATGACCGAGTTGTTGTTCGCCGCGTTGATGCGGAAGAAAAAACAAAAGGCGGGATTATTATTCCCGGCACAGCACAGGAAAAGCCCCAGGAAGGTGAAATCGTTGCTGTAGGCACTGGCGTTCGCGATGACAAAGGCGCTCTTGTTGCTTTGGATGTGAAAGTCGGCAACCGGGTGTTGTTCGGCAAATGGTCTGGCACCGAGGTTAAAATTGATGGTCAGGATCTTCTGATTATGAAAGAAAGCGATATTCTTGGCGTTCTTGAAGCGTAAAGCTTTGACGCTGCGTAATTTTTCAAACTGTTATTTCATACTCTAAAAGGAGTTGTCAGCTATGGCTGCTAAAGAAGTACGTTTTTCCACCGATGCCCGTGACAAAATGCTCAAAGGCGTTGATATTCTTGCCAACGCAGTAAAAGTCACCCTTGGCCCTAAAGGCCGCAACGTGGTTATCGAGAAATCTTTTGGCGCACCGCGCATCACCAAAGACGGTGTCACTGTTGCCAAAGAAATCGAGCTGGAAGACAAGTTCGAAAACATGGGCGCACAGATGCTGCGCGAAGTGGCTTCCAAAACCAACGATCTGGCTGGCGACGGTACAACAACCTCCACGGTTCTGGCGCAAGCCATTGTGCGTGAAGGCGTAAAAGCGGTTGCAGCGGGCATGAACCCGATGGACGTAAAACGCGGTATTGACCTCGCGGTTGCAGCAGTTGTTGAAGACCTCAAATCCCATGCGAAAAAAGTAACTTCCAACGCGGAAATCGCGCAGGTTGGTACTATTTCTGCAAACGGCGATACCGAAATTGGTGACCAGATTGCTCGCGCAATGGAAAAAGTGGGCCATGAAGGTGTTATCACTGTTGAAGAAGCCAAAAGCCTCGCAACAGAGCTGAACATTGTGGAAGGTATGCAGTTTGATCGCGGTTACCTCTCCCCCTACTTCGTAACCAACTCTGAAAAAATGCGTGTTGAACTCGAAGATCCTTATATTCTCATCCATGAGAAAAAACTGACTGGTCTGCAAGAGCTTCTTCCTGTTCTGGAAGGCATCGTGCAATCCGGTAAGCCGCTCCTCATCGTTGCTGAAGACGTTGAAGGCGAAGCACTGGCAACCCTCGTGGTCAACAAACTGCGTGGCGGTTTGAAAGTGGCGGCTGTTAAAGCACCTGGTTTCGGTGATCGCCGTAAAGCCATGCTGCAAGATATTGCCATCCTCACCGGCGGTCAGGCCATTTCCGAAGACCTCGGCATCAAGCTTGAAAATGTACAGCTGAACATGCTGGGTCGTGCGAAAAAAGTGGTTATCGACAAAGAAAACACCACCATTGTGGATGGTGCTGGCGATAAAGCTGAAATCGAAGCGCGGGTAAATCAAATTCGTGCGCAGATTGAAGACACCACTTCTGACTACGATCGTGAAAAGCTGCAAGAGCGTCTGGCGAAACTTGCTGGCGGTGTTGCTGTTCTGCGCGTTGGTGGTGCAACTGAAGTAGAAGTGAAAGAGAAAAAAGACCGCGTTGACGATGCGCTGCACGCAACCCGTGCTGCTGTTGAAGAAGGCGTTCTGCCCGGTGGTGGTGTTGCGTTGCTCCGCGCTGTAAAAGCTCTGGCAAATATCGAAGTCACCAATGCCGATCAAAAAGCGGGCGTGGAAATCATCCGCCGCGCTATTCAGGTTCCTGCGCGCCAGATCTGCCTGAATGCCGGTGAAGACGGTTCCCTCATTGTGGGCAAGCTGCTTGAAGGCAACGACTACAATCAAGGCTTTAACGCAGCAAACGGCGAATACCAGGATATGGTAAAAGCAGGCGTTATTGATCCTGCAAAAGTTGTGCGCGTGGCTCTGCAAGATGCGGCATCTGTTGCAGCCTTGCTCATCACCACAGAAGCGATGGTTGCAGAACTTCCAAAGAAAAATGCACCTGCTCCAGCCCCTGATATGGGTGGTATGGGCGGTATGGGTGGCATGGGCTTCTAATTTACCCTTGGCCATCATGTGCCGGCTCCAAACCGGCACACAAACATTCAGGCAGGATGCCCACGCATCCTGCCTTTTTAGAATCTCCACAATAAAAAGCTTCTTTTATGATAGCTAACGGTCAGCGCAGCTACCCATAGGGCAACATGGAGCAGTAAGAAACTATGTGATAAAACAAAGAATTACAACCTAAGCAATTCTAATCATTTTATATGTCTCAAGCTATAGATACCGTATTAGTTTCTTTGTAATTCAGAGACTGGTTTAATTCTTATTTTTGTTGATAGAGCATATCTTTTGTTTTTGGTCTGAACATAAGGCACAGCGTAATCAGTCCTACCAATTAATGCGTGAAATTGATCACTACCGTACTCTGCATCAGGATCGACACGTAAATCATGCACTCTGCCAGTGTTTTTATTTATGAAAACAGCGCGTCTAAAGGGATCAGAATGGTCTGCATAAGAAGCGCCAGGTGTAAAAGGTTGATTATCATGCGAGTTAGTATACTTACCACGATGAGGTATAAGTACAGGCTGCCGATCCTCCGCACTTATCCCATCAATAAAACTCAATTGCTCGGCAATAACAACTTGCTGCTGATTATAAAGAGATAACTGCTGTTCAAGCAGCTCATTCAATGAGTGCGGGTTAAATACAAAATGTCTTTGTGGCGGAATCACATTATTTTTGAAGGAATTATTCCAATAATGCTTCAGACTTTTACGCTTTGAAAAATCCGCGAAATCAACTTTCACACCCTCTAATTGAGAAATATGCTGTTGGTTTATTGTGATCTGAGCCGCCATATCGAGAGCAATGGCATATTTCAAATCAAAAATTTCTTTTTTAAAACTCACTTGTTGCTCAAAAAGAGCGCGGTTAATATCCGCTCGGTGCTTCTCCGCATAAGCAGTGAAAAGCTCGGGATTGGGAGCGTGTGGCATATCACCTATTTTATATTCTCCAAAAACTTGAAAACGGTCAATCAAAGCTTTATCTTGCAAAATCTCTTCATGATTAGACTGAACAAGAGCAGAAAGCGGATCTTCAGATAAAGTATTTGAGGAAGTATCCGTCTGAGCATTATGGCTTGCGACAGTCTCTCCTGAATGTCTCTCTTCAAAAGCTGCATGAGCGCCGTTTGAGTGAATATCTGCCTCATCACGCACCCCGGCAGACGAAAAATTAAAAGTTTGCATCTGCGTATTTTGAGAACTTTCAGAGGGCGGAGTGGGACTCATTCTCCCAGTAGAACCATCATAAAACATAATCTCCAATTCGCGCGGCAATGCGGAGTTTTCAGGAACAACGGGCTGAGGCGTAACGCGCCGTGCAGGGGGCAGTGTATCCATGGCTGAATAAGCCGGTGCCGCGCCAGTTGGCAAAACCTCTTCTGGTTTTTGCCACACTGGCAATGAACCATCCGCTTCCATCCAGGCGGGAGGTGGAGATAAGCTTTGACTTCTCTGATTTTGCTGATGAGCATCATCTGTTGCAATTAAAGAATTGTTACGCATAATAACAGGCAAGGCACAAACTCAACTTGTTAATAAAAAAACACAAAATTTTATTAACAATAAAATAACTATTTATCAACTGATAATATAAATTCAATTACACAACCATAACACTAAACAATATTTTACAATAAATCACATAAACTAAAGTATACTAACTAAGAGGAAAAATTATTACACAAATAATCGCCAAAAAAGGTTTTTTATTGCATTTTTAAAGAAATATATTCAATATTTCAAAAACTTAGCACAATCATTTATGCCGTACTAAAGCCGAACACCACAGAAAATGACAATTTAATTTTGAGCCAATGGTGAGCAAAGCTGCCTGCCCTAAAGCAACGTAGTGCAGCAAAAATCGTATAATTTTTTTCTGAAATTGCTATAAATGCAAAAGTGTATTCTTATTGCGAGTGATTGGAATAGATATTTACCACCAGCGCTGCCAAACGCTGCGCGGCGTCTGGTGTTGCGGCCAGCCGGGCATTGTTGGCTTGCCGCGCAAGCCCTACGGAATCGGTTAGAATAGCTGTCAAGCGTTCAGCAAGAGCATCCGGTGTGAACTGCGCCTGGTTTATAACAGTTGCAGCATCCAGAGCAGCAAGAATAGTTGCATTGGCAAGCTGATCCTGATCCAGCGATCCAGGCAGCGGCACCAGAATTGAGGGGCGGCCAATCATGGCAAGTTCTGCCACGGTTGAAGCGCCAGAGCGCCCGATCACCAGATGGGAAAGCGCAATCCGCTGGGGCAAATCCTTGAAAAACGCCGCAACTTCGGCATCAATTCCAGCGGCGGCATAAGCGGTACGCGCCCATACAACATCATCCTGCCGGGTTTGATGCGTGACTTTCACACGGCGCCGCAACGGTTCATCCAGCCGTTGCACCGCAGCAGGCACAACCTCGGTCATGATCCGCGCGCCTTGGCTTCCGCCTGTCACCAACAGATTCAGCACGCCATCCTGCGCCAGCGGTTGATACGGGTGCTGCGCGGCCTCGAACACCGGCACCCGCAACGGATTGCCGATAAATACCGCTTTTTCCTGTTCTTCAGCCGTGGCTTTTGCAAGCTGGTTGAAGCCTGTGCCAATGGTTTTCGCGCGTTTTGCCAAAAAACGGTTGGCGCGCCCCAATACCGCATTTTGTTCATGCACAATCGTGGGAATACCCAACAGCTGCGCAATAAATACCGGCGGCACAGTGGGATATCCCCCGAAACCCACCACTACGGAAGGGCGCAAGCGCAACAGCAGCCATAAGGCTTGCAGCATTCCCTTTGCCAGCGAAAATCCGGCCTGCAACACATGCAGCGGCTTGCGGCTTTTAAAGGTGGCAGAAGCAAGCTGATGGATAGCCTTTTCAGGAAAAGCACTGGAATAGATTTTGGCGCGGTAGTCTGTGGCCAATTCAACGCGCACTCCCTGCTGCATCAATGCAGTACCCAATGCTTCCGCCGGAAAAAGATGGCCGCCAGTGCCGCCAGCAGCCAAAAGAACGGGACGTTGGCGTGAAGGCATTATGCTGGCTCCGGCACGAGTGATGAATTTTGCGGCAGAACGGTGGAACGCGGTCTGTGCCGTGTGAGTGCGAGCAGCATCCCCATACCGAAAGCCAATGAAACCAAGGAAGAGCCACCGTAAGAAATAAACGGCAAAGTCATGCCTTTTGCTGGCATGAGATGCACATTCACGGCCATGTTAATCATGGATTGCAATCCAAACAGCATGGAAAGGCCAGCGATTGCCAGACGGCGAAACAAATCTTCCTCCTGAATGGCAAGATAAATACCGCGCAGTACCACAAATGCAAACAGGCTTACAAGAAAAAGGCACAGCACAATGCCAAATTCCTCGGCAGTAACCGCAAAAATAAAGTCGGTGTGGCTATCAGGCAAAATGCGTTTAACTGTACCCTCGCCGGGGCCTTTACCAAACCATCCGCCCTGCACAAACGATTCAATAGCGCGGTCAACCTGAAAGGTATCGCCTGTGTCCGGATTTAAAAACCGGCTGATACGTTGCCGCACGTGATCGACCAAATTATAGGCTGCCACAATGCCGATCACACCCGCGCCACCAAGCCCTACCACCCAATACAGTTTCAGCCCTGCAATAAAAAACAGCGCCATCCATACGGCACCCAGCAGCAGGGTCTGACCAAAATCCGGTTGCAGGATGAGAACACCAATCACCAAACCTGCCAAGGCCATCGATAAAAAACGCCCTGGAACATCCGCGCGTTTTGCCCCCTCCGCAAAAAGCCATGCCGCCAGAACCACAAAAGCAGGTTTGACAAATTCAGAAGGCTGCACGTTGACTCCGCCAATAAATAACCAGCGGTGAGCCCCCTTGATTTCAGGACCAATAAACAGGGCAGCAATCATGGCCAGCCAACTGCCGATAAACATCAACAGCGAGATGCGGCGTATTTCTTTGGGGGAAAAGAAAGAAATGCCCAGCATTACCACTACAGCAGGAACCAGAAAAAACACTTGGCGGTTGACAAAATGAAACAGCCCTAGCCCCAACCGTTCCGCCACAGGAGGACTTGCGGCCAGTGAAAGCACAATGCCGCCCAGCATGAGGGCGCAAAGGGCAAACAACAGGTAGCGGTCAATTGTCCACCACCATTCCCCGACCACAGTACGCTCGGCACGCGACATCATGGTGAAAATCCTTTTTTGCACTGCTGTAAACCCGCAGAGCTTGCATGTGTACCTCGTTTCCCTCACTCAGGAACGGGTTTTCAAAGCGTCCTATGTGGGGGGCGAATGCGTAGCTGCGCTGCAGAAAAGATCAATGTGCAGCACTGATCCCAAAACTGTTCACCAAACAATATAATGACTATGGCGTTAACAAATTGCTTAACATTTTTTTTGATAAGAAGGGATTTAACTACCCCTTCTTATAGAATTAATTTAAAATAATATTAGCGAACTCGAATATTTCTAGTCTCTCCGAAATATTTTCCACAATCTTCATTCCGTTTCTTCAGTTCAGCCAAATATTCGCCATACCTTACATAAGTAGGACTAAGATCAAGAACAGTTTTACACAAAATTGGAGTAGGCATTGCTGCAGCTTCTTGTGCGCCACCCGCACAGCTGGCTAAAAATAATGCAAAAAAAGGAATTATAAGGATATTAAAATTTTTCATTACTCAGTCCTTGCATAAAAAACGAATTATAAAAAACTATTTAGTGAAAAAGAGTCAACCACTATTTAGAATTAAACACAAAAAATAATGTATATTATACATAGGCTTAAGTGTCTAACACTTTAATAGCAGCGCGAAAAGCCTCGCCCCGCACTTCAAAATTGGGGTATTGGTCAAAAGAAGCGCAGGCGGGGGAAAGCAACACCACCGGATCAGGTTTACCACTTTGCAAGGCGTCGGCATAAGCGCGCGCTACCGCCACATCCAGCGTACCGCACGCTTCAAACGCTGCTTGTGCTTGCAGCGTTGCCGCAAATTCTTCCGTTGCTGTGCCAATCAGATAGGCTTTGGCAATTTTAGGAAAATAATCCCGCAAGGAATCAATCCCGCCGGTTTTGGGCAAGCCACCTGCAATCCAGTAAATGTTTTGAAAGCTGCTGAGCGCCCGTGCGGCAGCATCGGCGTTGGTGGCTTTGCTGTCATTGACAAACAAAATGCCCTTACGGGTTTCCACTTGCTCCATCCGGTGCGCCAGACCGGGAAAATTGCGCAATCCAGCAACAATATCGGCGTGTCCTACCCCCAAAGCCAGCAGCGCCAACACAGCGGCGGCAGCATTTTGTGCATTGTGCGCACCGCGCAGACTGCCAATACCATCCAGATCCACAAACAGCGTTTCGGCGCCGCCTTCGGCGCGGTAAAGTTTGGAGCCTACCGCATAGATGCCTTGCGCAACGGGATGGCGCACACTGATACGCTCCACTTTTTTGCCAGACTGTTCCAGACGGTCGGCAATGGCCGCACAATAACGATCATCCACACCCACAATAGCCGTACCTTTGGCCTCTACCTGTGCAACAAGCCGTTCCTTAATCGCTGCATAATTCTCAAGAGTGCCATGCCGATCAAGGTGATCTTCCGTAAGATTGAGTAAAATGCCAACGGTTGGATTAAACCCCGGTGCCAGATCCATCTGATAGGATGACACTTCCAATACATGGGTGACACCGGCATGCGGCATGGGAAGTTCCAGCACAGGGGTGCCAATATTGCCGCCCAGCGCAACCTTGCGCTTTGCACTGTTCACCAGATGCGCAATCAGCGCCGTGGTTGTGGATTTGCCGTTTGTACCCGTGATAGCAACCACGGGCGAGAACGGTGCAACCGCCATGCGCTGACGGGCAAACAGCTCCATATCGCCAATAATTTCAACACCGGCAGCGCGTGCGTGTTTAACTGTCCAGTGCGGCTCAGGATGTGTGAGCGGTACGCCGGGTGACAGCACCAGACTGTCCAGTGCTGTCCAATCCGCATCGTGCAAATCCAGCACAGGAACACCCGCATCCTGAGCCTTTTTTACCCGCACGCCAGCATCATCCCATGCGCTGACATTCGCGCCACCTGCCACAAGGGCTTGCGCGACCGCAAAACCAGAACCACCCAATCCAAAAACAGCAATATTTTTGCCTTGAAAGGCTGTCAGCGCAAGCATGATGTTACCTCAATTTCAGGCTTGATAAACCAATCAGCGCCAGCACCACAGCCACAATCCAGAACCGCATAACCACTTGTGGCTCAGACCAGCCCAGCTGTTCAAAATGATGATGGATGGGCGCCATTCTGAAAACACGTTTTCCCGTGAGTTTGAAAGAAACCACTTGAATAATGACGGATGCAGCCTCCAACACAAACAGACCGCCCACAATAGCCAGAACGATTTCGTGTTTGGTTGCCACCGCCACGGAGCCAAGCAGACCGCCCAGTGCGAGCGATCCGGTATCGCCCATGAAAATCTGTGCCGGCGGTGCATTGAACCACAAGAACCCAAGGCCAGCACCCAGCACAGCCCCTAACACCACGGCCAGTTCGCCGGTTCCAGGAACATGGTGGATTTGCAAATAGTCGGCAAAAACAATATTACCAGCCAGATAAGCAATAGCAGCAAAGCTGAGCGCGGCAATCATCACCGGAACAATCGCAAGGCCATCAAGGCCATCGGTCAGATTTACCGCATTCCCAGCACCCACAATAACCACGGCGGCAAACAGAATAAAGAACCAGCCAAAGTTCAGCAGCACATCCTTGAGGAAAGGAATGGCCAGCGAATTGCTGAGCGAAGGAGGGCTTAACTGCGCCATAATAACAGCGGCCATGCCTGCAATCAGAAACTCTATGCCCAGGCGTGTTTTTCCAGAAACACCACGATGGCTTTGCTTGGTAACCTTCAGATAGTCATCATAAAAACCGATAAGGCCAAACCCGAGCGTTACCGCCATCACCACCCAGACATAGGCATTGGCCAGATTGCCCCAAAGCAATACAGAAAAGGACATACCCGCCAGAATCATCAACCCGCCCATTGTGGGCGTACCGGCTTTGGAAAGGTGACTTTTGGGGCCATCGTCACGGATGGGCTGGCCTTTGCCTTGTTTGATCCGCAGAGCGCGGATGGTCATGGGACCAAAAAGAAAGACAAACATCAGCGCGGTGAGCATTGCTCCACCTGTACGGAATGTAATGTAGCGAAATACATTCAGGATGGGAAACGATGTCGAAAGTTCAGCCAGCAGGTTCAACATGGAAAAGAACGCACTCTCAATCAGGAGGGATAAAAGGCACATTAAACGCTGCACCTCAGCGCAGCACTCTAGCTTTATCCTGACCGCTCCCGTTAATCAATCAGCCAGCATGAGTTATCCCAACTTCAGCCATATATGCGCACCTTTCTCCCATCTGTGGTATAATTAACAGTAATTAAATGAGATGATCGACAAAGATATTGATTTAAACAAAAAATACCATTAAATTTATTTAATATTTTTTAATATTAAAAATTTTTAACTTGAATTTATTAGTTAAGTTATTACAGTTAAACGGAGTTTATATGCTTCCTCCAATGCGTTTTTCCCCTGTAGAGTTTTCTAGTACACACTATACACATACAGGCGGAAGCGAATTTGATAACATAGTCTTGAGTGGTCCTGTCGCAGAAAAAATTGGATTGGCTGCGCAATACAACCGCCTACCCGAACTGCACCGGATGGATACGTTTTTAAAGGATACATCATCCGATATGAACATCAGCTTCAAGACCCCTGAACAGACGATGGCGTTTCTCGATGAGTCTGCCAAGGATCGAGAAATGAGTCCAGGCTTTAGAGAATATTTTACACAGATGCATAGTGGCCCTATTCCGCCTGCAGAAGTTATCCCACTCCATGGCAAGAGCAAGCAACTGTTCATGGAAGGAGAAAGCGGACACGCATTTACAGGTCTTGTCCGCATAAGTGTCAAGGATAGTGTAGCTCCCTCTGAAAATAGCTCTCTTTTACCTTCAGAAAACAATTTGAAAGTAGAAGCATCTCAACAGCGGGGACCTGAAGGAAAAACATATAAAATTTTTCTCGCCCCTGTGCAGCCGTCTATCGGAGGCAGTATGGATGAAAGCAAGATATATGCCGTAAAAGAGCCTGATACAGAAAAAACTTACAGCATATACAGTACACAGCCGATACAGTTCAAAGCCTTGCATCATAATAAAAACAATCCTGATGGTTGGAGAGGTCCAACGGCACACAGTCAGCTCATGAATATAATAGAAAGAAAAGAAAATAATAAATCAGAGAGCCAAAAAGGAAAGTACGTTGCGTTTACAGTTGTAAAAGGAAAAATTGCAGATGGTGCAGTAAATCAGTACACTTTTACATCGGGAACAATTCATCTTGGGGGTTTTCCAGAACTTAAAACGCGCGAGGCTCCTGAGGAATGGCAAAATGTCATTCAGGATACCTTTGACCAGCTGTCGCGTGAGGAGTGGCAGAAAAATAACAGTGTCACATGGCCCTGATTGGAATATTAAGTACGGCTAAAAAAGGACAAAGGCATTTTTCCTTTGTTTCGCTCGCCAAAATCGGTTAAGCAAAGAACTGTTTTTTCCCTTTTGTCGAGTCTGTCTTTTCCATGAAACTTCCCCGCGATATAGGCCCCATCCATTTTGTTGGTATTGGCGGCATTGGTATGAGTGGCATTGCTGAAGTGCTGGTGAATCTTGGATACACCGTGCAGGGGTCAGATGTGGCGGAAAGCGCCAATGTTCGCCGTCTACGCGAAAAAGGCATTGCCGTGAGCATTGGCCATGCCGCAGAAAACCTGAAAGGCGCGGAAGTCATCGTGATTTCTTCCGCTATCAAGGGAGATAATCCGGAATTACAGGCTGCCCGGGCGCAGCGTCTGCCGGTGGTGCGACGTGCGGAAATGCTAGCCGAACTGATGCGCTTTAAAAACGCCATCGCCATTGCCGGAACCCATGGCAAAACCACCACAACTTCGCTGGTGGCTGCGCTGCTTGATGCCGGCAGCTTTGATCCGACGGTCATTAACGGCGGCATTATCAACGCTTATGGCACCAATGCCCGCATGGGAAATGGCGAGTGGATGGTGGTGGAAGCCGATGAATCCGACGGCACCTTTCTCAAGTTGCCAGCCGATGTGGCCGTTGTCACCAACATTGACCCTGAACATCTGGATCATTTCGGCTCTTATGATGCCATCAAGGCAGCCTTTAAAACCTTTGTGGAAAATGTGCCGTTTTACGGTTTTGCCGTGATGTGTCTTGACCATCCTGTGGTGCAGGAACTGGTGGGGCAAGTGGAAGACCGCCGGATCATTACTTATGGAGAGAATCCGCAAGCCGATGTGCGTTTGCAGCGCATTGACCTTAAGGGTGGTGTCTGCCGTTTTGCTGTGCAAATCCGTGGCCGTGATAACGAAGACGAACTGCTGATTGATGATCTGGTGCTGCCTATGCCCGGACATCACAATGCACTCAATGCAACCGCTGCTATTGCGGTGGCTCACCAGATGGGCGTAAAAGCGGATGCCATTCGTGATGCTCTGGGTAAATTTGGAGGCGTAAAACGCCGCTTTACCCGTACCGGCGAATGGAATGGCGTGCAGATTTTTGACGATTATGCGCATCATCCTGTTGAAATTGCCGCGGTGCTGCGTGCGGCACGCGCCTCCACTGACGGGCGCGTGATTTCTGTTGTGCAACCGCACCGTTATTCGCGTCTGGCAAGCCTGTTTGATGGTTTTTCCACCTGCTTCAACGATGCCGATGTGGTGATTGTGGCCGATGTTTATGCGGCCGGTGAAGCGCCACTGGAAGGCGCAAGCCGGGATGATCTGGTGCAAGGGCTGCGGGCGCGTGGGCATCGCAATGTGGTGCCGCTGGCAAAATCGGAAGATCTGGCCGACTTGATTTCCGCCATGGCGCGTCCTGAGGATTATGTGGTCTGCGTGGGGGCTGGTTCCATTACCCAATGGGCTTATGCGTTGCCGGAACAACTCAGCGAAAGACCCGCGAAAGAAGGTGCAGCATGAGCCGTACGCTGGCGCAGGATATTGCGAGCTGGATGCCCGAATTGCGTGGGCGGGTGCTGGAAAACACGCCACTTGCGGATGTCACATGGTTTCGCGTGGGTGGCCCTGCCGATGTGCTGTTTACACCGGAAGATGAAGATGACTTGCGTTATTTTATGCAAAATCTTCCGCCAGAAGTGCCGGTAATGCCTATCGGCGTGGGCTCCAATCTGCTGGTGCGCGATGGCGGTATGCGCGGCGTGGTTATTCGTCTGGGGCGCGGGTTTTCAAAAATTAATATTGAAGAGGGCTATCGTGTGCGCAGCGGCACCGCAGTGCCGGATGTTAAAGTTGCGCGTGCGGCCGGTGAAGCGGGTATTGACGGCCTGACTTTTTACCGCGGTATTCCGGGCTGTATTGGCGGGGCGCTGCGCATGAATGCTGGCGCTTATGGCGGTGAAACAAAAGATGTGCTGGTTGAAGCCCGCGCCGTGGATCGGCAAGGCAATCTGCATATTCTCACAAACGCCGATTTTGGTTATGCTTACCGGCATTCCAATGTACCGCAAGATATGGTGTTTACCGAAGCACTGTTTCAAGGTTTCGCAGGCGATAGCGCTGCTCTTATTGCTGAAATGCAGGGCATTACGGAAAGACGCGAGAAAACCCAGCCGGTGAAAAGCCGCACAGGTGGTTCCACGTTTAAAAATCCGCAAGGGCATAAATCATGGCAACTGATTGATGCTGCGGGATGCCGCGGTATGAAAATCGGCGATGCGCAAGTTTCGGAATTGCACTGCAATTTTCTGCTCAATCTTGGCAGTGCTACTGCGCAAGACATTGAGACGCTGGGCGAAACCGTGCGTTCAAAAGTGCTGGCCAATTCCGGCGTGCAGCTTGAATGGGAAATCAAGCGGCTGGGTGAAGCTGTCGCCTAACCAAGAGCAACCTTATCTTTCTGAAAAGGTTGTCTTCATAACAGTTGAGTGTGCAAAGACGTAAAGGGAGGCGGCTTATGGAAGAAATACTGTTGTCTGAGCCGCCCCTTACGGCGGAGCCTCATACCAGCTTGCCGCGGGATGAAAACGGCCATATTACGCAGAAATATCTTGATCTCGTCACGGTTGCGCTGCTTTCCGCTGATGCCGATGCGCTTATGTTTCTGGCCGGCAGTCTGCATGAAGCGGATATGGGCGAGCTGATTGCTGAGCTTGCGCCGGATTTGCGTACCAAACTTATTGAGCTTTTAGGCGAAGAATTCGATTTTGCCGCTCTTACTGAACTTGATGAGACGATCCGTGTTGCACTTATTGAGCAACTTCCCGTGCAGACCGTCGCAGAAGGTGTGCGCGAGCTTGATTCCGATGATGCGGTTTATATTCTTGAAGACCTTGATGCCAAAGACCGTGCGGAAATTCTTGATCTTCTGCCGCCTCCGGAGCGGGTAGCCCTCACCCGTTCGCTGGATTATCCGGAAGATTCCGCAGGCCGTCTGATGCAGACGGATTTTATTGCCATACCGCCGTTCTGGACTGTGGGGCAAACGCTGGCCTTTGTGCGCACAGATGAATCGTTGCCCGACGAATTTTATGAAATCAATGTTGTGGATCCTGGATACAAGCTGATTGGCACCGTATCGCTGGACACCATGTTGCGTTCGGCAGCAGATATCCGCATGGATAAAATCATGCGTGATGATCGCCGCATTGTGGAAGCAACCCAGGATCAGGAAGACGCTGCCCGGCTCTTTCAACGCTATAATCTTGTTTCCGCGCCGGTGGTCGATGAGCATGAGCGGCTGGTGGGCGTTCTCATGATCGATGACATTGTGGACGTTATTCAGGAAGAAGCCGACGAAGACATCCGCGCTATGGGCGGCGTGGTCAGCGATGAGGAAATCTCCGACAAGGTTATCTATACGGCGCGTGCGCGGTTGCCCTGGCTGGTTGTCAATCTGTTTACGGCATTCATCGCGGCCAGTGTCATCGGGTTTTTTAATGACAGCATTGAAAAAATGGTGGCTCTGGCAATTCTTATGCCGATTGTTGCTTCCATGGGCGGCAATGCGGGAACACAAGCCATGACGGTAACTGTACGCGCTCTTTCTGCCAGAGAAATTGGTGGGCGCGGGGCGCGGCGGGTTATCCTCCGTGAAATTCTCGTGGGCGTGCTGAATGGAGCGATTCTTGCCGTCATACTTGGAGCTATCGCCGCTCTCGTATTCACAAACCTTCAGCTGGGTATTGTGATCGGCATGGCTTTGGTTGTGAATATGTTCATCGCGGGTTTTTTTGGCGCAGCGGTGCCTTTATTGCTCAACCGCCTGAAAGTTGATCCCGCTGTGGCATCCAGCGTTTTTCTCACAACCATTACAGATTGCATTGGATTTCTGGCGTTTCTGGGGCTTGCATCGTGGTGGTTCGGTCTATAAAAAGAGAGCATAGTACCGTTCCCGCAGGATTCTTTTGTTGGCATAGCCGTTGTGGATGGGTCTATTGAGCGAAGTTTCAATAAAATGGTCATTTTATTGGATTAAACTCTGCGATAAAACAAAGACTTACAGCCTGTGGCATACAATCATTTTATATGTCTTGGGGTATATCTGAAATAAAGGCTGGAAAGCAGACTTACAGTGGTGTAAGAAAACGGCAGTCTCAGGTAAAAATATATGCCTGTGAATCTTTTCCATCTTTTGATGAATTTTTGTTCCGATACCGCATCCCGTTTTCAGGTGATGCACCAACCTGATAAAGAAATACCTGATGCAAAGCGTTCTTATCATTATCCATCTGATTGTTGTTGCAGCATTGATTGTTCTTGTGCTGGTGCAACGTTCCGAAGGGGGCGGTCTTGGAATTGGCGGCGGGGGCAGCGGTCTTTCATCCACCCGCGCACAGGCAACGGCACTTGGGCGTACCACTATGGTGCTGGGCGTATTGTTCTTTGTCAGCTGTATCGGCATGGCAATTCTGGCAACCTATATGAGCAGACCCAGCTCGATTCTTGATGGTGCTGGCGGCGCACCCGCAACGCAAGGCGGCGGGGGTCTCCTGAATCAGCTCAGAGGCAGCGATGCCGCTCCTCCGCAACCCGCACCACAACCGCAAGCGCCTTCAGCCCCGGTTTCCGGTCAGCAAACAACACCGGCGCCACAAGCACCTGTTGCGCCTCCTGTGGGAACACAAGTACCACAAAACAATGATGCAGGCAGCAATACGCAACCCTTGACGCCGGATGCCTTCGACACACCGGCACCGCCTGCCACCACAGAGCCTGTTGCACCCTGATGGGATAAACCGTATTTTGCCCTGCCTTATAATCAAGGCAGGGTAAGCTTTTTTGTTTTTTGTTGATGAATTGAAGTGAGGAATGCGCCATGACGCGGTATGTTTTTATTACTGGCGGCGTAGTCTCTTCATTGGGAAAAGGGTTGGCTTCGGCAGCGCTGGGTGCTTTGCTGCAAGCGCGCGGGTATAAAGTCCGGTTGCGCAAGCTTGATCCTTATCTCAATGTGGACCCCGGCACCATGAGCCCCTATCAGCATGGCGAAGTGTTCGTCACCGATGATGGCGCGGAAACAGATCTTGATTTGGGGCATTACGAACGCTTCACAGGGCGCCCCACCAGCAAGCGCGACAACATCACCACAGGCCGGATTTATCAGGACATTATCACCCGTGAGCGCCGTGGGGATTATCTGGGCGGTACGGTGCAGGTGATTCCGCATGTTACCGATGCCATCAAGGACTTTGTCATCTCCGGCAATGAAGGATATGACTTCGTACTGGTGGAAATTGGCGGCACCGTTGGTGATATTGAAGCGTTGCCATTTTTTGAAGCAATCCGCCAATTGGGCATTCAATTGCCGCGCAACCATGCGGTTTATGTGCATCTGACCTTGCTGCCATGGATTCCCAGTGCGGGCGAATTGAAAACCAAACCAACACAGCATTCGGTCAAAGAGCTGCGTTCAATCGGCATTCAGCCGCATATTCTGCTGTGCCGCACAGACCGGCCGGTGCCGAAAGAAGAGCGCCGCAAGCTGGCCTTGTTCTGCAATGTCCAGGAAAATGCCGTGATTGAAGCGCGAGATGTGGATACCATTTACGATGTGCCGGTTGCCTATCACCGTGAAGGGCTTGATCGGGAAGTGCTGTCTGCCTTTGCAATAACGGATGCACCTGAGCCGGATCTCACCCGCTGGAACACAATTTCCGAGCGGATGCACAACCCGGAGGGCGAAGTTACTATTGCGGTTGTTGGCAAATATACCGAACTTAAAGATGCCTATAAATCTCTGATTGAAGCGCTGGTGCATGGCGGTATTGCCAACCGTGTGAAGGTCAAGCTGGATTGGATTGAAAGCGAAGTCTTTGAATCCGAAGATCCCACCCCGATGCTGGAACATGTGAATGGCATTCTTGTACCCGGTGGTTTTGGCCAGCGGGGCGCTGAAGGTAAAATCAAAGCGGTGACTTTTGCACGCCAGCACAAAGTGCCTTATTTCGGCATTTGTTTCGGGATGCAGATGGCGGTTGTCGAGGCCGCACGGAATCTGGCCGGTGTAAAGGGTGCAAGCTCCACGGAATTTGGCGCAACCGATGAACCTGTGGTTGGTCTGCTCACCGAATGGCTGCGCGGCAACATGCTGGAACGCCGTGTTTCTGGCGGTGATCTGGGTGGCACCATGCGTTTGGGCGCGTATCAATCGGTATTGAAAGAAGGCAGCAAGGCCGCAGAGATTTACGGTTCTTCCACCATTACAGAACGCCATCGCCACCGTTATGAGGTCAACATGGCCTACCGCGAGCGGCTGGAAGAAAAAGGTCTGATTTTTTCAGGGCTTTCACCCGATGAAGTTCTGCCGGAAATTGTGGAACTCGAAGGACATCCATGGTTTGTTGGCGTACAATTCCATCCGGAATTAAAATCGCGCCCCTTTGAACCCCATCCGCTGTTTGCTTCCTTCATTGCAGCAGCGCTGGAACAAAGCCGCTTGGTGTAACGGCATTTGAATACGAGAGTGGTTTCAATGAGAAACTTTATATGAAACCACTCTAAATTTTTGTTTTTACGCAATTTTAGCTTCGCTACCCTTAGGGCAACGCAAAGCCGTAAAAACCGCATATACCTGTGCCGAAATTGCTATAAATAATGTGAGGTTCTGATGAACACAATGGCTCCTGTAAAGCAAGTGCATGTTAACGCTGGCGCTGTCCGGTTTGGCAATGATCTGCCACTGGCCATTATTGCAGGCCCCTGCGCTATGGAAAGCCGTGAACATGCCTTGGAAATGGCAACGGCACTGAAAGAAATCACAACCAAACTTGGTATTGGCTTTGTTTTCAAAAGTTCATTCGACAAAGCCAACCGCACCAGTGCCAGTGCCAAACGTGGCCTTGGTATTGATGCTGCGGTAAAGATTTTTGCAGAAGTGCGTGAAAGTCTGAATGTGCCAGTGCTGACCGATGTGCATGAAAATGAACAATGCGCTATTCTTAAAGATGCCGTGGATGTGCTGCAAATTCCGGCGTTTTTGTGCCGCCAGACGGATTTACTGCTTGCTGCGGCTGCAACAGGTCTTGTGGTGAATGTTAAAAAAGGCCAGTTTCTGGCACCTTGGGATATGAAAAACGTCGTGGCCAAGGTGCGCGATGCAGGCAACCCCAATGTTATGGTCACAGAGCGCGGGGCAAGTTTTGGCTACAATACACTGGTAACCGATATGCGGGGATTGCAAATTATGGCAAAAACCGGCGCGCCAGTGATTTTTGACGCAACCCACAGCGTGCAGCAGCCGGGCGGTCAGGGAACCTCTTCCGGTGGGCAGCGGGAATTTGTGCCGGTGCTTGCTCGTGCAGCGGTCTCTCTTGGTGTGGCAGGCGTGTTTCTGGAAACACACGCTGATCCCGATAAAGCGTGGTCAGATGGCCCTAACATGGTGCCTTTGCATCAGGTGGAAGCCCTTCTTGCAGAACTGCAAGCCTTTGATGCGCTTTCTAAAAGCTTTCCACCATTTACGGTGTAGCGTTGATTACCAAAACCATAGCCAGCACCCAGCGTAGCTAAAATTGCTTGAAAACAATACCCTGTAGCGGGTTCAATGTAAATTTATTAGTTGAACCCGCTATAATCGTTTTATGTGAGCCTTATGAGAAGATCTCTATGTTTTACCCATGGGATATTGTGCGGCAACAGAATTATCACAGTTGATTTATTATTATCCCTCAAAGTTATAGTCATACCGAAGCTCTTCGCCTGCCTCTACATCACGATTGGTTACCATTGCCGCAACAAAAATTGAATTATTAGTGGATGTTTTGTGTGGAAGAACAAGGGCGTTAAGATTTGTTGTTTCAGGTTTATTCTGTCCGCTATTTGCTTTCATGCTAATTGATTTTATATCGATATTGTAATCGCCAATGCTAGCAAAAAATTTATTGGGCTCTTTTCCAGTAAAAAGATGAAGCATTTTCAAATTTTCTTGTTCGCGTGAACCATTTTTATTGAAAACCATACCCCTCCACACGTCAACTAAAGTAAAGGCAGGAATAGATTTTTTAGCGCGAATACCTTCCTGATTATTTAAAACACTTTCAGAACCGGTGCGCCCATGAATTGTGAAAACTTCAAGATATTCATTTTGAAATTCTTTGAAAGTAGAATCTCTATTCATCATCACCTTTAATGCTTCTTTGGCGCTCTCTCTTATTTTTGTATGAGAGGAAGGATTTTCACTGATTTCCCTACCTCTGTCAGCAGTAAAGGTGGTCGGTATTTTTTCTTCAGGTTCATATCTCAGTGCGAGGGAAGTTCCATATGTGTCATAAAATGAATGTTGTGAGACTGTATCAGGATTGTATGTATCAACAAGAGTGTCTATTCTTTGCTTTAAATCGGGATACTTATTGTGCGCCGCAGTTAATTGTTCAGCCGTTATTGTTGTGAATTTTTCCTCTATATTGCGGAGCAGTGTACGCTGATTGCTTCGTTGGATAGCATTATAAAGTTCTGTTCTTGGTGTAGAGGGGCGTGGAATTGACGGCATTGCGTGCAAATACTTTCAAAAACTCAATTAACCTTTTATCTGCTTCTATATGTATTGTTTATTATCAGGTCAACTATAGATAAAGCGCAGGGCTACATCCGCGTTTCAATAAAATGATCCTGTTATTGGATAAAACGGTTTCCACTTTTGGGAGGTATTCCATCATAAACCAATGTTTTTTTTAGTATTATTGAGAATGCAGATACAGCTGATGGAACGTGAAGGAAATGTGATCCTTTACAACAATTTCTATCGCTCGGTCAGTTTCAGTTCAATCCGGCGGTTGCGCCGAAAAGCTTCTTCGCCATCTCCGGCTTCCAGTGGTTGGTATTCGCCGAAACCTGCGGCCACAAGGTGCTGGGGAGAAACTCCTTGAGCAATGAGGTATTGCACCACAGCAATGGCACGGGCAGAAGAAAGCGCCCAGTTTGAAGGGAACTGCGCGGAGCGGATGGGGCGTTGATCCGTATGCCCATCAACCCGCAATACCCATGGCAGGTCGGCAGGAATATCTTTTTCCAGATCACGAATAACCGATGCCAGCTTATCCAGTTCGGGGAAGGCGGCAGGATTTAAATCGGCGCGAGCGCTATCAAAAAACACTTCAGACTGAAATACAAACCGATCGCCCACCACGCGCACATCGGGGCGGGCGGCCAAAATCTCCCGCAAACGCCCGAAGAACTCTGAGCGGTAGCGGGAAAGTTCTTGAACACGCTGTGCCAATGCCACATTGAGCCGCGCCCCCAGATCAGAAATGCGCGCTTGTGATTCGGTATTTTTAGCCTCGGAAGCCTCAAGAGCCTGTTCCAAGGCGGCAATCTGACGGCGCAAAGCCAGCAATTGCTGGTTTAAAAGCGCCAATTGCGATTGCGCTTGTTCAGAAAGTTGTTTTTCATTTTCAAGCTGTGCGGCCAGTTGCCCTTCCCGCCCTGCCCCTTCGCCACTCAGAGCCTGCAAACGTTCATTTTCAGCCGCAATTTTATCCCGTTCTAGGGTGATCTGCGCAAGGGAAGCCTGCAAGGTTTCCAATTCTTGATTTTGGTTGCTGGAGCTGGCTTTTTCCAATGCCAGAATGCGGGTAAGTTCGGCAATTTGTGCATTTAATTGTTGCAGAGCGTCATCTTTGCCGCCCAATTCCCGTGAAAGGAAGAATTGCGAGACAACAAATACGGTGAGCAGAAAGACAAACACCAGAAGCAGGGTGGAGAGTGCATCCACAAACCCTGGCCAATAATCAATATGCCGTTCCTTGCGTCGGGCGCGACGGTCAGCCATGTTTTATTCCTCTGTGTTGTGAGGTTTTGGCCGCGCTGTAGCCGGTTCAATATCCACAAGCACCATGGTACCGCCCAATTCGGATGACTGTTCTTTTTTGCGTGCCAGTTTTTCCAGAACTTTGTGCATTTCCTGTTGGATTTGAGCCTGTTCTTCCATCCAGATGCGCACCTGATTTTGTTCTTCGCGCATGTGCTGGATAAGCCCTTGCACCCCTTCTGCGAGAAAGGCCATGGATTCGGCATTTTCGGGGCGTTTTTTTTCCTCGATCATGGTGTCATTCAAGCGGCCAAGCACATCAATCAGCAGGGAATTCATAGCTTCGCCATCATGCAGGCTGGCAGGAGAGCCGCGTTCAGCAACGGTTGCGGAAAGCCAGTCTTCCAATTCGTTATAGAAGCGGTTTTGGGCTTGTCCTGCTTGTAAATCAAGGAAACCCAATACCAGCGAGCCGGCCAGACCAAACAGTGAGGAGGAAAAGGCAAGACCCATTCCGCTGAGCGGCTGCGCTAGGCCGCGTTTGAGATCGTTAAAAATTGTGGAAGAATCAGGCCCCACATCCAGCGATTGGATAATGCCTCCAATAGAAGAAACCGTTTCCAGAAGTCCCCAGAAAGTCCCTAAAAGTCCGAGGAAAACAAGCAGTCCTGTGAGATAGCGGCCAATATCGCGGCTTTCATCAAGGCGCATTCCTACCGAATCAAGTATGGAGCGTAAAGTGCTTGTCGAAACGCTGGCGCGATCAAGCCTGTTGCCGAGCAAGGAAGCCATGGGTGCGAGCAGAACGGGGGTATCGCGCAAGGCGTGGCTGGGGTCATTTACCCGGAAACTGTTCACCCAGCGCACTTCAGGCAGCAGACGCAAAACTTGTCGGAATGCAAGCGCAACGCCAACGAAAAGAACGAAAAAGATAAGGCCATTAAGCCCTGGATTGGTCATGAATGCCGCCATGATGGGTTCATAAAGCACCAGCGCCAGAAAGGCGACCAGCACAACAAACACCACCATGCGTAGCAGGAACACCCGCGGGGAAGAGAGTTTATAGGGGTCAACTTCCGAAACCAGCATGGTTCCTCCCAAATGGACAATGATTCATATTCTATTAACACTACTCTTTATGGTCATAGTATGGAACCGCTTCGCACAAAAAAGATTGCATATTCCCCCTATTTGTTCCATGAAGTATGGGCTGGCATGGCCTTAATCTTTTCTTGCAAGGTCACTGTGGGCTTATTATTATCCGTTTTTTTCGTATTCTCACGATGATGTGGTGCGCACAGGAGAAGCCATGTTAAACCAAGCATCCGCGCCGGTTGCGGTGATTATGGGCAGTCAGTCTGATTGGGAAACCATGCGTCATGCGTGTGATACCCTGGAGCAGCTGGGCATTGCTTATGATGCACGAATCGTTTCTGCGCACCGCACACCGGAGAGACTGTATGATTTTTCCAAGAATGCGCGTGATGCAGGTTTTAAAGTGATTATTGCCGGAGCGGGCGGCGCGGCGCATTTGCCGGGCATGGCGGCAGCGCTTACCAGTCTGCCGGTATTTGGCGTGCCTGTAGAATCAAAAGCGTTGAAGGGACACGATAGCCTGCTATCCATTGTGCAAATGCCTGCGGGGATTCCGGTCGGCACCTTGGCCATTGGCCGCGCAGGTTCTGTCAATGCGGCGTTGTTGGCGGCCGCTGTGCTGGCGTTGCAAGACCGCGAATTGGCAGAGCGGCTGGATGCGTGGCGCGCAAAAAACACGGCTGCGGTAGCGGAAAAGCCTGTAACCGAAGCTGTTTGTTAAAAACTTTTGTAAGATGAGTATTCTGCCGTGACAACCCAGCATCCATTCCCCCCCGGCTCGACAATTGGCATTTTAGGTGGCGGCCAGCTTGGCCGTATGTTGGCTTTGGCGGCGGCCAAACTGGGGCTGAAGGCGCATATTTATTGCCCGGATCCGTTCAGTCCGGCAATGGATGTGGTGCGTGATTCCACGATTGCTCCGTATGATGACGAAGCGGCATTGGCCTTGTTTGCCGATAGTGTGGATGTAGTAACCTATGAATTTGAAAATGTGCCGGTTGAAACGGCGCGTTTCATTGCGCAGCATACCCGTTTGGCGCCGGGAGCCAAAGCGTTGGAAATCACGCAGGATCGGCTGAGCGAAAAGACATTTTTAGCAGATCTTGGCATTCCAACGGCGCGTTTTGCAGCCATCAATGACCGCGCCAGCCTTGCCAAGGCCGTGGGTCAGGTGGGCAGACCCGCGGTGATGAAAACGCGGCGCTTTGGTTATGATGGCAAGGGGCAGGTAATGCTGCGCGAAGGGCTGGATCTTGATGCCGCATTGAAATTGATTGGCCCTTCTCCTGCGATTCTTGAAAGTTTTGTGCCTTTTGTGCGTGAGGTGTCCGTGGTGGCAGCGCGCGGGCATGATGGCACGTTTCGTGCGTATGATATTGCGGAAAATGTGCATGAGAATCATATTTTGCACACTTCCAGAGTTCCGGCCAATATAACGTCTGAAACCCATGCGGAAGCCGTCAAGCTGGCAGAAAAAATCATGGCGGCATTGGAGTATGTCGGCGTGATGGGCGTGGAGCTGTTTGTTGTGGAAAATGGCCAAAGGCAAGAGCTGGTGGTCAACGAGCTGGCGCCACGGGTGCATAACACGGGCCACTGGACGCAGGATGGCGCAAAAACCTCGCAGTTTGAGCAACATATCCGCGCAATTGCCGGTTGGCCGCTGGGCTCTGCAATGCGGTTGGGTACTGTGGAAATGGTCAATCTCATTGGGGACGAAGCGCATCAATGGCAGCATTATGCGGCTGAAGAAAACACCCATGTGCATCTTTATGGAAAAAAAGAAGCGCGTGCGGGTCGAAAAATGGGGCATATTAATCGGGTTCAGGTGGACAAGGCATCGAAACTCTGATAGAAACCTTTTTAACAACGCCGCATCAAAACGGCGCATTATCTTATTTTGACTTTTAATTCAGGCGGAGATGATTTTACCGTGCTAGTTCTTGTTCGCGACAACAATGTCGATCAGGCTCTTAAAGCCCTCAAAAAGAAAATGCAGCGTGAAGGTATCTTCCGGGAAATGAAGCTGCGTGATGCTTATGAGAAGCCTTCTGAAAAGAAAGCACGCGAACAGTCAGAAGCCATCCGCCGCGCGCGCAAACTGGCACGCAAGCGTATGCAACGTGAAGGTTTGCTCCCGATGAAAGCACGCCCAGCGCGGTAATTAAAAAGCATTAAATGCTTTGGCCGTCCGGTGTTATCAAAATCGTGTATTTAAAACGCCCTTTTTAGGGCGTTTTTTAGTGTTTGCCTTGCATGATCGGTTTTTCAATTTTTAAAAATTGCAAGGAAAGCGCAATGAAACAAAGTATCATCGTTTTGAGCATGAGCCTGTTGTTAAGCGGCGCCCATGCAGCAAGTGCTGAAGAAACGTTCCAGCAAGCCGATGCGCGTTTGAATAAAGAGTACAGACAGATCAAGGAGCGGTTACAGGATTCTCCAGCCACGGCAAAATATTTCATAGAATCGCAGCGCAAATGGGTGGCGTATAGGGATGCGGAATGTGCGTTTCAAGCATCCATTGCGGAAGGCGGCAGTGTTTATTCTTCTATTGTTCAGGCATGTATGCAATCGCTGACAACAGCGCGGCTTGGCGATTTTGAGCGTTATCTGTCCTGTGAGGAAGGTGATCTAAGCTGCCCTGTGCCGCGCAAGGAATAGCGTTAAAAAACAACACCTTTCCTTGCGGTCTTTGGCCTTGCACCCAGCCCGATGGTTTTGCACTATTGCGTTCGGATTCATGTGTGCCGCCCCTAAACTTCACACTTATGCCGCAATCACCCTTCTAAGTAGCGCATTAAAATGTGTGCATGAATCAGTTTCATGCTGCGTATTTTTTATTTTCTGACAGCTTTTCAGGTTACACGAGAGAGAATCGTTTCAGGCGATGCTTTTGTTGTGTTTATTTAAGGGTTCACGCTATGACAGTGCGTATGCGGCAAGTGTTCCGGTTTTCATCATTGGCTTTTGTGGCTTTTGCCCTTTCAGCCTGTCAGACTACCGGCTCATCTGTAGCGGTGGACCCCGAAGTACAAGCCGCCCAGAATGTTAATATCAGTTCGCTTTCTGAAGTTATCAATCGCAATCCGAATGATCCAGAGGTTTACAACACACGCGGAGCGGCCTATGCGCGGGTGGGCAATTACCGGCAGGCAATTGCGGATTTTGATACAGCCATTCGCCTGAATTCTAATTTTGCGGGTGCTTATGCCAACCGTGCGCTGGCACAGCGTAATATGGGCAAAAATGATCTGGCTCTTGCAGATTACGGCCGCGCCATTCAGGCAAACAACCAATATACGGCGGCCTATATCGGTCGCGGCAATATCTACCGTCTGGCGAAACGTACGGATCTTGCCTTGCAGGATTATCAGACAGCCCTTCAGCTGGATCCGCACAATGCGCAGGCTTATCATAACCGCGGCCTGATTCAGCAGGAGCAGAATCGTCATCAGGATGCAATCAACGATTTTACCCGCGCCATTGCAGCCGATGTGAACGCCCCTCCTCCGTATATTGCGCGCGGCATGAGCTATCTGGCGCTGGATGACACAAAAGGCGCAACGGAAGATTTCACCTTGGCACTCTCTATGGCACCGCGCAGCGCAGATGGCTGGTATGGGCTGGGGTTAACACAAGAACGCAAGCAGGATAATGAAAGAGCCCGTGCATCATTTGCCCGTGTTTTGCAAATCAATCCTGCACACAAGGAAGCCAGCGTTGCCTTCAAACGTACAGGCGGTGAAAAGGGCGTTGTGTACAACGTCTCCATGTAATCGGAATAAGCCATGATACCCTTAGTCATTTTCATTGGTGCGGGTATAGGCGGCGTAGCGCGCTACGGGATGAATGTTGCCAGTGCCAAACTGGTTCTGGCAACGGGCTTTCCGTTTGGCACCCTTATTGTGAATGTTGTGGGATGTTTTTTGATCGGCATTGCAGCGGCATTATTGCCGCGCCATGCTTTTTCAGGATATGTATTTCCTTTTTTAGTCACCGGACTGCTTGGCGGCTTTACCACATTTTCGGCTTTTTCTCTTGAAAGTGTTCAGTTGCTTCAAAAGCAGCAGACCGCGCTGGCATTGCTTTATATGGCAAGCTCTGTGGTGATAACGTTGTTTGCCGTATATGCGGGAATAGTTCTCGGACAAATGCTCACGCGCACCTGATGGGCTGAAAATGATAGCCGCGCTCCACTAAGATGGTCATTTTATGGAGCCAATTTCCCGTGAAGCGACCCATAGGACAAAGCAGAGCAGTAAAAGCCCTATACACTTTTACAAAAGGCAGAAAAACCATAATAAAAGGGGCGTTCATACACTCACTGCATGTGAACCAGCATGTACAACCGGCTTTTCCCGATTGTATCAAACATTATCACAGCTACCTTAAAGCAAAACAATTGACACAAAATGATGAATTTTGTGTCATGATTGCGCAGTGCAATTCAGTTTGCTTTGCTTGCGCGGTGGCTATCAATCATATCCGCAAAGCGCCAGAAGAGATAGTGGCTATCCTGCGGGCCGGGGCTTGCCTCTGGATGGTGCTGGACGGAAAACGCGGGTGCATTTTTCAGCTGGATACCGCAGTTTGAGCCGTCGAAGAGTGACACATGCGTTTCTTCCACATCTGCGGGCAAGCTGGCCGCATCCACAGCAAAGCCGTGGTTCATCGCGGTAATTTCAACTTTTCCGGTAGATTTATCCTGAACGGGGTGGTTTGCCCCGTGATGCCCTTGGTGCATTTTTACTGTGGTACCACCAACGGCCAGCGCAAGCATCTGATGGCCAAGACAAATCCCGAAAAGCGGTATCTTGTTGGCAATCAGCTCCCGAATAACCGGCACAGCATAAGCACCCGTAGCCGCGGGATCGCCGGGGCCATTGGAAAGAAACACGCCGTCCGGCTGTAGGGCGAGAATATCTTCGGCAGTGGCTGTTGCAGGCAATACCGTAATCTTACTGTCGGTTGAAGCCAGCAGGCGCAGAATGTTGCGTTTGAGACCGTAATCCAGAGCAACAATATGGCGTTTCTTGCCTTCTGTTTTGCCGTATCCGTTTTCCAACGTCCAGATGGTTTCATCCCAGGTATAGCGTTGCGCACTGGTAACACCCGGCACCAGATCCATACCGTCAAGACCCGGAAACGCAGCGACATCCCGCTTGCGGGCATCCAGATCAAGCGCACCTGTTGGCTCGAAAACAATGGAAGCGTTTTGCGCACCTTTTTCGCGCAGCAGTGTGGTCAAGGCGCGGGTATCTATTCCTGTGATGCCGACAATATTGCGTGCCTTGAGCCATGTATCCAGTTTTTTGTTGGCGCGCCAGCTGGAAGGATCGGTGACAGCGGCACCAAAAACAACACCGCGCACATCACTGGCAGCGGCCATGTTGATGGTTTCAATATCTTCTTCATTGGCACCCACATTTCCAATATGCGGGAAGGTGAAGGTGATAATTTGTCCGGAATAGGAAGGGTCGGTGATAATTTCCTGATAGCCGGTCATGGCGGTATTGAAGCAGACTTCGCCGACAGCATTACCCACGGCTCCCACTCCGAAACCGCGCAGGATGGTGCCATCTTGCAAGACGAGAGCTGCGGTAAAGACGGGTTCCTGCCAGGGTTGCGCAGGCGCGGCCAGAGGATGCTGATCCATGAGCGGGGCTTTCCAGACATTGGGTGTTGAAGTTCCAGAGCGTATCGAAAGATATAAAAACCCTGATTGCAGCCCATTTCTCTAAACCCTGATTGCGTTTTGGTCAACACCTCCGATGGGCGAAACTTGCATTTCTGTTTATAAAACGGCACAAGGGGTGCGAAGCAGACGAATAAGGATATTTCCCATGCGTGAACAGATCAACACAGCCATGAAAGAAGCGATGAAAAGCGGTGATAAAACCCGCCTTGGCACTTTGCGGCTCATCAATGCGGCCATCAAAGATAAGGATATTGAAGCGCGCGGAAATGGCAAGGAAGCCATTACACCCGATGAAATCCTGCAATTATTGCAAAAGATGATAAAGCAGCGTCAGGAGTCCGCAGCAATCTATGAGCAGAACGGCCGCGCGGAACTTGCCGAGCAGGAAAACCTCGAAATTGCAACAATTCAGTCTTTTCTACCGCGTCAGTTGGATGATGCGGAAATAAAAACCATTGTAACTGCAATGATTAAAGAACTTGACGCTACTGGTATCAAAGATATGGGACGTGTTGTTGCTGCCCTGAAAGAAAAGTATGCCGGTCAAATGGATTTTGGAAAGGCCAGCGGTATTGTTAAGAGTGCATTGCAATAAACCACGTTTGTTTGCGAGTGCAGATCAGTTTTTCGTATTGTATCTGCGTTGTAGATGCCCGTTTAAACATTGCATAAAAGAAAGCAGCATTGTGGCAACATCGCGTTATCAACGTGTCATCAATGCGACTTTACCTGAATATGCATACCAGAGCCGTGAAATATAGCCTTCTCATCGAAACTTTCCCCGTGTAATACCGTTTTTAACCTAATAAGAACGATAACAGGGGAAAGTTATGCTATCAGAATACGGTGTTATTTCACGCGATGCCTTGCAGTCACAACAAAGTGCATCGTCTTTGGCAGATGCGTTTGGAGAAAGCTTGGCACGGCAAGGCAGCATGGCTTCGCAAAATATGTCTTTCAAAAAAACATTTTCCTCAATTTCCAATTCATCACCATCTCCTGTAAAAACGGAGCGTCCTGCCAATTACACATCATCCACTCCCCCGGTAAATTTCAATTCTGCTGACCAGACAAGAAGTTTTACTCCTGCGAATGCCCCAAGAAATTCCAGTCTGTATGTTGATGAAAGACCAGATTCTGTTTTGAGTTTCCTAGGTCCACGCACGGAAGTTGCTCTTTACACTTTTTTAGTTCTGGGCGCCATTGCTGCAATCGCGGCTATTCCGGCCTATATGCCAGGTGAAGAAGGTGGTCAGCCGCCTGTAAGTGCTCCAGGCTAATAATGAGCGTGAGAATTCAGGGCGTTTTTTGTAAAAACGATCCTGAAAATCCAGAACGGCGCGCAAATTGATGCCTTCACTGTGAGTCGTTTCCCCACAGGCGGTCAAAAGATGCGAATGCAGGGCAATCTTTGTGTTCAGGATAGGTTTTTGTGAAAGAGAATTCTGCAATATTCTGCATTTTTTGTTCTGCGGTGTAGAAAATAATAAAATATGGCGCATGAGGCTTTTCATCAGGCCATTAAGCGTGTACACGAAGTGCTTAGCTTAACATCTTTTTGAAATTTGCCGGAGCCTTCATGCGCGAAACCGTGTGCATGGGTGCGTTCCGGCGCGAACCGGATGGCCGGAACCTATGCCAAAACGCAACGATATTTCTTCTATTCTCATCATCGGCGCAGGGCCGATTGTCATTGGTCAGGCTTGCGAGTTTGATTATTCCGGCACGCAGGCTTGCAAAACCCTTCGTTCCGAGGGTTATAAAATCATTTTGGTGAACTCCAATCCAGCCACCATTATGACCGATCCAGATCTGGCGGATGTTACCTACATTGAGCCGATTACGCCGGAAATTGTTGCAAAAATTATTGAAAAAGAGCGCCCCGATGCGTTGTTGCCCACCATGGGCGGCCAGACAGCTCTGAATTGCGCTTTGTCTTTGCGCAAGATGGGCGTGCTTGAAAAATATAATGTGGAGATGATTGGCGCCACAGCGGAAGCCATTGATAAGGCGGAAGATCGCGAACTGTTCCGCGAGGCCATGACCAAAATCGGGCTGGATACGCCCCGCTCGCATCTGGCACACAATCTTGCAGAAGCCATGACCGCGCTGGAAGACATCGGCCTGCCTGCAATTATCCGTCCTTCCTTTACCATGGGCGGTACTGGTGGTGGTATTGCTTACAACCGCGAAGAGTTTCTCACCATTGTGGAAAGCGGTCTGGATGCCTCCCCCACCACCGAAATCCTGATTGAGGAATCGGTACTGGGCTGGAAAGAATACGAGATGGAAGTGGTGCGCGACAAAGCGGACAACGCCATTATCGTGTGTTCCATTGAAAATTTTGACCCGATGGGCATTCATACGGGTGATTCTATCACTGTTGCCCCTGCCCTTACCCTCACCGATAAAGAATACCAGATCATGCGCGATGCCTCGCTGGCGGTTCTGCGCGAAATCGGCGTGGAAACCGGCGGTTCCAACGTGCAATTTGCCATCAATCCTGCCAATGGCCGGATGATTGTCATTGAAATGAATCCGCGTGTATCCCGCTCGTCGGCATTGGCATCCAAAGCGACCGGCTTCCCTATTGCCAAAGTGGCCGCCAAACTTGCAGTGGGCTACACACTGGATGAAATCGAGAACGACATTACCGGCGGAGCAACACCGGCATCCTTCGAGCCGGCGCTTGATTATATTGTGGTGAAAATTCCGCGTTTTGCCTTTGAAAAGTTCCCCGGCGCCGAGCCTTATCTCACCACGGCGATGAAATCTGTGGGCGAGGCAATGTCGATTGCGCGCACCTTCCCGGAAGCGTTGCAAAAAGCGCTGCGTTCGCTGGAGACCGGCCTTTCCGGGCTTGATGAAATCGAGATCAAGGGGCTGGGCGTAGGCGATGACAAGAATGCTATCCGCGCGGCATTGGCAAGCCCGACCCCGGATCGTATTCTGGTGATGGCACAGGCGCTGCGTCTGGGCGTAAGCGATCAGGCGATCCATGAAGCCTGTGCGGTTGACCCTTGGTTCATTGAGCAGATGCGGTTGATTATTGAAGCCGAACAGCGCATTAAGCAGTTTGGTTTGCCTGAAACCCCTGGTGCGTTTCATGGGTTGAAAGCGTTAGGCTTTGGTGATGCCCGTCTGGCACAACTTTCTGGTAAGAGCGAAGAGGCTGTGCGGGCTTTGCGTCTGGGTCTTGGTGTGCGTCCGGTTTACAAACGGATTGATACCTGCGCGGCTGAATTTTCAGCGCCCACAGCCTATATGTATTCCACCTATGCGCCAACGTTTGATACTGCACCAGCGTGTGAAGCCAAGCCGTCAGAGCGCAAGAAAGTGGTTATTCTGGGCGGTGGGCCAAACCGTATCGGACAGGGTATCGAGTTTGATTATTGCTGTTGCCATGCGGCGTTTGCGTTGTCAGAAGCGGGTTATGAAACCATCATGGTCAACTGCAATCCGGAGACGGTTTCCACGGATTATGATACTTCAGACCGGCTGTATTTCGAGCCACTGACCACGGAAAACGTGCTGGATATTCTGGAAGTGGAAAAAGCGAATGGCACCTTGCATGGTGTTATTGTGCAGTTTGGCGGTCAAACCCCGTTGAAGCTGGCATCCAGCCTTGAAAAAGCGGGCATTCCAATTCTGGGTACCACCGTGGATGCTATTGATCTTGCGGAAGACCGTGATCGGTTTAAGCACTTGCTGGATCAGATCGGCCTGCGCCAGCCCAAAAACGGGATCGCCACAAGCGCGGAGCAAGCGTTCAAGATTGTTGAGGAAATTGGCTATCCGGTGGTTATTCGCCCATCCTATGTTCTGGGTGGCCGCGCCATGGAAATCGTGCATGATGCCACCCAGCTTGAGCGTTATATGCGCGAGGCGGTTGTGGTGTCCGGTTCAAGCCCTGTGTTGATTGACCGTTACCTTTCCGATGCCATCGAGGTGGATGTGGATGCACTTAGCGATGGCAAGGACGTGTTTATCACCGGCATTATGGAACACATTGAAGAAGCGGGTATTCATTCCGGCGACTCGGCCTGTTCCTTGCCGCCGCATTCTTTGCCGCAAAATATAATTGCGGATATTGAAGAGCAGACGCGCAAAATGGCGTTGGCACTGAAGGTCGGCGGCTTGATGAACGTGCAGTATGCGGTCAAAGACGGCGATGTCTATGTGCTGGAAGTCAATCCCCGCGCCTCGCGTACAGTGCCATTTGTTGCCAAAGCCGTTGGCTTGCCGATAGCGAAAATCGCGTCCCGCATTATGGCGGGTGAGTCTCTGGCAAGCTTTAACCTGAAAAAGCCGCAGCTCGATCATATTGCGGTGAAAGAAGCGGTATTCCCGTTTGCGCGTTTTCCGGGTGTGGATACGGTGCTTGGTCCTGAGATGCGCTCCACAGGCGAGGTCATGGGGCTGGATAAGGATTATTCCGTAGCTTTTGCGAAAAGCCAGCTGGGTGGCGGCACCCGTGTGCCGAAAGCAGGTACATTGTTTGTATCGGTGCGCGAGCATGACAAGCTGCGTATTTTGCCCAGCATTAAAATGTTGGAAGAAATCGGCTTTAATATTGTGGCCACATCCGGCACGCAGCGCTTTTTAAGCGAACACGGCGTGAAAGCGGAAAAGATCAACAAGGTGCTGGAAGGCCGGCCGCACATTGTGGATGCCATCAAGAACGGGCAGATCCAGCTGGTGTTTAATACCACAGAAGGAGCCCAAGCGCTTCTTGATAGTCGTTCATTAAGGCGTGAAGCCCTCTTGCATAAAGTACCATATTATACCACCCTATCCGGAGCGATTGCTGCCGCGCAGGGAATCCGTGCTTATCTGGGGGGAGATCTGGAAGTCCGCGCGCTTCAATCTTATTTCCCGAAGCCAGCCTGAACCGGAGCACACAATAAATTTTGTTAGGCACAGCAGTGTTTAACGGATGGCATAACAATGCTGAATAACGCACTATGCTGGGTTGCAAGGCTTGGCATGGTGCATTTTAACATTTTGAGAGAATAAAATGGAAAAAGTTCCGATGACCATGACGGGTCATACTGCTCTTGAGAATGAATTGAAGTTCCGCACAGCCGAGGAACGTCCGCGCATTATTGAAGCGATTGCTGAAGCGCGTTCTCATGGTGATTTGTCTGAAAATGCCGAGTACCATGCCGCCAAAGAGCAGCAATCCCTCAATGAGGGGCGCATTGCGGAGCTGGAAAGTGTGCTTGCGCGTGCGGAAATCATTGATCCATCCAAGCTTTCAGGCGAAAACGTCACGTTTGGTGCCACGGTTAAAATGGTGGACGAAGATACGGATGAAGAAAAAACCTACCAGATTGTGGGTGATTTTGAAGCCGATGTAAAAAAAGGCCGTATTTCAATTTCATCGCCAATTGCCCGTGGATTGCTGGGAAAAAGCGTAGGCGATCAGGTAGAAATCACCGCACCGGGTGGAGCGCGTTCCTTTGAAATTCTGGAAGTGAAATTTATCTGAATACAGCAAGAGGGGTGCCGGAAAAGAGCGGCAGCCCTCTTGAAACACTTAAAGTAAAAGATTCCATGGTTCAATCTGCAAGCGCCAGCAACAGTCCTGAATATTCTGTTTCGGAACTTTCCACGGCACTTAAGCGTACGGTGGAAGATGCTTTTGCGCATGTGCGGGTGCGGGGGGAAATCTCCGGTTATCGTGGGCCTCACAGCTCTGGTCATGTCTATTTCACCCTGAAAGACCAGAACGCAAAGATTGATGCAATTATCTGGAAAGGCACATTTTCCAGACTAAAAAGCCGTCCGGAAGAAGGTCTTGAGGTAATTGCCACGGGGAAATTATCAACCTTTCCCGGCAAGTCGTCTTACCAGATCATTATTGAAGCGATGGAACCTGCGGGCATCGGCGCATTGCTTGCCCAGCTGGAAGAGCGGAAAAAACGCTTGGCGGCAGAAGGCTTGTTCGATGCAGACCGCAAGCGTCCCCTGCCCTATTTGCCCCGTACCATTGGCGTGATTACCTCCCCGACGGGCGCGGTGATTCGTGATATTCTGCACCGCCTTAGCGATCGTTTTCCTACACGGGTTCTTGTGTGGCCTGTGCGTGTGCAGGGGGAAACCAGCGCGGCAGAAGTGGCCGCAGCCATTGAGGGCTTTAATGCGCTCACCGAACACGGTGCCATTCCGCGTCCGGATGTGTTGATTGTGGCGCGCGGCGGCGGTAGCCTCGAAGACCTGTGGAGCTTTAACGAAGAAATTGTTGTGCGTGCGGCAGCTGCAAGTGTCATCCCGCTGATTTCTGCGGTGGGGCATGAAACGGATACCACGCTGATTGATTTTGCGTCCGACCGCCGCGCACCTACCCCCACGGGTGCGGCTGAAATGGCTGTGCCGGTACGGGCGGAATTGTTGGCACAAACCCGTTCTTTGTCGGCGCGGCTGGCCAACGGCATTCAGCGCAATCTGGAAAACCGCAAGAATGCACTGCGGGCATTAACACGGGTATTGCCGCAAGCTTCTGAACTGCTGGCGACACCCCGCCAGAGGCTTGATTATCTTTCAAGCCGCCTCACGCCAGCACTGCTCAACACCATTCAGAAAAAGCGGCTGCATTTCATAAAGCAGGCGGCTCAGCTCCAGCACAATACGCCAGCCAACCGGCTTTCCCGCACCCGCGACCGCTTGGCGCATCTTTCCCAACGCATGGCACAGGCGCAAAAAAACCGTACAGCCACGCTGCATCATCGGCTGACCGGCACAGCAAACCGCCTTACGCCGCGCCTGGTTGTGCGCAATCTGCACCAGAAAACAGAAAAATTGAATCTGCTCACCCAGCGCCACCAGCGCATAACAGCCAGCATTTATGAGCCCCGCCGGAAGCACCTGCAAAACCTTTCCCAATTGCTGAATGCTTTTTCTTATCAGGGTGTTTTGGAGCGTGGTTTTGCTTTGGTGCGGGACGAAAAAGGGACTCCCCTCCGCTCCACCACTCAGACCCATGCGGGCATGGCTTTGAGCATGACCTTAGCGGATGGAACTGTCAGTGTGCATGTGGACACAGGAACCCGACCGGCTCCTTCTGAAACATTATCCGCGCCGTCCAAAGCATCCTCAAAACCACGCAAACCCGACACACCCCCTCTTCAAGGAAAACTGTTTTGATGCGCTTTTCTGCAATCACGCCAACCGTTTCCCAAAAAATAACCCGGAACATGGCTCAGGAAGCAGCTTTTAACGCACGTTTTCTGGATCCGGTTGCAAAGTCGGTGACATTTCAAACGCACAATGCTGAAATATTCAAAAGGCAATTGAGCACACTGGATTACGGCAGTCGGCGTGAAGAAGCCAAAAATTTAGTCGCTGGAATGACAGCCTTAGCCGAAGAAAACACAACCCATCTGCCTCAAATCACGGAAGGCAGATTCACGGCAGGGGTACTGCATAAGTATTTTCAAGGCTCCCCCTTACCCGACAAGAGGGTTCAACCACTGTATAATCGGATGGAAAACGGTTTACAAATAGCCAAAGAAACCATCATTCCCAATGCAGAAACGTTTCAGGCCAAGTCACATCTCTATCAAGATAACCTTGCGCAAGCGATTGAAGAAACAACCGCTCGCCTGAACAGCAAAAAAGCCTGAACCAAAAGGCCACACACTTAAAGCGTATGGCGTGCTTTCCATTCGCGCATTGCCTGGGCATCGCGCAGCGTAATATCGGGATATTCCGCATCACTGCCCACATCCTGCGCAATGCGCCATGAACGCTGGCATTTTTTGCCCACCGCACGGGCAAACACAACCGCAATACCGGCCACATCATTCAGACGGAATGCGTTTTCTGGCGCGTTACCCGCTTCCACACAAATGGCAGAGGTAATGCAAATATCCGCAAAGTTTACGTCTTCCAGCACCGACCGCAACGCGGCATCCTCAACATAAACCACCGGCGCGGCCTCTAGTGAGGAACCAATGTTTTTTGCTGCACGCTCAATTTCCAGCGCGCCCGTTACAACGCGGCGCACATCGGCAATGCTGTCCCATTTTGCGGCCAGAGCGTTATCACGGAACTGATCCGGCACGTGCGGGAAGCTTTCCAGATGCACCGAGCCGGTATCCGATGGGTGCCGCACCAGCCACGCTTCTTCCGCCGTAAACGGGATAAACGGCGCCAGCCAGCGCACCATGTAATTGAACACAATATCAATGGTGGTCAGTGCCGAATGCCGCGCATGGGAAGAAATCGGATCGCAATAGAGCGTATCTTTGCGAATATCGAAGTAGAAGGCAGAAAGCTCATTGGTGGCAAAATTTATGATGGCGGCAAAAGCCCGTTTGAAATTATAAGTTTCATAGCTTTCGCGCACCACCGCGCCCAGCACAGCAAGATTGTGCAGCACAGAGCGTTCCAGTTCGGGCAAATCACCGTGCGGCACAATATCAGCGTTATCCAGATGGTGCAGCGCGCCCAGCATCCAGCGCAGCGTGTTGCGCAATTTGCGGTACACTTCCACATTGGTTTTGAGAATTTCCGGCCCAATGCGCAGATCATCCGCATAATCGGAAGCAATCACCCACAGGCGCAGAATATCGGCGCCGGACTGTTTAATCACATCTTGGGGTGCCACCACATTGCCCACGGATTTGGACATTTTGCGGCCTTTTTCATCCAGCACAAAGCCATGCGTCAGCAAGGATTTGTACGGCGCATGGCCGCGTGTGCCGCAAGCCTCCAGCAAAGAGGAATGGAACCAGCCACGGTGCTGGTCAGAGCCTTCCAGATACATATCCGCAGGGGCGCGCAAATCATCACGGCCTTCCAGCACAAAAGCGTGGGTGGAGCCGGAATCAAACCACACATCCAGAATATCGGCGACTTTTTCATAATCAGCAGCCTGATATTTTTCACCGAGGAAACTCTGGCCATCCGCATCCGCAAACCACGCATCGGCGCCATCACGGCGGAACGCCTCCTGAATACGCGCATTCACATCCGCATCGTTCAGAATTTTGCCGGTTGCTTTTTCCACAAACACGGCAATCGGCACGCCCCATGCCCGCTGGCGGGAGACCACCCAGTCCGGCCGGTTTTCAATCATGCCTTTCAGGCGGTTTTTGCCCTGCGGCGGATAGAAAGTGGTTTGCTCAATAGCATCCAGCGCCCGCACGCGCAGGGTATCACCCGCGCCCTTGTCCAGCTCTTTATCCATAGCAATAAACCACTGCGGCGTATTGCGGTAAATCACCGGCGCTTTGGAGCGCCATGAATGCGGATACTGGTGACGCAAGCGCCCTGAAGCCATCAGCGCACCCGCTTCTTTCAGCGCCGCAATCACCGCAGCATTGGCTCCGCCATCTTTGCCTTTGTCATCATAAACCCGCACATCCATACCGCCAAACAGCGGCACATCAGGGAAGTAGCGGCCAAACGCATCCACCGTATGCGGCACTGCGCCCAGACGGTTGTTCATCCAGAGAATATAATCGTCCTGACCATGCCCAGGCGCAATATGCACAAAACCCGTACCCGTATCATCGGTAACAAAATCACCATTGAGTACGGGAACAGGAAAGTTATAACCCGCAGAATGCAACGGGTGCGCGCATGTCCATCCACTCGGATCAACGGTCTGCATTCTTCTGAAACCATCGTCTTGAATGCGAGCCGCTTTAAAGGCATTAGCAGCCAGATTATCGGCAAGGATAAGCTTTTCGCCTGTTTTCACCCAGTTATCTTCGGGCAAACCTTCCTGTGTCACCTCATAAAGGCCGTAAGAAATAGCTTTCGAGAACGCAATCGCGCGGTTGCCGGGCAAAGTCCAAGGCGTCGTTGTCCAGATAACAATGGAAGCATCATCAAGAGATTTTCCGAGCTCAACTGTTTTGCCTGCACCATAATCAGTTACAATACGGGGCTTTTTAAGTTCAGCTGCCTTCACCGGAAACTTCACAAACAGCGTCGTACTTTGATGCTCGTGGTATTCCACCTCGGCTTCGGCCAGCGCGGTGCGCTCCACCACGCTCCACATCACGGGTTTAGAACCGCGGTAAAGCTGGCCGGTTTCGGCAAATTTCATGATTTCGCCGGCAATGATGGCTTCGGCGGCATAGTTCATAGTGGTGTAGGGATTATTCCAGTCGCCTTCAACACCTAGACGCTTGAATTCGGCGCGCTGCACGTCAATCCATTTTTCCGCATAAACGCGGCATTCGCGGCGGAAATCGTTGACGGGAATTTCGTCTTTGTTTTTGCCTTTGGCGCGGTATTCTTCTTCCACTTTCCATTCAATGGGCAAACCGTGGCAATCCCAGCCGGGAACGTAGTTTGCGTCAAAGCCCATCATCTGGCGGGAGCGCACCACAACATCTTTGAGGATTTTGTTGAGCGCATGGCCAATGTGCAGATGCCCGTTGGCGTAAGGCGGGCCATCATGCAGCACAAAAGCCTCGCGGTTCTTACCCTGCTCTCTCAGTTTGCCATAAAGCCCAATACGTTCCCACCGTTCCAGCAGAGCGGGTTCTTTTTTCGGCAACTCTGCCCGCATACCAAAATCGGTTTTTGGCAGAAACAGGGTCTGGGAATAATCAAAAGGGGTATTGGATGAATCGGTCATGGCTCTCTTTCCACTTGCTGGCGCAGTTCTAGCCCATTTTGCGCCGTTGTGGAAAGAGAAAACTCCCCCTCACCCCCTATAATCTGCATCACGTATTGGCTGGTGGTGCTGGGGTTATTTCATCAGAATGCGGATCAACCGGCACAGGAAGAGCAACACTTTCTAAATCTTTGATAACATTAACAGTTATTTCTGAAAGCAATAATATTTGTTTTATTCTATCTACATAATCTTTATGAAGGAGAAGATCCAAGTAAACACCGTTTAAAGTAATACGCTCTTTTACTACAGAAGTATTGTCTTCCGGATTAAAAGTAACCTTCTTTTCAATTTTAAAAATTTTCAGAATACCCTCCATTTTTTCCTGGTACCATTTCTTTATATCAAGCGTCACCTCAGGAGCGAGATTTTCCACTATCTTTGCGATTAATTGAGGAATGGTAAAACCGCTGTTTTTTAATCGCATCTCTAAAATACGACTCATCCACCAAATAAAAACCATCTGTGGCTCAATATACCTCTGAGGAAATGCTATAGCGGCCATACTTACAAGAAAGGGAGTATCGTAAGAAATGAAATTCTCATGCAAATTGTCTATAGTTATAGCATCATTGCTTGAAGTTCTTTCATTTTGAGCCCTGACATCAAAGGGACTTTCCTTATGCAAAAACATAAAAGGCAATAAATAAAAGTAATAATGTAAATTCGAACTTTGACGAGATGATCTATTTTCAGGATGTAAAATTTTTTCTATATTGTTAAAAGAAGAAAATATGCTGGGAATTATCTTTTCAGCAACGTGCCCATCATTGAGGGCTTTAGTTTCAGATTGCAGAATAGCATCCCCAATAGGCTCTCTATTCTTGTGCCGCGTGAAAATATTTTCTTGCAGAGTAATAAATGCTTCAAAAAACGTCTCAGGTATGGGAAAATTTTCAGTGAATCGATGGCTCTCAAAAATACTACCGGTGGAAAAACTCTGCCCCGGAGGGGATACATTTTTATTGAGCCATCTTCCATTATCAACAAAGGCTTTAAAGACAGAACGATAAAGCCCATCGCCTGCAAAAGCAGAAAGGTGATCCGCACCAGCCCGTGATCTGTGTTTTTCTAGAGCATTATCTACTGCATCAAGAACCTGTTCAGAAATACGATACTTTCCAGTATGTATAATACGTCTTTGATATTGTGACGCAGAGGCATTAGCAGGAGGTGATACCGGTTCGGCCTCTAGGCTATAGAGAGGAAGCGGTTCATTTGGATCTATTTGCGGAACTGTATAGCTGGGCGGGAATTGAAAATTACCGTCGTTTACATACGCTCTGACAAACTCAGGTATCAAACCATATGTCTGGTTCCTTTGAAGAAACTCAACAACAGGCTGAAAACCTTTTATCCATGCTAATGCCAGCTCTCGTTTGGGAGCAATGTCTTTTCCAGTCCAGATAATGACTTCAGCTGCTGATGGATCAAATTTCCCAGTTGAAACATCAATGGGTACAATTTGATCAGAATATCGCGGCGTATTAGAGGAAGAACCCGCCGAAGAGGGGGCATTTGTTTTATTTTTCCTCCCAAATAACCCCATATTCTGCGTTTCCAAACCTGAAACCTGCGCTGCCGGTTGTCCTGCCCCCTCAAGCGCTGCAGAAAAATCACGATCAACCATTGTATCTGCAACAGTAATATCGGCTTTTTGGAAGGAAATTTCTGGAAACATAAAACCTCTAACACTGTTTACGCACTATCACAAAATAAAATTCACTTTGTGATATTAATATAACTTATTGTATTTATTGAACGTTTTTGAAAAAAAAATAAGGAAATCACTCTTTTCTTTTGCAGATTGTTAACCAAAACTATGAATTAACTCATCCTTCTACAGTTAAAAAAATCTTTCAAGAGAATTTTAGCGTCATGTTCACAAAACCCTGAATAAATTTCTGGTGCGTGGTGGCATGTGGGCTGGTTAAAGAAGCAGCTGCCGGAAACCACAGCTCCGCCTTTGGGGTCATCTGCGCCGAAATAGAGCCGCCGGATGCGTGCGAACGAGATGGCGCCAGCGCACATGGCGCAAGGTTCCAGCGTTACCCAAAGATCGCATCCTGACAAGCGTTCTTGCCCCAGAGCCGTACACGCCATGCGTATGGCGATAATTTCGGCGTGTGCGGTGGGGTCGCACCCGATCCGCGTCTGGTTACCACCGCGACCCACGACCACACCGTCTTTTACAACCACTGCCCCGACAGGAACTTCCCCGCGCACAGCAGCAAGCCGCGCTTCCTCAAGAGCTTCGGGCATGTATGAGCGGTAAGGAGGAGCGGACATGGCAATAATTTAACTGTTCAAGTGCGGAGCAACGTGATAAGGAATTTCTTCGTGTGTGTTAAGCTATAGTCGAGGCAAAGAAAAGCCTCTTTTGCACAGACCTCCAGACATATTTTTTGCTAGAGTATCAAGCCCCTATGACAGAACCTGAATCCCAGCCTGAATCCGCCTCTGGCTCTGCGCCGGAACAAGCGGTAGAGAAAGGCTCCCGTGCTCGTGTTGCCAAAGTCATTGCGCGCGCCGGAATTGTATCCCGCCGTGAGGCGGAAGAATTGATTGCGCAAGGCCGCGTGAGTGTGAATGGCGCGGTTATTTCCGAACCAGGCACAACGGTTTCGCTGGAAGATACCGTCAGCATTGATGGCATCCCTCTTCCTGCCAAAGAGCGTACCCGTTTGTGGTTGTACCATAAAACTGCGGGTGTTGTAACCACAACCAGCGATCCTGAAGGCCGCACCACCGTGTTTGAGGTATTGCCGGAAGGTTTGCCGCGGGTGGTCACGGTGGGCCGTCTGGATATTAACACGGAAGGCTTGTTGCTGCTCACCAACGATGGCGGTCTTGCGCGCGTGTTGGAATTGCCGGAAACGGGCTGGCTTCGCCGTTATCGTGTGCGCGCCTATGGAACCATTTCCCACGGTGCGCTGGAAGCGTTGGAAGCGGGTATTGAAATTGATGGCTTTAAATTCGAGCCGATCACCGTGAAGGTTGACCGCGAGCAAGGCGATAACGTCTGGTTGACGTTAGGTCTGCGGGAAGGCAAAAACCGGGAAGTCAAGCGTGTGCTTGATTACATTGGTTTGCGCGTAAACCGGCTGATCCGCACCTCGTTTGGTCCTTTTTCCTTAGGGGAACTCAAGGAAGGCGCCTTTGAAGAAGTGCGCACCCGTTACCTTAAAGATCAACTCGGCCCCCGCCTTATTCAGGAAGCTGCGGCCGATTTTGATGCCCCCCTTATTCACCAGCGTGATGGCGCTCCACCCGAAGACGGTTCTGTTCAAATGGCGAAAAAAGTAGCTGAAAAATCCCATAAGCGCGTCGGCACAACCACTGACCGCAAAGGCAAGCGCGTTGTGGTAGAACGCAGCGTGGCTCCCCATGAAGTAGAAGATCAGGACAGCCGCCGCAACAGCCGTCCACCACGCCGTTTCGATGGCGACCGCCCACAACGTTCTTTCGGTGATCGTCCAGATCGCGAAGGCCGCGAAGGCCGCCCACCACGCCGCTTCGATGGTGACCGCCCACAACGTTCTTTCGGTGATCGTCCCAACCGTGAAGGCGGCGAAGGCCGTCCACCACGCCGCTTCGATGGCGACCGTCCGCAGCGTTCTTTTGGTGATCGTCCGGATCGCGAAGGCCGCGACAGCCGCCCTCCCCGCCGCTTTGATGGCGACCGTCCGCAACGTTCTTTCGGTGATCGTCCCAACCGTGAGGGTGATGACCGCGGCCCGCGCCGTTTTGTAGGCGAAGGCTCGGAAGGTTTCCGCAACAATTACCGTTCGGAAAAGCCCCGCAGCCGCTTTGAACAAGAACGTTCAGGTGGTGAAAGCCGCCCTCCCCGCCGCTTTGATGGCGACCGCCCGCAGCGTTCTTTTGGTGATCGTCCGGATCGCGAAGGCCGCGACAGCCGCCCTCCACGCCGCTTTGATGGCGACCGTCCGCAACGTTCTTTCGGTGATCGTCCCAACCGTGAAGGCGGCGAAGGCCGTCCACCACGCCGCTTTGATGGCGACCGCCCGCAACGTTCTTTCGGTGATCGTCCGAACAACCGTGAGGGTGGCGAAGGCCGTCCACCCCGCCGTTTCGATGGTGACCGCCCACAACGTTCTTTCGGTGATCGCCCGAACCGCGAAGGCCGCGACAGCCGCCCTCCCCGCCGCTTTGATGGTGATCGTCCACAGCGTTCTTTCGGTGATCGCCCGGATCGCGAAGGCCGCGACAGCCGTCCTCCCCGCCACTTTGATGGCGACCGCCCACAACGTTCTTTCGGTGATCGTCCCAACAACCGTGATGGCGGCGGACGCCCTGATAAAGGCGGTCGCCCTCCGTTCAAGCGCGACTAGACCTTTATACTTTTCTGCACCCTTTAAAAGGCCAGTATTTTTGTACTGGCCTTTTTAGCATTACTCTGCTTTAACGCTGCACTTTAAGATGGTTTCATATAAAATTTTTAATTTTTGCCGAAAGCAGATCGTTTGCGTGTGACTTATTGTAAGCTTCCTTCTTACAAATGCGGTAATTCCAATCCCGCAGTCATTTCCACACTTGAAAATCACTCCGCCAGTGCTTAAACCATTTTAATCGTAGAAAATTGAAGAACCGCGCGGAGCATCGTTTATGACGGCCACTGAAATCAAAGTACCCGCCTGCCTTGGCCTTAAAGCGTTGGCCAACCGGTATGAAGTTGTGTTGTGTGATGTGTGGGGCGTGGTGCATAATGGTGTGAGTGCGTGGGAAAGCGCCACGGATGCGCTTACCCGTTACCGTGAGAACGGCGGAACGGTCATTCTGGTGACCAATGCTCCCCGTCCTTATACGGATGTTTTGCCGCAGCTTGATGGTCTTGGGGTTCCGCGTTCGGCGTGGGATTTTGTGGTGACCTCCGGTGATGTGACCCGTCATGAGATTGTGGCGCATGGTACGCGGAAGCTGTTGCATATTGGCCCCGAGCGTGATGCAAATATTTTTGAAAATTTAAGGATAGAGCGCACCACACTTGAAGAAGCCGAGCGTGTTGTGGTTACAGGTCTTGATGATGACGATACCGAAACCCCTGATGACTATCGGGAGCTACTGGCTCAGGTTTATGAGCGTAAGCTGCCGCTGGTGTGCGCCAATCCGGATCGCGTTGTGGAAAAGGGCGACCGTATTTTGTGGTGTGCGGGTGCTTTGGCGGATATGTATGAAGATATGGGCGGCGAAGTGGTGTTTGCGGGCAAGCCCTATGCGCCCATTTATGAATTGGCTTTGAGCAAAGCCGAAGAAATTCGCGGAAAAAGCATTGAACGCACGCAGGTTCTGGCGATTGGTGATGCGGTGCGTACGGATCTCTTAGGTGCTAAAACCTTTGGCGTAGATAGCTTGTTTGTGGCAGGAGGCATCCACGGTGCCGATATTGGTAACCCGATGGAACCCTTGCGCCTGCAAAACGTCCTTGATCTCGGCCCCGTCAGCCCCATTGGCTGGTCACGCCGCCTCACATGGGAAAACCCATCGGAATAAAAGGTAGCAACGAAAGATTATAGCTCATCTTAATGGTTCCAAAGGCAAAACCTTTAAAAAGATTGGAACTATAAATATCATGCGATGATTTGGAAGCTACATATTATATAAGCTATTACGAAATTAAAATTGCTTCCAAAAAAACATGGAATTCACGCTTGACAGCACCAATACTTTATATCAAGAGATAAACTTATGGTAGTGCAATTATTCACCATAAGTTAAAGTCAAGGCATTGTTTTATCAATGATAAATGCTACAAAATTTGAAATACATTACTTCCTACAAAATGATAACCACTCAATGGATGCAATCATTAGGAATAAATGCGAAACTGAATTCCTCGCCATCGCTTATGAAATTATACGCACTCTAGAATTTAATATTATACTGGAAGCATAAGCGTATGGTGAAGGCGGACTACGAAATATATGGAAATTACTGGGTGCTAATAGTGCTCAACTAACCTTGATAGCTGCCCTTTTTCCCACAGTACTCCATTTCCTACCAACAACTGACAGCGAATTAGCTTTGAAATGAATGATAAAGAATTTAAAATTGCTGTAATTTCAAAGCAGATAAGTTTTAAAAATGGCGATACTATTCGCTGCATTCTCGAAATACACAGAAAGCTTAATGAAATTGGTGAAGTTGTAATTACCAACTATGTCGTCCCAACTGTCTTAGAGAAGATAGACAATGGTATAATAACAGAGACAGAAAGCGGAAAGAAATATCGTCGCGAAAAAAATCTTAAGAAAAAGCAAATCAGTTTAGATTTATAAGACTGCTTATATCTCTAAATTTCTGGCAGACTATCATTACAACTTGCGTTACCACTAAATCTATTATACATAGCACTTGTGCTTTCAAGTGCAGAAAAACTGCCACCCTATGCCTCACAATAGAATAGCTTTGCGTTTAAAACGCCATGCCCAGCGTGTTACATCGCAGCCAGCACGAGACAAACAACTGCAGTTATAGTCATATTTACTGCAATCATTAACATCTCAATCTAACATTGATAAAGACTACTTCTTCGCAACCAATGCAGCCAAATTCACCTTCGCTGCATCCCGTGCGCGTGGGCCTGCATAGCTGTCTTTTTTACGGTCATCCAGCACCAGATGGGCGAACACAATGCGCCGTTCGCCTTTTTCAATCCAGCCCACAAACCAGCCAAGCTGACGGTCTTTTTGCAAAGCACCGGAAGCATCGCGCTGGCTACCCGAACCGGTCTTGCCATAAAGCGTCCAGCCTTCACCCAGTTCACCCACCCGCATAATGCGGCGGGTCATTTCCTGCGCATGCGCACTGACCGGCAAACGTCCCTCGCTTAACGCGCGTACAAAAGCCAGCTGCTCCAGAGGTGAAATACCCAGCGAACTGGAAAGCCACGCGCGGGTCAAGCCGTTGTTCTTGCCTGCGTCACCGGTGATATCCTGATTGCCGTAATTGAAAATGCGGACATAATCTGCAAATTTTTCAGCACCCAGTGTTTGCGTAATATCCTGAGAATACCACACCGTGCTGTTTTTCATCCACAGTGTTGGAGAATGCGGTTGCCTCCAAGTGGGAAGCCACGCTGCATAACCTTTTTTAAAGGGCTTCACAGGCGTATTTTCATCATGCAAAAGGCCTGCGTCATAGCCCATGAGACTGATGGGAATTTTAAATGTGGAGCATGGCGCTTGCCGCGTGGCGCAGTCACCGTATTTTACAAGAACAGCGTTGCCTTCGGTGGCCACAAAGCAGTCTGCCCACGCGGGCGTTGCCAAAAACACAACCAATAGACCCAGCAGCCGTTTCATGGTACACCCCCTCACAATTTCCGCAGCGCCACTTCTTCCATCAGATGGTTGTGGCCTTTGCGCAAGATGAGCGATGCCCGTTGCCGTGTAGGAAAAATATTGTCCTGCAAATTGGGCAGGTTAATGGTTTGCCACAGATGTTCAGCCACAGCGTGCGCTTCGCTTTCTGAAATCTGGGCATAGCGGTGGAAGTAGGAGGCCGGATTTTGGAAGGCGGTCACGCGCAGCCGCATAAACCGCTCCACATACCATTGGCGTATGTCTCCAATTTCAGCATCCAGATAGATGGAAAAGTCGAAGAAGTCGGAAACAAACGGCACACCTTTTCCATCCCGTGGAGGCCGTCCGGTTTGCAGCACGTTCAGTCCTTCCACAATCAGAATGTCGGGTTGATCCACTACGGTGCATTCATCCGGCAACACATCGTAGATGAGGTGCGAATAAAGGGGTGCTTCCACATGCCGCCGCCCCGCTTTGATATCACTGAGAAATTCCAGCAAGCGCGGCACATCATAGCTTTCGGGAAAGCCTTTGCGCTGCATCAGACCATCGGCGGCCAACCGCGCATTGGGGTACAAAAACCCGTCTGTCGTCACCAAAGCCACGTTGGGCTGCATGGGCGAACGGGCAAGCAGAGTGCGCAGCAACCGCGCGGTTGTGGATTTACCCACTGCCACCGAACCGCCAATGCCGATGATATAAGGGGTTTTGCCTTCATTCCCACCCAGAAAGGTGCGCGTTGCCTGAAAAAGCCGTTGGGTTGCTGCCACATAGAGCAAAATCAGGCGTGTGAGCGGCAGATAAATAGCGGCAACTTCATCCAGATCAATAGGATCATCCGTAGAACGCAAGCGCGCCAGCTCATCATCGGTCAGTGTGAGAGGCATATCTTCGCGCAAGCGCGCCCATTCCTGGCGGGTGAACAGGCTGTAAGGTGATGCAGAACCCGTATAAAACGTATCAAGTGGCGGCATGGCAACTTTCGGAAAAGGCACAACCTGAGCAGGATTTTTATGTTCTGCAACAGCCGCTTCAGATGGTGAAAGTGATACCGCTTGCAGCATATTACCCTGCCCTTAAAGCATAACCTTGCGCTTCACTAGCATAGCACTTCTTGTTTACAAAGCTTTAATTACACCGGCTGGCCTTCTCGGCCAATCCGGATTGCCCTGTGCGGCGTTCCAGCTCGTGCATCACTGCGCTAACGGGAATGTCTTGCGCCTTCAACAGTACCAGCAGGTGATAGAGCGTATCGGCGCTTTCATAAACGAGGTTTTCGCGATCGCCCAGAGCAGCAGCCAGTACGGTTTCCACCGCTTCTTCACCGAATTTTTTAGCGCAGGTGGCCACACCTTTATCCAGCAATGTGCGGGTGTAGGAGCTCCCATCAGCGGCGGCTGCGCGTTCGGCAATAATTTTTTCTAAAGTTGCAAGATCAAAACCTGCCATTGAAAACTCCTCACGCATTCACAGCATCGAGCCGCATGGGAATGCCAGCTCGTGCCATATGTTCCTTGGCTTCACGGATAGAATGGGTGCCAAAATGGAAGATAGAAGCCGCCAGCACAGCACTTGCACCGCCTTTCAGCACGCCATCCACCAGATGGTCGAGATTGCCTACGCCGCCGGATGCGACTACGGGAATAGAGACCGCATCGGAAATTGCGCGCGTGAGCGCCAGATCATAGCCATCGCGGGTGCCATCGCGATCCATCGAGGTAAGGAGAATCTCCCCTGCCCCGCGTTTGGCCATATCACGGGCATAGGCCACGGCATCAATGCCGGTTGGGTTTCGGCCACCGTGGGTAAAAATCTCCCAGCGCGGTTCTTCGCTTTCACTGGAAACCTTGCGGGCATCCACCGCCACCACAATTGCCTGCGCGCCGAATTTATCGGCCGCTCGGTTAACCAGATCCGGGTCGCGCACCGCGCTGGTGTTGATGGAAACCTTGTCGGCACCGGCAAGCATCAGCGCCCGTATATCGCTCACCGCGCGGACTCCCCCGCCCACGGTAAGGGGCATAAAGCAGGTTTCAGCGGTGCGTGAAACCAGATCGAGCAACAGACCGCGGTTTTCAACGCTGGCGGCAATATCCAGAAAGCACAGCTCGTCTGCACCGGCAGCATCATAAGCTTTTGCGGCCTCCACCGGATCGCCCGCATCAATCAGATCCACAAATTGTACGCCTTTGACCACGCGGCCATTTTTAACGTCCAGACAAGGGATAAGGCGCTTTTTCAGCATGGGATGATCTCTATTGTTGTTGCTGTTGCTCGTGACGTTCCCGCTCCACCTTTTTCAGGAAGGAAATGGCGTGCGCGGGAATCAGGCGCCCATCATAGAGCGCCCGTCCGGCAATGGTTCCAGCAATGATGCTGTTTTCCGGTTCCACCAGTTGTTCAAGGTCGCTCATGCCAGCCAATCCGCCGGAAGCAATGACGGGGATAGAAACAGACTTTGCCAGCTCCCGTGTTGCGGGAATATTCAGCCCGATCAGAAGGCCATCACGGGAAATATCGGTGTAGATAATGGCGGCAACACCGGCATCTTCAAAGCGTTGTGCCAGTTCAAGCGCGGTGAGGTCAGAGACCTCGGCCCAGCCTTCCACAGCGACACGGCCATCTTTGGCATCAATACCGACAGCAATTTTTCCTGGATAGGCTTTGGCAGCATCTTTGACAAATTCAGGATCGCGCACCGCGGCAGTGCCGAGAATAACGCGGGAAATGCCCCGTTCAATCCAGAATTCAACGCCTTTCATATCGCGGATTCCGCCTCCGAGCTGCACAGGAATATCCACACTGCCCAGAATATTCTCCACAGCGGCAGCGTTGACATTGCGGCCAATGAAAGCCCCGTCAAGGTCAACCAGATGCAGCCATTCAAAGCCTGCATCCTGAAAGATTTTTCCCTGTGCTGCGGGGTCTTTACCATACACGGTGACGCGTTCCATGTCGCCCTGTTTCAGACGCACTACATCGCCGCCTTTTAAGTCGATTGCCGGATAAAGGATCACGGTTTCCACCTCAAGAAATTAGCTAAAATCAATAAACCAAGGTGCTGGCTTTTTTCGGGATGGAATTGCATCCCTGCAATATTGTTTTTGGCTACCAGCGCCGTAACTTCTCCGCCATAATGAGCGGTTGCAATAACATCCTGCGGATCAGCAGCCTTCAAATGAAAGCCATGCAGGAAATAAGCGTGCAAGCCTTTTTCGCCCAGCGCAACGCCATCAATCAGCGGATGCTCGCGGGTCACATTCAGGGTGTTCCATCCCATGTGCGGTACTTTTAAAGCAGGATCGGCAGGTTCAATAGCTTCAACCCGACCCGCAATCCAGTCAAAACCTGTCGTTTCTTCAAATTCGTTTCCTGAAGTGGCCAGAAGCTGCATCCCGATGCAAATACCCAGAAACGGAATTTTCCGCACCTGAACGGCATCGGTAACAGCATCCCACAAACCGTCAACACCCATCAGACCGCGTTTGCAATCGGGGAAAGCGCCATCACCGGGCAGAAGAATGCGGTCGGCACGGCGCACCGCTTCGGGATCCGAGGAAACAACCACATCCGGTTCAAGACCGGCGAGAAGGCTGGCAGCCTCCAGTGCTTTGGCCACCGAGCGCAAATTGCCTGCGCCATAATCAATAACAACGGTTGTCATTCAGACGGCCTCCGCGGCAGGCAGCGGTTTACCGCGTTCTTGCAGGAAAGCGCCATATTTTTCTGGCCGCCCCCATGTATCAAAAAACAGTGCTTCCGCTTCGAGTTGTGTGTTGCCTTGCAGCACCGCTACGGCTTCATAGCCATTGCGTTCCAGTTTTGCGCAGCGTAAATCATTTCCTATAAACGCAATGGCAAGGTTCATGAGGGAGTGGATACCCATAAGTGCCAGCGGGGAAACCGGCATAAAGCTGGCAGCAACGCCAACCGCAACAAACACCACCAGAACGAAGAGAGTTTCCCACCATAAGCGGTGCCAGAGCAACCAGAGCAGAGGCATAAGCAGTGCCAGCCACGCAAAACCTTCTTTCACCACCACAATATGGGGTGCGCGCTCCGCGCTCGGCGGCAAATCAGGTTTTGGATCAAAAAATGACCAGAATTTCATTTTAGTTCCCTAAGCGCCCTTTGGTGGAAGGCAGCAAATCCTTGGCACGGGCATCCACTTCAACAGCTTTGCGTAATGCACGGGCTACGCCCTTAAAGCATGATTCTGCAATATGGTGGTTATTCATTCCGTAAACAAGATTGACATGCAGTGTTGCGGCAGCGTGTGTTGCAAAGGCTTGGAAGAATTCACGCACCAGCTCGGTGTCGAAATCGCCCACTTTTGCGGCGCTGAACGGGGTATTCCACACTAAAAACGGACGCCCTGAAATATCGATAGCCACTTGGGTTAGTGTTTCATCCATGGGGCAAAGGCGATCCGCATAGCGGGTGATGCCAACGCAATCCCCCAAAGCCTGACGCACAGCCTGACCAATGACAATACCGGCATCTTCTGTGGTGTGGTGGAAGTCCACATGGGTATCGCCCTTGACAGTGATATCAAGATCAATCAGGGCGTGCCGTGCAAAGAGTTCCAGCATGTGGTCAAGAAAGCCTACCCCGGTAGCAATGGAAGCTTTTCCTGTTCCGTCCAGATCCAGACGAACGGTGACATCGGTTTCACGGGTGGTGCGTGTGAGGGTTGCACTGCGGTTCATGGCGTGGTCTCCGGCGTATTTTCAGCGTCATTCAGCAATCAGATGAAAGCCTTTTAGCAGGGAAAACACAATAACGCTATGGTGGAGAGTGTGATTTGCGCGGAAAGAAGCACGCTTATTCGCGGTTTGGGGGTTTTGCATTTCGCAGGGGGATGTTTTTTCTCAGCCTGATTTCGGCGTTGAGTTCTTCAAGAGCAATTTCTTCAAGCCTGCGTTGTTCTTCATCGAGTTTTTCGCGCAGATTTTTCCAGCTTTCTTTTTCCCGTTGTGCTTTTTGGAAGGCGCGGTATATTTTTGGAATAGCGAGACGTTTTTCATCGCGGAATTCTTGTTTCACTGCGATGTCTTGGGCCATGTTATCCAATTCGAGTTTGAACTGATCGACCGTCGTATGAAGGGTAGTGATGGTTTCGCCGGCAATGCCTTTCTTTTTTTCCACCAATTCTTTCCATTGGCGTTTTTCTTCCTCAGCCGCTTTTTGTTTTCGGGCTTCGCGTTCTTGTTGGGCATGGAAGAAGGCGGCTTCGGCTTCGCGCAATTCATGCCGGGCTTTGAGCAGAGCTTTGTTTTTTTGCTCTTCGCGCAGTCGTCGCAGTTGGCTGATCTGGTCGAGATCACGTTCCTTCATGAGACGACTTTTCCAAGGCTTTTGAGGGTTCCATCGAGTTTTTCGGTTTCGCCAACAGATTGTTTGAGAAATCCATTGATACGGTCGATTTTATCAACGGCTTCATCGATGGTTGCATCATTGCCTTTGCGGTATTCCCCCACGCGCAGCAGAAGTTCCACTTCATTGTATTTGGCCATGAGTTCGCGCATCCGGTATGCGTATTTTTTATGGTCTTTGGTGATGATGCTGTCGGCAATACGGCTGCGGCTGCCTAAAATATCAATGGCGGGATAGTGGTTTTGTGCAGCGAGTTTGTCGGAAAGCACAATATGCCCGTCCAGCAGCGAGCGTGTTTCTTCAGAAACCGGATCTGCGGAAATATCGCCTTCCACCAGCACGGTATAGATTGCGGTGATGGAGCCGATAGCGCCATTTCCGGCGCGTTCAAAAAGTTTGGGCAATGCCGTGAAAACGGAAGGCGGAAAACCGCGGCGTGTGGGCGGCTCGCCTGCCGCCAGACCCACTTCGCGCAAGGCGCGTGCGAAACGGGTTACACTGTCCACAATGAGCATAACCTTTAACCCCTGATCGCGGAAGTGTTCGGCAATGGAAGTGGCGAGCATGGCGGCGTTCAGACGCTCCACGGAAGGGCGATCAGAGGTTGCCGCCACCACCACAGATTTCATGCGCCTTTCCCCCTGTAAGGTGTGCCTGACAAAATCCCCAACCTCACGGCCACGTTCACCCACCAGCGCAATCACAAAAATATCGGCCTGTGCATGGGTGACGATTTCGGAAATAAGGGTTGATTTACCCCCCCCTGCGTTCCCGAAAATGCCCACACGTTGCCCTTCACCAATGGTCAGCAGCGCGTCAATGGAACGCAAGCCGGTAGGCATGACATTCTCAATCGGCTTGCGGGACATTGGATCGGGTGGATTCGTCTGGAGAGGCCGGTAGGTGGCATCCTGTCCGGGGCGTGGCATGGCGCCAAAGCCGGGTAGCGGGACGCCGGAAGCATCAATAACAGTTCCCAGAAGGTGATTTCCAGCAAGGATAGAAGGGACGCGGCCCAGCGCCACCACTTCGGTGCGGACAGAAAGGCCAGTAGCATTTCCGAAGGGTGCAAGATGCACCACATGGTCATCAATACCCACCACTTCGGCATAAAGCTTTAGTCCGTGTTCAGGATCGCGCATTTCACACAATTCGCCAACACGGGCGCCGCGTAAATCTGCATGGATGAGATTCCCGGTAACGGCAAGAAGGCGACCGGAGGTTCCGCGTGTATCGGCAACCTGCACCGCCTGCCGGAGATTCTTCAATTTCTGTTCAAGCACAAAAGCGAGGCCTGGGGAAGAACTCATACGCGGTTACTCCTCTGCCCCCTGCAAGGCGGCTTTCAGACGGTTGATCTGGTTGACCACACCGGCTTGAATGCGCCCTTGCGGCGTACTGATAACAATCTCTCCAGATTTCAAAAGGGGATCCTCCCGCACAGAGCGTATTTCAGGGTTCAGTGCCGACTGGTCCAGATTTTCAATATCTTCGCGCGCGGCTGCAAGATCTTCAGGAGCCACATAAATATCAATCACCACAGAAGCGGCAAGATTATCAAGGGCATTATACAAGACCTTACGGCTCACGTCACGGTAATCCAGTGTGCCAATAATTTTTTCAACGGCTTCAATAACAATCATATCAAGGCCGTCTTCAACGGAAATAAGCCTGCGCCGTGCTTCTTCAACGGCGGTGCGCAAGGCTTTGAGGGTATCACGGTGTCCCCGTCGCATTCCTTCTTCATAGCCTTGCTCACGGGCTTTTTCAAAAGTTTCGGCAGCGCGACGCTTGATGTTACCCAATTCGGCTTTTGCTTGCCGTGCAAATTGTGAGCCGTCAAGAATATTTCCAAGTTCTTCGGCGGGAATAATTTTGCGTGCTGGAATAAAGCGCTGCTCAGACCTGGACATGTTTTGCTTCCTCGGCTGGCATTAAAGAGAGAGGTTTTGCATCGGCATGTCCATCGGCGGCATCATGGCGAGTGGTATTTTTATTGTGTATGCTTTTTTCAAGTTCTCCCAGTGCTTTTTCAACTGCGGGAAACGCGGCCTCAGCAAGAGGGAAGCTGTCGCGCAAAGCCTCGAAATCCTGCGGCATCCGTAGCACAAACCATTTATGGTGATCGGGATAGGTGTTTTCCATCCAGCGCAGCAGAGCCATCCAGCCGTAGCGGACAGCCTGGGCGTGCATCACCAGATTATCCGGCAGGCGTAAAATGTGGTGCGACCATTGCGGCGCCAGATGTCTGTTTTCCATGGCAAAGACCACTGTATCGGTTCCAAACACGGCGTTCAGCGTTTGAATATCCTCCCGTTTCATCAGACGAGGAAGTTGTTTAAGAAGAATGAGCAAGCCCAGCTTGACCACAAGAGTGTGCATAACATCTTGAGAACACAGGATCATTGTTTCCAGACGTGTATCAATCGTATGAGCGGGCGGCAAACCGTAGCGTTGGGTAATGCGCTGCGTGCGGCGTGCGGCAAAGCGCTCGTTTCCAAATGCCAGATTGGAAAGAAAAGTCAGAGGATAAAGCGTATTTTTTTTTTCAACATCCATTTTTGAAATGGCCGTGTGGCGCAGAAATGTTCCGCGCTGGTATTTGTTCAGCAAAGAAGTGCGTTCTTCTTCCCGATGGCTCATGCCCGTGACCTTTTCTTTCCATTCATCAACAGCCATACACCTGTGAGAGCCAGAATAATAGCCAAAGCCCAGAACAGACTGTTCAGACCGGGTAACGCGCTGGTGCCGGCCTGTGCAGGCACGGGCAGACCGCCATCAATCCGCCCTCCATTGGAAGCGAAAAAGGAAATAGAGACATCATTATAGGAAAGTCCCTGTATGCCATTTGCCACCATAAGACGAATTTTAGGTGCAAGATCAGCGGGATCCACAGAAGGATAGTGATGGACAACAACGGATGCAGAAGGCTTTTGGGTGGTTGTGCCGCGCAATTCATATTCAGGAATAGCAACATGCACACGCGCATCGGTAACACCGTTGATGGTGGCAATCGTGCGCGATAATTCCTGGCTCAAAGCATACATAAAGCGCGCGCGATGTTCAAAGGGCGAAACCACAAGGCCATTGCCGGGAAAAATATCGACAAGGGATTTATAAGACTCGCGCGGATACCCCCGCGAAGAAAGAATAGTAACTGATTCGGTAAAGCGGCTTTTGGGAACCTGAACAGTATAAGTGCCTTCGGCTCCGGCAATACGTTTTGCCTCAATCCCAAATGGCGCAAGCACAGTTATCATTTCATTGGCATCACTGGAGTTTAATCCAGTATAGACAGTTTCTTCGTTGCAAGCTGCAAGGAAGAGCAAAGAAAATACAGCTAATACTCGCCAGATACGCTTCATGACTATACTTTACTCTTTAACGCATTAATCGCACAAGGGTTGATTTCAGCACAATATTTTTTGAGAAAAATCTTGTTCATTTCTTGACACACAGATAATCTTTGCCGCAAGAATTTCAAGCTTCCCTCACCCTGTTGTTATCATGAACATTTGGTGCGAAGATTCCGTTAAAACTGTCATCAAAAAATGCAGGTATTTACGGACAAATGCATGTATTGCAGCAAAATAATGCGGGAATAATCTTTTATATCAACTGCAAGTCTTTGTTTTAGTATAGATTTTTTGCATATGTGGCGTTTCCCTAAGGGACGCGGCGCTGGCTTCAATAAAATAATCGTGCTGTTTACAACCGGGTTTTACAAGCAGGCCGTATAAATTGGAGCCTAGCTGACCAAGCCGGTTTTAATAAGAATATTGGCAACCTGATCGAAAAAAACTTTCGGGATAAATTCACCTTTGGGAGATTTTTTCATCAATTCCGCCAACATATCCGGTTCGGGATAATAGATTACTCCGTTGTTCTCTTCGACTGTTTCGATAAAAGCACCAAGCATTTCCTTGTGGCCTTTGGCTACAACAATGGGTGCAGGAGTTTCTCCGCGCACATAACGGATGCCCAAGGCACCTTCTTCTGAAACCAGCAAGAGATTAGCCTTACCAATCCCCACGTTACCTGAGCTTTCCAGCAGTGCGTTGCGTTGGGAGCGCCGCTCACGGCGGATTTCGGGTGATCCATGCTCTTCCTTTTGCTCGCGTTTTTGTTCACTGACCGACATTTTGTTTTCGGATGTGAACAGCATGCGTGAAAGAGGAATATCAGCGAGGGCAAAGAGGAGGATCAGAGCAATCCCCACCACAATGATAATCAGCAGCACATGTACGGAAGCATTGAGAACGCAATTCAGACCGCAGGTGGGCGCCCACAGCAGGTCATTGAGATACATCCGGATAATAATCCATACCGCGCTGACCATCATAATCATGAGAACGAAGGCTTTAATCAGGTCAAACAGGTTGCGTTTGGTGAAAATCTGTTTGATCCCGCTGACCGGATTAAGTTTGGTAAAGTCGATTTTACCGGCTTTTTCGCTGATGTGCAGCCCACGCATATCCATGAGAGTGGTAAAAATAGCGGCTGCGGCGGCCAGCCCAAGCAGCGGGAAAATGATGGATGTTGCGCTGGAAATAGCAAGCTGTACGGAGTATTGCAGTTGCGTTGTGTAGTCGGTGCGCACATGGTACTGCGGAATTGACATCAGGTTCAGCAAGTGTTGACCCAGATAGCTGCCCCCCATGATGAGATAGGCCACCACAGCAATCAGGCGAGCGGTTGCCGGCAGATCGCGGCTGAAAGGAATATTGCCTTTTCGTTTCAGATCCCTCAGGCGTTTGGCCGAGGGCGGGAGATTTTTTTCTTCACTGTCACCGGCCATTGCTGTTCCCTACATTTCATAACCAAGCAGGGAAAGGATTTCATTGAAAGCATTTTTGGCGATGCCATCAAAATAATAGCCGAAGAAGGTGATATAGATGGGAATAATGAAGATGGTCACAAGGTTTTTGAACGTCTGTGACAGATCATGAATGTTAAGCGGTTTTGAGGTTCGGCTTGCAAAAATCAGCGTAATATCGGTAATGCCCAGCATCAGCACCAGGGGGCTGCCCACGATGATGGCCAGTTTGAACATGGTATCAATTTTTGAAATAATACTGGCTGAAACAGCATCGGGTACAGAGGGAAACAGGCTGACAACAGGCCAGATTTTATAGCTGGAATACAGCACATCAATAATCAGCAGCATACCGCCTGAGGCCACAAACAGCGCAATGGAACCTGCCATGAACAATGTTCCCAGCTCGGTGGATTCCTCAGAACGCAGGGGATCGAAAATATTGGCGTTGGAAGCTCCGCGGGTTAAATCCACCCAGTCCCCTGCGGCCTGCACAGCATGGAAGGGCAATCCCATGAGAAAACCCAGCACCAGCCCGATGCCCACTTCTTTAACAGCAGAGGCTACCATAAGCGGAAAATCGATATTGGCCATCGTGCTGACCTGACCGTGCATCCCAGCGGCAATCGGCACAGTGAGCGCCACAGCAAAGCCGATGCGCAAGAGGCCAGTTATGCGTGTCCAGCTGAACAGCGGCAAGAACATCAGCATGGTGAGCGGCCGGGCATAAGAAAGCAGGAAGGTTACAAACCAAACCCGTATTTCCATATAAAGATTGATGGGGATTTCCATTACTGCCCTTGTAACCGCAATGCTGACAGCCTCAAGAGTATAAAAACAGCGTTAATTTTCTGTTTCATACAACAAAATTTTTTAGAAAATTGTAAGAAAATGAGATATTTTTGTGTTTTTAAACTCCCTTCTACACTGCCATGGTAAGGCACCGCGAAGGATTCCCCCCTGAATGCGTTTTGGTGAGGTGGAAAGTGCTGGCTTTGTGAGCACCGGAACAGAGTGTACGCAAAGTACATGAGTACCGGAGCGCAAAAAAGTCAGTGCTTAACACCCACTTCTCAAAACTAGCCCCCTGAATGCGTTCTGGTGAGGTGGAAAGTGCTGGCTTTGTGAGCACCGGAACGGAGTGTACGCAAAGTACATGAGTACCGGAGCGCAAAAAAGTCAGTGCTTAACACCCACCAGAACGCATTCAGCGCGAAAGCATGGGGAAGGTTTCGAGACTGCGGCTAGCCTGTTGGAAGAGGGGGACGGAAAGAACACCGCCGAAGAGGATGAGCGTAAAGCAGACGATAAAGATTTTTACAATTTGCGGGAGAGCCTGATCTTGAATTTGGGTTGCGGCTTGGAGAATACCGAGGATCAGTCCGGCTCCGGCAGCAACGGCCATGATGGGGCCTGCAATGATGAGGCCGGCAGTCAAAGCCGTATAGATTTCGTAAGTGATGGTTGAAGGCTGCATGGTTATAACCCCGGCACGTAACTGAGGATAAGCCCCTCAACGAGACGCTGCCACCCATCAAGCATCACAAACATCAACAGTTTCAGAGGAGTTGAAATAACCGGCGGTGACATCATCTGCATACCCATGGCCATCAGCACGGCACTGACAACGAAGTCGATGACGAGAAACGGCAGATACAGTAAGAAGCCGATTTCAAAGGCGCGGGTAAGTTCAGCAGCCATGAAGGAAGGGATGAGGATAATCATGTCGTTGGGTTGCGCGGACATGTCCGGCTGGTTGACCCATACTTTTTGCGCGGAAGTCACAAAAAATTCCCGTTGTTCCAGCGTTGTAAGGCGCAGCATGAACCGGCGCAGCGGTTCGATGGCATCCATGAACACCTGTTCGAGACCGGGTACACTTTGGTAATCCACCAGAGGGTTGGCGATGATGGCGTAAATTTCGCGGAAGGTGGGTGCCATCACAAAGCAGGAAAGGATGATGGAGAGTCCATAGATTAGCATGTTGGGCGGCGTTTGCTGGATACCCAGAGCGTTCCGCACGATAAACAGCACAACGGAGATTTTCAGAAAAGAAGTCATGGTCACCGCCATGATGGGCAGAGCGCCCATCACGGTGGAAAAAGCCATAATTGCAATGGGATTGGGGGCGAGTTGCTCCATGGGGGCTTACTTTAAAATCCAGTCAACACGCACACCGATCTGTTCACCGACACGCACCAGTTCGCCAGCGCCAATTTGTCTGCCGCCAGCGAGGATGTCAACGGCTTGTCCCACAGGACGACCCAGATCGAAAATGTGTCCGGTATCAATGCCTTGCAAATCACTGACCGTCATATCTTTCCGTCCGACTTCAAAAACCAGCCGCACATTGATCTGGCCAACAGCGCCGGGATCGGAGGCATGTTCGCCGGGATAGCTCTCATCATAATCGTTCATAAAAATCCATCCTTTCAAATTGCCTGTAGCGGGCGTCAGAAGGGGTGCAGTGAGTTCCAATCCTTTGGATGTCACCATGCAGCTTTGCGCGAAAGCTTCACCAACCACAGCAATGACTGTTTTCTGACTGACGCTGTTTTCATCGAGAATAATGCCATCACCTGGACGCAGATGAATAAGATCATCAACCGTGAGAACAGTTACCCCGGCTCTGAAGCTGATGGTGATAGGCAGATCGTCTATATTTTTTTGTTGTAAGGGAAGATCGTTCAACCAGCGCTGTAACTGTTTTCCCAAAGCAGGAGCGGGTTGAAGAATGAGAGGCTGACGCCCCCATGAATCTGTTTCCACCCTGAAGCTGTAAAGCTCACCTTCGGGATAGTCGGGCGCAAAGATGATCCCGTTACACACGATTCTGCCATGGAGTTCATTTTCCAGCGACTGGATGAATGATTCGAAAACGGCTTCTGCCAGCAAACCGCATGAATCGGCGTCAAGCTGCTCAAGATCAATGGTTTCATCAATCTGGTGAACTTGATTGTGTATAATGCTGAACGGGAGAAATGCCGTAAGCGGCGCTTCGTTTATCTGCAATTTAAGGCCGCACCAAGTATCTTCTTCCTGCCAGAGTTTGGTTGCATCTTCTGGAGAAATAATAACATTTTCACCGCCAAGCTCTCCATGCCATGGCTCGCGCTTGCGTGAAGCGGCGTTCAAATGTTTGAGCGCAGCATGGGGAATGGCTGGTAATTCCAGCGGCTGTGCAGTGTGTTTCGCCTGAAAGGGCATCGCGGGTTTGGTATCCTGCCAATTTATAGCCGAGTTCCAAAAGGACTGCTGACCCTTTTGATAAAAACTCTGAAATAAAACAAATACTTATAGAACAACGCATGATTATTGTGTCATGCCTGCGAAAGAGTAGTCGTTTTCCCCCTAAGGAGATAAGGCGATGCAGGAACAACCCGTTCCTTTACCGTAACCTTGCCGCTAGTATGCCGTGGAAAAGATAACAGTGCGTTAACCTTAATAAATTTTGAGAGGGATAACGTTTTACTTGGAGCATTTCCTATTTGAACGAAATCGATGGAAATGCTCCATATCTTTGTTTTTAAGGATGTATTTACCAAAAAACGGTTTCGGCACAAAACACAAAAAAGGCCGGGAATGACCCGACCTTGATTGCCATCATCATTGCATGCTGCCAGTACATCCGTGGTCAGCATAAAACAATGAAGGGCTTTCTGCCAAAGCAGCATAATATAATAATCAGCGCCTCTAAGGCGCACCCATAAATGGGAATTATCACGAATGTTTTCTCAACAGAAATTGTGTATGCGGAAAAGCGATGACAATTGTGTTACTGGAAACCGCACATACGAAACGCATGGAAGCAACAGAACACAATGAAATCTCTCAGCTTTTACCGCTGACATCAAAATGAGCAAACATTTTCCGAAAAGCCCGTGATCCACGCACTTTTTCGTTGTCAGTTGTATGGTGCTGCCAGTACATCCGTGGTCAGCACTACACAGATAACATTATTATGATACTTGGAGATTGACCGCAGAGCTTTTGCCTGAGCGGCTATCTGTAGAAAGTTCGTATTGTACAGCCTGACCTTCAGCAAGGCTGTAAAGACCAGCGCGTTCCACGGCGGAAATGTGGACAAAAACATCGTTACTACCATCTTTAGGCTGGATAAAACCAAAACCTTTTGTGGAGTTGAACCATTTAACAATACCTGAATTCATAACGATTTCCTTCTAAATCGAGAATTGCATTGAACCCCGCATCCATGTGCGGGAACGAAAATCGATTTTAGGAGGAAAATTGACATCTGCTTTTCAGCGAAGCAGGAAACAAATACTTTTGTCAAAGTCACAATTAATCGTCGATATGCTACCTTATAGACCATGTGAAAGAGATAAGCAACCATATTTATGCACTAAAAATTTTAATTGCGCATACACAGGCGTAATTTCTGGCGCACTGCGCGCTCGTGTTGCCTTGTGCCATGAGTATTTTCATTCATAAAGCATAGGCTGCAAGCTTCCGGTGTTGTGGGTGGGCGCGATGCGGCGTTTTTGGTTACCATTGCTCATGAGTGCGTAAAGGCGCGGCAGATATTCCGGTGAAAGGTGCAACCCCAGCTTGGTGCGGCGCCAGAGAATATCTTTTATGGTGTGCGCCCATTCAAAGGACATCAGATAGTCAAGCTCCCGATGGGTAAAGCCGCATCCTAAATCTTCACCCATGTCATCGGCGCATTTCACATCATGCAGCAGAACGTGGGTTCGGGTGCCATAGTGGCGGATAAGCCGTTCCAGTTGTGTGCTGGCAAGATAAGGATAACGGGCCTGCAGGTCTGCCAATAAGCCTGCATATCCATCGGGTGGGAAGTCTCCCCCTGGCAAGAAAGCGTGTGCTGTCCACGGTGTGCCTTTACGCAGAAACGGGTGCAGCTTTTCCAGTGTTTTTTCAGCCAGCATACGGTGGGTGGTGATTTTGCCGCCATAGACTGACAGCACAGGGGCAAGGCCATTGTCCTGATTCAGGTGCAGCACATAATCACGCGTAATGTGTTGTGCCTTGCTGTGTTTATCGTCATAAAGTGTGCGGATGCCGCTGTAGCTGCCGATAATATCGCGATCAATCAGGGGGCGGGCAAGATAGCGGTTGACGGACTCGAGCAGGTAGCTTTTTTCATCAAATCCGATGCGTGGTTCGGTGCGGGTGTGGCTGACTTCAATATCGGTTGTGCCAATCAGGGTGTAATCTTGTTCAAAGGGGATAAGAAACACAATGCGGTTATCGCTGTTTTGCAGGATAAAAGCATCATTGAATTCATAAAGACGCGGCACAATGATGTGGCTGCCTTGCACAAGACGCGTGCGGTTGGGTTCATCGGGGGAAACCAGTATCCGGTTGAGAGCATCCACATGGGCACCGGCGGCGTTGACCAGCACCCGTGATTTTACTGTTTCTTCGCGTCCGTAAGTGTGGGTGCGCAATTCCCAGTGGTCAGCGTGGCGTTGCGCGTGAGTGCATTTTGTGCGGGTATGGATGGCAGCTCCGCGTTCATAGGCGTCAAGTGCGCACAAAACGGTGAGGCGTGAATCATCCACATAAGCGTCGTAATAGGTGAGCGCCTTGGTGATATCCGGCGTCATGAGAGCGCGCACATTGGGTTCTTTGGTAAGGGAAAGCGGCACTGAGCGCGGCAAAGACGAGCCGAACCCGAGCGCATCATAAAGCTTAAGCCCTGCCCAAAGCATGAGATAAGGCCGGTTGCCTTTGTGATAGGGCAGGATAAACCGTAGAGGGTGAATGATGTGGGGAGCCGTTCTGAGCAGAATTTCCCGTTCGGCCAGTGCTTCATGCACGAGGCGGAATTCATAGTGTTCAAGGTAGCGTAAGCCGCCATGAATAAGCTTTGATGAAGCGGACGATGTGGCACTGGCAAGATCGTTCTGTTCGCACAGATAGACCTTCAAGCCACGGCCAGCGGCATCACGGGCAATGGCGGTGCCATTGATCCCGCCACCAATAATTGCCAGATCATAAACAGGTGTATTACTCATAAGAAAGACTGGCTACGCTGTGTGTTACGTTTTAAAAGACCAGTATTGCGGATATATCTTTACAACCTGTTGAATTCAAATTTCTTTTCGAGCGAAAGCATGATTATTTTATCACGCGTTCACTCTATCTCTAAAAGTCTGTCACCAGCGTAAGAGGCGTTTGCCTGCACCATAGCCGAAGAGAGAAAGCGCCAGCAAAGGCATTCCGTAATAGGCGGTGATATAGAGTGCGGAATCTTTATCGCAATGCAGCGCATAGGCGGCAGCCGCCAGGCTACCCGCACTTAATCCTGAAAGTGCGCCCAATATTCCGGGATAGTGCGAAGCTGTTTTGGCAGACCAGTATTTCCAACCCAGAACCATGGCAATGGTACCGCAAACAAAAAGCGTGGCAAGACACACGATGGCTGAACTGTCCCGAAGGCTTTCCATCCTTTCATGCAAGGGATGCTCCAGACCTTGGCTCACGCCTTGCCACAACAGGAGAGCCATCCCTGAGATCACAGGAAGAAAGTGCCATTTCCTGAAGTGTCCTGCGGGGCGGGAAATATCGGTAATCAGCATCACGCTGCCCAGCCAGATCAGCAGAAAGATGGCTGGCTTCCAGAACATGGCACCGGTCTGAAAGGCGTGGACAAAGTCGGTGCGTAACCCCATGAAGCCCAGAATCATGGCTGCAATCAGGAACAGGCAGAACGAACCGTACATCCACAGTCTGGCGTTTTTCAAACGCGGCGCGGGTTCCAGATCAGCAACCAGTTGTTCTATGAAGCGATCATTCATCCTGCAACTCCCCAACCGCGGCTTTCATCTTTTTCATGCCGCGATGCACCATGATTTTAACATTGGAAGGGCTATGCCCAGTTTGCTGACTAACGTCCTCGATGCTCATTTCCTGAAGTTTGACCATTTCTACAAGCTTTGCCTGCTCCGGCGGGAGGCATTTCAGCAGGATTTGCACATCATGCCGGGCGCAGGTTTCCCGCGCATTGTCCTGCGATGGCAATTCATCATACAGTTCGGTTTCCACATATTTGAGGGTTGCGCGCATATAATCAATCCAGCGGTGACGCGCCACGGCGGCAATCCACGGGCCGAACGGGTATTGCGGGTCAAAAGTCTGCCTTTTTCCGTGTAACGTCATCAGCGTATCCTGCACCAGATCCTCTACGGCATTGTGATGGACGCGCTTTTTAAAGTAGGCCGTTAGCCATGGCATTAAATCGCTCAGCAGCAGGCGGTAAGCATTTTTGTCGCCCTCAAGGGCAGCACACATCCATTCGTGCCATCTCTTGCTGTTATACGGTGTCATGGCGTGATGGTTACATCCTGAATAAAAAAATCTATGGTTGAGAATGTAACCAATAAAGATTACCACCGCACTATAGCCATCCAGGCAACTGTGTATAGAGCTTTGCATCAGGAATTGCGTAAAAACAAAAATCCCCACCCCACTGAAAATAAAAATAAAAAATAATCGCACGGCTGTAACCAGACACTCTTCTGTCCCGTATTACCCGTTTGGAACAGAGCTTACACCGTGGGCATCTGTCACTTTAACCTCAAGTAAGGAACTTCATCATGCAATTTTCCAAACCCCTTATGACCATGGCCGCTCTTGGTGCATTTGTTGCGGGCGCCGCTTTAAGCACTCCGGAAGTTCAGGCCAAAGAAGGCCATGAAAGATGCGCTGGCATTGTAAAAGCCGGACAAAACGATTGCGCCGCCAATGGCCACAGCTGTGCCGGTCAGGCAAAAACCGACAACGATAAAAACGAGTGGGTCTATTTGCCTAAAGGCACATGCGACAAGATCACTGGCGGCACCGTCGTCAAAAAAATGTAACTTAGCAATTTCAGCAAAAGTGTATACGGTTTTAGCTTCGCTGGACGTTGGCTGCGTCCGCAAATTGCGTAAAAACAATAACTTATAGTGGTTTTATGTAAAATTCTTAATTGAAACCACTATATATTTTTTTTAGGAGTTTCCGTCATGCAGCAATCCATGTTTGAACGTTCGGGAATCGGCTTGCGGTCGCCCCATGTGCGGGAGCTTCTGAACACCAAGGCGCCGGTGGGTTTTCTTGAAGCCCACTCGGAAAATTATTTTGGTGGCGGTCTGCCGCGGCAGCAAATACGGCAGATTGCCGCGCTGTATCCGGTCACTCTTCATGGGGTGGGGCTTTCTCTGGGGCGAGCCGATGGCCTTGACCAGAACCACTTGCATCAGATCAAAAGACTGGTGGATGAGATCAACCCTGTGTTTGTGTCCGAGCATGTAACGTGGAGCGCCTACAGCCATACCCATGTGCCGGATTTGCTACCCCTGCCCTTCATCAACGAGGCACTGGATATCTTTGCCGATCATGTGAGCGCCTTTCAGGATACAATCGGTCGGCCAATTTTGGTGGAAAACCCGTCCAACTATCTGGCGTTTGCCAAAACCGACTATACAGAGACAGAGTTCCTGAACGCACTTTCCGAGCGCACAGGATGCGGTTTGTTGTTGGATATCAACAATATTGCAGTCAGTGCGCACAATCTGGGGTATGATCCTGTTGCCTATATTGATGGCATCAAGGCTGATGGCCGCGTAAAACAGTTTCATCTGGCGGGTTATCAGGTCAATGCGCTGGAAAACGGCGAAACGATTTATCTCGATACCCATGGGCAGCCTGTTTATCCCGAAGTCTGGGCGCTTTATGCCCATGCCCTGCGGCGGTTTGGCGATGTGCCAACGCTCATTGAATGGGATACCGATCTTCCTGCGCTGGATGTGCTGGTGGCGGAAGCGGCCAAGGCGGATACGCTGCGCGCCAGCGTAAAGGGAGAGCGTCATGCCCGCTCTGCGTGAGATACAGCAAGCTTTCCTGAACGATATTTATGCGAACAGCCAGACAAGCGCCCCGTATTTGTCACGGGAAAGAAACTTTGCTGACCGGCTGCATATCTACAGCAACAACGCTTTTTTGGGCTTGAGAGATGTCTTGGCCAATGTGTATCCGGTGATCGTTAAAATTGTGGGCGATGATTTTTTCACCGCCATGGCGCGGCATTATCTGGAAGCGCATCGGCAGCATTCGGGAAACCGCAATACGTTTGGCGCCGCACTGCCGCAATTCCTGAACGCCTATGAACCTGCAGCTTCCCTGCCCTACCTTGTGGATGTGGCCGGTATTGAATGGGCTTATTTTCAGGCAGCTTTTGCCGATGACGCACAGCCGCTCGATTTTGAAGGGCTGACCACCGCCCTGTCCTGTGAGCCTGATTTCATATTACCGCTTCATCCGGCCGTTCATATTGTGCAGCAGACATTCACAGCGCTTGCAGTATGGCAGGCACATCAGCAACCGGAAGTGGGTGCGCTGCATCTTTCATGGGAACCCCACCAGCTCATGGTCTGGCGGGCGCCGGATCATGCGGTGCTGATACGCCCTGCCTCCCACGCTATGGCCGCGGTTATTCGCCAAAGCAGGCAAGGCTGTTCTTTTGCTGAAGCGATGACCGCTGCCAGCGAACATTTTGATACCATTGAGAAATTTCAGCAGGAATTTGCCGAGGCGGTGCATCTTGGTGTTTTTGCGCAACCCGTAAAGGAACCTTCATCATGATAAAATGCGCATATTCTGTGTTGAACAGATTCACAGCCCCATCGAACTGGCTTCAGTCTGTGGCCTTGCTTGCGGCGCGGCTGTGGATTGCCAAGGTCTTTTTCATGTCGGGTCTCACCAAGATCAAAAGCTGGGATACAACAGTGCTGCTGTTTGCAGAAGAATACAACGTCCCGCTGCTGCCGCCGGAGATCGCGGCCTACATGGCCACCACCGCAGAACTTTCGCTTCCCATTCTGCTTATCATTGGTTTGCTAACGCCGGTTGCCGCATTGGGGCTGTTCGTGATGAGCCTTGTGATTGAAATTTTCGTCTATCCCGGCACAACCGAGCATTATTACTGGCTGTTGCTGTTGGGCATTCTTTTAACCCATGGCAGCGGCAAATTTGGCCTTGATTATTGGCTGTGCAAGATGAAGTGCAAATGTTCTCACCCTGTTTAATCATGGGTAAAATAGAAGTATTCCTGAGACCAGATTTCTTTTAAGGATTGGTCGGGCTGGAGCGAGCGCGTGGAAGCGTGACAACGCCAGCCTTTGGGGGTTTCTTCAATATGGTAAAGGTTGTAGCCCCCGGCTTCCTTGGGGTCATGGGCGGGTGCGGAAGCGGATGTCACACCAACGATAGGAATGGAGGATGCGTGGGGGCGGTGCAGCAGTTCCTGTTCGGAAATGTGGTTATGCCCATGCAGCACCAGTTCCGCGCCATATTTTAGCAGTGTTTCCTGCACGCGGTGGGTATCGGTAAGGCGGCGCAGACGATGCTGCCCCCGCTTGGGCGGATGGTGAATCAGCACCACGCGGAAAAACCCTTGTGCTCCCAATTCTTCAAGCGCCTTGGCAAGCCGGGCATTTTGTTTGCGCCCTACTCTGCCGGTGGCGAAAAACGGGCCTGTGGGTACAGCGGAAGAAACCCCGATCAGCGCAATTTTACCGATGCGCCGCACATAGGGGAAATGCAGTTTGTGGCTATCCTGATGGCCGGGATACCATGCGTCATCGCTGGTCATGTAATCGCGCCAGTGGCGCAAGGGGTGCCGGGCGGTAGAGGCCACATAGGTATCGTGATTACCGGGGATGAGCGAAACCTGATCGGGTGAGCCAATGCCTTCCATAAAGGCGCGACCGGCAATAAATTCGGCTTTCAGGCCGATAACGCACAGATCGCCGGTGCAGACAATATGGTCAGCATTTTGCGCTTTCATATCATCCATTACGGCGGTGAGGCTGGTCATGTTGTGGCGCAATACGCGCCGTATCCGCCAATTGGAATAACCGATGAACCGCTTGGATATGAACTGCCACCACCGCATACGCGGCAGCGGGCCAAGGTGGGGATCGGAAAAATGGGCAAGGGTAAACACGCGTTCAATGCTCTTTGTGATGGAGTCAGTGAACCTTGAAAAGGAGAAAGGCTCGCACCGTGTTTACCGTGAACAGATGGCCAAGGCAAGGCAAACCCGTTTTTTAAAGGGGGAAACAAGCAGCAAGAGAAATTTTGCTGGAGAGCATTTGCCGAGTATCTCAGCTGCCCCCCAGTTTCACCCATCCCCCACACTGTCATTTTGAGGGAAGCAAAGGCTTCCCATCCCCTGAATTTCCTGCGGTGCAGTGGAAAGTGTCGGGTTACACACTCTGTTCAGAATGGAGTTTTGGTGAGTCGAGAATAAGAATTTTAGAGCATCGAAACGGAGCGTACTTTTGGGTACGTGAGTATCGAAGCGCATAAAATGTGCCGTTCGCAGGCTACCATACACCTTTTATCCCCTGAATGCGCTGCGGTGCAGTGGAAAGTGTCGGGTTACATACTCTGTTCAGAATGGAGTTTTGGTGAGTCGAGAACAAGAATTTTAGAGCATCGAAACGGAGCGTACTTTTGGGTACGTGAGTATCGAAGCGCATAAAATGTGCCGTTCGCAGGCCACCA